>DATAMR010000060.1:0-15777 GCA_036260485.1 Solirubrobacterales bacterium | reverse complement strand
CTTGTAGAGGGCGTTGCCGTTGCCATCTAGCACGTAGATCACTTCTGCTTCTACGTCGGCGGCGACCGAGCTGACTTCAACGAAGTTCGTTGCGCTGGTTCCGTCGGGGCCAAAGGCCTTTGGCATGAAGAATTCGGCGCTGGCGCCGGCGGGAGTCGCCGCGAGGGCGATCACTGCGAGCACGGCGACCACGGCCAGTCGAGCTGCACCACATCGGGCTACCGGCATCTCCCTCTCCCCTCCGTTTCCCTGAGAACACCCGTCGATGCGGGCCTGCCTTATCGTCGCTCAACCCAACCCCGCGACACCGGGGTATTTATCCACTTTCCCGCCGAAGGTCAAAATCACTGGTGGTACTCGGCGAGAGCCTGTCTAACTGCTCGCACAATCTCGCATGAACTCCCTGCAAATCGCACTACAGCAGAGGCTCGCACGCGTACTTTGACAGGCGCTTGACCGCCGTCAGCACCTCAGCCTGACCTCGTGGCCGAACCGCAACCGCCAAGGCCTGTCGAAGTCATACTCTTCGCCACCGAAGCCGTCGATGTAGACGTCGTAGTTGGGCTGGTTCTCGCCTTCGCGCCCGTGGGCGATCAGCTTCGTGTGCAGGGTGAGGTGCCGCGTCGTGGCTCCGCACTGGCCACGACTGATCGCGCTGGTGAAGAAGCCTTCGACGTGCACTCTGCTGAGCCCGCCGCAGGCAAAGAACAACTGGGTGCCGCTCATGAGGATGCCCGGAGTCCCTCCTTCGCTGAGCGTCGTTACCCCCATCGGGTTCGTATCGAGGACTGCGCCAGGCGGCTTCTCGCCGAAGCAGCTGAACTTGAAGGGCGTCATCTCCTCCCTGCAGCCTCCGAAGCCGATCCTCATCGTGCCCGTGTCTTCCGATTCGAATCTGCCGCCGCCCCTCACCGAGCGGCATCTGAGCTCGATGCCCCGCAGCCGCAGTTTGAACCCCCCACCGCTCACCGCGACGCGACAGGCGCTGTCCCCGCAGCTCAACCTCGGCGACAGGCTTGCCTGGGCAACTCCGCCTGACCCCGAAAGGCTGATCAGAAACGCCACACACACCAGAACAGCTCTCGCGCGCATATTGATCCTTGAGTATAAAGAGCGACGGGACCGCCGGAGCGGCCCCGTCGCTTGAACAGCTACTTACTTCAGGCCAGATTGTCTATGCGCATGTAAGTTCGACGCTCTGGTTGAATGTAAGGGTGCCTGTGCCGAACTGAGCTGCGTTGGCGTAGGCGCCGCCACCGGTGTGGCTTGTCTTGCCTTCGAGCTTGAAGGTGGTGCCTGTGTAGGTCGTCAGCGACTGTAGCCCGTGGCCCGTGGTGTTGAAGACCTGTTTCAGAGCCGTTCCTTTGGAGGTAGACCCGCATTTGGTCTCGGATTCGCCGAGGATGCTGCCTGTGACCTGGGTCGATGCGAAGCCGCCGGCGCAGGTGAATGTCACGCCTGCGTTTGTCAGCAAGACGCCCGCTTCGGTCCCGGTGGTCAGTGCGACATTATGTCCGGTCATCACGTTGGTTGTGACATTTCCGGCCGTCGCCGTGTTGGTGCAGGTGAACTGGAAACCCGAGTTCTGCTCACGGCAGTTGGTGAAGAGAAGCTGGACGGTACTTGTCGTCGACTCTCTGCTGGCGTCCAGGTTGGTCACTGAACCGTTGCCAGATACGCCGGTGCATTTCACTGTGTCGCCACCGACGATCGAGAACTTGGTTTCCCCCCCGTCAACCGTAAAGGTGCAAGCGCCCGCTCCTTCGCACTTGAGCTTTGTTTCTTTCGCCGAAGCGGCGCCCGCAAGGGACATGAAGGCGAGAGCCGTCAGGGCCCCAGCCACGAGGATCATCAACTTCTTGTTCATTGAACTAACCTTTCTCTGTTCCGGCGGAGAAAGGCCAGCTAGGCCGCTTCCGCCGGATTAGGGATGGGGTCGGCTGGTCATGACTGGGCCGCCGGCCCCAACTTGCACCGCTATCCCTAACCGCAGAGGCACTGATTGGTCAAGCGAACCCGCGTGTTTTTCGGCGATTGCTCTTCTTGGTCCACTGTTTTCTCCCTGCAAATCGCTGAGCGCTAGCGAATTGGCTTCGCAAAGCTGCACGCGGGCGGTTTGACAGGAGCGCCACTGCCCCGTGCCCGAGACACTTCCTGCGACACTGGGAAGCCATCGACCAGTGGGAGCTGCGTGGCCACAGAAATGAGGCGAAACCAAGCGTGACGGGTACAAGTAGGTCAGTCAATGTACCTTGGTGTATCTCGGTACGCAGAAATACGCGTGAGCAGTGTGGCGGAGGCATACCCCGACGCTGGCAGGCGTGAGGACGCCCCCGCAGCCGATACGACAGGCGCTGCAGGGAGCAAGAAGGCTCCGCCCGGGGTTGCCGACGAACCTGGCGAGCCCGGACCGAGGCAGATGACCATGGGAAGGCATCTCAAGCAGGCGCGGTGGCCCGATCGATGTGGCAGGCCAACTAGCGAGCGCCAACAATCCGGCGGGACCGCCGCAACGGTCCCGCCGGTCAATTCACGCCTTCACGTTCAACATGTAGGCACAACGTTCTGATTAAAGGTGAGGGTGCTTGTACCCGTCTGCGCAGCCTGCGCGTAGCTGCCACCGCCCGTGTGGCTTGTTTTTCCTTCGAGTTTGAAGGTGCTTCCTGTGTAGGTCGTCAGGGTCTGGACGCCGTGGGACGATGAGGTGAAATTCAAGGCCAACGTGGTACCTGTGGTACCGCACGCCGTCTCGATTTGGCCGATCACGTTGCCTGTCACCTGGGTCGAGGCGAATCCGCCAGCGCAGGTGAATGTCTCGTTCCAGCCTGTAATCAGAAGCAACCAACCAAAAAAGGGTATTCTGATGGCATGAAACACCATCCAGTTAGTTGTTGTTGTTCCAGCCGTCGCAGTGTTGGTGCAGCTAAATTGGAAACCCGAGTTCTGCTCCCTACAATTGGAGAAGTGAAACTCGATCAGGCCTGTCGTTGACTCTCGGTTGGCGTCAAGGTTCGTCATTTCGCCGCTGCCGGTCGTACTCGTACACTTCACTGTGTCGCCGCCGGTCAGCGAGAGCTTCGATTCACCACCCGAGATTGAATAGGTACAGGCGCCGGCGCCCTCGCACTTGAGTGGGGATTCTGCCGCCGAAGCAGCGCCGGAAAACGCCGTGAAGGCGAGGACGGCTAACGCTCCCGCCGCGATTGACATCAGTCTAATGTTCATGGGTGCCTTTCGAGGTCTCATTCCCCCCGCCGGTCCACCTAGGAGTAGCCCTCCCTAGCCCACCAGTCAAGATACTTCGGTGTAACTGGTTACGCAGAAATGCGCGTGAACCCCGCGCGCTGATTCAGCGCCGAGGCCCGGTGTTGCAGCCGTGGGACCTGCCCCAGCCTCGCTGGCCGTTGCAGTAGTCGTAGCCGCGGCCGCCGTAGAGCTGGTCTTGTCCTGGGCCGCCGTAGAGGCGGTCGCGGCCGGGGCCGCCGTGGCAGCCGTCTTCGCCGGCGCCCATGATGCAGACGTCCTGGCCGCGACCGCCCCAGCAGCCGTCGCTGCCGCGGCCGTGGCGACAGTAGTCGTTGCCTCCCCCGCCGACGCAGTCGCTGTTGCGGTTGCCGGTGATGCAGACGTCGTTGTTGCCCCGGCCGATGCAACGGTTGCGGCGGGCGCCGCCGGGGAAGCAGAAGTCCCGCTCGGCGTTGCCGATGAACTTGTCCGAGCCGGGGCCGAGGTAGACGACAACTGGGAAGGGCATCTTGTCCGCGATGCGGACGAGGTCGCCGTGGCGGCCCATCTGGATTTCGATCCGGTGGGCGTTGCGGGTCGTGCAGACCGCCTTGCGGCGTCCCCTGGTGAAGTGGCAGCCGCGCGGGCGCTGGTGGGCCATCTTGCCCTTGACCACGATCAGCCGCCCATGGTGCTTCTTGCTCAGGGTCAGCGTCGACCCCGAGCTGGCGCCGTAGATGACGATCTTGCGGGCCGGCGTCGCGCCGCTGGGCAGCGCGAGGAGGACGACCGCCAGCAGGGCGATCGCCACGAGCGCTCCGGCCACCGACCTGCGGCTGGGGGGCAAAGGCATCCGCGGCATCTTAGACATGTGTATCGGCTAACAAATCGTCAACTTGATAGCCATATCGCTTCAGGCAGCAGAATGGGGAATGCGGAACCGACTGGCCAGTCAACCAGGATCGCAGCGATCCCGATACCCTCCCGCGCGAACTTTCAGCGATCGAAGGAGAGACGGAGCAATGGGACTTCTGGACGGGAAAGCGGCAATCGTCACCGGCTCGGCGCGCGGTATCGGGCGCGCCACGGCGGAACTGTTCGTGGCCGAGGGCGCGAAGGTGCTGATCAACGACCTCGACGCCGACGTCGCCGAGCAGGCATCGAGCGAGATCGACGGCGAGACCGCGGTCTTCGCCGGCGACCTGACCAAGGAGGGTGCCGCCGACGAGCTGGTCAAGGCTGCGACCGACGCCTTCGGCACGGTCGACATCTGCGTCAACAACGCCGGCTACACCTGGGACGGCGTCGCCCACAAGATGAGCGACGAGCAGTTCCAGGCGATGCTCGACATCCACACGATCGTCCCCTTCCGGGTCGCCCGGGCGCTGGCCCCGGCCTGGCGCGAGGCGGCCAAGGCCGAGCGCGCCGAGGGCCAGGAGGTCTTCCGCAAGATCATCAACACCTCCTCGACCTCGGGAATGATGGGCAACGCCGGCCAGGTCAACTACTCGGCCGCGAAGATGGGCGTCGTCGGCCTGACGAAAACCCTCGCCAAGGAGTGGGGCCAGTTCAAGATCAACGTCAACGCGGTCGCCTTCGGCTTCGTCGAAACCCGCCTCACCGGCGCCAAAGAGGCCGGCGAGGAGATGACCGCCCCCAGCGGCGAGAAGATCGAGCTCGGCATCCCCGAGCAGATGCGGGCGATGGCCTCGGCGATCATCCCGCTCGGCCGGCCGGCGACCCCGGAGGAGGCCTCCGGCCCGGTCCTCTTCCTCAGCTCGCCGCTCGCCAACTACATGCACGGGCAAGTACTGAATGTCACCGGCGGCATGTTCGGAGGGATGTACACCTGAGCTCCACGGGTTCAGATTCAGGTACGCGGCGCACGCCGCGCTACCTCGACGTGGGGGACCGCGTCTGGCCCGCCACGCGCCGCTTCATGGGCGTCCACACGTTCCTCTACCAGAGGACGGGTGGGCGCCTCGGCCACACCATCCCGGGCGTGCCGGGCAAGATGCTGCTGCTCGACCACGTCGGGGCGAAGAGCGGAAAGAGGCGGACCTCGCCCCTGCTCTACTTCCGTGACGGCGAGGACCTCGTCGTCGTCGCCTCCAAAGGCGGCTTCCCCAAGCACCCGGCCTGGTACCACAACCTGATGGCCAATCCCGACACCACCGTCCAGGTGAAGGGCGAGACGCTCCCGGTCCACGCCCGGACGGCGAAACCGGAGGAGCGCGAGCGCCTCTGGGCGCTCGCCGTCAAGGGGTACCGCGGCTACGACGACTACGCCGCCCGCAGCAAGGGCCGCGAGATCCCGCTCGTCGTCCTCGAGCCGCGCTCCTGACCGTTGGAGGCGCCATCAGGCGGCGTCCTCGGTCGCTCGCGTGCAGAGCACGCCACGCTCCCTGCGTCCTTGCCTGACGACCCCTCCAACGGTCAGCGGCGATCCTCAGCCACTGGAGTGCCCGTCTCATCTGCAATCGCCTCCGGCGGCCACGGCCCGGCCCAATTGTCGCGAGCGCCGTCGAGCGTGATCGTCGTCCCCGAGTAGAAGTCGCCCGCCGGCGAGGCGAGGTAGGCGACCAGCCAGGCCATCTCCTCCGGCCGGCCGGCGCGGCCGGCCGGGATCGAGCGCTCGAGGTTCTCGACGACGACCTGCGGATACTTGGTCAGCAGCGTCTCGGTGGCGAACTGGCCGGCGGCCAGCGCGCAAGTCTTGATCCCGAACCGCGCCCACTCGACGGCCAACGTCCGCATCATGTTCTCGACCGCGGCGCGGGCGGCGCCGGAGTGGACCATCCCCGGCATCCCGTTGTGGGGCGAGAGGGTGACGCTGAGGACCTTGCCCTCGCCCTGCGGGATGAAGGCCTTGGTCGCGGCGGCGTGGGTCATCAGCCAGGTGCCGAGCACGTTGAGGTCGATCACCGTCTTGAACCCTTTCGGGCTGATCGCCTCGGCCGGGCTGAGGAACTGGCCGCCGGCGTTGTTGACGAGGACGTCGAGGCGGCCGTGGCGCTCGAGCAGGCCGTCGAAGAAGCGGCCGACCGGCTGCTCCTCGCGGATGTCGAGGCACTCGTGCTCGAAGGATCCCGGCAGCCCGGCGCAGAGCTCTGCGGTCTCGGCCAGCGGCCCCTCGCGACGCCCGCAGGCGACGACGGTGGCGCCGAGGCGCGCCAGCTCCAGCGCCGTCTCGCGCCCGAGTCCGCTGCCGGCACCGGAGACGACGCAGACCTGCCCCTCGAGCAAACCGTCTCTGAAGATCCGCGAACGGTCGCGTTCAGCCATCGACGGCGCAGCCTATAGAGATGCCGAGCCGCGTAGATTGCCTTTCGGAATGGGAATCAGCGTCGAACCGCACCCCCTGCACGAGCCGCTTGCCGGCGGCACCCGCGGCGCCACCGTAACGGTCGAGCCGCTGATCGCCGGCCACGTCGACTTCGCCCGCGAGATGATGGTCAGCCCCGGCGGGCGTTTGATCACCGCGAAGCTGGCGAAGGCGCTGCTGATCGGCTCGAAGGAGAACGTGGTCCCGGTGCCGGCCTTCCTCGTCCGCCACCCGAGCGCCGGCGCGATCCTCGTCGATACCGGCCTGCACCCCTCGATCGCGACCGACCCGAAGGCGAACTTCGGCGCCCTCGCCGCCCGCTCCGGCAAGCCGACGCTGGCCGCCGGCGAAGACGTCCCCTCGCAGCTGCGCAAGCGCGGCCTCGAGCCGGGCGAGATCCCGATCGTGGTGATGACCCACATGCACCTCGACCACACCTCGGCGATCTCCGAGTTCCCCAGCTCGACCTTCGTCGTCTCAGAGGCCGAGTGGCAGGAGGCCGCACACGGCCGCAGCCCCCTGCTGAACGGCTACCGCCGCGCCCACTTCGACTACGCCTTCGAGTACCGCACGGTCTCCTTCGACCGCGCCAACATCGACTCCTACGCCAGCTTCGGCCGCACCTTCGACCTCTTCGGCGACGGCTCCATCCACCTCGCCTACACCCCCGGCCACAGCCCCGGCCACATGTCGGTGATCTGCCGGCTGAAGGAGCGCGACTTCGTGATCGGCGGCGACGCGATGTACGTCGCCGGGCAGCTCGACGGCTCCGAGCCGCTGCCTCCGCGCCCCGCCGACGCCCACAACCTCCGCCGCTCCCTGCAGGAGCTGCGCCTCTTCCGCTCCCAGTTTCCCGACGTGGTGATCACGCCGGGCCACGACCCGGACTTCTACCCCGGGCTCGAGGCGCGCTACGAGTAGCTAACCGCGCTCGGCCAGCCCCTCGTACATCTCCCGTACGCGCCCGAAGACCTCCGTCGCGACCTCCATCTGGCGCTCGCGGCCGGGTGAGTCCTCGACCGGGAAGGTGAGCGGCTCGCCGAACTGGACGGTGGTCTTGGGGAAGCGGAGCCGCTTCCACCGGCGGGCGTACTCGGAGCCGTGGATCGCGACCGGGACGATCGGGGCGCCGGTTTCCAGGGCGATGCGGCCGATGCCGGGTTTCGGCTCGCCCAGTTGCTGGGAGCGGGAGCGGCCACCCTCGGCGTAGATGAGGAGCATCTCCCCCTGCTCGACCAAGATACGGGCGGTCTCGATCGCTTCCTCGTCGTGATGGCCGCGGCGGATCGGGAAGACGCCGCCGTGCTTGTAGACGTAGGTGAGGACCGGCGGGCCGAAGAGCTGGGATTTGGCCATGAAGCGGATCTTCCGCCGCAGGTAGACGCCGACGAAGAAGTGGTCCATCTGGCTGAAGTGGTTGGGGGCGAGGACCAGCGGCCCCTGCTTGGGCACGTTCTCGACCCCGACCTGCCGCACCCGCCAGAGCAGCAGCGTCGGCAGGGTGAGGACGATGCGGGCGAAGGTGTAGGTCCAGCCGACTCCCTTGCGCGCCGCGGCGTGGAACTGCTGGAAGTACTCGGCGGGGCGCGGGTCCTTGTAGACCTGCGGCTTCATCTCGCCCATCCGCGCGACCTCTCCAGGGCTCGGCCCCAATCGGCCAGCAGCTCCTCGCGCTGCGCCGCCTCCATCCGCGGCTCGTAGCGGTCGGCCTCGCGCCACATCTCCCCCACCTGCTCCGCCGTCCAGACGCCGGTCGCGACGCCGGCCAGGTAGGCGGCGCCAAGGGCGGTGGTCTCGGCGATCTCCGGCACGGAGACTCCTACACCGAGGACGTCGGCCTGGAACTGCATCAGCCAGCGGTTGACGGTGGCGCCCCCGTCGGCCCGCAGCAGCTCCAGCCGCTCGCCGCAGGCCGCCTCCTGAGCGCGGACCGCGTCGACGGTCTCGTACGCGATCGCCTCCAGCGCCGCCCGCGCCAGGTGCGCCCGGCCGCTGCCGCGGGTCAGCCCGACGATCGTGCCGCGCGCGTAGGGGTCCCAGTAGGGAGAGCCCAGCCCGGTCAGCGCCGGGACGAAGTAGACGCCGTCGTTGGTCTCCAGCGAGGCCGCGAGCGCCTCGCTCTCCCCCGCCTCGTCGATCACCCCGAGCCCGTCGCGGAGCCACTGCACGGCGGCGCCGGTGACGAAGATCGAGGCCTCCAGCGCGTAGGTGACCTCCTCGCCGAGCCCCCAGGCGACCGTCGCCAACAGCCCGTCCGGGACCTGCGGCGGCTCCGGCCCGCTGTTGAGGAGGACGAAGCTGCCGGTGCCGTAGGTGTTCTTCGCCATCCCCGGGCGGTGGCAGGCCTGCCCGAAGAGCGCCGCCTGCTGGTCCCCCGCCACCCCCGCGACCGGCACCTCGCCGCCGAACTCGCTGGTCGTCCCGAAGACGCATGAGGAGGGCCGCGGCTGCGGCAGCCGGGCCGGATCGACGCCGAGCAGGTCGCAGAGCTCCGCGTCCCATTCGAGCTTGCGGATGTCGAAGAGCAGCGTCCGCGAGGCGTTCGTGTAGTCGGTGACGTGCTCGCCGGTCAGCTTGAAGATCAGCCAGGAGTCGATCGTCCCGAAGACCGCCCGCTCGGCCTCCTCGGCGTTCCGCAGCAGCCACTCGATCTTGGTCCCGGAGAAGTAGGGGTCGATGGTCAGCCCGGTCCGCTCCCGCACCAGCGGCTCGTGCCCGGCCGCGCGCAGCTCGTCGCAGCGGCCTGCGGTGCGGCGGTCCTGCCAGACCAGCGCCCGGTGGATCGGCTCGCCCGTCTCGGGATCCCAGGCGACGACCGTCTCGCGCTGGTTGGTGATCCCGATCGCCTCCAGCTCCGCCCCCTCGATCCCAGCGTCGGCGATCGCCTCGGCCGCGACCCGCCGCGTCACCTCCCAGATCTCGTTCGCGTCGTGCTCGACCCACCCCGGCTGTGGGAAGAACTGCTGGAACTCGGAGTAGGCGCGGCCGGCGACCGCCCCGGCGGGGTCGAAGACGAGACAGGTGGTCCCCGTCGTCCCCTGGTCGATCGCGAGGATCACTGGGCGGCGAGAGGGGTGGCTAGCGCCGAACGGTGCAGGTGCGGATCAAGGTGGAGGCCAGTTTACGGCCGTCGGCGAACGTCATCCCGACCCTGACGAAGGGAAAGACGCCGACGGTGAGGCCCTCCGGCGCGCCGCAGGCGGCGGTCAGGTAGCTGTGCCGGCGGCCGCGGTAGGTGAAATCACGCTTCAGGTTGAGGACGATCCGCTTCAGATAGCCGTTGCGGTTGAGGGCGGCGGGCAGGGCGGCGGTGAGGATCGTCCCGAAGGTGCCGCTCGAGTTGTGGATGTGGAAGACGAAGATGCGGCTGTTCGGGTAGGGATGGCGGCCGTAGACGTGGGCGAGGATCGCCCGTTCGCCGTCGACGACCGTGTTGAAGGCGAGGATGCGGCCGCTGATCGGGAAGGAGTCCTGTTCGGGGAAGGCGACCCCGGCGCTGTAGCGGCCGGTGCCCACCAGGGCGTCCCCGCAGGCCAGCAGCGCCGAGGCCGAGCTCGACGCCTCGATCTGGCTGCGCCGGCAGACCGGCAGGCCCTTGGTTTCGATCCGGCCGCCGCGGTTGATCGCGATCGAGATGAAGCGCAGCGCCGGCGGCCGGTCGCCGGAGAGGGTCCGCACGGTGCCGTCGACCCGGACCGAGATCGGCGCGTTGGTGTGGCGCGGCAGCTTGGTCGGCGCGATCCCGCCGGCGAACTTGACGAAGAGGTTGCCGCGCTCGACCAGCTCGGCGTTGGCGAGGGCCGCGCCGAAGACCAGCGCGGCAATGAGCAGCGCGAGCAGCCCGGCGCCCTTTCTCCCGTTCCCCATCCCCTCCACCTTACGAGCCCGCGGCCCGCGGCCTGCGTGATCGGTAGACGCGGGCGAAGTCCCGGAGTTGCCGCCCCCGGTGGGCGAAGCCGGCGAGGTTCTTCCCCGTCGCCCGGTGCTCGAGGTCGATCTCGTACTCGCGTATCTCGTAGCCGGCGCGGACGGCGTCGATCGTCATCCCGATCTCCATCCCGTAGGCGGGCGCGAAGGGGAGCGCCGCGCGCAGCACCTCCGCCCGCATCGCCCGCTGGCCGGAGATCGGCGCCCCGGTCTCCAGGCCGCAGCGCCGCCGGATCGCCCAATGGGCGAAGCCGAGCGCGAGCCCGAAGCCGCCGCCGACCCGGCGGGCGAAGGCGGCGACCGCGAGGTCGCACTCCCCCCCTCGCACCGCCTCGACCAGCGGCACCAGGCCCGCGGCCGAGGCGCCGAGGTCGCCGTCGCAGAGGAGGACGAAGCGCGGCGGCGCCTCGACGCTGAGCGCCGCCTCGGCGGCGGCGGTGACGTTCGCGCCCTTGCCGTGCGGCCTGCCGCGGCTGACCACCTCGGCGCCCGCCGCCAGCGCCGCCTCGGCGGTCCCGTCCTCGGAGGCGTCGTCGGCGACCCAGACCCGCGCGCCGGGGAAGGCGCCCCGCAGGGCGCGCACCGTCTCGCCGATCCGGTCGGCCTCGTTGCGCGCGGCGACGATCGCCGCCAGCTCCGCATCCCCTGCGTTATCGGGTCCCATCGTCGGGCTATTGTCCCCGCCCATGGCAGACATCGAGGCACACATCACCGGCAACGTCTGGAAAATCGAGGTCGCGGTCGGCGACCAGATCTCCGACGGCGACACCGTCGTCATCCTGGAGTCGATGAAGATGGAGATCCCGGTCGAGGCCGAAGACGACGGCGTCGTCAAGGAGATCCGCTGCGAGGAGGGCCAGAGCGTCAGCGAAGGCGACGTCCTCGTGGTCCTGGAGTAGTGGCGGCGTGGTCGAGCGGCTCGCGAGCGGCAAGCTCCTCCTCGACCAGCCGGCCGAGGCGGTCGCGCGGCTGACGATCTCCAACCCGGAGCGCCGCAACGCCCTCGACCACGAGATCCTCGACGCGCTCGCCGAGATCCTCCCCCAGCTCGACCGGGGCATCGAGACCCGCTGCGTCCTCGTCACCGGCGCCCCGCCGCTCTTCTCCGCCGGCTACGACATCGCCGGCATCCCCGACGAGAGCTTCGAGCGCGACGCCGAGGCGCTCGTCGCCCACCCTTTCCACGCGGCGATGGAGGCAATCGCCCGGCACCCCTGGCCGACCCTGGCGGCGCTCAACGGCCACTGCCTCGGCGGCGGGCTCGAGCTGGCGATCACCTGCGACCTGCGGCTCTGCGCCGCCGGCGCCAAGCTGGGGATGCCGCCGGCGAAACTGGGCCTGATCTACGGCCACACCGGGCTGCGCAAGTTCCTCGACACCGTCGGCCTGCCGGCGACGAAGGAGCTCTTCCTCACCGGACGCAACCTCGACGCCGAGCGGGCCGAGCGGATCGGCCTCGTCAACTGGGTGGCCGGCGACGACGGGATCGCGGACGAGGGCGTCGCCCTGGCGGCGGCGATCGCCGCCAACGCGCCGCTCTCGATGCGCGGCAACAAGCACGCGATCGACCTCCTCAACGAGAACCCGGAACTGAGCGACCAGCAGGAGGCGGGCCTCGTCGCCCTGCGCGAATCCTGCTTCTCCTCCGAGGATTTCCGCGAGGGGATCCGCGCCTTTGCCGAGAAGCGCCGGCCGCAGTGGACCGGCCGTTGAGCGCGAAAGCGCGCAAAGCCCTCGCCGCCTCCGACCCGACGATGGCGGCCCTGATCGAGCGGATCGGGAAGATCGACCTCGCCACCCGCCTCGAGCGCCGCAAAGAGGAGCGGCCTGAGGACCCCTACGGCGCCCTGCTGCGGGCGATCGTCGGCCAGCAGCTCTCGACCAAAGCAGCGCGGACGATCTACCTGCGGGTCCTCGACCTCTTCGGCGGCACCACCCCCACCCCCGAGCAGCTGCTCGGGGCCTCGGTCGAGGACCTGCGCGGCTGCGGGCTCTCCGGGCGCAAGACCGAGTACGTCCGCGATCTCGCCGCCCACGTACTCAGCGGCGAGCTGGAGCTGGACCGGCTCGAGGAGCTCGGCGACGAGGAGGTGATCGAGGAGATCGTCGCGGTCCGCGGCCTCGGCCGCTGGACGGCGGAGATGTTCCTCCTCTTCCACCTGCAGCGCCCCGACGTCCTCTCCGGCGGCGACCTCGGGATCCGCAAAGCGATCCAGGTCGAGTACGGGCTGGAGGAGATGCCGACGCCGACGCGGACGGTCGAGATCGGCGAGCGGTGGCGGCCCCACCGCAGCCTCGCCTCGCTCTACCTCTGGGAGTCCCTGGCGGCGGTGCCGACGTGAGGAGGCGCTTCTGGCTGGGGATCGCCGCCGTGACGCTGGTCGCGGTCGGCTCGGTGGTGGCGGCGGTGCTCGTCTACGACAACGACAACGACGACTTCCACGACATGCAGCGCGAAGAGGCGATGCGCGCGGCGCACCAGATGGAAGCGGTGGCGGGCCTGTCCGTCGACCAGTTGGACAGCGCCGCCGCCTTCTTCAAGGCCGAGGACGACCTCAGCAGGCACGAGTTCGAGGTCTACGGGCGCTCGCTGATCCAGCAGGGTGCGCTGGGCGGCACCGCCTACATCCCGCGGGTGACGGCGGCTGGCCGGGAACGCTTCGAGCGGACGCACGGGCTGCCGATCCTCGAACGGGTCGGCGCCTTCGGCTTCGACCGCTCGCGGCCTCGTGCGGACTACTTCCCGATCACCTACGTCACCGCCGAGGGCAACGAGCAGGACAAACGCAGACAGGCGCTCGGATACGACCTCGGCCAGGACCCCGACCGGGCGCCCCTCCTGGGGCGGGCCCGGGACGCCGGCGTCGCCGTCTCCAGCCCGGTGATCCCGCTGCTGATCGGCGGCAGCGGCATCAACGTCTTCCGCGCCGTCTACCGCGACGGGGCGCCGGCCAAGACCGTCGCCGAGCGCCGCCGCGCCCTGATCGGCTTCGCCGCCGGCAGCTTCCGGGTCGGCGAGCTCGCCGCATCCGCCACCGACGCCGTCACCTCCGACGTCGACGTGCAGCTGCGGATCGGCGACGCGACCGTCTACGGGCCGAGCGGCTCGCTCGAGGACGCCGCCTCGGTGCCGGTGCGGATCGCCGACCGTACCTGGACCATGACCGTCAAGGACCCCGGCGGGGCCGGTCTCAGCCTGCCGGTCGCCCTGGCGGTGCTGGGGATCTCGCTGGCGGCGCTGCTCGCCTCCCTGATCATCGCCTGGGGTCGGACCGAACGGATGCAGGAGCTGGAGCGGCAGGCGAGCCAGGACGCCCTCACCGGTCTCAGCAACCGGCGCCGGTTCGAGGAAGACCTGGCGGTGGCGATGGCGCGCAGCCGGCGGGACAGCTCGACCGGGGCGCTGCTGATGCTCGACCTCGACCGCTTCAAGCAGGTCAACGACTCGCACGGCCACCCGGCGGGCGACCGGCTGATCAAGGAGATCGCCGAGGTGCTGCGCAGCCGCACCCGGGCCAGCGACTCGCTCGCCCGGCTCGGGGGCGACGAGTTCGCGGTGATCCTGCCGCGCTGCAGCCGCGAGGAGGCGCGCCTGGCGGCCGAAGCGATCGCCGACGAGGTCCGGGACCACCGCTCCGACCAGGAGATCGGGGCGGTGACGGTCAGCATCGGGGTCTCGATGTTCGGCACCGACCCGCGCACCAGCGTCGCCACGGTCGTCTCAGAGGCGGACGCGGCGATGTACGCGGCCAAGGACGAGGGCCGCGACGCGGTGCGCGTCTTCGACCCGTTCTCGGTGCGGGAGGACGTGCCTTAGCGCTGAGGCGCGAGCCCGGCGCGCAGGTCGAGTACGCGCTGCGCCGCTGCCTCGAACTCGGCCCGGTCGAGATCGCCGGCGCGGAGCCGGCCGACCAGCGCCTTCCAGGCCCGTTCGGCCGGGCCGAGGCGCGCGAACAGCAGCAGGTCCGCGCCCGCGCGAGCGCCGGCCACCGCAACCTCGCCGGGGCTGCCGAAGTGCTCGACCGCGGGCGTTTCCAGCGCATCGGTCACGGTGACGCCGTCGAAGCCGAGCCGGTTGCGGAGCTCAGCGGTGGCGATCGTGCGACTGAAAGCAGCGGGCGCATCGTCGAAGGCCGGGTAGATGGCGGTGCTGAGCATCACCATCTCGCCCCCGGCCGCGGCGAAGGCGGCGTAGGGCTCCTCGTCGACGGCGCGCAGCTCGCGCTTGGAGAGGCCGACCCGTTCGACCGCGAAGTCGGTGTTTTCGGTCGCCGCGCCGAAGCCGGGGAAGTGCTTGCCGGTCGCGGCAACGCCCCCAGCCTGGAGAGCCTCGGCGAAGGGAATCGCGGTGGCCTCGACGCGGGCTGGGGTGGCGCCGAAGCTCCTTTCGGTCGCGGCGATGACACCGCCCGGTCGTCCCACATCGAGGACCGGAGCGAGGTCGACGTTGATGCCGAGGTCGCGCAGGTTGGCGGCGGTGCGGCGTCCCTGCCTGGCGCTGAAGGCCGCGCCACGCGCGCCCATCTCCTGGGCCGAGGCGGTCGGGGCGCCACCGATGCGCTTGACCAGGCCGCCCTCCTGGTCGGTCATCACCAGCAGCGGGTCATCCAGCTTCGGCGGCCGGGGAATCGCCTGCAGGCGGGCGACGAGGCGTCGGCCGGCGGCGCGGCTGGGGATGTTCTCGGCGAAGAGGACGACGCCGGCGACCCGCCCCTCGCGGATCGCGTCCCTCAGCCGCGGCGAAACAGAGGCCCCGGGCAGCCCGGTGACGATCCGCTCCCCGGCCAGCTGCGTCGCCGGCAGCGTCTCGGCGACGCTGGGCGGCGGCGAACCGGACCCGTCTCCGAAGGTGACCCCGCAGGCGAACGCGCCAACTGCCAGCAGCGCGAGAACGCCCAGAGCCACCCCCCGACGCCACGCCACGGTCCGCTTCATCGGTCGGATGCTAGGCGTCCGGGGCGATTCCTAGGCTGCGCCTCGATGTCCTCCCTGATCACCGTCGACGAGGCCCGCGCCTACGGCCGCCTCAGCGACCACACCGAGATCGAAGCCCTGGTCGAACGCGCCTGGGAGGTGCGGCAGGAGAACTTCGGCGACTCGACCGACATGTGCTCGCTGGTCAACGCCAAGTCCGGCGGTTGCGCCGAGGACTGCGGCTTCTGCGCCCAGTCGCGCTACGCCGACGCCGACACCGTCATGCACGCGATGATGGAGCCGGAGCAGATCCTCGAACACGCGAAGGCGGCCGAGGCTGCCGGCGCCCACCGGTTCTGCATGGTCACCCAGGGCCAGGGGCTCTC
>DATAMR010000059.1:0-43143 GCA_036260485.1 Solirubrobacterales bacterium | reverse complement strand
CTTGTAGAGGGCGTTGCCGTTGCCATCTAGCACGTAGATCACTTCTGCTTCTACGTCGGCGGCGACCGAGCTGACTTCAACGAAGTTCGTTGCGCTGGTTCCGTCGGGGCCAAAGGCCTTTGGCATGAAGAATTCGGCGCTTGCGCCGGCGGGAGTCGCCGCGAGGGCGATCACTGCGAGCGCGGCGACAACGGCCAGTCGAGCTGCACCCCATCGGGCTACCGGCATCTCCCTCTCCCCTCCGTTTCCCTGAGAACACCCGTCGGTGCGGGCCTGCCTCGAAGGCACGCAACCCGCCGTACCAATACGTTGATATTTAACCGATGGCCGGCCGAAGATCAAGGTGCTGGCGATGCGGAGTCTGCAGCGCGATTGGCGCGCGCACGGATTGCGTGAAATTCCCTGCTAAGGGCAGTGCAGCAGGAGCTCGCGCGCGCAGTTCGGCAGACGCCTGGCAAGACATCAGCAACTCAGCCTAATTTCGGCATCGGGCCTCAACCGCCAAGGCATGGTCCACTTGCCCAGAGACCTGGAACACACGAGCAGTAAACACACACACCTATTTAGCTCCTGGCCACATGCATCGTCCTGTCAGTACAGAGCGACGGGACCGCCGCAGCGGTCCCGTCGCATCAACAACTTACTCTAGACCAGACCGCCTATGCGCATGTAAGGATGACGTTCTGGTTGAAGGTAAGGGTGCCTTTGCCGGTCTGAGCAGCTGTTTCGTAGCTACCGCCGCCAGTGTGACTTGTCTTGCCTTCGAGGTCGGCGCTGGCGCCTGTGTAGGTCCTAAACGTCTGGGTACCGTGGGCAGTCGCAGTGAAATTGAGTTTCTGAGTCAGTCCTGTGTTGGTGTTGCATTTGCTTTCGATTTCACCGATCGCGCTACCTGTCACTTGCGTCGAAGCGAACCCACCGGCACACGTAAATGTCACGCTCGTACCTGTGAGCAGTACTCCTGCTTCGCTCGTAGACCCGGGGAGCGCTATCGTGTGGGCTACCAACGGATTGGTTGTAACTGTCCCGCTCGGCTGCGCAGCGGAGCTACAAGCGAAATGGAAGGGCGTGATCTGCTCTTTGCAGCTATGGAAGAGCAGTTCGACGGTGCTTGTCGTCGACTCTCGTTCGGCATTCAGTCCGGTCACGGTGCCGGTGCCGGTTACGCTTTCGCACTTCACTGTATCGCCTTTGAGGAGCGAAAATTCCGAGACACTGCCACTAACCGTGTACGTGCAGGCACCCGCTCCCTCACATTTGAGTTTTGTTTCTTTCGCCGAAGCGGCGCCCGGAAGCGCCGTGAAGGCCAGAGCCGCGAGGGCCCCGGCCACGAGCAACATCAACTTCTTGTTCATTGAACTACCCTTTCTGTGTTCCGGCGGAGAGGGCTAGCTCAGCCGCTTCCGCCGGCATTGGACTGGGGTCGGCGGGTCTTTGACTGGCCGCCGGCCCCAACTTGCGCCGATATAGGTACTCGGGGAGTGCTGAACGGTCAAGGGGCGCTGTGCGTTTAGAGGCACCAGCTGGCTAAGCCACCTGACTTTTACCTGCAAAAGGCCGGGCGCCAGCAAGTTGCTCTCGCCAAGATGCACGTGGTTATCTGTGACGAGACCGGATCGTGGTCCCGTTGCTGTTCCACCCGAGCCGCAGCTAGATCTGGCGCAGCTACACGAGGGTATGGAAGCTACAGGGGGGTATGAAGTACCGCTAGACGGTCGCGCGGGACTTCAGGTCTGCGAGGAGATCCTCGGGGAAGCCGGCGACCTGGTCGAGGTCGTCGACCGACTTGAAGCCGCCGAGACGCTCGCGGTGGGCCAGCAGGCGGGTCGCCTGGGTTACCGAGAGGCTTTGCTCGCGCAGCTGCTCGAAGGTGATCGAGTTGAGGTTGATCCGATCGCCACCACTTTGCGCGCCGAAGCTCGGGGCCGTCGGCTCAGCGGCGGGCGGAGGTGGCGGAGGCGGCGGAGCCGACTGAATGGGCTCGGCGACCGGTGGCTCCGGCGGCGGTGGCGGAGGTGGTGGCTCCACGGGTGCGGGCGGGGGCGTCGGCGGTGCCAAAGGTTCGGCCGGCGGCGGGGGCGGCGTCGGAGGTGCAATCGGGGGCAGCTCGGCTGGCGGCGGTGGCGGGGTGGGCGGCGCGAAGGACTGCGCAGGCGGCGGTGGCGGGGTAGGCGGTGAGAATTCCTGCGGCGGCGCCGGAGGCGGGGGCGTTGCGCCGCCCTGCGTTTGGCGGACGACGGCCTGTTCGGCTTCGGCCGCTCGCTGCTCGGCTTCGCGGGCGCGCTCTTCGGCTGCGGCGACGCTGCGCTGAATCTCCTCGAGCCGCTGGTCGCTAGCCGCTTCCTCGGCCTGGCGTTCCTCGAGGCGCTTCGCCTCGGCGGCTCGCTCTTCGGCCGCTTTGGTCCGCTCTTCGATCTGGCGCAGGCGCTGCTCGGCCTCCTGCATCGCCCGCTCGCGGGCCTGCCGTTCGTCCTCGAGGCGCTGCTCGGCGCTGTGCAGGTCGGCCGCCGGGACGGCAGGAGCCGCCTGCAGGCGCTGCTCGGCCTCGGCGCCGATCCGCTGCGTCTCGGTGCGGACCTCGGCGACCTTGTCGTGGACCCGCTGTTCGGCGACGGCGGGATCGTAGTCGCCCGGACCCGGCGTGGCGCCTGGAAGCGGGGGCGGAGCCGAGGGCACCGCGGCGAGGCCGCCGGCCTGCGGCTGCGTCGTGGTCGCCTCCTCCCAGGGCGGCAGCTGGCGCGACGGGGGAGCCTGCCCACTGGCCTGGGCTTCGGCGACGGCGCGTTCGTTGGCCGCCCGCGCCGCGGCGAGCCGCTGCTCGGCCAGGGCGGCCTCGCGCTTCTGCTTGCCGGTACCGATCTTGATTCCGAAGAACTTCCTCTCCTTGGGCCCCTCCGCTGCCGGAGCGCCGGCGGGCGCGGGACCGGGACCGGAGACCGGGACGGGGAGGGGCACCGGGGCGGCGCCGGCGGCCGGAGGAGCTCCAGGCGCGGGCGGGGCGCCGGGTGCGGGGGGCGGAACCGCTCCGCCGCGCTTCTGAGCCTTGAGCCGGGCCCGCTCTTCCTTGCGCCGCTGCAGCTCGGCTTTGCGTGCCTCGCGCATCTGCAGCCGCTTCTGGCGCGCCTCGTCGCGTTTGCGGCGCTTGGCGTCCGCGGCGCTCTCCCCGGCGGGCGGGGGCGCCTGCCCGGCGACCGGCGGCGGCACCGGCTGGCCGGGGGGCGGGACGGACTGGCCCGGCGCGGCGGGCGGAGCGCCTGCGCCGACCGCTGCGGCGGCCGGGACGGCGGCCATCTCGGCGGTCTGCTGGGAAGACGGGGCCGGCGGAACGCCGGGAGACGGAGCCGCGGCGGGAGGCTGCGCGCCCCGCTTCTCCTTCTCTTCCTTCGCGCGCCGCTGACTGATGCGGACGATGAGGAGCAGGAGGAGGACCGCCGCCAAGAGGGCGGCGACGAAGTAGGCGGTGTTGTCGCTCACGTAGTCGCTCGCCTTTTCCGGGAACGAGTCGGCGCCGGCCTGGGCAGGAGCCACCATCAGCACCGCGATGATCCCAGCGGCGGCGGCGGGGAGACTCTTCCGGGTCCGCATCGCTCTGCATCCTTGCATGTGAATCGGCAGTTTCAACCTCAACGCATCCTTCCCTTGAACTCGCGCTCGACCTCGCGGCGAACGTCCCGGTCGGCAATCTCGCGTCGCCGGTCGCGACCCTCCTTGTTTCGCGCTAAAGCCAGCTCCACCTTCGCCCGCGGGCCTTTGAAATAGATCCTGGTCGGAACCAGGGTCAATCCTTTCTGCGCGGTTTTTCCGATCAGGCGCTCGATCTCCTCCTTGTGGAGCAGCAGTTTGCGCGGGCGCTCGGCCGCGTGAGCGTCGACCGCGGAGTACTCGTAGGGCGGGATATGCAGCTTGCGAAGCCAAACCTCGCCTCCGTCGACGACCGCATAGGCGTCGGTCATCTGCGCCTGCCCGCCGCGCAGCGCCTTCACCTCCGACCCCTGCAGGACGATCCCCGCCTCCATCGTCTCGACGAACTCGAATTTGTGACGGGCGCGCCTGTTCGTCACCACGTCTCCGGAAGCTGGTGGTCTTTTCCCTGATGCGGGCTTCCTCTGCTTCTTGGCCATCAGACCGCCTCCCCGGCGAGCGCCAACTCGGCCCGGCCGCGCGGCGGGTCGACCCCGGCGACGCGGACGGATATCGGATCGCCGAGGCGGACTTTCGCGCCCGAGTCGCGCCCGACCAGCGCCACCTCGGCCTCGTCGAGCGCGTAGTACTCGCCCGGCAGCCGCCGCGCCGGCAGCATCCCCTCGTAGACGTCGCCGAGCTCGCCGCCGAAGGAGACGAAGCAGGCGGAGCGGATCACCCCGGATACCTCCCCCTCGAAGACCGTGTCGAGGCCGCGCTTCCCCAGCTCCCGTTCGAGCAGGTAGGCGGCGCAGACGTCGTCGGCGTGGCGCTCGATCTGCATCGACTCGCGCTCCCGCGCCGAGCTGTCGGCGGCGGCCTCGCGGGCCTCGACCCGCGTCGGCGCCTCCTCCCCCTCCCCCAGCAGCGCCAGCAGCGCCCGGTGGCAGACGAGGTCCGGGTAGCGGCGGATCGGTGAGGTGAAGTGGCAGTAGGCGGAGCTGCCGAGGCCGGCGTGGCCAATGTTCCGCTCGCTGTAGGTGGCCTGCTTGAGGGATCGGAGCACGAGCGAGGTATACGCCTCCCGGCCGTGCCCGCGTCGCGCGGCCTCGCGGCGGACGAGCCGGCTCGCCTCGGCCGCGACCCTGCCCGCCTCCTGCGCCGAGAGTCCCTGGCCGAGCGGCGGCGTCGGCACCCCCAGGGCGGCGAGCTGCTCGAGCAGGCGCTCGACCCGGGCCGCATCGGGTTGGGCGTGGACGCGGTAGATCGCCGGCACCCGCTTTTGCTCCAGCAGCTGGGCGACCTGCTCGTTGTTGAGGATCATCAGCCGCTCGATCAGGCGATGGGCCTCGGTCTGCGCGACGCCCTGGGCGGCGGCGACGTTGCCCTCGGCGTCGAAGCGGAACTCGGGCTCGAAGGACTCGACGTCGAGGCTGGTGGTGCCGCGGTGCTCGCCGAGGCCGGCGGCGATCTCGCGTGCGGCGGCAAGCGGTTCGGCGACCTCCGCCGGGGGCTGGGCGCGGCCGGCGAAGACCTCGTCCAGCTGGTCGTAGTCGAGCCGCTCGTCGGAGCGGATGCGGCTGCGGTAGAAGCGCGCCCGGCGCGGCTCCATCCCCGGCCCCAGCTCGACCTCGGTCGTCACCGCCAGCCGCTCGACCCCCGGCGCCAGGCTGCAGGCTTCGCTGGAGAGCGCGTGCGGCAGCATCGGCTCGACCGCCCCGGGGACGTAGGTGCTGTTGCCGCGCCGCCGCGCCTCCTGGTCGAGCAGCGAGCCCGGTTTGACGTGAGCGGCGACGTCGGCGATGTGGACCCAGACCCGGGCGCCGTCGCCCTCGATCTGGGCGGAGATCGCGTCGTCGAAGTCGCGGGCGCTGGCGGGGTCGACGGTGAAGGTCGCCAGCTCGACGAGGTCGCGGCGCGGGCCGCTTTCGCGCTCGGCCCACTGCGCCGCTTCCCGCGCTTCCCCCTCGATCGTCGGCCGGAAGCCGCGGTACCCGAGCTCCTCCTTCAGCAGCCGGTCCACCGTCTCCCGCGCCGAGGGCTGCGCACGAGCATCGTTTCCACCCTTTTGGTTCCTATGGGGACGCGAATCGTGGAAACGACCGTCGCGTCGCCCGGTTTGGCGGCGGTTGCGCCCGCGGCCTCGGCTCGCCATCAGCCGACCTGGCCGGCGAGGACTTCGAAGGCGCGCTGCTTGGCCTCGTCGGACTTGGTATCCGGGTCGTCCTGGACCTCGACGTCGGGGTGGATCCCGTGGCTCTCGGCCAGGTTGACGCCCTTCGGGGTGAAGTATTCGCCGACCGTCAGCTTCAGCGCGCCGCCGTTGGACAGCGACTGCTCCTCCTGGAAGACGCCCTTGCCGTAGGAGGTGGCGCCGACCACCTCGGCGACACTGTCGTCGGCCAGCGCCGCGGTGAGGATCTCGGCCGCCGAGGCGGTGCCGCCGTCGATCAGGACCACCAGCGGCAGCTTCGTCACCCGGCCGTCGCTGGTCTCGTAGGTGCTCTCCCCCTGGCTGCGCGATCTGGTCGAGACGACGACTTCGCCCTCGGGCAGGAAGAGGCTCGCGGTCCGCACCGCCTCCTGGAGCAGGCCGCCGGGGTTGTGCCGCAGGTCGACGACGATCCCTTCCGCCCCTTCCGTCTCGACCTTCTCGACGGCGCCCGCGAGCTGTCCGTGCGCCCCTTCGCTGAAGCTGAGCAGGCGGACGTAGCCGAGCCTGCGCCCGCCGACCTTCTCCACCCGGTGGCTGACGTTCGGCAGCGTCACCTCGGCCCGGATCAGGGTCAGGCGCCGCACCTTTCCGCTCTTGGCGTCGCGGACGCCGATCGTCACCTGGGTGCCTTCCGGGCCCTTGATCTTCTGCGTCGCCTCGTTGCTGCTCTGCCCGGCGATCGATTCGCCGTCGACCGAGACGATCGTGTCGCCGGGGGCGAGGCCGACATTCGCGGCCGGCGAGCGCGGGAAGACGCTTGCCACCCGCAGCCCCTTCTTCACTTCGGTCACGGTCAGCCCGATCCCCGAGAAGCGGCCTTCGATCTGCTCGTTGAAGCTGGCCAGCGCTTCCGGCGAGAAGTATTCGCTGAAGCGGTCGTCGTGGCGGCGGCGCAGCTCGCGGACCATCCCCTGCAGCGAGGAGTTGCCGAGCTCGGTCGGGCCGACCGGCCGGTAGTAGCTGTCTTCGATCGCTTCGGCGGCTTCGGCGGTCAGCCCCGACGTTTCGGAGACGAAGGCGTCGCGCAGCGGCCCCGGCAGCGAGCGGGGATGCCCTCCCAGCCACAGCCCGGCGGCGAAGACGGCTACCAGCGCCACGGCGAACGCCACGGCCCCGCGTGCTCTCACGCCGGCCTCAGACCTTGAGGAAGCGACGCAGCGTCACGCCGGAGCCGATCGTCGAGACGAGGATCGAGGCGGCGAAGAGGATCGCGACCAGCGCCGGGAAGCCCAGCGTCGAGCTGTTCTGCGCCGCGAGGACGCCGATCGTGTTGCTCAGGGGGTCGACGATCGTGATCTTGCCCAGCCACAGGATCAGTATGGCCAGCAGGCCTCCCGTGAAGCCGACGACCACGCCCTCGATCATGAACGGCCAGCGGATGAACCAGCGGGTGGCGCCGACCAGGCGCATCACCTCCACCTCGCGGCGGCGGGTGTAGATCGAGAGCCGGATCGTGTTGCCGACCAGCATCAGCGAGGCGAGGACCAGCAGCGCGGTGATCACGGTCAGCACGATCTTCAGCGCGCTGGTCACCTGCTCGATCTTTTCCGAGGACTGCTGGCGGTCGAACGGTTTGACGATGATCGCCGAGATCGACGGCCCATCGGGCCCGTTCGGGTAGACCGCCTTGCGCACCGCGGCGAGGTTGGCGGCGTCGTCGGCTTTGACTTCGAAGCTGTTGGGCAGCGGGTTGGTGTGCAGCTCTTCGACGATCGTCTTGTCCTTCAGTTCGCCCTTCAGCGTCGCCAGCGCTACGTCCTTGCTGACGAAGGTGACTTCGGCGACGTGGGGAATCGCTTCCAGCTTCTGCTTGAGGCCAGCGATTTCGGCTTTGGTCGCGTCGTCGTAGAGCTCGTACTGCACGTTTAGCTGGTCGCGGACTTCCTCGCTCTTGCCCTGGGCGGTCTGGAAGATCGGGATCAGCATCCCGAGCAGGACGACGGTGACGACCGTGGTCACGATCGCCGCCAGGCTGGGGGCGCCGTTGCGCTTCAGCGCGCGCAGAGCCTCCTGGAAGAAGAAGACGAGGCGGCCCATCAGCTCAGGTGGTCGTGGTCGGAGTGGCCGTTGGTCCGGGTGTCGCCGTCGGGGCCGACGCCCATCCCGGCCCGCATCCGCAGGCCGAATTCGGTCGTCGACTCCTCGGTGTAGCCGCCGGAGACCTCGTCGCGGACGACGCGGCCCTCGTAGAGCTCGACGACGCGGCGCTGCATGTTGTCCACCATCTCGCGGTCGTGGGTGACGACGACGACCGTGGTTCCGGCCTTGTTGATCCGGTAGAGCAGCTGCATGATCCCGATCGAGGTGACCGGGTCGAGGTTTCCGCTCGGCTCGTCGGCCAGCAGCAACGGCGGGTGGTTGACGAAGGCGCGGGCGACAGAGACTCGCTGCTGCTCGCCGCCGGAGAGCTGGTCGGGGTAGCTGTGGATCTTGGTCGAGAGCCCGACCAGGCGCAGGGTCTGCGGCACCTGCTCGCGGATTTCGGCGCGGCTGGCGCCGATCACCTGCAGCGCGTAGGCGACGTTGTCGTAGACGGTGCGGTCGGGCAGCAGCTTGAAGTCCTGGAAGACGGTGCCGATGTTGCGCCGCAGCTGCGGGATCTTCTTCTCCGGCAGCTGGCCGATGTCCCGGCCGGCGATCTTGACCCCGCCTTCGGTGGCGGTCAGCTCGCGGATCAGCATCTTGATCAGCGTCGACTTGCCGCAGCCGGTCGGACCGACGAGGAAGACGAACTCGCCGCGGCCGATCGCCAGGTTGACCCGGTCGAGCGCCATGTGGCCGCCCGGGTAGACCTTGGTCACGTCGCTCAGCTCGATGATCGGCGCGCGACGCCCGCGGGGGCGCCGGGGCTCCTCGGAGCCTTGATCTTTCTTTCTGCGTAGAGCCATCAGTCGGGTGCCTTCTGCGAGTACAGAGTGACTCCTGCGCTGCCTCGGCCCCGCAAGATCCCGCCCACGCAGGCGATCTTTCAGGCCGTGTCCGGAAGCGAGCGGCCGGGACGAGGGGCGCGGCGGCGGCGTTCGTCGGCGCGGCGGGCGGCGCCGAGGCGGTAGACGAAGAGGCAGGCGATCGGGACGCCGCTGCCGACCACCCAGAGGATGAAGAGCGGCGAGCCGGTGTCGCTGCCGGCGCCGAGCGCGTGGAGCAGCCCGAGGAGGTAGACGGCGAGGGTCGCCCGGTGCGCCTGGCGCCAGAGGCGGGGGCCGATCTGGCGGCGGAAGTAGAAGCTGAGCCCGAGCAGCAGCGCCAGGTAGGCGGCGACGATCCCGGCGGCGACCGAGAAGCGGTGGCTGACAAGCGCGAAGGGGACGGTCACCCCGGCGACGCCGGGCTTCAGCCAGGGGTCGGCGAGGATCGCCAGGCCGTGGACGCCGATCGCGACCAGGGCGGCGAGCGCGGTCTGCTCGTGCAGCGCCTTCATCGTCCGGGCGAAGCCGGGCTGGCGGACCGGCTTGCCAGCCATGGTCAGGCCGAGGAAGACCGAGATCGTCACCAGGACGAAGGCGACCAGCCCCGAGGAGCGGCTGACGATCCACCAGCCTTGCGTCGCCAGGGTGTGGGGAACGCCGCCGATCACGAGGAGCTGGTGACGACCGGCGGCACTTCTTCGTATTCGGGTTCGGGTTCGACGTATTCCGGTTCCGCGTATTCCGGTTCGAGGTATTCGCTCGCCGGTTCTTCGACTTCCGGTTCCGGGGCGGCGGCGCGCGTTTCAGCCGGCGCCGGCCGTGCCTTCGCCGCCGCCTGCGTCTTCCCCGCCGAGGTGCTGGCGCTGGCGCTCAGCTCCAGGGCGAGGACGACGAAGAGGACCGCGAACAGGGACAGCGAGCCGAGGACGACTGCGCGGGGGCGCGGAGTGGTCATGCCATCGAGGTTGCGGCCGCTTCCTAAACCCAGCCTCAACCGCGGCGAGATTTTGCCAAGGCTTTACCTACGCACCTCGGCATACGAGGCGCATCCGACTTGACCACACCCCGTTGGGTCAAAGACCGGCTGCGCGAGTGACCCCGGCGTCGCCCATCACGCTTCCTCCAGGACGGGACCGGCGCGCCGGCCGCGGCGCCCGCTGCCGGGCCTGTTTCTTGGCCCGGGCGGAGAGCACGCGATAGACGAAGAGTCCCCCGACGATCGGCGTCGTCGCCATCACCCACCAGCGGAACCAGACGGCGGAAGCGTCGGTGCCGGCGCCGATCGCGTGGGTCAGGCCGAGCAGGTAGACGACCACCGTGGCCCGGTGCGCCTTGCGCCAGAGCTTGGCGCCGACCCGGCGGCGGACGTAGTAGCTGAGCCCGAGCAGCGCCGCGAGGTAGCCGGCGATCACCCCTAAGCCGGTGAAGAAGGTCTTGAAGCCGAGGGCGAAGGGGACGGCGACGCCGGCGACGCCCGGATGCAGCCAGGGGTCGCCGAGCAGGGCGATCCCGTGGACGGCGATCGCGACCAGGCCGGCGAGCGCGGTCTGCTCGTGCACCGCCAGCAGCTTCTTCGCGAAGCCGGGCCGGCGCATCACCTTGCCGGACATCGTCAGCCCGAGGAAGACCGAGACGGTGACCAGGACCAGCGCGACCAGGCCCGAGGCACGGCTGGCCAGCCACCAGCCGTGCGACTGGATCGCTTCGGCGGTGCCGGCGGCGTTCATCGGCTCACCTCGGGCAGCCGGACCCGCAGCGCGACCGCGAGCGAGCCGACCAGCTCGACCCGGCCGCTGTCGTGGATCAGGAAGCCGCCGCGCTCGGCGAGGACCCGGCGCCCGCCCTCGGGCCCGGAGAGCAGCGCCGCCTTCGAGAGGGTCTCCGCCTCCAGGGCGGTGTCGCCGAGGGCGGTGGCGCCGACCAGGCCGGTCCAGGCCGGCTCGCCGCTCGCCGGGTCGAGCAGGTGGTGGGCGAAGCGACCGTCGGCGTCGCGCCAGATCCGCACGTTGATTCCCGAGGTGGCGACCCCGCCGGAGCCGAGCCGCAGGACGTGGGCGCGGGCGCCGGTGATCGGGTGTTCGACGAAGACCTCGTAGGGATGGACAAGAGCGTCGGCGCCGCCGATGCGGATGTCGCCGCCGCAGTCGACGATGAAGCGCGAGTAGCCGCGCAGGGTCGCCGCGACCATGTCGGCGGCGAGGCCCTTGCCGGTGCCGCCGGTGTCGAAGCGCAGCCCCGGCGGGCGGACCACCTCCCCGGCCGCGTCGTCGACCGCGAACTCGCTCCAGCGCCGGTCGGGACGCCGCTGCGCCGGGCGCCGCGCCGGTGCGTCGGCGAGCGCCTCGCCGAGCGGGAGGCCGGCCGTCCCGGCGCGCGAGGAGACGTAGCCGGCCCCCTCGATCTCGCCGACCAGGGTCGGGTCGACGAGGCCGTCGCTGCGCTCGGCGGCGAAGACCCCCGCCTCGACCGCGCGGCGCATCAGCTCCGAGGCCGGCACCCGTTCGCGCTCGTCGGCGTTCAGCCGCGAGAGCTCGCTCTCGGGTTTGAAGCGGGAGAGCGTCGCGTCGAACTCTTCGACGAAGCGCCGCGCCTGCTCGGCCGCGGCGGCGGCCGGGGCCATCCCCGGCCCCGGCTCGCCGACCAGCAGCCGCACGTGGCTGCCCATCGCCTGGAAGGTGAGGTCGTGTTCGCTCATCAGGAGGCGCTCGTCACCACCGGTTCGGCGCCGGCGGAGTAGGAGGAGCTGCTGCTGACGGGGCCGCTGCTGACCGTGTTCTGACCGGGGCTGGGGATGATCGTCGTCACCACCCGGCGCTCGAGCACCTTGCGGACCTGGACCGCGCGGGCGGTCGCCTGGCTCGCCGTCCGTTCGGCGGCGAAGCGGTAGGCGAGCAGGGCGAAGAGCGCCGCGAAGAGCAGGACCGAGGCCCAGAGGACCAGGCTCGCGGAGGGCCGCTTCGAGCGGGGGCGCTCAGTCATCGCCGCCCTCGTGCTCGCTCTCGCCGCCGCCTCTGCTGTCCTCGCTCTCGACCTCGCCGCCACCGCCGCCGCTGGTCGCGGTCGTGACCGGAGCGCTTTCGCCACCGCCGCCGCTGGAGCCGGTGGTGACCGGGGCGGATTCGCTTTCGCTGCCGCTCGAGCCGGTGTAGACCGGGGCGGATTCGCCTTCGGCGGCGCCGCTGGCGCCGGTGGCGACGTAGGCGCCTCCCGCCGCGCCGCCGGAGGCCGCCGGTTCGACCGGCGCCGCGGCCGGCGGGTGCTTCGGCTTGGCGTGCTTGGTGACGTGGACCGTGCGCCGGATGACTTTGGTGTGGACGATCAGTTTGTCCGCCACCGCTTTGCTCGGCGCGCTGCTTCCCTGGCTGAGGGCCAGCCCGGTCAGTCCTCCGAGGAGGACGACGGTGGCCCCGGTCGCGACTTTGGCTTTGGCGTTCTTCACGTTGTTCCCCCGTTCGGCTGCTTGCTGGGGCAGTGTGCGACGACCCCCTGCAAGCGCCGGAAAGCGGGGGGTAAAGCCCTGGCAAAACCTGCCCCGTGCAGGCTCGATTCGCCTGATCAGGCCCTACAGTGGAGTCATGGCCACGCAATCGCCAGGCGGTCGCATCCTCGTCGTCGAGGACGAGGAATCGATCTCCCAGCCGTTCGCCGAGGCGCTGCGCCGGGCGGGGTTCGAGGCGGTCGTCACCGCCACCGCCGCCGGCGCCCTCGCCCTCGCCGACTCCGAGGAACCGGACCTGGTGATGCTCGACCTCGCCCTCCCCGACGGCGACGGCCGCGACGTCTGCCGCGAGCTGCGCCGCCGCTCCGACGTGCCGATCGTGATGCTGACCGCGCGCGGGACCGAGATGGACAAGATCGTCGGCCTCGAGCTCGGCGCCGACGACTACGTGGTCAAGCCGTTCAGCGCCGCCGAGGTGATCTCCCGCATCCGCGCCGTCCTGCGCCGCAGCGCCCCGCGCGAGAACGGCGCCGGCGCCGCGGCGATGAAGCCGGTCGCGGTCGGCGAGCTAGAGCTCGACCCGGCGGCCCGGATCGCCCGCTTCGGAGGCGCCGAGCTCGACCTCTCGCGCAAGGAGTTCGACCTGCTGGCGGTGCTGATGCAAAACGCCGGCCGCGTCGTCACCCGCGAGGACCTGATGTCGGAGGTCTGGGACACCAACTGGTTCGGCTCGACCAAGACGCTCGACGTCCACATCGGCTGGCTGCGGCGCAAGCTCGACGACGACCCCGCCGACCCGACCTACATCGAGACGGTCCGCGGCGTCGGCTTCCGCTTCGCCGCGCCGGAGGAAGAGGGACCGTAAGCCTCCGGGCGACCCTCCTGCTGGCGCTGGCCTACGTCCTGCTGCTGGCGCTGATCGCCTTCGGCGTGCCGCTGGCGCTGAGCCTGCGCGACCGCGTCGACTCCGAGGTCAAGGGCCAGGCGCGCAGCCAGGCCGAGGTCGTCGCCACCAGCTCCACCGAGTTCGTCGACCCCCCGCAGCCGGTGCCGCTGCAGCGGATCGCCGAGCGCTCGGCCGAAAGCGTTCGCGGCCGGGTGATCGTCGTCGACGCCGGCGGCAACCTGCTCGCCGACTCGGCCGGGTCGCCGACCGGCCGCAGCTACGACGACCGGCCCGAGGTCGAAGCGGCGCTGCAGGGGAACGGCGAGCAGATCACCCGCGGCAGCGAGACCCTCGGCGAAGAAATCCTCGCCACCGCGGTCCCGATCCTCGACCGCAACCGCCCGATCGGGGCGGTGCGGATCACGCAGAGCATCGAGGCGGTCAACAAGGCGGTGAAGACCTCGATCCTCGACATCGCCGCGCTGGCCGCCGTCGTGCTGCTGCTGGGAATCGTCGCCGGCGCCCTGATCGCCCAGCAGATCGCCCGCCCGATCCGCCGCCTCGACAGCGCCGCCCGGCAGGTCGCCGAGGGCAACCTCGACACCGCCGTCGCCGTCCAGGGCAGCACCGAGCAGCGCTCGCTGGCCCGCGCCTTCAACGAGATGACGCAGCGGATCAAGCGCCTGCTGCGGGTCCAGCAGGACTTCGTCGCCGACGCCTCCCATCAACTGCGGACGCCGCTGACGGGGCTGCGGCTGCGGCTGGAGAACCTGGCCGAACGCTCGCGCGGCGACGCCCCGACCGAGCGCGAGCTGGGCGCGGCGATGGGCGAGATCGACCGCCTCTCGCTGATCGTCGACGAGCTGCTGATCCTCAGCCGCGCCGGCGAGCACGAACTGCCGGGCGAGCGGCTCGACCTGGGTGAGGCGGCGCGGCGGGCGGTCGATCGCTGGCGGGCCAGCGCCGAGGACCGCGGCATCGCGCTCGAGCTCGACGCCGACGTCGGGACGGCCGAGGGCTGGTGCGCGGCGCCGGACCTCGAGCGCTCGCTCGACTCGCTGGTCGAGAACGCGCTCGCCTACTCGCCGCGCGGATCGACGGTGCGGCTGCAGGCGGGACCCGGCCGCATCGCCGTCCTCGACGAAGGCCCGGGCCTGGAGGCCGGCGAGGAGGAGGCGGTCTTCGAGCGCTTCAGCCGCGGCAGCGCCGGCCGTCGCGGCGCCGCGGGAACCGGGCTCGGGCTGGCGATCGCCCGCGAGCTGACCCGGCAGTGGGGCGGCGATGTCCGCCTGGGCAACCGCAGCGAGGGCGGGCTCGCGGCGACGATCGAGCTGGCGCCGGCGGAGGTGCGCGCATGAGCCTCTCGGCGACCGCGAAATGGATCGTTCTCGCCCTCGTCGGTCTGGCGATCGCGATCGCGATCGCGATCGCCGCCGCCAACCTGACCAGCCAGCAGATCGGCATCGCCTCCGAATCGGTCTCGGCGGGCGACGCCCTCGCCCCGGCCCTGAACGTCCCCGGCGAAGGCAAGCCCCAGGGGGAAGGGGGCGACAACTCGGGCCCCGGGAGCGAGGAAACGACGACTTTCCCCTCACACTCCTCGACGACCACTACCGAAGAACCCCCGCCGTCCGAAGAAACCACCGAATCCGACGACCACGGCGGCCACGGCGGCGACTCCGACGGAGACGACGACTGAAGCGGCTCAGCCCCCGCCGAGAGGCGGCGGGTCGGTCGCATAGAGGCCGGTGATCGCCGCGACCAGCTGCTTCTTCTCGGTCGAGGAGAGCTTCGCCGAGCGGTGGATCAGCGTGTACTGCAGGGGCGGCATCTCGCCGCTGGAGACCTTCTCGGCCAGCTCCCCGGCGTCGGGCTGGGGCTTGTCCCATTCGGAGAAGTTGAGGATCCCGCGCCCGTCTTCGACGTCATGCGTGACCAGCCAGGAGGCGGGGGCGACGTTCGAGTACCAGCGCCACTTGGTCAGGTTGCTGTGGCAGTCGTAGCAGCCCGCTTCGGCGATCTGCTGACCCGGCCCGGCCGGCCATCTCGCCGCCTGCGTGACCGGCGGGTTGCTGTGGGCGTGGCCGTAGGGGACCACCTGGATCAAGAGCAAGAGGGTGACGATCCCGAGGCCCGACCATTTGAGCGCACGGGTCGAAGGCGGCCACCATCGCCGCCGCTGCTTTGCCTTGGGGGGCACGGAAGAAGCATGCCTGGGAGTTGGCAAAGGATGCGTAAAGTCGCCGGAAAGGACCGTGAAAGTTCGGCGTGCGGGCGGCGCGGCTCAGGCGGCGACCGGCTCCCGCGTCGGCAGGGGCTGGGCGAGCGGTTGCGCGTTCACCTCGGTCACCGGCAGATCGACCGTCCGCCGCAACCGCGCCGGCAGGCGTACGGCCAGCCAGCCCGAGATCGTCCGCGGCAGGGTCGAGACGACGACCTCGTCGAACCGGCGCGCATGGAGGGCGTCGCCGACCGCGGCGAAGGGATCCGGGTCGCCGACGATCACCTCCTCGAGCTCGAGGCCGGCACCGCGAATGCGGCCACCGGCGCGCTCGGCGCGAAGCGCCGCCTCCGACCAGCCGGCTTTCATGTCGGCGGCCCATGCAAGGCCGTGCGGGACTGCCGGCACCAGCAGGGTGAAGCGGGTCGGCTCCTCCGCTGCGCGCCTGCACAGCGCCTCGATCAGGTCGGGTGAGTCGGCGGTCCGGTTGGCGACCACCAGAACCTGCTGCTTGGTCGAAGTCATGCTCAGTCCTCCTCTACGAAGTTGGTTCCGGCCCCGCCGCTGGCCCGGGTGACGATCGGCGGCCGCGTCTGGTGCTGCGCACCGGTTTCGGCGACCGGCACCGTCGCCGCCCCGCTCGCGCCGGTGACGACCGAAGCCGCACCGGAAGTGCTCGCCACCTGCGTCGCTGCAGGCGGTCCGGGATTGGTCCCCAGCGCAACCCCGCCGAGTGCAGCCAGGCCGACGACGGTGGCCCCGGCTGCGATCTTTGCTCTGCGGTTGGTCATGCTCGTTCCTTTCGAGGGGGTACGAGCACACCATGCGCCTGGTTCGGCAAAGGAACCGAAAAGCCGCCTAAAAGGCTGATGAAAAGATCGGCTAGCCGATCGCGACCATGCGCTCGATCGGGATTCGCGCCCGCTCGGCGATCCCGGCCGGGACGCTGACCTCGCCGCTCAGGTCGCGCAGGCAGTCGCGCAGCTTCGGCAGGGTGATCATCTTCATGTATTTGCAGGTGGCCATCCGGTTGGCCTCGATCAGGTGGGCCTGCGGGGCTGCCTGCTGCAGCGGGTAGAGCATCCCGTTCTCGGTGGCGACGATGAACTCGCCGTCGGGATGGGCTTCGACGTGCTTCTGCATCCCCGAGGTCGAGAGCATGTGGACCCCGTCGGGGTCGATGTCGCCGGAGGCGACGTACTCCATCGCCTGAGTCGAGCAGCCGCACTCGGGGTGGATCAGGAACTCGGCGTTGGGGTGTTCGTCGCGGGTGCGGGCGATGTCGAGCGGCTTGATCCCGGCGTGGACGTGGCACTCGCCGTCCCAGATGTGGAAGCGGCCGCGGCGCTCGGGTTCTTCGACCAGGCCGGTCTCGCGCTCGACGAAGGCGCCGAGCCACATGTCGGGGCCGAAGAGGATCTCGGTCTCGGGACCGTGCTCGGCCCAGATGTGGCGGACGACGTCGACCGCGTTGGAGGAGGTGACGCAGTAGTCGGTCTCGGCCTTGACCTCGGCCGAGGTGTTGACGTACATGACCACGATCGCGCCGGGGTGTTCGGCCTTCCAGGTTCGCAGCTGGTCGGCGTCGATCGAGTCGGCGAGCGAGCAACCGGCGTCGAGGTCGGGGATCAGGACGGTCTTCTGCGGCGAGAGGATCGAGGCGGTCTCGGCCATGAAGTGGACCCCGCAGAAGGCGATCACCTCGGCGTCGGTCTCGGCCGCCTGGCGCGAGAGGCCGAGCGAGTCGCCGCGGTAGTTGGCGACGTCCTGGATCTCCGGCAGCTCGTAGTTGTGGGCGAGGATGACGGCGTTTCGCTCCTGCGCGAGCGCGCGAACCTCGTCGCCGATCTCAGCGATCTGCTCCGGGCTCAGCTCCGGTGCGAGCGTAGGTTGGATAGTCGGGAGCTCCTGCATGAGCCCTTTCCTTCCTGATGTTCGCCGGCGGGACGGAGTCCGGGACCGGTCGAATGAACGTAGACGAAGTCTAGCTCACGAACTGCATCAGATTCTCCACCCAGCAGGTAGAAAATCTGATGCAGTTCGGGGATGCCCGAGCTGCCCGAGGTCGAGATCGTCGCCCGCCGCCTCGACGCGGCGCTTGCCGGGGCCGAGGTCGAATCGGCCCTGGCGCCGGGGATGAACGTGATGAAGACCTTCGACCCGCCGCTGGACGCGCTGGTCGGCCGGGAGATCACCGGCGTGCGGCGCGTCGGCAAGATGCCGGTCGTCGAGTTCGGCGACCTGGCGCTATTGATCCACCTGATGTCGGCCGGGCGCCTGCGCGTCTTCGACAAACGCGCCTCGCTGAAAGACAAAGCCTCCCGGGTGCTGATCCGCCTGAACGATGGCCGCGAGCTGCGACTGCGCGAGTTCGGGACCAAGCAGCGCGCCTGGGCGAAGCTGCTGCCGGTCGAGGCGGTCGCCGAGGACGAGATGGTCGCCAGCCTCGGCCCCGAAGCCTGGCCCCCGCCCCCGCTCGAGGAGCTCGCGGCTGCAATCGACAAGCCGCGCCACCTCCACCCCCTCCTCCGCCACCAGAAAGACATCGCCGGAATCGGCCGCTCCTGGGTAGACGAGATCCTCTGGGAGGCCAAGCTCTCTCCTTTCAAGAAGGGCTCGGAACTTGATCCCGAAGAGATAGAGCGCCTCCACGCAGCTCTTCACGTCCTAGACGACGCAATCGATCACTACGAGCAAACGATCGGCCCCGAGGTACCGGACAAAGTGCCTATGCCGCTCCAGATTCATAAGCGCGAGGGAGATCCTTGCCCGCGCTGCGGAACCACGATCGAGGCCGTGTACTTCTCGGAACACCAGATGAACTACTGCCCAAAGGAGCAGACCGGCGGCAAGGTCTTGAAGGACCGTCGTCTCTCGAAACTCCTGAAGTAGAGCGCCTGTCGAAGGACCCGGGAGAGGGGGTCGCCGGACCCTCCCCGCTGTTGTCCGCCGACCCCCTCTCCCGGGTCCCTAAACAAGCTTCAAGAGCATCGAGAAGTCGAGGGTTGCCGCGGAGTGGGTTAGAGCTCCTATGGAGACGAACTCGACCCCCGTCTCGGCGATCTCGCGGACGTTGTCGAGGGTGACGCCGCCGGAAGCCTCCAGCGAGACGCCGTCGGCGCCGCCTGCGTTTTCGTCGCGCAGCGCCACCGCTTCTCGCAGTAGGTCCGGCCCCATGTTGTCGAGCAAAAGGCGGTCTACCCCCATGCCGAGGGCGTAGGCGGTCTCGTCCATGTTGCGGACCTCGACCTCGATCGCCTTCTCCGGCTGGGCGTTGCGGGCGGCGTACACCGCTTTCGCTAGGCCGCCGGCGGCGGCGATGTGGTTCTCCTTGATCAGGATCGCGTCGTAGAGGCCCATCCGGTGGTTGATGCCGCCGCCGGCCGCGACCGCCGCCTTCTCGAGGTGGCGCAGGCCCGGCGTCGTCTTGCGCGTGTCGAGGATCGTCGTGCCGGTCCCGACCACCGCCTCCGCGTAGCGGGCGGTCAGCGTCGCGACGCCGGAGAGGTGGCCGAGGAAGTTGATCGCGGTCCGCTCCGCCGCCAGCAGGCCGCGGGCGCCGCCGCTCGCGACCAGCACGTCGGCCGGCACGTCCTCCCGCCACTGCCCCTCGACGACGAGGTTGTCGACGTCTTCGATCCCGCACTGGCGCATCGTCTCGGCGACGACGGCAAGTCCGTAGACGACGCCGGGCTGTTTCTGCACGATCCGCGCCCGCGCCCGCGCGTCCTCCGGCACCGTCGCTTCGGCGGTGATGTCGCCCCCGCCGATGTCCTCGGCAAGGGCTCCCGCGACCAGCTCCTCGATTTCCGCCGCCAACTCGATCATCGCCGCAGCCTAATCCTTCGCCTGTTCCTTATCGGCGTAGCGCAAGGAAAAGGAACAGGCGAAGGATGGGGTCTCACGTTTCGGGGCGTGGACACGTTTAATCCCGTGAGTGACCCCGTTGCCGCCGTTCCAAACCGTGCTGGACGAGCATTCCACCGCCGTGATGGGAATCTTGCGCGGGGCGGTCGGCCGCGACGGGGCCGAGGACTGCTTCCAGGAGACCTTCCTGGCGGCGCTGCGCGCCTATCCCAAGCTCGGCGACGCGCGCAACCTGCGCGGCTGGCTGCTGACGATCGCCCACCGCAAGGCGATCGACCACCACCGCGCCAACGGGCGCAAGCCGATCCCGGTCGCCGAGGTGCCGGAGGCGGCGACGGAGAGCGGCCTGCCCGAGCCCGACCAGGGCCTCTGGGACGCGGTCGAGGCACTGCCCCCGAAGCAGCGAGCCGCGGTGGCGCTCCGCTACGGCAGCGACCTCCCCCACGCCGAGATCGCCGCCGCGCTGGGGTGCTCGCCGGAGGCGGCCCGGCGCAGCCTGCACGAGGGATTGAAACGACTGAGGAAGGAGCTGGCATGAAGGCGACGATCGACCCCCAGACCATCGACAAGTTCAAGACGCGCGCGGCCGAGGAGGGCCTGCTCGACGTCGCCTACGCCACCGCCGACTCGCCCTTCGGGCGCCTGCTCCTGGCTCAGACCTCCCGCGGCCTGGTCCGGGTCGGCCTGCCGAACCAGGACAGCGACGAGCTCCTCATCGACCTCGCCGAGCGCGTCTCGCCGCGAGTCATCGAGGCGCCGGCCGAGCTCGACGAGGTGCGCCGCGAGCTCGACCTCTACTTCGCCGGCAAGCTCGACCGCTTCGACCTGCCGCTCGACTGGCGCCTCAGCGGCGGCTTTCGCCGCCGGGTCCTGCGGGCGATCGACCGCATCCCCTACGGGCAGACGCGCAGCTACGCCGAGATGGCCCGCAAAGCGGGCAACGAGCGCGCCGTCCGCGCCGCCGGCAGCGCCTGCGGCAGCAACCCGATCCCGCTCGTCGTCCCCTGCCACCGGGTCCTGCGCACCGGCGGCGCGCTCGGCGGCTACGGCGGCGGCCTGCCGATGAAGCAGGCGCTCCTGGAGCTAGAGGGCGTGCTGGACGAGAAGCCCGACCCCTAAAGCGATCCACCCGAATCTCCGATGTCTGGAGGGATGCGAAAGTTCCTCCTCCTGCTCGTCGCCCTGCTCGCGCTCGGCGTTTTCGCCGGCCCGGCTCAGGCTCTGAGCCTGCCGCCGCTGCCCAGGGTTGCCGATGAAGAAGGCGACGAAGCCGAAGCAGCAGACGAATCAGGCGCGGAAGAAGATGAAGAAGGCGAAGCCTCAGACGAGTGCGTGATCGAAGACGAAGAAGACGTCCAGCTCTGCGCCGAAATCGAAGCTGAAGAAGAAGCCGAACAGGCTAGACCCCAGCATCGAGGAAAACACCATCGCCGCAAGAGCAAGTCCGCTCATCGGCGGCACCACCACCGATCGCGGCACCACCGAGCTAACCGAGCACCTCACCAAGCCAGCTAGCGGCTTCGCGCAGGTGGCCTGGGTCGATCTGGTGCCCCAGCTCCGACTCGCGGTAGGTGACGTCCAGCCCGCCTTCGGCGAGCAGCGCCTTGGCGCGTTCGCCGAACTCGACCCCGATCACCGGGTCGTTGCGGCCGTGGCTGACGAAGGCGCGGGTGCCTGTGCGGTCGGCGAGCGCCGGCGCCCAGCCCTCGACGGTCGGCACGAAGCCGCTGAAGGCGAGGATCCCGGCGACGGCGGGGCGCTCGGCGCTGAGCGCCGTCGCGTAGCTCATCACCGCGCCCATCGAGAAGCCGCCGAGCACCGTCCGCTCCGGCCCGATGCCGGTCTGCGCCCAGAGCCCGTCGTGCAGCTCGGCCAGCGCCTCGCGCGCCGTCGCGAAGGTCTCCGGATCTGGGTAGCCAACCCGGGGCACCAGGTACCAGTGGTAGCCGGGCGAGCCCGGCAGCTGCAGCGGCGCCCGCGGCGTCACCACCAGGAGCCGCCGCTCGGAATCGAGCAGGTCGGCGAGGCCGAGCAGGTCCCGCTCGCTGGTGCCGCGGCCATGATGGAGGACCAGGAGGCCCTCGGGATCGCCGCCCGCCGCCCGCTCCAGGTGGAAGAGCGGCGCCATCGCTAGCTCGCCGAGGCGGCGGCGGTCTTGTTCAGGTAGTCGCGGATGAACTCGTCGATGTCGCCGTCGAGGACCCGCTGCACGTCGCCGACCTCGTGCTCGGTGCGGTGGTCCTTGACCATCGTGTAGGGGTGCATCACGTAGCTGCGGATCTGCGAGCCCCAGGCGACGTCTTTGACCTCGCCACGGGCCCTGGCCAGCTCTTCGGAGCGTTTGCGCTCCTCCAGCTCGATCAGCTTCGAGCGCAGCAGCTGCATCGCCACCGCCTTGTTCTGCGTCTGCGAGCGCTCGTTCTGGCACTGGACGACGACCCCGGTCGGAAGGTGGGTGATCCGCACCGCGGAGTCGGTCTTGTTGACGTGCTGGCCGCCGGCGCCGGAGGCGCGGTAGGTGTCGATCCGCAGGTCTCCCTCGTCGATCTCGACCTCGACGCTGTCCTGCACCACCGGGCCGACGTCGACCTGGGCGAAGCTGGTGTGGCGGCGGGCGGAGGAGTCGAAGGGAGAGATCCGGACCAGCCGGTGGACGCCGCGCTCGGCGGCGAAGAGCCCGTAGACGTTCTCGCCGCGGGCGATGAAGGTGGCGGACTTCAGCCCAGCCTCCTCCCCCGGCGAGGCCTCGACCATCTCGACCTCGAAGCCACGACGTTCGGCCCAGCGAAGGTACATCCGCAGGAGGATCTCGGCCCAGTCCTGGGAGTCGGTCCCTCCCGCCCCGGCGTGGACGGTGACGACCGCGTCGCCGGCGTCGTACTCGCCGCTGAACAGGCGCGCCTCCTCGAGCTCGGCCAGCCGATCCTCGGCCGAGCCGAGCTGCGAGTCGAGCTCGGCCGCCATCTCCTCGTCCTCGGCCGCCATCTCGGCCAGATCGCCGAGATCGGCGACGTCCTGCTCCAGCCCCCGGAACATCTCCAGCCGGCGCTGGGCGCGGGCGTGGGCGGCGGAGGTGCGGGCGGCGGCGTCCTGGTCGTCCCAGAACCCGGGCTTTCCCATCTCCTCCTCTAGGCGAGCAGCTTCGGCCTCGAGCGCAGCGGGGTCAAAGGTAGTCCGAGAGCAGGGACAGCTGCTCGCGGACAGCGGCCAGGCGCGGTGCGGCGGATTGACTCTGCGCGGCGTCGGCCATGGCCACAGGTTATTGGTCGCGGCGGCTCAGCCCGGGACGCGGGCGGTGATGATCCAGGTGGAGGCGGGGGCGAAGACGCCGTCGGGACCCTCGAACTCGGCGATCGCGGCGCGGATCTTGGCGGAGATCTCGGGGCGGATCTCGTCGACCCGGTCTCCCCAGAGGCGGAGGATCTCGCCCGCCGGGCCCAGGGCCATGCCGAACTCGACCGCTTGGTCGAGGTCGGCGCCCACCTTCATCGGCAGGTCGCAGCGTCGCAGCCCGATCTCCTCGAAGCCGGCGATTTTCAGCTGTTCGGTGACGGTGTCGGCGTTGGCCATCGAGAAGGGTCCGGGACCGCAGGTCGGTTCGTCGGTCTCCTCGGGATGATCGAGGTACTCGTCGACGATCTCCTCGGCCCGCCGCACCCACTCGTTGTCGAGCTTGCGCCGCCAGACGACCGCGGTGAAGCGGCCGCCGGGCTTCAGCGCCGCGCGAACGTTGCGCAGGGCGGCGACGGGGTTGGCGAAGAACATGATTCCCATCCGCGAGAAGGCGTAGTCGAATTCCTGGGGCAGCTCCAGCGTCTGCACGTCGGCGAGCCGGAACTCGACGTTGCCGAGCCCGGCCTCGTCGGCCTCCTTGCTGGCGGTCTCGATGAACGGGGCGGAGACGTCGACTCCGAGAGCGGAGCCCTCGGACCCGACCAGCTCGGCCAGCCGCTGGGTGGTGTCGCCGAAACCGCAGCCGATGTCGATCACCCGCTCTCCCGGCCGAGGCGGGTTCGACCCCATCGCCACCTCGCCGTGCGCCCCGAGACCCCCGGTGGTCAGGTCGCGGTACTCGAGGAAGATCTCGAAGAGAGGCCCGCTCCAGGCCTCGGTGGCTTCGGCGTTGTCGGGGGCGACTGAACTCATCGGCCCCAATCGTAAGCGGCCAGCGGGCGGCTGCCTAGGGGCGGGCGAAATGGCCGGCGCGCAGCGCCTCGTCGCGACTGTCGTAGGGGCGCCAGCTGCGAATCTTGTGGTCGCGAAGCTCGAAGGCCCAGGCCATGATGTCGATCCCGGCCACGCTCTCGTCCTCTTCCCAGTGCCAGCGCCGCAGGATCAGCGCCACCGCCCGGCCGCCACCGCCCTCGGTCCCGTCCTCGTAGAGCTGCTCGAGCTCGATCGTCTGCTGCACCCCGCCGGGAGCCCGCGTCGCCCAGACCCGCGCTGCCTCGACCCCCTTGCGCAGCCCGCGGCTGGAGTGCAATTCAACCTCGGGGTCGAGCACGGCGACGAACCCGTCCAGGTCCCGCTCGTTGAAAGCCCGGATGAACTCCCTAACAGGGTCGGTCATGCGCCCTCAGGCGCCGTGGCACTTCTTGTACTTTTTGCCGCTGCCGCACCAACAGGGGTCGTTGCGGCCGATGTCGTCGTGCTCGCCCTTGACCACGGTCTCGACGACCTCGCCGTTGCCGGGACCCGCCGTTGCCGCGGCGGCGACGTCGACGGCGCCGGCGCCGCTGGCCGCCGCCACCTCGGCGAGGGCCGAGGGCTGGTTCTCGGCGGTGCCGCCGGAATAGGCGAACCTGCCGGGATCCCCCTCCCCGTTTCCGGCCGCCGCAGCGTCGGCCCCGGGCTGGATTTCGATCTCGGCGCGGAAGACCAGTTTCGAGAACTCGTCCCAGATCGAGTGCATCAGCTCTTCGAACATCTGGTAGCCCTCGTTTTTGTAGGCGACGAGGGGGTCGATCTGGGCGAAGCCGCGGAGGTGGATGCCTTCGCGCAGGTAGTCCATGTCGAAGAGGTGTTCGCGCCAGCGGTTGTCGATCACCTGCAGCAGGATCGAGCGCTCCAGGTAGCGCATCAGCTCCTCGCCGAGCTGCTCCTCGCGCTCGTCGTAGGCGTTCATCGCGTCCTCGTCGAGGGCGTCCTTGAGCTGCTCGCGGTCGACGGTCTCCGGCGCCAGGCCGGCGACTTCGATCCCGACCGGCCAGATCTGGCGCAGCTGCGTCTCCAGCTCGCCGAGATCCCATTCGTCGAGGATGTCGCCGGCGGTGTACTCCTCGACCAGCCGCTCGATCACGCCCTCGAGCTCGTCGCGGGCGTTCTCGGAGATGTCGCGGCCCTCGAGGATCTCGCGGCGGTATTTGTAGATCACCCGCCGCTGCTCGTTCATCACGTCGTCGTACTCGAGCACGCGTTTGCGGATCAGGAAGTTCTGCTCCTCGACCTTCTTCTGGGCGTTCTCGACGGTTTTCGTCAGCATCTTCGCTTCCAGCGGCATTTCGCCGCCGTCGTCGTCGACGGGCCCGAGTTTGTCGAGGATTTTGTAGATCCGGTCGCCGGCGAAGAGGCGGATCACGTCGTCTTCGGCGGAGAGGAAGAAACGCGACTCGCCAGGGTCCCCCTGGCGGCCGGAGCGGCCGCGCAGCTGGTTGTCGATGCGGCGCGACTCGTGCCGCTCGGTGCCGCAGATGAAGAGGCCGCCGAGCTCGCGCACTTCCTCGGCCTCGGCCTTGCACTGCGGCTCCAGCTCGGCCGTCTTCTCGGCCAGCGCCTCCTCGTAGCCCTCGCTCTCATGCGTGATCCCCTGCTTCTTCAGCTCGGCGATCGCGAGGTGTTCGGGGTCGCCGCCGAGCTTGATGTCGACGCCGCGGCCGGCCATGTTGGTGGCGATCATCACCGCGCCTTTGCGGCCGGCCTGGGCGATCAGCTCGCCCTCTCGTTCGGCGTGCTCGGGCTTTGCGTTGAGAACCGCGTGTTTGATCCCGTCGCGTTTCAGCGCCCCGGAGATCATCTCCGATACCTCCACCGAGACGGTTCCGACCAGGACCGGCTGGCCCTTCTCGTGGCGGCTGACGATTTCGTCCAGCACCGCTTTCCACTTGCCGTCTTTGGTCTTGAAGATCTGGTCGTTCTGGTCCAACCGGACCATGTCCCGGTTGGTCGGGATCTCGACCACGGGCATTTTGTAGATCTTCATGAACTCGGTCGCCTCGGTCAGGGCGGTGCCGGTCATGCCGGAGAGCTTGTCGTAGAGCCGGAAGTAGTTCTGCAGGGTGATCGTCGCCAGGGTCTGGTTCTCCTCGCGGATCGCCACGCCCTCCTTCGCCTCGACCGCCTGGTGCAGGCCCTCCGACCAGCGCCGGCCCTCGAGGATGCGGCCGGTGAACTCGTCGATGATCATCACCTCGCCGTCGATCACCGCGTAGTCGTCGTCCTTTTTGTAGAGCGACTCGGCCTTCAGGGCCTGGACGAGGTGGTTGACGAGGCTGCCGTGCTCGCCGAGGTAGAGGTTGTCGACGCCGATGAATTCCTCGGCATTCTTCACCCCGCGCTCGGTCGGCGCCACCGTCTTGTGTTTTTCGTCGTACTCGTAGTCGTACTCGGCGTCGTGGGTCGCCCGCGACTCACCCAGCGATTTCAGTTTCTGTTTCGCCGGCACGCCCTCGAGCTGTTTGACCAGGCGGGCGAAGGTGTAATAGGTCTGGGCCGCCTGTTCGGGCTGGCCGGAGATGATCAGCGGCGTCCGCGCCTCGTCGATGAGGATGTTGTCGACCTCGTCCACGATCGCGAAGTTGTGGTCGCGCTGGACGCAGTGCTCGAGCGCGTCGGCCATGTTGTCGCGCAGGTAGTCGAAGCCGAACTCGGAGTTGGTCCCGTAGGTGACGTCGAGCGAGTACTTGCGCTGGCGGGTGGCGTGGTCGTCGCCGTCCTGGAGCGCGTCGGAGGTGACCCCGAGCGCGTCGTAGATCGGCTTCATCCATTCCTGGTCGCGGCGGGCGAGGTAGTCGTTGACGGTGACGACGTGGACGCTTTCGCCGGCGAGCGTGTTGAGGAAGACGGGCAGGGTCGCGGTAAGGGTCTTGCCCTCGCCGGTCCTCATCTCGGCGATGCCGCCGTCGTGGAGGACCATGCCGCCGATCAGCTGGACGTCGTAGTGGCGCTGGCCGGTGGTGCGGCGCGAGGCCTCACGGCAGAGGGCGAAGGCCTCGGGCAGGAGGTCGTCGAGCGAGGTGCCGTCGCGAGCGCGCTCGCGGAGGGAGTCCGCCTCGGCGCGGATCTCCTCCACGGAGAGCGATTCCATCTCCGGCTCGAAGCGGTTGATCGCCTCCGCGCGCTTCTGGTAGGACTTGAATTTCCGTCCCTCCCCCGCGCGCAGCGCCTTCGTTACGAGGTCCATCGCTGGCATTGCTCAAGGTTAGCGGTGCGAGATTAATTGCCCCTTGCCGGCCTCCGCCGAGGAGCGTACGATCGGTGCTCAACCCACAAGGAGGCACTCATGCGGATTGAGATTCGGGGCCGGAACGTCGAGATGACGGACGACCTGCGTGAGGCGGTGCGGAAACGCTTCCAGCGGTTGGGCCGACAGGTCTCGCCGCTCGCGACCTTGGAGGTGGTGCTCTCCGAAGAGCGCAACCCGCGGGTCGCCGACAGCCAGGTCGCCGAGGCGACGTTCTACCTGAAGGGAGTGACGCTGCACGCCCATGAGTGCAGCCCCGACATGACCCACACGGTGCGCGAGCTTGCCGAGGACATGGGCCGGCAGGTAAAGAAGCACCGCGAGCTGCGTCGCAAGCGTCGTCGCACCCGGCGGCTTGTCGACCAGATGCGGGGACGCCCGGCCGAGGCACGGCCGTAGGGCCGCGGAGAGCCAACTAGAGGCGCCGGGCAAAAGTCACCGCCACCACACGGGACGCCCCCACGGCCCGCAGCGCGCGAGCGCAGGCCGTGAGGGTGGCCCCGGTGGTGAGAACGTCGTCGACCAGCAGCACGCTGCGCGGCGCCGTGCCCTTGGAGTGGATGCGAGGCGGGTGACCGACCCGTTCGGCCCGCCGCTTCCCGACCTGCCGGCCCCCACCCCGCCGCTCGAGGCAGTTCGAGAGCGGAGCTTCGAGCCGAGCCGCCAGCGCCGAGGCCAGCTCCCCGGCCGGATCGAACCCCCGCCGCCGCAGCCGTGGCGGGGCCGCAGGCACCGGCACGATCGTCCCGCTCAGCATGTGCGCCGGCGCCAGCCACTCGATCCGCTCCGCCATCAAGTCGGCGACCGTCATCAGCCGCCGGAACTTCAGCGCCGCGACCAGGTCCCGCGCCACCCCTTCATGGGAGGCCGAAGACCAGACCTTGTCCAGCCCCGCCGGCCCGGGGCCAAAGAACGGATCCGCCCCAGCCAACCGCCGCCCGCACCGCGTACAGACCACCGCATCGAACCGGCAGGACCGCCCGCAAGCAGCACAAAGCGCCGGCACCAAAGCAACCCCGATCCGCGGCAAGAGCTCCATGCCCCGACCCTGCCGAGCCACCACGCACACGTGGCGCGCAAAAAGCAAATTCTTTGGGTCGAGATCGCCTCGAGCTAGTGCCGTTGCGGTAGGGAGGGACGGGTGTCCCCTGACCTCCCTGGGATTTTCGCCGCTAACTCACCCTCTCTCGCCAAGTAGTCAGTGCGAAAATCAGGACGCCGGTCGGCCAGGGGACACCCGTCCCTCCTGCGGCAGCGTCAGAAGATTCAGCTCTTCACCGAAACCGCGTCAGACCGCCTATATCGCGGTCTCTCGCGGTCTCGATGATTGGCGCCAGCTGAGGGCTCCCGCTGGAGGGTGCCGAACATCTGTCATCGCATCGAGAATTGACGCCGACCTTCCCTTAAAGATGCATTACTCATGGAAGCTCTAGTCAATGCCGTCTCGGAGTTCCTGGCAGCTATCTTCACCCGCTTCGGCTACATAGGCCGAACCAGGAGGCGCGCGCATATTCAGGAGGACCTAGCTCTCCTGGAGGAGATTCGGAAGTCGGAGGCTTATGGCCCAGAGAGTGGAACTGCGGGCTATCTCCACGACCACATCAACCGCGAGGTCGCCGATTACTCGGGAATCGAGCTTGCGCACAAGCGCAAGATCCCTTGGGGGACGGTGGCCCTTTCCATCCCAATCGGGCTCGCCTTTGCTTATGTGACCTACAAGATCGTTGACGATGGATTTGCATGGTTCTCCTTACTCCCAGGTTCGGTAGCGGCCTTCTTCCTGATCGGGGGCTTAGGCATCCTCTTCACCGGCGACGACTCGGAGGAGCAAGACTCAACGAAAACGTCCGTCGACTAAATCGAAGCGTCGATTTCCCACCTATACGGGGGAAAATTGACGCTTCGATTTAGAAGGTCTAACGGAGCTCAATTGCGGGAGGGAGCGGACACCCTCCGACGGAGGCTCAAGAAGCAGCGCTTGAAACTCTGGAGTTCGCCCAGCTGCGCGACGGTCTCCGGCGGAGGGTGTCCGCTCCCTCCTCCCGCCTACGGTCGGGCGCCGACTATGGCGTTGATCAGGACCTGGCGGGTTGGGATCTCGGCGTTTGGGAGGGCGATTACGTCTTTGAGACGGGCGCCGTCGCCGACCTTGACGTTGTCGCCGATCACGGCGGGGCCGTCGATGCGGACGTCGTCGCCGATCTGGCAGCCGGGGCCGAGGAGGACCGGGCCGACGAGGTCGGGCTCGCCCTCCATCCGCTCGCCGCTGCGGTAGCCGTCGACCAGCTCCCCCTCGCGCTCGACCTCGACCGCGCCGGTGAGGGCGTCGACGTTGCCCTCGCGCAGCTCCTCGAGGTTGCCGATGTCGTTCCAGTAGGCGTCGATCTCGTGCGAGTAGAAGGGGACGTCGCCCTCGAGCAGGCGCGGGAAGACGTCCATCGCCCAGTCGGCGAAGCCGGGCGGGTCGCCCTCGCCGGCCGCCTTGCTGGTGCCGGGGCCGGGGAAGAAGTCGAAGATCTCCTTGCGGAACATGTAGATGCCGCAGTTGGCCAGGTCGGAGAGCGCTTCGGAGGGGTCCGGCTTCTCCTGGAAGCCCTGGATCCGCCCGTCGGCGCCGACGATGGCTACCCCGAACTGGCTGGTGTCCTCGACGCGCTTCATCGCCAGGGTCGCAACCCCGTCGTGGGACTCGTGGAACTCCCGCATCGCGGTCAGGTCGATGTCGGTGAGGGCATCGCCGGAGATGATCAGGAAGGAGTCGCCGAGGAAGTCGGCTGCGTTGCGGACGCCGCCGGAGGTGCCGAGCAGCTGCTCCTCGCGACTGTAGGAGAGGGAGACGCCGCTGCCGGAGCCGTCGCCGAAGTAGCCCTCGATCAGCTCCGGGAACCAGTGCAGGTTGGCGATCGTCTCGGTGAAGCCGTGGCGGGCGAGCAGGCGCAGGATGTGCTCCATCACCGGCTTGTTCAGCACCGGCACCATCGGCTTCGGCATCTCGTAGGTGATCGGCCGCAGCCGCGTCCCCAGCCCCGCTGCCAGCACCATCGCTCTCATGCCGCCATGCCCTCCTTCAGCCGGTCGATCGCGACGATGCTCTCCGGGTCGACGCCGCGCAGGCGCGCGATCTCGAGCGAGACCAGGTCGCCGAGCAGCGTCGCCCAGAGCAGGCGCTCGACCCGGGTCTCCCCCACCGTCTCCAGCCGCAGGACCGCTCCCGCGTCGTCGGCGATCACCTCGGCGGTGAGCTCGAAGCGCTGGCGCTCACGCGGGTGCTGATCGCAGTCTTCGAGGAAGACCGCAGCCATCCGTTCGGACCCCGCTGCGGCCGACCAGCCGCAGATCTCGTTGTGGTCGGCCTCGGGAAGCTCGGCGGCGAAGGCCGGTGCCTTCGCGTTCTCGTTGATCTGGTTCTTCCAGCGCTTCGCCACGGCCGCCGTCAGGTCGCTGCCGTAGACGACGGCGACGTCGTCGCCGAGGCTGGCCGCGATCTCGGCGGCCTGCGCTTTGATCTCGTCCCGCCGGGCCTCGAGGAACGCCGCGGCGGCGTCGATCTCGGTGCGGATGCGCGGCGCCACGCCGGCCAGCGCCGCTGCCTCGGCGGCGGCGACGAACATGTAGGCGACGGCCACGCGCGGCTGGAAGATCCCCGGCAGGCCGACGACGGGCACGCCCGCCTCGCGGGCCTGGTCGGTGAGCTGGCCGCCGGTGCTAACGACCAGGCGCCGAGCGCCCAGCGCCTCGGCGGCCTCGAAGCAGGCGAGGGTCTCCTCGGTGTCGCCCGAGTAGCTGGAGCAGAGGACCGTCCACTCGGGCGTCGCCCAGCTCGGCAGCTCGTAGCCGCGGATCGAGACCAGCGGCCTGGTCAGGCGGTCGCCGAGGGCGGCGGCGGCGAGGTCGCCGCCGATCGCCGAACCGCCCATCCCGCAGACCATCAGGCCGGCCGAGTCTGCCGGCTCCAGGCGGGCGGTTTCGATCCGCCAGAGGGCGTCGCGCAGCTGGTTCGGGAGGTCGAGCGTGTCCTCGAGGATCGGACTCATCAGGATGGGACTCTTTCATCTCGGCCGATCACGGCGTCAACGAGCTGCGCGCCCGGCTCGACACTTGCTCCCGGGGCGAGGATCGAACCTTCGACTCGGGCGTTCTCGCCGACGCTGCAACCGCCGAGCAGGACAGAATCCGCGACCTCGGCTCCGGACTCGAGGTGGCATCCCCGGGAGATCACCACGTGCTCCCCCACCTGCGCACCATCGTCGATCGCCGCATCGGCGGCGATCAGCCGGCCCGGCGCGGTTGGCTGGACCCGCGTCTCCACCCGTCCCTCGAGGATGTCCCAGCTGGCCTGCAGGTAGCGGTCGGGGGTGCCGATGTCCATCCAGTAGCCGTCGAGCAGCAGTCCGCACAGCCCGTCGCCGACCAGCCGCGGAAAGACTTCGCGCTCGATCGAGACCGCGCGCCCCGCCGGCATCAGGTCGAGGACCGAGCGGTCGAGCACGTAGGCGCCGGCGTTGATCTCGCCCGGAACCGCCTCGCCGGTCTTCTCGAGGAACTCGAGCACCCTCCCCTCGCCGTCGCAATGGACGAGGCCGTAGGCGGAGGAGTCCTCGACCGGGTGCAGCCCGATCGTCGCCCGGGCGCCGCGGCTCTCGTGGGCGCGGAGGAGCGCCGAGAGGTCGAGGTCGGCGAGGACGTCGCCGTTGAGGGCGAAGAAGCGATCGTCCAGCCGGTCGCCGAGGGCGTCGGCGGCGAAGCGGATCGCCCCGGCGGTACCGAGCGGTTCAGGCTCGGCGACGTAGGTGATCTCGACCCCGGCGCGCGCCTCCTCGCCGGCGAGCGCCTCGCGCAGGACGTCGGGAAGGAAGCCGCAGGCGAGGACCACCTCGGTGACCCCGTGCGCCGCGAGCCACTCGATCGCGTAGGCGAGGAAGGGCCGGTCGACCAGAGTCACCGCCGGCTTTGGCACGTCGCTGGTCAGCGGCCGGAGGCGCGTTCCCTCGCCGCCGACAAGGAGGATCGCCTGCATTTTCCTAGCGCCCCTGACTGGTGGCGCGCACTATGAAGCGGGTGCGGGTCGAGCGGAGTTGACGGTGCGGCCGATGCCCTCGTACTCGAAGCCTGCCGCGATCAGCGCCTCCGGGTCGAGGTAGTTGCGGCCGTCGACCAGCATCGGCCGGGCCATCTTCTCCGCGGCGGCGGACCAGTCGAGCTCGGCGAACTCGGTCCACTCGGTGACCAGGACGGCGGCGTCGGCTCCCTCGAGCGCCTCCATCGCCGAGGTCGCCATCTCGACCGAGCCGAGCAGCTCGGCGGCGCGCCCGGCGGCAACCGGGTCGTAGGCGACCACCTCGGCCCCCTCGCCCTGCAGCCGCGCGGCGAGCACCAGGCTCGAGGCCTCGCGCATGTCGTCGGTGTCGGGCTTGAAGGCGAGGCCGAGCAGCGCCACCCGCTTGCCGATCAGCGAGCCGAGGTGCTTCTCCAGCTTGCCGACGACGCGGCGCTTCTGCAGCTCGTTGACCTCGATCACCGCGGTCAGCAGCTGGAAGTGGTAGCCGGTGTTGCCGGCCAGCATCTTCAGGGCGCTGACGTCCTTGGGGAAACATGACCCCCCATAGCCAATGCCCGCCCGCAGGAAGGAGCTGCCGATCCGCTGGTCGAGCCCCATCCCCTTGGCGACCTGGCCGACGTCGGCGCCGACCTCCTCGCAGACGTTGGCGATCTCGTTGATGAAGGAGATCTTCGTCGCCAGGAAGGCGTTGGAGGCGAGCTTGATCATCTCGGCGCTGGCGACGTCGGTGCGCAGGATCTCGCCGCCGAGCGGCCGGTAGAGCCCTTCGACCGCGTCGGCCGCGGCCTCGTCGCCGGGATCGGCGCCGACCACGACCCGGTCAGGGTGCATGAAGTCCTTGACCGCGGTCCCCTCCTTGAGGAACTCGGGGCAGGAGACGTAGGAGAGGCCGGGCATGTCGCGGCGGATCGACTCGCCGGTGCCGGCGGGCACGGTGCTCTTCATGATCAGGACGTGGTCGCTGTCGTCCGGCAGCTCCTGGACGACGGCGCGCACGCGCGAGAGGTCGGCGTCGCCCGAGTAGGTCGGCGGCGTGTCGACGCAGACGAAGAGCAGCCGCGCGCCTCCCAGCAGCTCGTCCATGTCGGTGGTGAAGGTCAGCCGCTCGGCGTTCCGCTGCAGCAGGTCCTCGAGGCCGGGCTCGTGGATCGCCACCTCGCCGCGGGAGAGGGAATCGACCTTCTCCTGGAGGATGTCCCGGGCAATGACCGGGTGGCCGAGCTCGGCGAAACAGGCGGCCGTGACCAGGCCGACCCAGCCGACTCCGATCACCCCTACGGTGTCCTTTTGGTCGCTCATCCCCTGCTCCTTCCGGGCTTCGGCTGCTTCTTCTTGTTAACCGGGACGAGCACTTTCGCAGAGCGCGCCATCCCGATCATTTGATCGTTGGTCAAGGTTCGCAGGAGGTCGTTCGAGATCCAGTAGACGTTGTCCCCCCGCCTCCAGGCGACCATTTTCACACTTTCCCCGTCGACGTAGATGTCGTAGTCGCGGCCGTGAATGGTCTTGGTCAGGCTCGGGTCGTCGAGGATCGGCGGGTCAGACCAGCCTCGGATCCCCTGCACGCCGAAGTAATGGGTGCCGTCCGACAGTTCCGCGACGAGCACCATCCGGTAGGCGATATGGCGGTTGTCGTCTTCGTCCTTGAGGTTGTAGACGTAGGGGTCGACGACCTTTTCGTAGGGGTCGCTTTCGACGAAGCGGGCCCCTTCCGGCAACCGGGTCGGGTAGTAGATCGGGAAGAAGCCGCGGGAGCGCCGGGCGGCGATCTTCGCCTCGGCTTCGCCCGCTTCGGAGGCGGGCACCAGCCCATCGCTACCGGGCTTGGCCACGTCGACCTGCGGCTTCTTCGGCTTTTGCTTCTTCTTCGGCTTTTGCTTCTTGTGCTTCTTCTTGCCGGCTTCGGCTTCTTCGCGGCTCTGCCGCTGGGCCGCTTTAGCCTCCTGCGTGGTCTCGCCGCCGAGGAATTCCTGCACGGCTTCTTCGACCGCGCCCGGGGTCGTGTAAACGAAGCTGGGGCCGAGTTCGGCCGGGAAGTGGACCTCGTTGATCGTCGAGTTGCGCGAGGCGCCGAGCAGTTTGAGAACTTCCAGCAGGGTCTTGCCGTCGCTGATGTCGGAGGTCGTGTAGTCGGTGAAGGCCTCGACCAGTTCGCCCTGGTCGAAGACGAGGTCCTTGACCGAGATGCGCGAACGGGCGGCGCTGAGGAACTCCTGCTGGCGGGCCGAGCGGACGATGTCGGTGTCGGTGTGGCGGTAGCGCACGTAGTCGAGCGCCTGCTTGCCGCACATCAGCTGGTAGCCGGGCTGGACGTTGATTTCGGCGTACTGTTCGGCCGATTCGGCGTTCGAGTGGTAGTAGCGCCGGTCGATGTCGACGTAGACGCAGCCGATCGCGTAGACGCCCTGGGCGAAGCCGAGGAAGTCGACGTTGACGACGTGGTTGATCGGCAGGTCGGTCAGCTCCTTGACCGTCTGCAGGGTCAGCGAGGTGCCGCCGTAGGAATACGCTTCGTTGAACTTGCCGGTCCCGTAGCCGGGGATTTCGACCTTCAGGTCGCGGGGGATCGACATCATCGAGATCAGGCTCTTGTCGGGGTCGAGGCGGACCAGCATCGTCGTGTCGGAGCGACCCGGGTCTTCGGCTTCGTTGGCGCGCTTGTCGGAGCCGATGATGAGGAAGGTCTGGGCGCCGCCGGCGTCGGTGAGGAACTTTTCGACTTTCTTCTGCAGCTTGTTGTTTTTCGGCTGGATCGCGTTGGCGATGCTGTCCAGGTAGAGAAGGGTCGCCGCCGCGGTCGTGGCCGCCGAGACGGCGACGATCAGCACCGAGGCGAGGAGGAACCGCCACCAGAAGCGGCGCGGCTTCGGGGCCGGCTCGCCGTCGCCGCTCGGCGGCGGCTTCTTCGGGGCCCAGCCCGGACCCAGAGACTCAGTCATCGAGCCGGCCCGGGATCGCCCGCAGGAAGGATTCCAGCGCCTGGCGGTAGGTCTCCAGCGAGGAGATCGAGACCCACTCGGCCGGGCCGTGGTGCCCCGCCCCGACCGGGCCGAACTCGACCGCCGGGACCCCGACCCTCAGGAACGAGACCGCGTCGGAGGCGCCATCGCGCCCGACGCTCATCGGCTCCCCGTCGTGGTGCTCGGTCGCCGAGGTGCGAAGCGCCCGGACGAAGGGCGAGTCGCGGTCGACCGTGGCCGGCGGCCGGGTCAGCAGCGCCTGCACCTCGATCCCGCGCAGCTCGCGCACCTGCGCGAGGATCTCCTGCGGGTCCTGGTCCGGGAGGTAGCGGATGTCGACGTCGATCGCGCATCTGTCAGGCACCTTGTTGAGAGCATCGCCGCCGACGATCCTCCCCAGGTTGATCGAAGGCCGGTCGAAGAGCTCGGAGCTGTGCCGGGCAAACGGTAGCGACTCGATACTGCGGAAAACGTCGATCGCGTTGAGAACGGCGTTGTCGCCGAGCCAGGGAGTGGCTCCGTGGGCGGCCGTCCCCCCCACCTCGAGGCGCAGCGCCAGCACGCCCTTGGCCTCGATCCCGATGTGCAGGTCGGTCGGCTCGCCGGTGATCGCGAAGTCGCCGACGAAGCCCGTGTCGACGAGGTGGTCGGAGCCGCGCTCGGACTCCTCCTCGGACTCCTCGTCGCCGACGATCCCTAGCCGGACCCGGACCCGGTCCTGCTCCCGCATCGCCGCGATCACCATCAGCATCGCCGCAACCGCGCCCTTCATGTCGTAGGCGCCGCGGCCGATCAGCCGGTCGTTGGCGGTCTCGGGCACGAACTGCCCGGGGTGCCCGGGAACCACGTCGATGTGCCCGTGGAAGACCACGGTCGGGGCGTCCTGCGGCCCGACCTCCGCCATCACCACCGGCAGGCCGCGCACCTCGTCGGCCCTCGTCTCGATCCCCCGAGCTTCCAACCAACCCTGGATGAACCCCGCAGCCTCGGAAATCGCATCCGGCTCGCAGGTCTCGAAGCTGATGAGGCGCTTTGCGAGGACAACGAGCTCCTCGCTCATCGGCTCACCCCCCGGCGATCGAAAGGAACGCTTCGGCGCGGTCGCGGTCTTTCTGCGCCCGGTTCTGCTCGGCGCTGCCGTCCTCGGCCTCCGAGAGCCGCTGTTCGGCGTCGGCGAGCTGCTCTTTCAGCCTGCCGGCGTCGAGGTCCTCGGGGGGGATCGCCTCCTCGAGCAGGAGCCGGGCCCGGTTGCCGTAGACCTGCAGCCAGCCGTGGGCCTGCGCGTAGGTTTTGGTCTCCGAGTCGGAGACGTGGAGGCGAAGCTCGGTCGGCCGCAGCGCCGCCAGGACCGGGGCGTGGTTGGCGAGGATGCCGATTTCTCCGACCTCGGTGCGGGTCGAGACCTGGCGCGCTTCACCGCTCCAGACCTCGCCCTCGGGGGTCAGGACCTCGACGTCGACCATGTGCTCCGCAGCCACAGGATTCCCTTACGCGGCCGCGGCGGACTTGGCGTTCTCGAGGACCTGGTCGATCGAGCCCTGCATGTAGAAGGCGCCCTCGGAGAGGTCGTCGTGCTCGCCGTCGAGGATCTCGCGGAAGCCGCGGACCGTCTCGGCCACCGGCACGTACTCGCCGGAGCGGCCGGTGAACTGTTCGGCGACGAAGAACGGCTGCGAGAGGAAGCGCTCGATCTTGCGGGCCCGAGAGACCGTCTGGCGATCCTCGTCGGAGAGCTCGTCGATGCCAAGGATGGCGATGATGTCCTGCAGCTCCTTGTAGCGCTGCAGCACCTCCTGGACCTCGGTCGCGGTGCGGTAGTGCTCGTCGCCGACGACGTCGGGCTTGAGGATCGTCGAGGTCGAGTCGAGCGGGTCGACCGCCGGGTAGATCCCTTTCTCGGAGATCGACCGCGAGAGCGCCGTGGTTGCGTTGAGGTGGGCGAACACCGAGGCCGGAGCCGGGTCGGTGTAGTCGTCCGCCGGCACGTAGACCGCCTGGATCGAGGTCACCGAGCCGCGGTCGGTCGAGGTGATCCGCTCCTGCAGGCCGCCCATCTCGGTCTCCAGCGTCGGCTGGTAGCCGACCGCCGAAGGCATCCGCCCGAGCAGCGCCGAGACCTCGGAGCCCGCCTGGACGAAGCGGAAGATGTTGTCGATGAACAGGAGCACGTCCTGGCCGCCCTGCTCGCGGTAGTACTCGGCCATCGTCAGCCCGGAGAGGGCGACGCGCAGACGCGCGCCCGGGGGCTCGTTCATCTGGCCGAAGACGAGCATCGTCTTCTCGAGCACGCCCGACTCTTTCATCTCCAGCCAGAGGTCGTTGCCCTCGCGCGAGCGCTCGCCGACGCCGACGAAGGCGGAGAGGCCGGAGTGCTCCTCGGCGATGTTGCGGATCAGCTCCTGGATCAGCACGGTCTTGCCGACGCCGGCGCCGCCGAACAGCCCGACCTTGCCGCCTTTGGCGTAGGGGGCGAGGAGGTCGATGACCTTGATCCCGGTCTCGAGGATCTCCTGCGTCGGGGTCAGGTCGGAGGCCTTCGGCGCGGGACGGTGGATCGGCCAGCGCTCCTCGACCTCGATCTCGGGGCCGTTGTCGATCGGCTCGCCGAGCAGGTTGAAGATCCGGCCGAGGGTCGCGTCGCCGACCGGGACCGTGATCGGGCCACCGGTGTCGGTGACCACGGCGCCGCGGGCGATGCCGTCGGTGGCGTCCATCGCGACCGCGCGGACGCGGTCGTCGCCGAGGTGCTGCTGCACCTCGCAGACGAGAACGGCCGTTTCGCCGTCGTCGTCGTCGCCGCCGCTGGTCTCGATCGTCACCGCCGAGAAGATCTCCGGCAGTTCGTCGGGGAAGACGGCGTCGATGACCACTCCGGTGACCTGCTCGACGCGCCCTACGTTGCTTCCGTTTCCGTTGCTCTCAGCCATGGGTTCCTTTGCTCGTCTCCAAAATCGTTTCGTCGTCGTCTAGCCGAGCGCCTCGGCGCCGCCGACGACCTCCAAGATCTCCTGCGTGATTTCCGCCTGACGCGCCCGGTTCATCTCCAGGGTGAGGCTGCCGATCATGTCCTCGGCGTTCTCCGCGGCGTTGCGCATCGCCGTCATCCGCGCGCCCAGCTCCGAGGCCGCCGACTCGAGCAGCGCCCGGTAGACGGAGATCGTCACGTACTCCGGGATCAGCCGCGCCAGCAGCTCCTCGGGGTCGGGCTCGTAGACCCACTCCGAGCGGCTCTGGGCTTTCTCCGCCTCGGTTTCCTCTTCGTCGGCGGCGGCCTCCTCGCCGGCGCCCTCGCCGATCACCTCGGCCTGCTGCAGCGGCAGCAGCGTCTGCCGCCATACATGTTGAGTCAGCGGCGAGACGAAGCGGTTGTAGATCAGCTCGACCCGGTCGAGGTCCTGGTCGACGTAGCGAGCGGTCAGCGCCTCGCCGATTTCGCGGGCATTGGCGAAGGCGGGCCGATCGGTGAAGCCGACGTAGGAGTCGGTCACCTCCTGCTTGCGGAAGGTGAGGGCGGAGACGCCCTTGCGGCCGACGACGGCGAAGGCGGGCTCGGCGCCCTCCTCGCGGACTTTCGCCGCCATCCGCATGCCCTCGCGAATGATGTTCGAGTTGAAGGCGCCGGCGAGGCCGCGGTCGCCGGTGACGAGGACGATCCCGACCCGGTTGACGTTCTCCCGCTCTTCGAGGACCGGGACCCGCGGGATGCCGCCCGCCTGGGCGGCGGCGCGGCGGGTCAGCTTGCGCATCCCCTCCGCGTAGGGCCGCATGTCGGAGATCCGCTGTTCGGCCCGCCGCAGGCGCGCCGCCGCAACCATCTCCATCGCCCGCGTGATCTTGTTGATGTTCTTGACCGACGCGATGCGGTTCTTGACTTCCTTCTGCGATGCCATGGGGGATCGGCTCCCGGCCGCTAGGCCGGGGTCGCCGCCTCCTCGTCATCGCTGCTGTCGGCGTCACCCTCGGAGTCGCCCTCCGAATCGGCGGTCCGGGCCGGAGCCTCACGCTCCTCTTTGGAGTGGACGCGGTCAGACTCGCCCTCCTCGAGCGGCTCGCCGTGCTCGTCGAAGTCGGGGCCGAAGTCGTCGACGAAGTCGGCGATCGCCTTGCCCAGCGCCTTCTCGTCGTCCTCCTCGAGCTTGCCGGTCTCTTCGATCCGGCTCAGCAGCTCGGACTCCTCCGAGTGCAGGCGAACCCGCAGGTCGGCGAGGAACTCGCCGACGCGCTCGACTTTGATCCGGTCGAGGTAGCCGCCGGTGCCCGAGTAGATCGAGGCGACCTGGTCGCCGACCGAGAGCGGTTCGCGCTCTTTCTGTTTCAGCAGCTCGACCAGCCGTTCGCCGCGAGTCAGCGCTTTCTGGGTCTCGGCGTCGAGCTCTGAGCCGAACTGGGCGAAGGCCTCGAGGTCGCGGTACTGGGAGAGGTCGAGGCGCAGTTTTCCGGCGACCTTCTTCATCGCCTTGGTCTGCGCGTTGCCGCCGACGCGAGAGACCGAGATGCCGACGTTGATCGCCGGGCGGACGCCTGAGAAGAAGAGGTCGGACTCGAGGAAGATCTGGCCGTCGGTGATCGAGATCACGTTGGTCGGGATGTAGGCGGAGACGTCGGATGCCTGGGTCTCGATGATCGGCAGCGCCGTCAGCGAGCCGCCGCCGAGCTCGTCGTTCAATTTCACCGCGCGCTCCAGGAGGCGCGAGTGCAGGTAGAAGACGTCGCCCGGGTAGGCCTCGCGACCCGGCGGGCGCCGCAGCAACAGCGACATCTGCCGGTAGGCGGAGGCGTGTTTGGTGAGGTCGTCGTAGACGCAGAGCGCGGCCTTGCCGTTGTAGAGGAAGTGCTCGCCCATCGCGCAGCCGGCGTAGGGGGCGATGTACTTGATCGGCGCCGCCTCGTCGGCCGGGGCGGCGACGATGATCGTGTTCTCCATCGCGCCGTTTTCCTCGAGCGTCTCTTTCAGCTGCACGACCGTCGACATCCGCTGCCCGATCGCGACGTAGATGCAGATCAGGTCCTTGTCCTTGTTGTTGATGATCGTGTCGATCGCGATCGCGGTCTTGCCGGTTTGGCGGTCGCCGATGATCAGCTCTCGCTGGCCACGGCCGATCGGGATCATTCCGTCGATCGACATCAGCCCGGTCTGGACGGGTTCCTCGACCGGCTGGCGCTGGACGACGCCGGGGGCTTTGAACTCGGCCGGGCGGGTCTCGGTGGTGGCGATGTCGCCGCGGTCGTCGAGCGGACGGCCGAGCGGGTCGACCATGCGGCCGAGCAGCGCCTCGCCGACGGGGATCTCGAGCAGCTTGCCGGTCCGCTTGACCGTGTCGCCCTCGACGATCTGGTCCCACTCGCCGAACAGCACGGCGCCGACGTTGTCGGCCTCGAGGTTCAGCGCCAGGCCGGTGACCCCGTGCGGCAGCTCGAGCATCTCCAGCGCCATGCAGTTGTCGAGCCCGTGGATGCGGGCGATGCCGTCGGCGACGGACAAGACCGTGCCGACCTCGGTGAGGTCGGCGGAACCGGTCTCGAGTCCCTCGATCCGCTCTCGCAGGATGCTTGCGATCTCGTCGGGCTTGATCTCCATCGGGTGCTCTCTGCCTCCTTACGCCGCAGTGGCGACGCTTTTTCGAAGTTTCTCCAGGCGACTGCGGATGCTCGCGTCCAGGACCATGTTGCCGACCTGCAGGACGATGCCGCCGAGGATGTTTGAGTCGACCGCGCTCGAGAGGTCGACCTCCTCCCCGGTCTGGCGTTCGACCTCCTGGCCGATTTTCTTGACCACGGCCGAGTCCAGCTCGACGGCGCTGGTCACGGTGACGTCGATACGGCGGTTCTCGTGCTTCCAGAGCTCCTCGAACTCGCGGCGGATGCGGAAGATCTCCGGCATCCGGTGCTTGTCGACGAGCAACTCGAGGAAGTTGATCAGCTCGGGCTCGGCGCCCGAGATCGCGCGCTTCAGCCCGTCCTTCTTCTCCTCCGAGGAGAGGTAGGGGCTGAAGAAGAAGACCTGCAGCTCGCGATTGCCGTCGACGGCGGCGGTGAACTCGCTCAGCTGTTGCTGCAGCGTGTCCAGCTTGCCTTTGTCGCGGCCCACCTCGAAGAGGGCCTCGGCGTATACGCGGGCTGCATCGGCCATCTAGTTCTTCTCCGACCCCGAGAGCGTCGAGAAGTCGACCTCGCTGAGGGCCTCCTCGACGAGGCGCTTCTGGTCCTCGTCGGTGAGGGATTTGCGGGTGACTTTCTCAGCCGCGACCACGGTGAGGTCAGCAATCGTCTGACGGATCTCGTCGAGCGAACGGCGCGTTTGGGCCTCGATTTCGCGATTCGCCGACTCGACCAACTCGTCGCGTTTCTCCTTGCCGGCCGCCGCGGCCTCGGCCTCGGCGGTCTCGCCGGCCTTGCGGGCACGGGCCATGATGTCGTCGGCCTGCTCGCGAGCCTCGGCCAGACGGGCGCGGTACTCGGAGAGCAGCTCGTCCGATTCCTTCCGCTGCCGTTCGGCAGCGTCGATCGACTCGGCGATCGTCGCGGCGCGTTTGTCGAGCGCTTCCTGGATCTTCGGGAAGGCGACCTTGCTCAACACCCACATCGTGATCAGGAACAGGACCAGCGTCCAGATCATCAGCCCCAGACCGGGGCTGACCAGGAAGCTGCCGCCGCTTTCCTCGCCGTGTTCCGCCGCCTCGGCGGCGAGCGGGACTATGTAGCCGAGCAGCTCCATCGACCTAGGCGAGGAAGAAGGCGATCAGACCGAAGATGAAGGTGTAGAAGGCGACCGCCTCGGTCAGCGCGAAGCCGAGCCAGCGGATGCTTTCCAGTTCGCTTTTCATCTCCGGCTGACGGGCGACCGACTCGATCTCCTTACCGAAGATGAAGCCCACGCCGATACCGGCGCCGATCGAGCCCAGCCCGGCGCCGACGCCGAGGGCGATCGCTTTGCCGGCGCTTTTCACGCCTTCGTCGGTGACCTCGGCGAGAGGTATAGCGGTGAGATCCATCGAGTGTTGCTCCTTTTCTAGTGAGAGGCGGAGGTCGCTCCGCCGATGTAAATGGCGCTAAGGGTCGAGAAGATGAATGCCTGCAGGGTCGCCACCAGCCCGACCTCGAAGATGAAGAAGGCGAAGGCGAGCGGGAAGGTGAGCGCCCCGAGGGCGGCGATTCCCAGCAGCACCGCCAGCCCGCCGCCCATGAAGAGCAGCAGCAGGTGGCCGGCGAGGATGTTGGCGAAAAGACGGACGGAGAGCGAGATCAGCCGCACGAAGTGGGAGATCACCTCGATCATGAAGATCGCGCCCTTGCCGATCGGGCTCATCTCCTCGAGGCCCGGCGGCAGCCAGCTCTTGAAGTAGGGACCGAGGCCCTTGGCGCGGATGCCCTCGACGTGGTAGCTGAGCCAGACGACCAGGGTGAGGACGAGCGGGATCGCGATGTTGGCCGTGGCGGCGTAGATCGCGAAGGAGGGGATCTCGAGGCCGCCGACCGAGAAGGTGTGCTCGGTGTTGGTCGGCAGCGGCAGGAAGCCGAGCATGTTCGAGAACCAGATCCAGAAGAAGAGGGCGCCGATGAAGGGGAACCATTTGCGCGCCAGCTCGCCGTGGAGGCTGCCGCCGGTGATCGTGTTCTTGGTCAGGTCGTAGGCGACCTCGACCGCGGTCTGGACCCGGTTCGGCTTCTGCACCATCCGTCGCGCGATCCAGGTCATCGTCGCGATCGTCAGGCCGCTGGCGAGGAGGAGGTAGAGGACCGCCTTGTTGATGCTGAGGTCGATCCCGCCGAGTTCGATCGTCACCCACGGTTCGAGTTTGAACTCGTTCTGCGGCTTGAAGGCGTCGTTCTTGCCGTCGCTGCCGAAGATCAGCAGCAGCAGGATCGAGATCGCGAAATAGGCGCCGAAGCCGATCAGGACCTTGGCTTTGGTGCTGAGGCCGCCCTTCTCGGGGTCGCCCTTGCTTGCGGCGCCGCCAGGCGCCTGCACCGTTGCCGACTCCATGCCTAGACCCCCTGGCCCTCGGGCTGGTCGTCGAACAGGTGCACGAGGCCCTGCGCGGCGAAGGAGATCGTGAAGAGTGCGAGCAGCAGGATCGCGGCGGCGAGGCCCGACTCCCGTTCGGCGATGCCGACGAGGAGGACGGCGGTGGCCATCAGCCAGACGCGGCCGAGGGTGCTGCCAGCGACGATGCCCATCGCCTTCTGGCGGTTGCCGCGGGCGAGCTCCTGCTTCATCCGCCGCTGCGCCAGCATCTGGATCCCCCGCTGGAGGAGCCAAACCGCCGCCGCGACGGCGAAGCCGAGCAGCGGAAGATCGCCGAGCAGGAAAACGGCGAGCGCGGCGAGCAGCGCGATTAGATCGACGTACTTGGGAGGAGACATAACAAGGAATTGCGCCCGACTCGGGGCAGAGCAGGCGCTGGGGCGACTATATCCAAAAGGGGGTTGGAATGGCTTGCCCAAGCCACTTCGTGAGGGTTGCCACTACCGTCCAGCGGTGTTTGCGGGGAGGGGGCGGGTGACCC
>DATAMR010000043.1:0-9399 GCA_036260485.1 Solirubrobacterales bacterium | reverse complement strand
CGAGATGTGTCTGGCGCGGGGTCCCTCCCCCCGCCCCTTCAGACCGCTTTGGCGATCAGCAACCGCAAGTCAGGCAGCGTCCGGAAGGACTTCACCTCAACGCGCCCAAACCCGCTCTCACTCATCCAGCGAGAAACCTCGTCGACCGTATAAGTGTCAGCACCCGAAGTGAGGTGGAAGAAGAGGCCGAGGATCGAGGCGAGGTTGGCGCGCTGGCCGCCGGGGCGGTCGTAGAGGTCGAGGACGCAGAGCGGCGAGCCGGGGCGCAGTACGGCGCGGATCCGGGCGAAGAGCGCCCGGATCTGCTCGGGCGTGAGGTGGTGGATGATGTTGAAGCTGAGGGCGCCGTCGTAGTGGCCGTCGTAGTCGACCTCGAACATGTCGCCGACGAGGTGGCGGACGCGGTCGCCCATCCCCGCCTCGGCAACGATCTCCTCCCCCACCCGGGCGCTGCCCGGCAGGTCGACGATCGTCGCCCGCAGCCCCTCGTGGCGGCGGCAGAGCGCCATCGAGTACTCACCGTGGGCGCCGGCGACGTCGAGCAGCTGGTGGGCGCCCTTGGCCAGCGGGATCGCCTTCGCGACTTCGGCGCTGGAGAGCCGCGCCACCTGGTACTGGCCGCGGATGTAGGACTGCCAGTAGGGGTCGTCGGGGTCTTTCTCGTGCAGCTCGACGTGGGTGCCGTCGCGGACCAGGTCCTCGAGGCCGGCGTACCACTCCCAGTAGTGGGCGGTGTCGGCGAGGAAGTCGCCGAGGTAGGTGTCGGACTTCGGGTCGAGCCAGCGATGGCCGCTGGCCGTCATCTCGTAGGTCCCGTCGGGGTTCTGCTTGACGTGCTCCAGCGTCGCGATCACGTCGAGGACGCGGCTGGTCCCGAGCGTCTGCAGGCCGAGGTGCTCGGCCAGCTCCGCAGGGTCGCGCGGCCCCTCGGCCAGCGCGGCGAGGATCCCGGTCCGCTGCGCGACCTGCAGCGAGCGCGCCACCGGCATCGCGAACAGCGACTCGCCGATCGGCGTCGGGACTTTGCCGAGCAGCAGTCCGAGCCGCTCCACCAGGCCGTCGGGAATCGCGCCGATCCGCATCGGCGGCAGCCTATCCGCGATCATCGGCGGATGGGAGACGCGCCGACCTCGCGCCTGCTGCTCGCCTGCCCCGACCAGCCGGGCCTGATCGCCCGCGTCAGCGGCTTCCTCGCCGAGTCCGGGCTCAACATCGTCGACGTCGACCAGCACTCCAGCGCCGAGGGCCGCTTCTTCATGCGGATGGTCTTCGACCGCCTCCCCTACGGCGAGCGCGAGGCGCTCGAGCTGCGCTTCGCCCGGGAGATCGGCGAGCCGTTCGAGATGGACTACGGGTTCCACGAGACCGGCCGCACCCGGCGGCTGGCGGTGATGGTCAGCCGCGAGGACCACTGCCTCTCGGACCTGCTCTGGCGCTGGCGCAACGGCGACCTCGGCGGCGAGATCGTCGCCGTCGTCTCCAACCATCCCGACCACGCCGCCCAGGTCGAAGCGGTCGGCCTCCCCTTCCACCACCTGCCGGTCGAACCGGCGACCCGGGCCGAGGTCGAGCGCCAGACGCTGGAGCTGGTCGGGGACGTCGACCTCCTCGTCCTCGCCCGCTACATGCAGATCCTCTCCGAGGACTTCCTCCGCGCCCTCGGCGCGCCGGCGATCAACATCCACCACAGCTTCCTGCCGGCCTTCGTCGGCGCCGACCCCTACCACCGCGCCTACGAGCGCGGCGTCAAGCTGATCGGCGCGACCGCCCACTACGTCACCGCCGACCTAGACGCCGGCCCGATCATCGCCCAGGACGTGACCCGCGTAGACCACCGCGACGAGGTCACCGACATGATCCGCCTCGGTCGCGACGTAGAGCGCCTCGTCCTGGCCCGAGCCGTAATGGCCCATCTGGACGACCGCGTCCTCTTAGACGGCGACCGCACGATCGTCTTCTGAGAGCCGAAAGCCGACTAGGCTTGGATGAGCTCCCAAGCGCCGGAAAGCCATGAGGAGATCTCCGCCGCGGCTGGACGCCTGTGGATAGTTCCTTCCAACGACTTCGCCAGCCCCGGCTGCCCAGTCTCCACCAGCTGCTCGGCAAGCTCATCACGAGCAAGCGGGAAAACATCATGGGAGATGAGCCACCAGCGGGCCGTCAATGAAAGAGCGCCTCGGGAGAACTCCAGAACCGCGCCATAGTCCCCCGTGGTCGCAAGCTTCTGAGCGAACTCAACCGACCGTCTTGCCTGGCGTAACTTGCGCTCCGGATCTGGCCAAAGGTCATGTTCTATGGCCGCCGCCGCCGCTTGGCGCAGGACACCTGTGTCGAAGAGGATGCATCCGTACCTCAGGGTCCAGTGTGCGAAGTCATCGCCTTTGAACAATTTTGCGAGAAAGGCATCTGGCTCGTCGCTATACAGGTCGATTTCGGACGACAAGCCTTCGGTGTCTGGCCTACCGCCGATGACGTGATAGTCCAAATCGCTGATCTGGGTACGTCGATTTCTCGCAGTCGAGCCGGTCAGGACAAGAGCCGCTGCTCTCAGCTCGTGACTGCGGGCTTCGACGGCAGAGGTGATCTCCAGAAGTGACGCCGTCTGATTTTCTACTGCGCGCTTGCGATCCAGTGAAAGACGGCTCTCCCATAGCTCCGAGCCGGGGGGGTGTAGTTCCGTGAGCCCACTCCTCGTCGGCGCGGGCTGGCACCAAGGCTCGACCAAGGTGCTCATGACGCCCTCTCCGAAGCGATCTCGACGACGGCTTCGACCTCGGCCACAGCGTCTTCAACCGAGAAGCCGTCTTCTTCGAGCTCTTCGCCGTCGTAGAAGATCGCTTTGCGGAGAAAATTGAGTTCTCTGTGGAGAGTGGAGAGATCCGACGGAAGAATTCCTTTTTCGTGCAGCTCCTTCGCGGCGTCGGTGCGCTTCCAATGCTGCTGGTCGATGGGAATCCGCTCTTCCGCGGCAAGCGCATCGATGGCAGCCTCCAGGCTCGCGAAGATCCACTGAACGGCATCGCGGAGATCGCCATTCAACTCCTCCTGCGCCTTGGCTAAATGCTCTCTCGCGATCTCCACCTTGGCCTTGGGACTCACCTCACCATCGTAAGCCCCGCTGCGGCTACTTCAGCGCTATTGAGACCCTGGCCAGCCAGCCAAGTTCCCGTAACCTGCCTGGAATGGAGCAAGCAACTCTCCCCCGCCCGAAAGCTGCTTCCCCCGCGGCGCCGCCACCGGGATCGAAAGCGCCGGCGCTCGCGCAAGCGATCAGCTACGCGCGCGATCCGCTCGGGTTTCTCGCCCGGCACCAGCGGCGCTACGGGGACATCTTCACCGTCCGCTTCCCTTTCTTCGGCCGCATCGTCTACGTCGCCCGGCCCGACCTGGTCAAAGCGGTCTTCACCGGCTCTCCCTCGGTCTTCCATGCCGGCGAGGCGAACGCGACGGTGCTGGAGCCGGCGCTGGGGCCGAACTCGGTCCTCACCCTCGACGACGAGCCGCACATGCGCCAGCGCAAGCTCCTGCTGCCGCCCTTCCACGGCGAGCGGATCGAGCGCTACGGGGCGCTGATCGTCGAGGTGACCCGCCGCGAGATGGCGAGCTGGCCGGTCGGCGAGCCCTTCGCCCTGCGCCCCCACACCCAGCGGATCACCCTGGCGGTGATCATGCGCGCCGTCTTCGGCGTCCACGACGAGGCGCGGCTGGCGCGATTCGAGCGGCTGATCGACGACTTCGCCCGCCGCGTCGGCGTCATCACCTCCTTCCCCTTCATGCGCCGCGACCTCGGCCGGTGGAGTCCCTGGAACCGCTTCCTGCGCTCACGCGAGGCGCTCGACGAGTTCATCTACGAAGAGATCCGCCTGCGCCGGGCCGAACCGGGCCACGAGGAGCGCGACGACGTCCTCTCGCTGCTGCTCGGCGCCCGCGACGAGGACGGCGAGGCGATGAGCGACGCCGAACTGCGCGACGAGCTGGTCACCGTGCTCGGCGCCGGCCACGAGACCACCGCGACGGGGCTCGCCTGGGCGGTCGAGCGGCTGGTCCGCAACCCGGCGGTAGTGGCGAAGCTGCGCGACTCGATCGCCGCCGGCTCCGACGAGTACCTCGGCGCAACCGTCAAAGAGACGCTCCGCGCCCGCCCGGTGATCGTCGACGTCGCCCGCAAGCTCAAGGCCCCGGCGCGGGTCGGCGAGTGGGAGCTGCCGGCCGGGCAGTTCGTCCTGCCGGCGATCGCCGCGCTGCACTACCGCGAGGACCTCTTCCCCGCGCCGGAGGAGTTCCGCCCCGAGCGCTTCCTCGACGGCAAGGCCGACAACTACGCCTGGATCCCCTTCGGTGGCGGCGTCCGCCGCTGCATCGGCGCCGCCTTCGCCGAATACGAGATGCGGCTGATCCTGCGCGAGTTCGTCGAGCGCGCCGAGCTGCGGGCGGTCGACGAGAAGCCCGAACCGGTCCGCGTCCGCAACATCACCCTGGCGCCGGCCAAGGGCACGCGGGTAGTTCTCGACCGCCCGCTCGCCTAAGCGGTCGAGCCGGCCTCGGCCTCCTGCTGCGCGGTCTCCCACTCCTTGTAGAGCTCTTCCACCGCGGCCTTGGCTTCGGCGTGGCGCTTGGTCGCCCGCTCGACCCGGCCCGGGCTCGACCAGGCGGCGGGATCGGCCAGCTCGTCCTCGAGCGCCTGCAGCTCCGCCTCGGCCCGCTCGATCCGCTGCTCCAGCTTCGCCGCCTTGCGCGCCGCTTTCTGCGCCGGCTTGGTGGCGCTGTACTTCTTGCCGCCCCCGCCGCTCGCTTTTGCCGCCGCCGTGGCCTCTGACTCGGCTTCGTCGCGCCGCGCCTGGTACTCGGCCCAGCCGTTCGGGAAGCTCCGCAGCTCGCCGTCCTCGCAGACGAGGGTGCGGCTGCCGACCGCCTCCAGCAGCGCCCGGTCATGGGAGACGAGCAGCACCGTCCCCTCGAACTCGGTCAGCGCGTCCTCCAGCGCCTCGCGGCTCTCGAGGTCGAGGTGGTTGGTCGGCTCGTCGAGGACGAGGACGTTGGCGCCCGAGGCGACGAGGATCGCCAGCGAGAGCCGCCGCTGCTCGCCGCCGGAGATGTCGGAGAGCTGTTTCTCGACGTCGCCGCCGGAGAAGAGGAAGCCGCCGAGCAGGGAGCGCGCCTGCACCTCGTTGAGGCCGGTCTCGCGCTTGGCCGCGTCGAGCACGCTGCCGCTGCCGGCGGCGGTCTCGGCGTGCTGGGAGAGGTAGCCGAGCTTGACGTTGTGGCCGAGGCGGACGCTGCCGGACGCCGGCTCGCGGTCGCCGGCGAGGGTCTCGATCAGGGTCGTCTTGCCAGCGCCGTTGGGGCCGACGAGGACGACGTGTTCTTCACGCTCGATTTCGAGGTTGGCCCCCTCGAGCAGCACCCGTCCCGGCACCTCGAGCCGGCCGTTGACGAATTTCAGCACCACCCGCCCGGGACGCTCGGGCGGTTTGAAGCGGAAGCGCAGGTGGCGGTTGTCGCGCTTTTCGGAGACCGGGCCTTCGCGCTTGGATTTCTCGATCATCTTCACCCGCGACTGCGCCTGGCGCGCCTTGCTCGCCTTGTAGCGGAAGCGCTCGACGAAGCGCTCCATCCGCGCAATCTCCGCCTGCTGGCGCTCGATCGCTTTGCCGAGGGCGATCTGCCGCGCCGCCTGCTCCTGGCGCCAGGCATGCCAGGGGCCGGCGAAGAAGCGCGCCCGGCCGGCCTCCAGCTCCAGGACCGAGGTCCCGACCGCCTCCAGGAACCAGCGGTCGTGGGCGACGAGGACGACGGCGGCGTCGAGGTCGACGAGGTAGCGCTCGAGCCACTCCAGCGAGGGGATGTCGAGATGGTTGGTGGGCTCGTCGAGCAGCAGCAGGTCGGGTCGGGTGGCGAGCGCGCGAGCCAGCGAGGCGCGGGTCAGCTCGCCGCCGGAGAAGGTCGAGAGCGAGCGCTCGGCCTGCTCGGGCTCGAAGCCGAGGCCGCGGAGAACGGCGAGGACGTCGTCGCGCCAGCGGTAGCCGCCGCCGGCTTCGAGCCGCTGCTGGGCGGCGGCGTAGGCGCGCATCGTCTCCTCGCTCGCCTCGCCGCCCATCTCCCCCTCCAGCCGCTCCAGCTCGACCTCGGTTTCGAGCATGTCGGTGCGACCGGAGAAGACGTACTCGCCGAGTGTCATCTCCGACTGCCGCGGCGGCCGCTGGTCGTGAAGCGCGACCCGGGCGCCGCGCTGGACCGTCAGCGAGCCGCTGTCCGGCACCAGCTCGCCGGAGAGCACCCGCAGCAGCGTCGACTTGCCGGCCCCGTTGCGGCCCGAGAGCGTCATCCGTTCGCGCGGCTCGAGCTTGAAGCCGACGTCCTCGAAGAGCAGCTTGCCGCCGACGTAGACGTCGAGCGAGGTTGCGGTCGCGATCGCCATGGGACGACCAAGGTAATGGCCGACGGGACCGGCGAGCGGCGCCGCTAGCCGAGCTTGGTGGCGATCTGCTCGATCGTCCCCATCGTCCGCCGGGTGTCGGCGCCGAGCAGCTTCTCGATCGCCTTCAGGTCGAGGTCCGACTCGAGCAGGCCGTCGCTCGGCAGCCAGTAGAGCTCGCGACCTTCGATCGCCAGGAGGTCCTCATCGCCGGCGAGGGCCAACACTTTCTTCTTCGCCGCCACGCTCGGCTTCTTCTTCAGCAGGGAGACCTGCAGTTTCCCCTTCGACTTCTTCACCTTCGCCGCGGGGAACGGCTTCTGCGCCGCGATCGCCGCGATCTCTCCTACGCTGCGCAGGAAGACCGGCACGTCGTAACCGAGCCGCTCGTCCAGCTCCGCTTCGACCCGCACCGACAGCTTCGCCTCCGCCTCACGCTTCGACGTCGCGAAGATCGCGTTGCCGCTGGCCCGGAAGGTCGCCACCTCCTCGAACCCCATCGCCTCGAAATGCGCCCGCAGCTCCTCGTTCTTGATCCGCCGATTGCCGAGGTTCATCCCTCGCAGGAAGGCGACGTAGCGGTCCATCTCCCCACCCTAGGGGCAGATCGCGACGGCAGGCCAGGTCAGACAGGCGGGCGGCGCATGCCCGCCGCACGGCGTCGGCGCTTGGCACGGCGGCTTCTCGCCTGGGCCAACAGCCTCGCGAGGGCCTCGTCCCGCCGCCACTCCTGGGGAGTGCGGACGCCCTTGGTCTTGTTGCAAGAGCGGCAAGCCGCAACCAGGTTCGTGGGCGTCGTCGCGCCGCCCCGCGCCCGGGGGGCGACATGGTCGACCTCGGTGGCCGCGCGACCGCAGTAGCTGCAGGTCCAGCCGTCCCGGTGCAGGACCGCCCCGCGCAGCATCGGGTGGATGCCGCGCTGGGCCGGGTCGGCGGCGGCCGGGTCCCAGTGCAGGAGCGGGTTGGAAGCTGAGGGAATTGGCATCGAGAAGCCGGACCGCCCCGCCGCGATCCGACGCGTACCGAAACCCCGGCCCGGGGCCGGAGTTGCGGTCTGACTCATGGAGGCGCCGAGATTCGAACTCGGATCCGCGGACGCGGTGCGAGGGTGTCTACAGGTTTAGCTGGCGCTTTGGTCTCGTCTCCCGGGGTCCGCGCCAGCGGGCACTGCGGGAGATAAAGCCCCTTCGATGTCCCCTCGCGGTCAGGGCGATCCGCCTGGGTGAGCCCGCAATTTGAAGCCGGTGCCCCTTCCCGCGGGCGGGGAAGGACCGACTCTCACAGCGCTTAGCTATTGACTAAGCGGCGAGGGCGAACTCATGGTCCGCACGTATTGGTTTGTGCTGGGGTTTAACGAGGCCTCCAGCAACCTCGACCTGCAACCGTTCGCACGAATCGACCACGTCGAAGCCTGTCGCCCCCGTGCTTGGGAATGCCGATCGATTGTACGGGGTAGGGCTTGACTGTCCTGTGATGATGATGCCCGTGAACGAGCGCAGCTACGACGCGATAGTCCTTGGGGCGGGGCCCACGGGCGAGGTCGCGGCCGGGCGGCTGGCCGACGCGGGCTGGCGGGTGGCGATCGTCGAGCGGGACCTTGTCGGCGGCGAATGCTCCTATTACGCCTGCATGCCCTCGAAGGCGCTGCTGCGCCCGGCCGACGTGCTGGCCGAGGCGAAGCGCATCCCCGGAGTCCCCACCGGCCACGGCGAGATCGAGCCGGAGCTGGTCCTCAGCCGGCGCGACGAGGTGATCCACGACGGCGACGACTCGGTCCAGCTGCCCTGGCTGGAAGAACGGAACATCGACCTCTACCGCGGCAGCGCCCGCTTCGAGGACGAGCGGCGGGTCGTCGTCGGCGACGAGGTCCTGGTCGCGGAGAAGGCGGTGCTGGTCGCGACCGGCAGCAAGGCGGCGATGCCGCCGATCGAGGGCCTCGACAGCCTCGACCGGTCACGGGTCTGGAACAACCGCGACGCGACCACCGCCAAGGCGGTCCCGGAGAGCATGATCGTGCTCGGCGGCGGCCCGGTCGGCAGCGAGCTTTCCCAGGCCTGGTCGAGCCTCGGCACCCATGTGACCCTGGTCGAGGGCGGCGCGCACCTGCTCTCCCGCGAGGAGCCCTTTGCCGGCGAGGAAGTCGCCGAGTCGCTGCGCGAGAACTTCGGCGTCGACGTCCGCACCGGGACCAAAGTCGAATCGGTCGAGGTGGGCGGACCCGGGGTGATCGCCCACCTGAGCGACGGCGAGAGCGTCGAGGCGACGACGATCCTGATCGCCGTCGGCCGCACCCCCCACACGGCTGACCTCGACCTCGAAGCCGCCGGCGCCAGCCCGAACGAGCACGGCTTCCTCGACACCGACGCGAGGATGCGGGTCGGCGGCAGCGAGTGGCTCTACGCGATCGGCGACGTCAACGGCCGCGCTCTCTTCACCCACATGGGCAAGTACCAGGCCTGGGTCGCGACCGAGAACCTGCTCGGGCGCGGGGCCGATGCGGTCGCCGAAGGCATCGGCTCGCCACGGGTCACCTTCACCGACCCACAGGTAGCCGCCGCGGGCAAAACGCTCGAGGGCGCGCGCGAGGCGGGCATCGACGCCCGCGCCGTCGACGTGCCCACCGACGGGTCCCCCGGCGCCAGCTTCCAGGGAAAGGAAACCGGCGGCACCTCGCGGATCGTCATCGACCAAGCGAACGGAACCATCGTCGGCGGCACCTTCACCGGCTTCGAGACGGCAGACTTCCTCCAGGCCGCAACGGTGGCGATCGTCGGAGAGATCCCAATCACGAGACTGCGCCACGCGATCGCCCCCTACCCCAGCCGCAGCGAGATCTGGCTGAAGCTGATGGAGAAGGCCGAAGCGGGAGACGAGTAGCGCCCCCCGCCCCCTCAACGCACCCGGGCTCTACCTCTCTTGGCCTTCTTGCCCCCACCGCACCTCGCCTTGACGGCGGGCTTGAATTCGTGCAGCTTGCCGTTTTG
>DATAMR010000042.1:0-2914 GCA_036260485.1 Solirubrobacterales bacterium | reverse complement strand
GGCCAACTGCCTGCTCTACGAGGGCGCGAAACCGGTCTTCGCCGACGTCGAGGAGGAGACGCTCGACCTCGACCCGGCCGCCGCCGCCGCTGCGGTTGGCGAGCGCACCGCCGGCCTGCTGCCGGTCCACATCTTCGGCTTCCCGGCGGCGATGCCCGAGCTCGAGGCGCTCGCCGCCAAGCACGGCCTCGGCGTCCTCGAGGACGCCTGCGAGGCGCTCGGCGCGGTCGACTCGGAGGGGCGGAAGGTCGGCGCCCGGGGCAGCCTCGCGACCTTTGCCTTCTACGCCAACAAGCAGATGACGACGGGGGAGGGGGGCATGATCGTCCCCCGCGACCCCGAGGAGGCTGCCCGCCTGCGCTCGGAGCGCAACCAGGGCCGCGCCGTCGACATGGGCTGGCTCGACCACGACCGGCTCGGCTTCAACTACCGCCTCTCCGACCTCGCCGCCGCGCTCGGCGTTGCCCAGGTCGAGAAGCTCGACTCGCTGCTGGAGCGGCGGGCGAACGTGGCGCGGATGTACGCGGAGCGGCTGGGGGAGATCGAGGGCCTGCGCACACCCATCGCCGCCCGCGGCTCGGAGGTCCGCAGCTGGTTCGTCTACACCGTCCGCCTGCCGCAGGGCGCCGACCGCGACGCGACGATCGCCCGCCTCGCCGAGCGCGGCGTCGCCTCCAAGGCCTACCTGCCCTGCATCCACCTCTTCCCGCACCTGCGTCAGCTCGGCTACCGCGAGGGCCAGTTCCCGGTCGCCGAAGCCGCCGCGGCCGACTCGCTGGCGCTGCCGTTCTTCCCGGCGATGGGGGAGGCGCAGGTGGAGCGTGTCTGCCAAGAGCTCGCCACGGCCCTCGGCCAGAGCCTCTAGCGGCATAATCGCCCGCCCATGGGACGCTTCCGCAAAGAGCCCGACCCGCGCTTCTGGCGCCTCAACCGCTCGCTGCCCTTCGACTGGCAGCTGGCGATCTACGACATCGACCAGTCGATCGCCCACGCCCGCGGCCTGCGCGGGATCGGCGTCCTCGACGCGGACGAGCTCGGCCAGATCGAAGCGGGGCTGGATCAGGTCCGGGTCCGCATGGGCGCCCACGGCTTCGAGTTCGAGGGGGCCGACGAGGACATCCACATGGCGATCGAGCGTCTGCTCGGCGAGGAGATCGGCCCGCTCGCCGGCAAGCTCCATACCGGTCGCTCGCGCAACGACCAGGTCGCCACCGACGTGGCGATGGTCGTCCAGAACCACTCGCTGGAGGCGATCGAGCGCTGCGGCGCGGCGATGGAGCGCCTGCTCGCCCTCGCCGAGTCCCACAAGGACTGGACGATGCCCGGCTACACCCACCTGCAGCGCGCCCAGCCGGTCTACCTCGGCCACCACCTGCTCGCCTACTTCTGGATGCTCGCCCGCGACGTGCTGCGCTTCCAGTTCGCGCTCGACAGCGCCAGCGTGATGCCGCTCGGCTCCGGGGCGCTCGCCGGCGTCAACTGGGAGATCGACCGCGACTCGGTCGCCGCCGACCTCGGCTTCGCCCACGTCAGCCACAACTCGATCGACGGCGCCTCCAACCGCGACTTCGTCCTCGACTACCTGGCGGCCGCCTCGACCTGCGCGATGCACCTCTCGCGCCTGGGCTCGGAAATCGTCATCTGGTCGAGCAGCGAGTTCGGCTTCTGCGAGCTCGACGAGTCCTTCTCCTCGGGCTCCTCGATCATGCCGCAGAAGAAGAACCCCGACTCGGCCGAGCTGCTGCGGGCCAAGAGCCCGCGCGTCGCGGCTTCGCTGCAGACCCTCCTCGGGGTGATGCACGCGCTGCCGCTCACCTACGGCAAGGACATGCAGGAGGACAAGGAGCCGCTCTTCGACGCGATCGACACGGTCGAGGCCTGCCTCGACGCGACCGCCGGAATGCTCGAGGGAATCGAGTTCGACCGCGAGCGGATGGAGGCGGCCTCCGGCGACGAGATGCTGGCCGCGACCGAGGTCGCCGACCTGCTGGTCCGCCGCGGCGTCCCCTTCCGCGAGGCGCACGGCCTCGTCGGCGGCCTGGTCCGCGACGCGGTCGAGCGCGGCAAATCCCTCTCCGAGCTGACCCCCGACGAGCTGCGCGAGCGCTCCGAGTTGCTCGACGACTCCTACTACGAGGTGCTGCAGCGCAGCAGCTGGCTGGAGTCGAAGCGGATCGCCGGCGGCACCGGCTCGGCCCCGCTCGCCCGCCAGATCGAGGAGGCGCGCCAGACGCTGGCCGCAGTCCAGGCGCGGGTCCAAGAGGAGCGTTCCTGACACGCATTGCGCGCGACTTCTATGACCGCTCGGTCCACGACGTCGCCCGTGACCTCGTCGGCTGCACTTTTCTCTACGAAGGCCGCGGCGGCGTCATCGTCGAGACCGAGAGCTACGACGCCGGCGACCCCGCCTGCCACGCCTACGTAGGCCTAACCGAGCGCACCAAAGTCCTATTCGGCCCGCCCGGCCACGCCTACGTCTACCTCTCCTACGGAATCCACAGCCTCCTCAACGCGGTAGCCGAACCCGAAGGAGAGGCAGCCGCCGTCCTGATCCGAGCCCTGGAACCAACCCACGGCATCGAGCAGATGCGCACCCGCCGCGGCAACAAGCCAGACCTCGACCTCTGCAACGGCCCCGGAAAGCTGACCGAGGCCCTGGGAATCGACCTCTCCGACAACGAAGCCGACCTCAGCAAAGAGCCTTTCCTTCTGGCTCTGCCGCCGGAGCGACCGGAGATTGTCACCAGCCCCCGAATCGGAATCACCAAAGCCGTAGACCGCCCCTGGCGCTTCAGCGCCGCCGGCAACCCCTACGTCTCCCGCCCCAGGCCGGCCTGATCTCGACAAGAGGGGGTGGGTGGTCCTCCTCCAGACACTCAACATCGAGCGAAGCGAGATGTGTCTGGAGGAGGAC
>DATAMR010000034.1:0-171587 GCA_036260485.1 Solirubrobacterales bacterium | reverse complement strand
ATAGGTGCCGTGGTCGAGGTCGAGCAGCGTCGCCTGGGCGCCCTCGCACAGCACGTCCTCGCCGCGGTCGAGATGCTCGGCCAGGATCAGGCTGGTGTCGGCGATGTACGGCCGCAGCCGCTCGGCGTAGCGTGCGGCGTCGTCGGCGATCTCGGCCTCGTCGAGCGGCTCGAGGTCGTAGAGTCGCTGCAGCTGCTCGTTCTTGAGCTCGAGCGCGGTGGCGATCTTCTGGCGCAGGATCTTCTCGTCGAGCAGGTCCTGGACGCGGATTCCGAGCCGCAGGGCCTTGTCGGCATAACAGGGGCCGATGCCGCGCCGGGTGGTGCCGATCGAGAGCTTCCCCAGCTTCGTCTCGCCGGCCGTGTCGAGCAGCACGTGGTAGGGCATGATCAGGTGCGCGTTGGCGGAGATGCGCAGGTTGTTGACGCTCACGTTCGCCCGTTTGAGGCCGTCGATCTCCCCCAGCAGCACCCGCGGGTCGACGACGACGCCGTTGCCGATCACGCAGGCCTTGTCCGCGTGGAGGATGCCCGAGGGGATCAGGTGGAACTTGAACTCCTCGCCGTCGCGGACGATCGTGTGGCCGGCGTTGTTGCCGCCCTGGAAGCGGACGATCGTGGTAGCCCGCTCGGCGAGGAGGTCGACGACCTTCCCCTTGCCCTCGTCGCCCCACTGGGCGCCGACTATGACCACGCCTGGCATGCCGCGGGGGATTCTGACGGTCCGGGTCGCCGGACGTGTTGCGCCGGCTAGCTGGCGCGCGCCCGGTAGCGGTGATCGGAGCCGAAAAGCGGCAGCGGATCGCCGCAGATCTCGATCAGGCGGGAGACCGTGCGGCGGCCGATCTGGTCCTCGAGCTGCTGCTGGCCCTTGTCGACGTCGCCTTCGGCGTTGCTCGTGACCAGCATCGGCCGCTGGTTCTCGTAGCGCTCGTTGACCACCGCGTAGAGCTGCTCGACGACCCAGTCGGTGTGACGCTCGGAGCCGAGGTCGTCGATGTAGAGCAGGTCGACCGAGGTGACGCGTTCGAAGAACTTGGCGTAGGCGTTCTCGTTGTCGGCTTCCTGGTAGGTCTGGCGGATGCGGGTGAGGAGCTTCGGCGTGAAATAGACGCCCACGGTCTTGCCGGCCTTCAGCGCCTCGCCGGCGATCAGCATGCCGAGGGTCGTCTTGCCGGTGCCGGTTCCGCCCATGAACCAGAGACCCCGGCCGGCGTCGAGGTTCGCGTCGAGGTTCTCTACGTAGTCGCGCGCCGCCTGCACCACGTGGCGGGTGGTCATGTCCCGCGCCATGTCGGAGACCGGCGGGCGGTCGAAGGAGCCGCCGCGGTAGCGGGCCGGGATCGCGGAGGCGACGCCGCGGCTGCGACCGCGGTTCATCCGCTCGGCCCGGCACTCGCAGGCGCGGGCGACGTCCTCGGGGCCGAGGATCCAGCCGGAGCCGTCGCAGACTCCCAGCGGGCAGGCCTGTTCGCGGAAGGGCTCGGAGCGGGCGATCGCCGGCATCAGAACTCAGGCCCGGCCGCGGCGGCGTCCTCGAAGGGCGGCGCTTCTCCGGCCGGCTGCTCGATCGGCGGCTCGGTGTGGGCCTGGTCGGCGAATTTGGGGTAGCGGTCGAGGAAGACCAGTTTCCTGGTCGCGATCGGGCCGTTCCTATGCTTGGCGATGATCAGGTCGGCGAGCCCGTCGGGCTCCTCCTCGGGATCGCGGTAGTAGTCCTCGCGGTAGAGGAAGGCGACGACGTCGGCGTCCTGCTCGATCTGCCCCGACTCGCGCAGGTCGGAGAGCTGCGGCTTCGGCGGCGTCCGCTGCTCGGGCGCGCGCGAGAGCTGCGAGATCGCCACCACCGGCACCTCGAGCTCGCGGGCGAGGATCTTCAGCCCGCGGCTGATCTGGCCGACCTGCTCGACCCGGTTGGCGCGGTGGTCGTCGGAGCGCATCAGCTGGATGTAGTCGAGGATGATCAGCCCGAGGCCGCCCCGCTCCTGTTCCTGGGCGTGCAGCCGCCGGGCCTTCGCCCGCAGGTCGAGGATCCCCAGGTCGGAGGAGTCGTCGAACCACAGCGGCGCCTCTTCCAGCTCGTTGCAGGCGCGCAGCACCTTCGGCCAGTCGCGTTTGGAGACCTGCCCCTTGCGCAGTTTGTCGCCGGAGATCCTCGCCCGGCAGGCGATGAACCTCTGCGCCAGCTCGACCTCGGACATCTCGAGCGAGAAGAAGGCGACCGCCTGCTGCTTCTTCACCGCCACGTTTTCGGCGATGTTGGCGACCAGCGCGCTCTTGCCCATCGCCGGCCGGGCGGCGACGATGATCAGGTTGCCGGGCTGGAAGCCGCCGGTGATTGCGTCGACGTCGCGGAAGCCCGAGGGGGTGCCGGTCAGTTCGAGCTCGCCGGTGGAGAGCTTCTCGAGCCGGTCGACCTCGCCGTGGAGGATCTCGCCGAGCAGTTTGAAGTCGCTCGCCTGCTCTTTGTGGGCGACCTCGAAGAGCAGTTTCTCGGCCCGCTCGGAGAGCTCCCGCGGTTCGCCGTCGCGCTCGTTGACCCAGCCCTGGATTTCCTGGCCGGCGCCGAGCAGCCGGCGCAGCAGCGAGTTCTGCTGGACGATCTCGGCGTAGTGCTTGGCGTTGGCCGCCGCCGGTACCTTGGCCGCCAGCTCGGAGACGTAGTGCCGCCCTCCCGCCTCCTCGGCCTTGTTGCGCTGCGAGAGCGCCTCGCTGACGCTGAGCTCGTCGACCGGCTTCGAGGCGGCGTAGAGGTCGTGGACCACCTCGAAGATCAGCCGGTGCTTGTCGAGGTAGAAGTCGGCCGCGTTCAGCTTCACTTCGTCGATCACCCGGGTCAGGGTCGGCTCGGCGACCAGCATCGCGCCCAAGACCGACTCCTCGGCCTCGATGTTCTGCGGGGGGACGTGGGTCGTGGGCGGCTGCGGCATCGGCTTCAGTAAAGGCGGCCCGGCGGCGGAACCGGGATGGCTCGGGGCGCTTCCTCAAGCAAACCAGAGGTGGGGAGGTCCCACGTGCGGCTTCCGTGCAAAAGCCGTCAAAAAGAATTCACGCTTCGTTGATCTTTATGCGGCAGTTCCGAACGAGAGCTGGTGGTGATGGGCGGGAGGGATCAGTCCCTCCTGCTCCTGGCGCCGCTCGCCGCGGCGCAGCATCCGCAGGGTGAGGATCGCGATGCTGAGGATCGCGGTGGCGCCGAGGCTGAGCTGGACGCTGAGCAGTCCTTCGCGGCTCCAGTAGACGTCGCGCAGGTCGAGGAGCAGCGCCGCCTCGTCGAAGGTGAGGCCGATGCCGGCGCCCATCGGGAGCGCCAGCCACTGCTCGAGGTCGTCGTCGTCGGTCAGCAGTGCCGCGGTGCCCGAGCTGAAGGCGAGCAGGATGCCGGGCACGAAGTGGTGGATGTGGCGGCCGCCGACGCTGACGTTGCGGAACGGCCCGCGTCCGTCGCGGATCGCCCAGGTCGAGAGGCGGACCAGGGCGAAGGAGCCGAGGAAGCCCCCGAGCAGGTTGAACAGGACGGTTTCGTAGCGGGGCGTCTCTTCATAGCCGCGAACGGCGACGCCGATCGTGTCGGCGGCCGCGGCGGGAGCCGTTTCCAGCAGCGCTTCGGGATCGTGCGCCTCGCTTGCGCGGCGGGCGAACATGCGGCTGAACTGGCCGACCATGACCGCCCCTGCGGCCCCGAGGGCCACGGTGGCGAGGCCGACCGTCGCCCGCTCGGAGCGAACCCAGCCGGACCTGCGACGACGAAGGAGGACTACTTCTCCTCGCTGATGATCGTCTTCACGGCCGCCACGGTGCCGTCGGCGAGCTCGATCTCGACCATGAAGGTGCCGAGCTCGCGCAGCGGCTGCTCGAGGCGGACTTTGCGTTTCTCGATCCGCAGGTCGCGCGCCTCGCGCAGGGCGTCGGTGATCTCCTTCGGCCCGACCGAGCCGAACAGCTTGCCGTCCTCGCCCGCCCGCTGGTGGATCGTCAGCACGGTCTTGGAGAGCAGGCCCGCAGCCTGGGCTTCGCGCTCCGCTCGCGCCTTCTCGGCGCGCTCGGCGGCCTCCATGCGGCGCTTCGCTTCCACCAGAGCCCCGGCCGTCGCCGGCTGGGCCAGTTTGCGCGGGATCAGGAAGTTCCGCAGGTAGCCGGGGGCGACGTCGACGACGTGGCCGCGCTCGCCGAGGGACTCGACGTCCTGCAACAGGATCGCCTCGGCCATCAGCGCTCTCCGACGTAGGGAAGCAGGGCGATCTCGCGCGCCCGCTTCACCGCCACCGAGAGCTGTCGCTGGTGGCGGCGGGAAAGTCCGGTGACCCGGCGCCCGCGCGTCTTCCCCTTGTCGGATAGGAAGCGTCGCAGCAGGTTCAGGTCCTTGTAGTCGACGACCTCGGAGTTGACCCGCGTGTACTTGCGCGGACGCGCACGGTCGGCGCCGCGCCTACCGCCACGCCGGGCGCCGGCCCGCGAAGAAGAAGTCTCGTTAGCTCGTGCCATCGGCGCCGCATGCTACAGACCTGACGGCCCCGGAGGCCACCAGGCGACGTTCTCGGTCGCTCGGGTAGCGCTGCTACCCGTCGCTCCCTGCGTCCTTGCCTGGCGACCTCCGGACCGCGTCAGGAAAGTCTCAGAAAGGTATGTCGTCTTCCTGACCGGTGGAGGCCGGTGCGAAATCGCTGTTGTCGGCGGGGACGTCGCTTTGCGGGGCGAAGCCGCCACCGCCGTTGCCGTTTCCGCCACCGCCACCGCCGGCTCCGTCGCGCGAGCCGAGGAACTGGACCGTGTTGGCGACGATGCGGACCGCCTGGCGTTTGCCGCTGCCGTCTTTCGCCTCCCACTCGCTCCAGTCGAGTCGACCTTCGACCGCGACCGGACGCCCTTTGTTGAGGTAGTTGGCGCAGTTCTCGCCCTGGGCGCCCCAGACGGTGACGTCGAAGTAGTTGGCCTTGTCGACCCAGTTTCCGCTCTGGTCTTTGCGGCGGCTGTTGACGGCCACCCGCAGGTCGCAGACCGCCGTGCCGCCGCCGGTATGACGCAGCTCCGGATCACGGGTCAGGTTCCCGGTGATCACCACCACGTTCACGTTCGAAGCTGCCAAATCACTCACTCCCTCTGGATTCGCTTATCTGGTTCCAGTCTAAGGAGACAGCCGGCTCGACTCTCCCCCCTTGGAGAAGGCGATCCCGCAAACAGCGACAGCCGCGCAGCTGGTTACTCGTCGGAATCGTCGAGGGAGTCGTCGCGATCGTCGCGAGCTCCGTGCGCGCTGCGCTCCCGCGGCCCAGGGGCGGCGGTCACGGCGGGCGGGACGATCACCGGCGCCTCGGGATCGACCTTGAAGACGCGAAAGCGCAGGACGCCGTCGGCGATCTTCAGGTTGTGGTCGAGCGAGTCAAGCAGCTCGCTGGAGGCCTCGAACCGCATCCAGCGGTAGTCCGCCTCGGTGCGGTGGTTGATCTCGTAGGCCATCTTCCGCAGGCCCCAGCTGTTCTCGTGCTTGAGGCTGCCGGATCCCTCGATCTGCCCACGCGCATCCTGCGCCAGCGCATCGCGCGCGGGGGCGTCGAGTTGTGGGTCCAGCATCAGGACCAGCTCATATTCGCGTGGTGCGGCCAAAACGGCGAGGGACTATAGCGGCGAGCCAGCTCTGAAGCCGCCTAGTGCGGGGCGAACTCCTCCGACCCGTCGCTCGTGGGAGCTGGAGCCCGCGGGGGCACCGGCACGGGAGCGGGCGCTGCCGGTGGCGGTACGGGTTCCGGGACCGCCGCGGGCGGTGGAGGTGGAAGAGGAGCTACCGCGGTCGGATGCTGCTTCTCATGCCGCTGCTTCGGCTGGTCCCTCGGCTTTCCGTCAATCACCCGCGACTCTGCGGTGGGTGGCGACGATCGGGAGGACTCCCCCGGTAGGGGGAGCCCCCGATCGGAGACAGGACCCGCCGCCCGAGGCGCCCGTGCAGGAGACGGCTCCGCCGGTACGACCTGCGGCAGGCCGACATCGGCTTCCAGCGGCGGCGGCTCGGGTGGCCGCAGGAGGCTCGGCAGCGCCTGCAGCGCGAGCAGGGCAACGGCGGCGACTCCCGCCACCTTCGCCATCCCGGCCCACCGAACTCGAACTCTGCGCACCCCTACCCAAGGCTGGGCGGCGGAGAACTCTCCCCCCTCAGGCCGAGGATCGCACCGCTTCGATGTCGCGTAGCTGGTCGTCGACCCAGTCGCCGGGGTTGCGGGAGAAGATGATCTCCCGCAGGCCCTCGGCCCACTGGCGCTTCTGGTCGGCGTCCATCGTCAGCGCCCGGTGGATCGCATCCGCCTGCTCCTGGATGTCGAACGGGTTGACCGAGATCACGTAGTCGATCAACTCCTGGTGGGAGCCGGTGTTCTCGGAGAGCATGAGGACGCCGTTGCGGGTGTTGACCGCCGGCGCCTCCTTGGCGACCAGGTTCATCCCGTCGAAGAGCGAGTTGACCATCAGCAGGTCGAAATGCTTGTAGCGGGCGACGGCGTCGTGGAAGTTCTCGTAGATCTTCAGGTCGATCGGCATCCAGTCGGTGGTCCCGTGCCGGTGGTTGACGACCGCGACCAGCGCCTCGATCCGCTCCAGGTACTCGGCGTACTCGGGGACGTCCTGGCGCGAGGGCTGCAGGTGGGCGATGAAGGTGACTTTTTCGCGGAACTCGGGGTGCTGGGTGAGGAAGGTGTCGAAGGCGGTGAAGCCGCGCAGCACGTTCTTCGAGAGGTCGGCGCGGTCGACGCGGATGATCAGGTGCTGGCGGCGGCGCTCGAGCACCTCGCGCTCGGCCTCGGCGACCTCGGGCGAGGCGGCGGCGCGCTGTAGGCGCTGGGCGTCGATCCCCAGCGGGTAGGCGCGCGCGACGGTCTTGCCGCCGGCGTGGCGGACCACGGCGGCCTCGTAGTCGACGTCGACGCCGTCGAGCAGTTCGTCGCAGCAGCGGAGGAAGTTGATGCAGTAGGCGTGGGTGTGGAAGCCGATGATGTCGTTGGCCAGCATCCCTTCGTAGACCGCCTCGCGGACCCGGTTGGGGAGGATCCGCCAGCTGTCGGGCTGCGACCAGGGGATGTGGACGAAGTGGTGGAGAAAAGCGTCCGGGCGCTCGGTCTTGATCATTCCCGGGGCGGTGTAGAGGTGGTAGTCGTGCAACATCACCAGCGGGTCCTGCTGGCCCTCGATCTCGGCCAGCACCGCCTCCGCGATGTCGCGGTTGACGGCCTGGTAGCCGTAGTCCCAGGCGTCGATCTCCTGTTGGCGGATGTCCGGCGCGTTGGAGATGTCCCAGAGGTAGTGCTGGATGAACCAGAGGATCGGGTTGGCGATCACGTTGTAGAAGCGGTCGTAGGCGTCGGGGTCGCTGCCGACCAGCCGCACCCGGTACTCGATCCCGTCCAGTTCCTGCTCGACCGGTCCCCCAGCCTCGCCCGAGACGGCGACGTCCTCGTCGGTCATCGCCGAGGCGATCCAGAGCGCGTCGCGGTGGGAGACGAGCCCGGACAGCGCCGTCACGAGGCCGCCGCCGCCGCGGCGGACCGTGCGCTCGCCGCCCTCCTCGCGCTCGAACTGGAGCGGGCCGCGGTTGGAGACGATGATCAGCGGCGAGGAGCTCACGCCGCAGAGACTAAGGGGTTGGCCTCAGCCGTCGAGGTCGCCGAACAGCGTCAGCCAGTCGCGCAGCAGGCGCGGGGTGAGGAACTCGCGCCGGGCGTGCTCCTTGCCCTCGCGACCGAGCTGCTTGCCGAGCCCCGGGTCGTCGAGGATCTCCAGGCAGCGCTCGGCGCACTCCGCCGGTGAGTCGACGAGGTAGCCGCTGATGCCGTCCTCGATCTGCAGCGGGATGCCGCCGACGTTGCCGGCCACCGTCGGCCGCCCCTTCCAGAGCGCCTCGGTGACGGTCAGGCCGAAGCCCTCGCGGATCGACTTCTGCAGGCAGATGTCCGACTGCGACTGAAAGGCGTTGACCTCGATCGCGCCGACGTTGTTGAGGTTGCTGAGGATTTTGATGTCCTCGTCGCCGTCGGCGTATTCGAAGGTCTTTTGGAAGTACTCCATCCCCTCGGGATCGTCGGTGGCCATCGAGCCGACCATCGCCAGCTGCGCCTCCGGCACCCTCTCGGTCACCTGGCGGTAGGCGTCGATCACGCCGATCGGGTCCTTCCACGGGTCGAAGCGGGAGACCTGGGTGATCAGCGGCCGGTCGACGTCGATTCCGAACTGGCGGCAGACGAAGGCCGCGTCCTCGGGGGAGAAGGCCATGTTCTTCGGCGAGAGCGGGTCGATCGCCGGCGGGCAGATCCGCACGTCCTCGCGGTGGGCGCCCATCCCGTCGGGGACGTATTTCTCCATGTGCCAGACGCTCGCGTCGTACTCTTCGATCATCGGCAGCAGGCGGGCGATCGGCGCCGGGTTGGGCGTCGAAAGATCGATGTGGCAGCGCCAGACCCACTTGTCGCCCTTCGCCCTCGCGCCGCGAAGCAGCCCGATCGGCTGGGGGTCGTGGACGATGACGACGTCCCACTCGCCCTGCAGGCCCTCGGCGTTGATCTGGTTGATCTCGTCGAAGATCTCCCACTGCTCGTCGCTCAGCGTCTCCTCCGCCCCCTGCAGCGAGTTGTGGAGGAGCTTGGTGGCGTTGTAGAACTCTTCCTTGCCGAAGATCACGTGCCAGTGGGCGTCGACGCCGACGTCGCGCATCAGCGGCACCAACGTGTAGAGGATCTCGGAGACGCCGCCGCCGAATGCGGTGGCGCTGACGTGCAGAACCCGCTTCCCCTTCAAGGGCTCGGCGAGCTGCCGGATCTGCTCCGTCAGGTCTTTGCCGACGATGTGGGTGTAGTCGGCGAGGGTCTTGTGGCCGAGAGCGACTTCCTGAAGCAAGGCTGGAGTTCTACACCGAAGGGCGGCGACATGTTGTCCAGCCGCCGCGCCCGGTCAGCTGGAGGGGGGGTTGTCCGGACGCTTGCCGAGGGTGACCTCGACCTCCCGGCGCTCGCCGTCGCGGAGAATCGTCAGCGTCACGACTTCGCCGGGGCGACGGGAGGAGATCGCTTCGGCGAGGTCGTCGGGGGTGACGATCTCGCGGTCGTCGACCTTCAAGATCACGTCACCGCCGGTCCGGTATTTGCCGGCCTGGAATTCGACTTTGTCGTCGCCCCCCTTGATCCCCGCCTTCTCCGCCGGGCCGCCGGAGGAGACTTCGGCGACGAGGCCGCCGAAGGTCGTATCGAGCCCCAGCTTGCGCGCCAGCTGGGGATAGAGGGGCTGGCTGGTGACCCCGATATAGGCGTATTCCGCTTCGCCGTCGGAGCGCAGCTGGGCGATCGAGCGTTTGATCGCGGTGATCGGAACCGCGAACCCGACTCCGTCGTTGGCGCCGGAGTTGGTCTCGATCTGCTGGTTGATCCCGACCACGCGGGCGACGGCGTCGAGCAGCGGCCCGCCCGAGTTGCCCGGGTTGATCGAGGCGTCGGTCTGGATCGCGCCGGAGATTTCGAACTGGGTCAGAGACTGCACCGAGCGGTCGGTTGCGGAGACGACGCCGACCGAGAGCGACTGCTGCTCGCCGAACGGGCTGCCGATCGCGGCGACCGGCTGGCCGACCTTCAGGTCCCGGTCGTTCCCCAGCCTCAGCGGGTGCAGTTCGAAGCCGTCGGGCTCGATCTTCAGCAGCGCGACGTCGACGAAGGGGTCGAAGCCGACGATTTCGGCGGGGACCACGTTGCGATCCGGGAACTCGATGTAGACCTGATCGGCCTCCTCGCGGTCGCCGCTGGATTCGTCGGTGACGACGTGGGCGTTGGTGACGATTTCGCCGTCGGCGTTGAGGACGAAGCCGGAGCCTTCCGCACCTTGAGAACCGAAGACGGAGCGGATCGTGACCACGCCGGGAGACGCTTCTTCGTAGATACGGGTGGCGTCGAAGCCCGGGCTCGAGGTCTGGATCACCACTTCCGGCTTGGGTGAGGCGGCCGCCTCCGCTGGCCTGCCAGTCGAGCTAGATCGTTCCTCGTTCGATCCGCAGCCGGCGATCAGGCCCAGGCAGAGCAGGGCGAGGACGAGCGGCACCCGGTTCACGTGGTCGCCCTGGCGGCGGTGCGGGGGGATCGCGGCGCGCTCACCGCGCGGGGCCCGGGGGGCAGATCCAGGGTGAAGGCGGTGAAACGGCGGCTGGAGCTGATCGTGATCTCCCCCTTCATCCGCTGCGCGAGCTCGGTGGCGATCGCCAGCCCCAGCCCGGATCCGCCCGCTTTGTCGGCGGTGTAGAAGCGCTCGAAGATGCGCTTTTGGACCCGCTGCGGGATGCCCGTCCCTTCGTCGGAGACGGTCAGCTCGGCACGGCCGTTGGCGGAATAGGTGGTCACGGTGACGTCGGTTCCCTCGGGGGTGTGGGTGAGTGCGTTGTCGAGCAGGATACGGATGACCTGCCGCACCCGATCAGGATCGCCGAGGGCGATCGCCGGCTGCTCCGGCGTGCGCAGCTGCAGCCGCGAACCGCGCAGTTCGGCGCGGGCGCCGAACTCCCTCGTCACCTCGCGGGCGAGGGCGGTGAGGTCGACGGTGCTGGCCCGCATCACCACCGCTCCGGCGTCGAGCTGGGAGAGGTCGAGCAGGTCGGTCGTCAGCTTGGTCAGGCGCTCGATCTGCTGGCGCATCGTCCGCACGAACTCCGCCCGCTCCTCGGGGTTCGGGTCCTCGTCTTCGAGCAGCTCGACGAAGCCGCCGAGGCTGAAGATCGGCGTCCGCAGCTCGTGCGAGGCGTTGGCGATGAACTGCTTGCGGGCGCTGTCGAGCTCGGCCAGGCGCCGCTGCATCTCGTTGAAGCTGCGGGCGAGGTCGCCGAGCTGGCCGACCGAGGCGACCGGGATCGAGGTTTCGAAGTTGCCGTCGGCGACTTTGCGGGCGGCTTCCTGCAGGCTCTGGATGTTGCTGGCGGCGGCGCGGGCGTAGTAGAGGCCGATCGCGGTCGCGATCGCCACCGCGATCAGGCCGCCGGTGAGGATCTGCAGCTTGACCTCGTCGTCGCCGCTGGCCGAGCCGCCGATCGCGACCGCGTAGACGTAGACGACTGCGGTGGCGCCGACCGCGATCGCGATCGAGATCAGGGTGATGCGGCTGGCGAGATCGCTGAGCCGAAGCCCCCGCATCGCCGTTACTCCCGGAAGCGGTAGCCGACGCCGCGCACGGTGAAGAGGTAGTCCGGCTCCTTCGGGTCCTTCTCCAGCTTCTCGCGCAGATGGCGGATGTGGACGTCGACGGTGCGGGGGTCGCGGTAGTCGGAGTCGCCCCAGACGTGCTCGAGCAGAATCTCGCGGGTCAGCACGCGGCCGGGTGAGCGAGCGAGCGCACCGAGGATCTCGAACTCGACGTAGGTGACCTTGACCTCCTCCGCGTCGAGGGTGACCAGGCGGCGGTCGAAGTCGATCGTCAGCTCGCCGCACTCGATCGCGCCGTCCTCGCTCGTGTCCCCGCCCATCCGCGAGCGCCGCAGCGCCGCTTTGACGCGGCTGCGGAACTCACGCATCGAGAAGGGCTTGGTGATGTAGTCGTCGGCACCGACCTCGAGTCCGGCGACCTTGTCGGTCTCGCTGCCTTTCGCGGTCAGCATGATGATCGGCACCTGGCTGCGCGAGCGCAGCTGGCGGCAGACTTCGACGCCGCCCATCTGGGGCAGCATCAGGTCGAGGATGACGAGGTCGAAGCGGCCTTCCTCGAAGCGGCGGAGGGCTTCTGAGCCGTCGAGGGCGGAGGTGACGTGGTAGCCGTCCTTGCGCAATGGGTAGCTGAGCAGGGTCTGGATCGACTGCTCGTCGTCGACCAGAAGAATTCGGGCTGAACCGTTCGGCACGCCTACAAGGGTATTAACCCGCGCAGTTTGGACGCATGTGCGAGTACCTACTACTAAGGATCTGGATCTCGGGGCCGATAATGATCGCGAAGCCCAATGCAGACCCAGGAACTCAAATCTTTGGTTGAAGCCGGCGCCTACAAGCCGGATCCCGCCCAGATCGCGTCGGCGATGCTCAGCCGCCGCGGCGTTCGCGAGCTGCTGACGGGGATTCACGGGTCGGCGGGGCGAAATGGTCGTAGCCCGCAGTCTCCAGCCGCTCGCCCCCGGGCAGCCTGATCACGACCCCCTCTCCTGCGGCGACCTCGCCGATCGCGGTCAGATTCGCCTCCCCGGCGGCCTTCACCCGCGCCTTGGCATCGTCCAGTGCTGCCGGCGGCAAGGTCGCCAGCAGCTCGTAGTCCTCGCCGCCGGAGACAGCGAGCTCGAGGGGATCGAGGCCGGCCGCTGTTGCGATCTCGGCGACGCCGCCCTCGAGGGGGAGCTGCCCCGCCCCGATCCTCAGGGCGACGCCGCTGGCTGCGGCGAGGTGAGCCGCGTCCCCGGCCAGGCCGTCGCTGAGGTCGATCAACGCCCGTGCTCCCGCAGCGGCCAGGGCCCGGCCGGAGCGCAGCCGCGGCAAGGGGTCGAGCTGCCGGGCGCGCAACTGCTTGGCGGTGCCCCCCGGGAGCGCGGCGGCCAGGTCGGGGTCGTCGAGCAGGAGGCGACCCGCAGCCGCGCCGCCGATCTCCCCGGTGAGGACGACGAGGTCTCCGGGCTCGGCCCCGGCGCGGCTGACGAACGCTTCCGGGCACGCTGCGTGGCCGACGACCGTCACCGCCAGGGTGAGGACCGCCGCCCGCGTCAGGTCTCCGCCGGCGATGGTGGCTCCCGTCGCCGCCGCCAGGTCGAGCATCCCGTCGAGCAGGGTGAGGAGATCCTCCTCGCCGAGGTCTCCAGGCGCGCCGAGGGCCACGTAAGCCTCCCCGGCCTCGGCGCCCATCGCGGCGAGGTCGGAGAGCGCGGTGGCGAGCGCCTTGCGGCCGATCGTCTCCAGGCTCGCCTCGCCGCGGCGGAAGTGGACTCCCTCGACGATCGCGTCGACCGAGGTGGCCGTGGCGCCGCCGGGAACGGTGACCGCCGCGTCGTCGCCGTTGCCCAGCATGACCCGCGAACCGCTCGGCGGGAGGCGCTCGCGCAGCTTCGCCAGCAACTCGAACTCGCCCATCGTCCGACTATCCCAGACGAGTGGCTCTGTCACTAAGGTGCTGCCCACGTGGAGAGCCGCCAATCATTCCTGCACCGGATAGGCGAGGCCGGGTCGCAGGTCGGCAAGAAGCCGCCCCGCAGCCGCAAGGTCCGCCTCGCCCTCCAGATCGGCCTGGCCGCCTTGATCTTCGGCTTCCTCGTCCTCACGGTCATCAACCAGTGGGCGGAGATCCAGGACGAGGGCGTGCATTTCCACGTCGGCTGGCTGATCCCGGCGCTCGTCATCCTCCCGTTCTTCTTTTTCTTCAGCGCCCTCGGCTGGGATTTCGCCCTCCGGTTCCTCGGCTACCAGATCGGGTTCGGCCGGGCGCAGGTCGCCTGGGGGCAGCCCCTGCTCGCTCGCTACGTCCCTGGCAGCGTTCTCTACGTGCTGGGCCGGGTGCTGCTTACCGAACGGGCAGGCGTCCCGCGGCGGATCACGATCGCCAGCATCGTCTACGAACAAGCGGTCTCAGCCACCTCTGCGGTGGTGGTTGCTTCCTACTTCATCATCAAGCACCCCGACCTCCAGGGCGAGCCGTATCGCTGGGCGGTGCTGCTGCTGATCCCCGCGGCGATCGCCTTGCTGCACCCGAAGGTCTTCGGCCCGCTGGCGAACCGGGTGTTGCGGGTATTCGGCCGCGAGCCTCTGCCGGCGGTGATTCCGCTGCGCGGCGTGATCGCGCTGATTGCCTTCTACACCTTGAACTGGCTGGTCATCGCCCTCGGGGTCTACTGCGTCGCCCGCTCGGTCACCTTCATCCCCCCAGAGGACATCTTCCTGGTTGGCGCCGCGCAGGCGGTCGGCTACTTCGCGGCCCTGGTGACGGTGGTAGCCCCCGCGGGGATAGGGCCCAAAGACGCCGGGTTTGCCTGGGCGATGAAGGCGGCGCTGCCGAGCAAGAGCTTCGCCCTCGGATCGCTGATCGCGATCGCTGTACGCGGCGTGATGCTGCTGGCGGAATTGATCTACGTCGCTGTTGTGACGTTGCTGGGGCGTAGGGAGGGCTGGAGCATCCAGACTGGGATCTTGCATCCTTCTCCTGAGGAGGAGGCAGCGGAGCGGGAGGCTGCGGCGCAGTTGTAGGGAGGGACCCGACCCTCTCCTCTCTCAACTTGCTCGGGTGGATCCTGGATAGCCGGTCCGTGGGCCGCTCGACCGAGAAGTACAAGCCGTTCGGAGAGGGTCGGGTCCCTCCTTCGACAGAGCTCTTGGGTTCAGATGTCGTGATTCAGAGGGGGATGCGGGCTCCGAGTTGGTAGGCCGTGAGGGTGAGGGTTAGTAGCTGTAGGGGGCGGTCGCGGGAGATGGCTGCTAGCGGGAGGAGCCAGACTAGGTACCAGGGTAGGAGCCAGGCGGTGGCTAGTAGGAGGGCTAGGGTGGCCCAGGCGGCGGCGCGGATCCAGTCTCCTCCTCTCCAGGTCCAGTGAAGTAGGTAGGTGATCGCGGCTAGGAAGAGGATGGCGGCGGCGAGGCGGACCGTGTTGGGGTCGAGGCCGGTTAGGCGGGCCGTCGTGATCGGGAGGCTCATGTGGCTGGTCCGGCCCTGGTTCTCTCCGGCGAGGCCGAAGCCGCGCAGCCAGTCCCAGCCGAAGGCGAGCCATGCCGCGCCGGTGATCGCGAACGCCGCACCGAGGCCCCCAATGAGGAGCCGCAACCCCATTCGCCTGTTCCTTTTCGTTCCTATTCCCCGAAAAGGAACAGGCGAGGGGTCGCGGAGGGTGCCGAGGAGGGCGAAGGGGGCTATTGCGGCGGCTGAGGTCTTGGTGGCTATCGCGGCTGCCAGGGCCCCCCCGCCGGTCAGTTCGCGGGCGCTGAGGAGGGCGGCGATGGCACCCATTGCCAGCAGCATCGTCAGGCCGTCGTTGTGGGCGCCGCCGACCACGTGGACGAGGACGAGGGGGTTGAGGGCGACGAAAGCGGCGGCGCGGAGCGGGTCGGTGCCGCGCCAGGCGGCGAGGCGGGAGGCGATCGCGGCGATGCCGAGCACCGAGAGCGCGGCTGCCGCCTTCAGGACCGCCACCGCGACGCCGACCGGGAGCCAGGCGAGCGGGTAGGTCGCCAGGGTGAAGAGCGGACCGTAGGCGCTGGTCGCTTCCGTCCAGGTGACCTCGGCGTAGGCGGGGTCTGCGGGTGCGGCCTGCGGCGGGTGGACGTAGGGGTCGAGGCCGTGCCGTGCCCCGAGCCGGGCGTAGTCGACGTAGCTGTAGACGTCGTGGGAGAGGAGGACGGGAGCGACCGCGAAGGCGGTGACGCAGAGGAGGATCGCCGCCCAGACGATCCGCCGCCCGAGCCGCGGGGCCAGGGCAAGAGCCCCGAGGTAGCCGGCGAACCCGAGCCACATCAGGGCGAAGGCGAGGCCCGGGTCGATCGCGTCTACCTACCGGCGTTTTCGCCGCCGCCGACGTCACCGGGCGCGGCCGGTGCGGGGTACGGTTCCTGTCCCGCCCCGGGGGCGTAGGCATCGGGGTCGTAGCCGCCGACCGCGGCGCTGCCGGGCGGCGGCGATTCGTCGCTTTCCCCGCTCCCATCACCGCCGAGGCCGCTTTCGTCCCTCGGGCTCGAGCGCGCGTAGCGCCCGTAGAACGGTGCCCAGCTGATCTTCTGGCTCGGTTCCTCGAATTCCTCGCAGGGGACGCCGGCGCCCGAGTAGAGCGAGTGCCAGATTTCGGCCGGGAAGGTGCCGCCGAAGACGGTCCTGCCGTGGACGCTCGACATCGAGACGTCGTTCGATTCCGGGTAGCCGACCCAGACCACGGTCGCGAGGTTCGGCTGGTAGCCGGCGAACCAGGCGTCGGTGTATTCGTCGGTGGTCCCGGTCTTGCCGGCCTGCCCGGCGCAGCCGGTGTAGGCCGCGGTTCCGGTCCCTTCGGTGATGTTGTCGTGCAGCAGGCGGGTCACCTGCCAGGCCACCGCCGGCGAGACCGCCTGCTCGGGCTTCGACGCTTCCGGGTGCTCGACGTGGCCGCTGGGGAAGACGACCTTGGACACCGCCACCGGCTGGCGGTGCTGACCGCCGTCGGCCAGGGTCGCGTAGGCACTCGACATCTCCAGCGGCGAGACGCCGATCCGCAGGCCGCCGATCCCCTCGGCCGGGATCCCGTCCAGCGGAGAGACGATCCCCATCTGGTGGGCGGTCGCGGCCACCGCCGCCGGCCCGACGTCGAGGTCGAGCTGGGCGAAGACGGTGTTGTCGGAGGCGACCGTCGCCTGTTGCAGGTTGACGGTGCCCAAATAGCCTTCGTCGGCGGTGTGGACCGTCCAGTGCCCCCACTTCGGCAGGGAGAGGTCGAGCGGTTTGGAGGTGTAGTAGGTCGAGTAGGGGTCGATCCCCTGGCGGATCGCGGTGGTCAGGACGAAGGTCTTGAAGGTCGAGCCCGGCTGGCGATGGCCCTGGGCGGCGAGGTTGAACTTGCTCTGTTCGTAGTCGGAGCTGGAGACCATCGCCCGGATGTGGCCGTTGCGGGGGTCGATCGAGACCAGCGCCGAGGAGGGGTCGGTCGAGTAGGGCAGCGCCGAGCGCATTGCTTCGAGGCCGACTTCCTGCAGCTCGGGCTCGATCGTGGTGTGGACCTCGAGCCCGCCGCGCCGCACCTTGCTGGCCCCGTATCTCTCGATCAGCTTGTTTTCGACGTAGTCGAAGAAGTAGGGCTCGCGGTGCTCGAAGTAGCTCTCGTCGAGGTCGACCCGCAGGCCACTTTTCATCACCGCCCGCGCCCGTTCTTCGCTGACATAGCCGAGCTTCGCCATCTGCCGCAACACCTGGTTGCGGCGCGCTTTCGCCGCTCCCGGCTCCAGCAGGGGGTTGTATTCGGAGGGGGCTTGGGGAAGCCCCGCCAGCAGCGCCGCTTCGGGCAGCTTCAGCTGTGAGACCGGCGTCGAGAAGAAGATCTGCGAGGCGGCGCCGACCCCCACCGCCGTGGTCCCTTCGACCGTCCCGTAGGAGGCGACGTTGAGATAGGAGCCGAGGATTTCCTTGCGGCTGTGGCGTTCGGCGTACTCGATCGCCAGCTGCGCCTCTTCGATCTTGCGCTCGAGGTTTCGCTTCGGGTTCTCGATGCAGAGGTTGCGGACCAGCTGCTGGGTGATCGTCGAGCCGCCCTCGACCGCTTCGCCCGCTTCTAAGTCCTTGACCGCGGCGCGCAGGATGCCCTCGTAGTCGAGCCCGTCGTGCTCGTAGAAGCGCTGGTCCTCGATCGCCACCGTCGCCAGCTGCAAGCTCTTGGGAACGCGGTCGATCGCGACCAGCGAGCGCGCTTGGGGCGAGGCCACCGTTCCCAGCTTCGAGCCGTCGGCGGCGTAGACGACCGTGTTGCCACCCTTGTCGATCGGCTTGCAGGTCGCGAGCGAGGGAGCGTCGGCGGCGACGTCGAGGACCCAGGAGGTGACGGCGATGGCGGCGATCGCGAGCACGGCGAAGACGCCGCCGAAGACGATCATGAGCTTGGCGCCGATTCCCCCCTGCCGGCGCTGACGTCGCCGAGTGCGCTGCGTCATCGCCCAGAGGGTACTTCGCGGCAGGTGCCGTCAGGCGATGGTGTCTTCGGTCGAGTGGTTGTGGATGACCCCTTCGGTCAGGAGCTGGTTGGGGATCACCACGGAGCTGCCGTCGCCGGGGTCGATGTAGGTGTAGGAGAGGGTGATGTCGGTGACCCGTCCCTCGCGCTCTTCGAAGCTGACCCGGTCGCCGATCCTGATCGGCTGCGAGACGGCGATCTGGATGCCGGCGATCATGTTGGCGAGCGTGCGCTGGGCGGCGAAGCCGACCACCGCGACGACCAGCGCGGTCGAGGCGAGGACGCCGGTCGCCAGCCGCTGGAGGTCGGTGAACTGACTCAGCGCCAGCATCCCCACCACCAGGAAGACGACGAGGAAGAGGAGGCGGCGGAGGATGCGCAGCCGCGTCCGGGTCGAGCGCGAGACCTGTGAGACTGCGGGCGACATGGAGAGCAACCTAGCCGCCTCGCCTGTCGAAGAAGCACCCGCCCGCCCGTTTCCGCCCTCGAACTGGGGTCCGCGTGGGGCTTTGCTCGGAGCGGTGCTGGCGATCGTCGTCGGCCTGCTCCTCGGCCTGCCGGCGATCGCCTTCACCGACGCCGCCGGCGACCTGACCACGGCCGGCAACGTCATCGCCCAGGTCGGTCTCGTCATCGGCCTGCTCGGGGTGCCGCTGGCGATCGCCTATTCGCACGGCGCGCGCACCCTGGGGGAGTGCCTGCGGCGCCTCGGGGTGCGGCGCTTCGAGCTCTCCGCCCTGAAGTGGATGGCCGCCGCGGTCGGCGCCTACCTCGCCTTTGCCGCCGTCTACTCGACGCTGATCGTCCAACCCGAACAGGAGGACATCGCCGAAAGCTTCGGGCCGGTCCCGGTCCAGATCCTGTTGATCGTCCTCGCCGCCGCGATCGCCGAGGAGATCTGCTTCCGCGGGCTGCTCTTCGGTGGCCTGCGCGAGCGTCTCCCGAAGTACGCGGCGGCACTGATCGCCGGGACGTTTTTCGGCCTCCTCCACTTCAGCACCGGGATCACCGCGGTGCCGCCGCTGATCGGCTTCGGCGTAGTTCTCTGCCTGCTCTACGAGAAGACCGGGTCGATCGTGCCGGGGATGTTGCTGCACGCCTTGAACAACTCCGTCGCCCTCCTCTCTCAGTAGGATTTCGCGCGTGAATCGCCGCCTCCCGCTGCTGCTTGCGCTCGTCTGCGCCCTCGTCCTGCCGGCGACCGCTGCCGCCGCTCCGAAGCCGAAGCCGAAGCCCGTCGCGCCGACCGCGGCGCCGGAGGCGACGGTGAAGGTCAAGGTCGGGAATCTCGACAAGGGCCGCGCCGAGATCATGCAGACGGTCCCCGTCAGCGGCACGCTCGCACCCTTCGTCGCCGGCGAGAAGGTCAAGGTCACCTTCTACCTCGACGGCCACATCCTCTTCGCCCGCAACCTGCCGGTCCGCAAATCGGGCGCCAAGGGCGTCTTCAAGACCAAGATCGAGGTGACCGAGGACGGCAGGTACGCAGTCGCCGCCAAGCACGTCGCGACCCCGGAGCTCGGTGCCGACGAAACCGTCCGCAAGAGCTGGAAGGTGAGCTTCCCGGCGCTGCACCAGGGCCAGTGCGGCGACGTCGTCGTCGGTTTCAAGAAGGCGATGCGGGCGATGGGCTACATCGCCAACGACGGCAGCTGCTTCGGCGGCAAGACCGCCCGCGGCGTCCTCGCCTACCGCAAAGTCAACGGCATGTCCCGCAGCATGCGCGCCGGGGCCGGGCTGGTGAAGAACGCCTTCGGCGGCAAGGGCGAATACGAGGTCCGCTACCCGAACGCCGGCGAGCACGTCGAGGCGCCGCTCTCCAAGCAGGTCCTGGTCTTCGCCAAAGGCGACAAGCCGTTCGCGATCTACCCGATCTCCTCCGGCAAGTCCTCGACCCCGACCGTCACCGGTCACTTCGAGTTCATCCGCCAGGAACCTGGCTACAACTCGCACGGGATGTACTACTCGTTCTACTTCTACGGCGGCTACGCGGTGCACGGCTACGAATCGGTGCCCGACTACCCCGCCAGCCACGGCTGCCTGAGGACCTTCATCGCCGACCAGCCCGAGATCTACGAGCGGATTTTCTTCGGCGAGGACATTTTTATTTGGTTGGTGGTGGGGGCGGGGCGGGGGAGTCCCGCGCCAGACACATCTCGCCTGTGGCTCGATGTTGAGTGTCTGGCGAGGGACTCCCCCGCCCCGCCCTTCCGACCGGTTTTCTTTCTGCTTAGGATGCTGCTCGTGATGGATTTGGCTGCCGCTAAGGCAACTCTTCTCGCGGAGCTCAAGGAGCATTCGCTGATCCTTGGGGAAGTGACTTTGGCGAGTGGGGCGGTGGCTCAGTACTACGTCGATGCGCGGCGGGCCTTGATGCGGCCGGAGGGGTTCAGGGCCGCCGGCGAGTTGATCGCTGCGGAGGCGGAGACCCGCGGGGCCGAAGCGGTCGGCGGGCCGGCTACGGCGGCGATTCCGCCCGCCTGCGCGGCGATCGCGGTGCCGGAGGGCCAGGACCTGGTCGCCTTCTTCGTGCGGGGGTCGCGCAAGGAGCACGGGTTGCAGCGGTGGGTCGAGGGGCCGGTCGAGGCCGGCGCCCGCTGCCTGGTCGTCGAGGACACGGTCACCACCGGCGGCTCGACCGCCGACGCGATCGGCCGGGTCCGCGAGGAGGGGCTCGAGATAGCCGGTGTGGTCGCGGTCGTCGACCGCCTCGCCGGCGGCGCCGAGAAGATCGAAGCCGCCGCTGAAGCTCCTTACCGGGCCCTGGTCACGATCGACGAGATTTACCCGGACCGCCCCGACCGCGGCTGATGGAGCCCGACGCCGTCGAGATCCGGGTCGTCGGCTGCCTGGTCGAGAAGCAGCGGACGACCCCCGATGCCTATCCGCTCTCGCTGAACGCGCTGCGCCTCGCCTGCAACCAGGCGACGAACCGCGACCCGGTCGTCGCCTACGACGAGACGACGGTCAGCGATGCGCTGCGGCGCCTCGCGCTGCGCGGCTGGACCCGGCTGGCCAGCGGCGCCGGCAGTCGCGCTCGCAAGTACCGGCACCTGCTGCCCGAGGCGCTCTCGATCGACGGGGAAGAGTTGGCCCTGCTCGCGGTCCTGATGCTGCGCGGGGCACAGACGCCGGGGGAGCTGAAGCAGCGCAGCGAGCGGTTGCACGCCTTCGGCGACCTCGCGACGGTGCAGGACACGCTCGAGCGTCTGCTCGAGCGCGAGCTCGTCGTCCGCCACCCGCGGCTCCCAGGCCAGAAGGAGGACCGCTACGAACAGGTTCTGGGTGGGGATGGAGAGGCCGAGGACAACGAGGTCGAGACCGAGGGTGAGGAGACCGAGCCCGCCTTTCTCTCCCCGGCTGTCGCCGCCGATGACGATCGGCTCGCGCGCCTCGAGCGCGAGCTGCAGGATCTGCGCTCCGAGGTTGCGAAGCTGCGCGAGGCGCTCGGCGGCTAACTACCGACGCGGAGGACGGCGATCCGCCGGCCGCCGGGGATCGCCACCACGACCTGCGTCTTCAGCTGCCCGCGCAGGCGCAGCAGCTCGCGACCGCCGGCGCTGAGCGGCACCCGGTAGGTGTGGGCCTGACCGCCGGTAAGGCGGAAGGGGATGCGGCCGATCACCCGTTTCACCGGCCGCGTGCGGGGGCCGGTCCGGGAGCGATTGGCGATGCGGAAGTGCGAGCGAAGGACGATCTGACCCGGGCACTCGGTCCCGGAGGGCCAGAGGCAGGTGACCTGCACCCGCACCTTGCGACTGCCGGCTTTGAGGTTCGAGAGGCGCAGCGCGACCGGGATCGTCGCGCCCTTGCAGCCGAGCAGACGGTCTTCGCCGGAGGAGAGGTCGAGCGCGTAGGCGCAGATCCGCTGGCGGCCGGACATGATCGTCGGCAGGCTGAGGTCGAAGCCGTGCTTCGGCCCGGCTTCGGGAAACGCGGCGGCGACGTCGCGCCGCGAGCGGCTGGCGACGGCGCCCAGTTCGTAGGTGGCGACGCCCGGCGTCTCCTCCTTGCCGCCGACCGAGAGGCGGATCGCCAGCGGTTCGGTTGGCGCGTTCGGGTCGAATGCCCAGCCGCGGACCCGCACCTGCCCCGGTGCGGGCGACTGCGCCAGGTCGAGGTAGCCGACCGGGTTGTCGCCGGCGACCAGGGTGGCGGAGCCGACGGTCTCGCCGTCGACGTAGTTGTCGTCGATGTTGATGGTCACCCCTCCGTAGGTCTCGTTGTGCCCGCCCTGGTATTGGTGGATGCGGCGGTGGGGGGTCCAGGCGCTCGCCGGCACCACCGAGTCGGCGGTGTTCTGCTGGCCGTTCCAGTTGGCGATCCAGATGTCGTCGGGTAGTTCGTAGCCGCTGCCGATCTGGCTGGCGAGGTCCTCGATCCCCGAGGCGCTGCTGCTGTAGACGCCCGAGAGGTAGCCGAGCGCGTGCAGCTCCGCCGTCCAGGCCTCGAGGAAGGCGAGCGTCGCCGCCGTCGCGCTGGAGGTCTGGCTGTAGGACTCCATGTCGAAGTAGATCGGGCTGCCGGGACCCATCGCCACCGCACTCGCTTCTTCGACCGCGTCGATCGCCGCCGCCGCGCCCTGGGCGGTCGCCTGGCTGGAGGTCAGCTTGGCGCAGCTCGAGCAGGCGCTGGTCGGCGCCTGCAGGCCGACGTAGGTGGGGATCAGGTGCCATCCCGCCTCGGTCTGCGCGGCGACCCATTCCGCCGTCAGGTTCGGCTGCGAGCAGGCCCGGTTGATGCCGCCGATGTAGACGCCGACGGCGCGGTAGGGCGAGCTCCCCCAGGAGGCCATCGAGCGCGACGACGGCGCGCTGCAGGCGTCGAAGCCGAGCCCGGTGAAGACGGCACCGCCGGCGGAGCTGGTGGCGCGGCGCGGCAGAGCCCGCAGTGCCGAGGCGGCGGCGGCGTCCGGTTCAACGAGGATCGCCCGCCGCCGCCCGATCGCCTCGGCGGGGCAGCTCTGCTGCGCGGAGGGCGTGCCGAGATAGACGGCACGCTGGTCAAGCCGCACGCACGTCCGCGGCTGCCGATCGAGGCGAATGACCGGCCAGCCGGCGGGGACCCGCACGCTGCTCCCGTCGAAATGGACCTTGCGGGCGGCGGCCCCCGCGGAGGTCGCAAGGGCCCCCGCCAGGAGAAGCGCCAGCAGCAGGGCGGGCAGCGCCAGGGCGGCCAGGTTGCGAAGAGGGCGGGTCAAGATCAGCACTCTCCGTACAAGCAGCCCGGACCGTCAAAAGTTGCTGGCCTTCGGGCGAAAGCCTGCAGCGATGACGAGTGCCCCGAGCTGGATTCGAACCAGCGGCCTATCCCTTAGGAGGGGATCGCTCTATCCGGCTGAGCTATCGGGGCGGGGGTTGAATTCTCGCTTAGTTGGGGAAGGCTTGTCGAAGTTGGTGCGAAGTGCGCACCACGTGTGCGATCTCGCTCGGCAGGATCGGTTGCATGAGAACTGCACAGGCACTCGACATGTCCTCCACACGGGATAATGTGGTGCACATGTCCAAAATGATCCAGATCAGAAATGTCCCGGACGAGCTGCACCGGGATCTGAAGACTCGGGCGGCGCTGGCCGGGATGAGCATGTCCGACTACATCAAGCGGGAGCTCGACCGGAAAAGTCGGAAATCGACGATCCGGGAGATCGGTGCGAGGAGAAGGGCGAGGAGTGGTGGAAAGAAATCCAGCCTCACCACCCAGGATGTTGTGGACATCATCCGTGAAAGTCGCGGCGATTAAATGCCCGTGGTTGATGCATCTGTTCTGGTCGAGCTTCTCTGTGAAACGGATCAGGCTGAAGCGGTGGAAGAGCGCCTCGCGGTGGAAGAACACTCGCTTTGGGCGCCGCACCTCGTGGACGCGGAGGTGGGACAAGCCCTGCGCCGGGCGGTGCGCTTGGGCAGGATGGAAGCCGAGGAGGCTGGTGAGGCCATCTGGCAGATCGAAGAGCTGGCCATTCGCCGCGTGGAGCACGAACTACTGGTTCATGTCGCCTGGGATTTGCGTGACAACTTCAGCTTCTACGACGCCCTCTACGTTGCCTTGGCTCTGATGCTCGACGAACCGCTGCTCACCTTCGACGCGCGGTTGGCGCGGTCGGGGTTCGATCTCCCGATTGAGGTGCTGGCGTAGCGCTTCAGGCGTAGAGCGTCTCGGAGGCGAGCTCGTCCGCGCGCCGGCTCCAGAGCTTCACTTCCATGAAGATCTCGTCGCCGTAGCCCTCGAGCGCGTCGAGGGCGATCAGCGTGAAGCGGCTCTGGGAGATCAGCTCCTGGTCGACGGTCTCGCCCTCGAGCACGGCGGTGGCGGCGATGGCGCCGCGGACCAGGGGACGGCCCCAGACCAGGGTGACCGCGCCGGCCCGGCCGTTCTCCCCCCGCCAGCGGCCGATCACGTCGTCGTTGAGGTCGATCCGCCAGTCGGGGTTGTCGGCGGCGAGGATGTCGGTGAAGTCGGCCTTGGCTGCGAAGTCGGCCGGCTCTCCCTCGAGCGGCTGCACGTAGGAGACGTGGCCGAACAGCTCCAGCCGCCCCTCCTCGCTCTCGCTGTGGGCCGAGCAGGGAATCCAGACCCGGCCGCCCCAGGCGCGCTCGGGGAACCAGTCGACCTCGGCCGGCACCCCGGCACCCGCCGGCAGGTCCCCGATCGCCGCCACGGCTTTTGCGAACTCCTCCCGCAGGCGCTCGGCGAAGCGCCCGTGCGGGATCCCCTCCTGGGTGGTGTCGGCGATGAAGCGCGGGATCGGCCGCGGGGTCGGTTGCATCAGAGGCACTCTCGCAAATCGGAGGCTGCCCGCTCGGGCGGGTAGACGTTGATGTCGACGCCGGTCCCGAGCTCGAAGCCGGCCTTGATCGTCAGTCGGGGGGCGATGTCGACGTGCCAGTGGAACTGCTCGGCGCCGCGGGGCGCGGTGCGGACCCAGAGGTTCAGCTCCGGCGGGCCGTCGAAGAGCTTGGCGAGGGCGCGCATCGCGGTGGCGATCATCGCCGCGCCGGCCTCGCCCTCCTCGAAGCGCGCCGTCTCCCGGCGCGGGATCACCCGCAGCTCGAAGGGCGAGTGGGAGGCCCAGGGGCAGACGAGCGCGGCCTCGTCGTCGATCGCCACCAGCCGCTCGCCGCGGCGGACCTCCTCGACGAGGACGTCGCTGAGCAGCCCGCCGCCCGCCGTGCGTTCGCCGTAGGCGCCGACCCGCTCGCGCTCGCGGGCGACCGCGGCGGGGACGAAGGGCAGCGCGTAGAGCTGGGCGTGGGTGTGCTCGAGCGAAGCGCCGGCGCCGCCTCCCTCGTTGACGATCAGCTGCAGGTAGGAGGCCTCGCCGTGCGCCCGCATCCGCTCGCGCCAGGTGGCGATCGCGGCGGCGAACTGCTCGTCGCCCAGCTCCGCCATCGCCGTCAGGTGCTCGGGCGAGTTGATCAGCACCTCGTGCGCCCCCGCCGCCGGGAGCGAAGAGAAGAGGTCCGGTTCGCCGGCGCGTTTGCTCGCCAGCAGCGGGTCGCCCGCACTGGCGAAGGCCCCCGCTTCGGCGGCCGGAGGCGAGCTCGAACCACCGTCGCCCCCGAGCGCGGGGTAGAGATTGGGGACCACCCGCGTGGTCCAGCCGGGGCTGTCGGGCTCGCCGCCTCCCGCTCGCGTCGCGTAGAGCTCGGGCGGGGTGCGGTCCTCGCGGCCCTCGCAGAAAGGGCAGTTCTCCGGCCCCCTCGGCTCGCTCGCGCGCGCCGAGAACCCCTCCGGGCGGTCAGCTCGACCGGGGGCGAGGACCGTCCTCAGCCCCGTCAGCTGGTCGATGCGTATCTCCGGGGAACTCAGGACCGTGAAGGGGGGAGGTCGCCTGCGTCGGGCTCGTCGTCTGCCGGAGGCTCGGGGGGAGGAGGCGGCGGGGCCGCCGGGCGAACCGGCCGCTCGGTGCCGGCCGCGCGCGCCGCCGAGCCCTTGCCGACGAACGGCTCGAGCACGTCCATCGGCAGCGGGAAGACGACGGTCGTGTTCTGGTTGGAGCCGATTTCCAGCAGCGTCTGCAGGTAGCGCAACTGCAGGGAGGCCGGGTTGGTGCTGATGATGTCGGCGGCGTCGGTGAGCTTCTGCGCGGCCTGGAACTCGCCCTCGGAGTTGATGATCTTCGCCCGCCGCTCGCGCTCGGCCTCGGCCTGGCGCGCCATCGCCCGCTGCATCTGCTCGGGGATCTCGACGTCCTTGATCTCGACCGCGGTGACCTTGACGCCCCAGGGCTCGGTCGACTCGTCGATGATCTTCTGCAGCTCTTCGTTGAGGCGCTCGCGGTCGGCCAGCAACTGGTCGAGCTCGGCCTTGCCGAGCACCGAGCGCAGCGCCGTCTGCGAGATCTGCGAGGTCGCGATCAGGTAGTTCTCGACCTCGACCACCGCCCGGTTGGAGTCGACGACGCGGAAGTAGGCGACGGCGTTGACGCGGCAGGGGACGTTGTCGCGGGTGATCACCTCCTGCGGCGGGATGTTGAGGGTGATGGTCCGCAGGTCGACCTTGACCATCCGGTCGACGAGCGGGATCAGCAGGATCAGGCCCGGCCCCTTCTGCGCGATCAGGCGCCCGAGGCGGAAGATCACCCCGCGCTCGTACTCACGCAGGATCCGCACCGAGGAGCCGAGCGCGATCGCTCCGAAGAACAGGAGGACGATGAGAATTCCTGCGACGACGTCCATCAACCGGCTCCTTCGCTTGCGTTGACCGCGGTCTGCGAATCGGGGCGCACGACCAGCGTCAGCCCGTCGACCGCCTCGACCCTGACTCTATCCCCCAGCCCGATCGGCCTCACACCCTCGGCCAGGCGCGCGCTCCAGATCGTCCCCTCCAGCCAAACCCGGCCGTCGGGGTCGATCGTGCTCCGTGCCTCGCCGCTCGCGCCGACCATCTCCTCGCTCCCGGTCCGCACCCGCTCGTTGCGGTGGGCGGCGAGGACTTTGCGGGTGACGAAGTAGAAGGTGATCCCGGAGATGACGCCGAGCGCGATCAGCGCCCCGCCGGCGAAGTCGGCGAAATCGCTTTCCGAGTTGAAGGCGACGATGCCAGCCACGGTCAGTCCGGCCACGCCGAGCAGGGCGAGCACCCCGCCGGTGGGCAGCAGCAGCTCGGCCAGCAGCAGGCCGACCCCGATCGCGGCGATGACGACGAACGCTTCCATCGACTCGGATTATCCGCCCTGCAGGGCGTAGCGGCGGACGTCGGCTTCGAGTTCGGAGTCCTCGCGGTAGGGGCCGGGCTTCACGTAGACGAGCTCCCCGGAGCGGTCGTAGAAGGCCGTGTTGGGGAAGCCCACGTCCCCGACCTCGTTGAAGATCTCTTTGTCGGGATCGGTGTAGCTCGGGTAGGGCACCGGCTCCTCGCGCAGAAAGGTCGCGGCGGCGTCGTCGGAGTCTTCGGAGTTGACGCCGAGGAAGGCGACCTGCTTGCCGTAGCGGGCCGAGAGCTTCTGCAGGACCGGGAACTCCTGCCGGCAGGGGATGCACCAGGAGGCCCAGAGGTTGACCACGACCGGGTAGCCGTGCAGGCCGGCGATCCGCTTCTCGTAGGCGTCCGCGCCGCCGGGGAGCAGCTCGTTCGCCTGCTTGTGGAGCGCCGCCAGCGGCGCTGGCGAACCGGCCAGGGCCTTGGCGTAGTCGGGGTGCGGGCCGCCGTACTCGCCGCCGCTCGAACCGCCGCAGCCGGCGCCGAGGAGGCCGGCCAGGGCCAGCGCCCCTACCGCCAGGAGTGGTCTCAATCGCCCAGGCATCCGTTCAGTGGGTACAATACGTGCGTTCGGTTCGCGGCTCGCGGATCGCGCTGAGTACTCGGGGGGAGACGCCAGTCGAGCCCCCGCAGCCTCGTTCACTTGTCCCAGCCGTTTCTCTTGTTCGGCAGGGACGGAAGCCCCGGAAGCCTTCTATGGCCAAGACCAGCGACGTTGCCGCAGACGCGGCAGTTCCTTCAAGCGCCGACATCGAGCGTGCGGCGGCGTTCGTCCGCGAGCCGTTCCTGCTCGACGGCGAGGGCCCCGAGGCGCTGGCGCCGGGGACCGCGCGGCGGCGCGCGCTCGACGCGGCGCTGAAGGAGCTTGACGAAGGAGCCGAGGATCCCTCGATCCAGTGGCGCCGGGACTTCTCCCTGCTGCTCGGCCTCGAGCGCTTCCTCGCCGACGAGCCGCCGAAGCTGCGCGATGGCGCCGAACTGAACCCGCATCAGGTGGACGCCCTTTCCGGGACGCTCGCCGAGTTGATGACCCAGCAGCAGACCATCACCGCCGCGGAGGTGGAGAACGGCAACGGGGACTCCGGCGGCGACGCCGAGGAGCCGGCCGCCGCAACGACGCCGACGGATGAAGGCGAGGAGGTCGAGGAGGACGAAGACGAGGTCGACCCCGACGAGGAGCCCCAGGACTGGACTGAACAGCCCGCCGAGGAGGACGAGGAGGTCGTCGAGGAGGCCCCCGAGGACCCCGGCGCCGAGCGACGCTTCTGGTTCGAGCACGCGACCGGGGCCGGCAAGACCGTCGCCGCGGTCGGCTTCATCGAGGCGACCCGGACCGGCGGCGTCCTGATCCTCACCCACCGCCGCAACCTCGTCGACCAGTTCATCGGCGAGATCTCCGACCGCGGCTACAAGGAGCGCCTGCGCCCGCCGCTGATGGACGGCCGCGACGATCCCGACGGGCCGGTCACGGTCGAGACCTACCAGTGGTTCGTCCGCAACCACAAGAAGATCTCCGACGCCTACTCGATCGTCATCTGCGACGAGGCCCATACCGCGCTGGGGGAGAAAACCAGCGCCTGCATCCGCGAGATGCCCGGCCCCGTCTACATCGGCATGACCGCGACCGGGGCGCTGATCGCCCGCCACGTCGCCGACCTCTTCCCGACCCAGACCTCGCGCTTCGACCTCGCCCAGGCGGCGCGCCGCGGCGTCATCGCGCCGCTCCGCTGCCTGCGGATCCCGCCCGGGCCGGGGGTGCGGACGATCGCCAAGGTGCCGCTGCGCAAAGGCGAGGTCGACCAGGACTTCGACCAGGAGGAGCTGGCCGCGCTGCTCGACCAGGAGCCCTTCAACGTCGCGATCGCCGACCTCTACCGCTCCCGTTTCCGCAAGATCCCGGGCGTCGTCTACACCGCCGGCGTCCAGCACGCGAAGAACGTCGCCAAAGCCTTCCGCGACGCCGGCATCAACGCCCAGGCGGTCTCCGGGGAAACGCCGAAGCGCGAGTTGGCCGAGATCCTCGCCGGTTTCGAACGCGGCACCGTGGACGTGCTCTGCAACGCGATGCTGCTGGCCGAGGGCTGGAACAGCCCGCGGGCGACGATCTGCATGCACCTGGCGCCGACGGCCTCGCGGCGGATCTACCAGCAGCGGGTCGGCCGCGTCACCCGCCGCGCGCCGGGCAAGGAGGCGGGCCTGGTGCTCGACTTCGTCCATCCGGCGACGACCCACGACGAGACGATCATCACCCTCCACAGCCTGCTCGACCGTGACGTCTACCGCGGCGGCGCGATCGTCGTCGGGCCGGTGCGCCGCGGCCGCGGCCGCAAGGTCCGGGTCGAGCGGCGGATCGTCCCCGTCTCCGACGTCGAGGCGAAGCGGATGGAGGTGCTGGAACGAGAGATTTGGCGGATCGCGGTCGAGAACCTCGACTACCCCGAGCAGCACGCCTGGGCGGCGCTCGCCGGTGCCCGGGTCAATACCCAGGGCTGGCGCCGGGCACGGGCGATGCTGCAGAACGATAAGACCAAAGAGCTGCGGCGGCGCTTTCTGCTCACCTGCGTGCAGCGCAACCGCAACGCCCAGCTGCGGCTGAAAGCGCTGAGCGAGATCGCCGACCTCGGCGACCCCGACGCCTTCGACGACGCGATCGACATCGTCGGCACCTGGAGCCGTGAGGACAAACGGGCCGGGACGAAAACGCTGCTGCAGGCGCTGATCGACAAACGGATCGGCCGTCGCGACCAGGCGCAGGCCTGGGTCTGGCGACTCTCCACCTACACCCGCGAACTCCACGAGGAGTACGCGGTCCAGCGCTGGCCGGAGACGAAGCGGCTGCTGGGCCTGCTGGTCAACTCCTCCGGCCGGGCGCATGGGCGGAACGCGCGCCGGCTCGTTCACGCAGCGCGCAAACAGGACCGACGGCTGGCGGTGTCGCTGCTGGCCGCGGCGGTCTCGCACACGCCCGAGGGCGAGGAGGTGCTGCGCGGGGCGCGGATGCGGATGGCGCGGAAACCCTCGGCTGTGGCGCGTGAGTTGCTGAAGAACTTCCCGAAAGGCGGCAAGCGGCGCCGCAAGCGCAAACGCAAAGAGGGCCAAAATGGCGGTCCGCCCGAGGCCGGGAAGGCCAAGGGCAACGGGGGGCAGGCGCGCAAATCGCGGCGGCGGAAGAAAGCCGAGTCAGAAGCGGGTGAGGTGGACCTCGCCGGCGCCGACGGCGACTCGGTCTCCTCCGGGGGTGACGACGACGAGGTAGCCCCGGTCGTCGACGCCGTCGGCGACGCCTGAGCCTCCGTCCCAGGCGACCTCTCGTCCTATTAGCGCGTCGCGGTTGCGCCAGGTCGCGAGGACGGTTTCAGGGTCCGCCTTGGTCCAGTGGTCTAGGCGGTCGTTGAGGACTTCGGTTGCATTTAGGGGCCCGAGGAGGGGGGGTCCGGCGGGCAACAGCGGGGAGGGCCCGGCGGACCCCCCCTCCTCGGGCCTGTGACCGGGGTTGAGGATCGAGGTCGCTGTGTCACGGAGCTCGGGCGGGAATTCATCTCCGGAGATGGTGAGGTTCAGGCCGACTCCGATTACTGCCCAGCTGTCCTGGGGGCGGGCCTCGATCAGGACTCCGGCCAGCTTGCGGCCCTCGACGTGGATGTCGTTTGGCCACTTGACCTTGCACTCGAGGTCGGGGTTCAGCTTCTCTGCTGCTTCGCAGACGGCGAGGGGGACGGCTAGGGGCAGCATCGAGTGGTGCTCCTCGAGGGGGCGGACGATTGCCGAGTAGAGGAGGGCTTTGTTGGGCGGGGCGGTCCAGGTGCGGCCTTGGCGGCCGCGGCCCGCGGTCTGCTCGCTGGCGGTGATGACGGTGCCGTGTGGGGCTCCGGCGGCTGCCAGCTCGCGGGCGCGGGTGTTGGTCGAGTCGGTTCTCGCGTAGTGGCGGTGGGGGAGGCCGAAGCGCAAGGCGCTTTAGTTAACCAGTGGTCTACTAAGGCGCCTTGGCGTCGGCGAGGAGGGCCTCGAGGAGGCCGTCGATGTCGTGGCGCTCGGCTTCTACGTCGACTTCGAGGCCGCGAGCTCGGATGGTCTCGCTGGTGATCGGGCCGATCGAGACTATGCGGGCGTCCCTGGGGAAGCGGTCGCCCAGGGCCTCGGTCAGGTTGGTCACCGTCGAGGAGGAGGTGAAGGTGACGTAGTCGGCGCTCTGGGCGGCTTCGATCTCCTCCTCTCGCGGCTGCTCGCGGACGGTTTCGTAGAGGGCGACGACGTCGACCTCGGCGCCGCGCTCGCGCAGGGCGTCGGGGAGGACGTCGCGGGCCTCGGCGGCGCGGGCGACGAGGACGCGGGCACCAGCGACCTCTTCGTCCTCCAGCGCCTCGATCAGGCCCTCGGCGACGAACCGCTCCGGGACGACGTCGGCGAGCACGCCACGCTCCGACAGCGCGCGTGCCGTTCCGGGGCCGATCGCGGCGACGGTGACGCCGGCCAGCGCCCGCGCGTCGAGGCCGGCGGCTTCCATCGCCTCGAAGAGGAGGCGGACGCCGTTGGGGCTGGTGAGGCAGACGAGGTCATAGGCGCCGACTCCGCCCGCGACACGCTTTACGTCATCGCTGTCGATCCGCGGCTCGATCCGGATCGCCGGCAGCTCGACTACCTCGGCGCCGAGCCCGCGCAACGTCGCCGCCAGGCCGCTGGCCTGGGCGCGGGCGCGGGTGACGACGACGGTGCGTCCGTGCAGGGGCCGGCGCTCGAGCCATTCGAGCTGCTCGCGGCGCTTGGCGACCTCGCCGACGACGATCAGCGCCGGCGCCTTCACCGCCTCGCGCTCGACTGCCTCGGCGATCGTCCCCAGCGTCGCCGAGACGGTCCGTTGCCCCGGCCAGGTCCCGCGTTCGATCGCGGCGGCGGGCTCCTCGGGATCGCGGCCGGCGGCGATCAGCGAAGCGGCGTTCTGCGGCAGCCGTTTGACGCCCATGTAGAAGACGAGGGTGCCGGGGAAGCGGGCCAGCGCCGGCCAGTCGATCGCACTCTCCTCCTTCTGTGGGTCCTCGTGGCCGGTGACGAAGGCGACCGCGGAAGCGTCGTCGCGGTGGGTGACGGGAATCCCGGCATAGGCGGTGGCGGCGACACCGGCGGTCACGCCGGGCACCACCTCGAACTCGATCCCGGCCTCGCGCAGCGCTTCCCCCTCCTCGCCGCCGCGGCCGAAGACGAACGGGTCGCCGCCCTTGAGGCGGACGACGCTCTTGCCCGCTCGAGCCGCCTCGATCAGGCGCTCGCCAATCTCCTCCTGCGGCACCGAGGGGACCCCCGGCTGCTTGCCGACATAGACGAGCTCGGCGTCGGAGCGGGCGCCGTCGAGCGCGCCCGGCGGGATCAGGCGGTCGTAGAAGATCGCATCGGCGCTCGCGATCAGCTCCAGCGAGCGAGCCGTCATCAGCCCCGGGTCCCCGGGGCCGGCGCCGACCAGGTAGACCACTCCGGCGCGGCCGGTCATTCGCCTGTTCCTTTTCGGTCCAGGACAACGAAAAGGAACAGGCGAATGGTCATGCTTGTGCCTCGGCGCGGTCGAGCAGCTCTCGGGCGCCGGCGCCGAGCAGGCGCTGGACCAGTTCGGCGCCTGCGAGCGCCGGCTCCTCGGCGCTTCCCTCGACGCGGTCGCGCAGCCACTCGGTGCCGTCGGGGAGGCCGACGAACGCCTCGATCGCGATCCGGCCGCCCTCCACCCGGGCGTGCGCCCCCAGCGGGCTGGCGCAGGTCGCGTCGAGCAGGGCGACGACGGTGCGCTCGGCGGTCAGCTCGCGCATCGCCCGCAGGTCGTTTACCGCGGTCGCGGCCTCGCTCGTCTCCATGTCCCCGATCCGGACCTGCAGCGCCAGGGCTCCCTGACCGGCGGCCGGAACCATTCGGTCTACTGGGATCGCGAACCCGATCTCCTCCTCGCGGCCCAGGCGCCGCAGCCCAGCGGCGGCGAGGACGATCCCGTCCAGGTCCCCCTCCTCGAGCTTGCGCAGGCGGGTATCGACGTTGCCGTGCAGCTCCTCGACCCGCAGGTCCGGCCGCGCTGCCAGCAGCTGGGCGCGGCGGCGCAGGCTCGCGGTCCCGACGCGCGCTCCCTCGGCGACCTCGTCGAGCGAGCCGCCGGCGCCGATCCAGACGTCGGCCGGGTCCTCGCGCACGGGCACGGCGGCGATCTCCAGCTCCTCGGGCATCGCCCCGGGCAGGTCCTTTGCCGAGTGGACGCCGAGCTCGGCGCCGCGGTCCAGCAGCACCCGCTCGACGCCGCGCACGAAGCGAGACTTGTCGCCCGCCGCGCCTTCAAAGGAGACCTCGACCAACTCTGCTTCCCCCAAGAGCGCGGCGATCTGACCCGCCTGAGCTTTGGCAAGTGCACTGCTGCGGGTGGCGATTCGAATCATTTGGCTGGTCCCGATAGGGGTGGAACGTCTTGTACTTTTTTTTGCGGAGCAATGGCAGACAGCCGGTAACTGTCTTCAAAAAAAGTTAAGTGGAACCCCTATCGGGACCAGCCCTACGCAGCCTGGTCACTTTGCCGGAGACCTCGCCCTCGGGCTCGGTCTCGACGTCGAGACCGAAGAGCTCGCGCAGGGCGCTGACGTAGTGGTAGGCATCGTCGGAGCCGGCCGAGCGTCGGATCCGCAGGGTCGGCTCGTGCAGCAGCCGCGAGGCGATCGCCTTCGCCATCGTCTCCAGCCGCTCGCGGTCGGCCTCGCCGAGGCTCTCCCAGCGGTTCTCGTTCTCGGCCAGGACCCGCCGCACGACCTCGTCGCCGCGCTCGCGCAGGGCGGCGATCGTCGGCACCACCTCGAGCGAGCCGAGCCAGCGCTCGAAGCGGTCGAGCTCGGCGTCGACGATCCGCTCCGCACGGGCGGCCTCCGCCTCGCGGCCGCCCTGGTTGCGTTCGACGATCTGCTGGACGTCGTCGATGTCGTGGACGCTGACGCCAGAGATCTCGCGGCAGGCCGGCTCGATGTCGCGCGGCACCGCCAGGTCGATCGCCAAGAGCGGCCGCTCCGGCCGCTGCGCCATCACCTGCTCGAGCCCGTCGCGCTCGACGATGTGGTGCGGCGAGTTGGTCGCCGAGACGACGATGTCGGCGCCTGTCAGCTGCTCGGGCAGCTCGTCGAAGCGGACCGCGGTGCCGTCGAAGCGCTGAGCGAGCCCGATCGCGCGGTCGTAGTGGCGGTTGGCGACGAAGACGGTGGCGACGCCGCGGGCGACCAGGGCCTTGGCGACCAGCTCGGCGGTCTCGCCGGCGCCGACGACGAGCACCCGCTTGGCGGAGAGGTCGCCGAGCGCCCGCCGCGCCAGCTCGACCGCGACCGAGGGGATCGAGACGCCCGTCTCGCTGATCCCGGTCTCCTCGCGGGCGCGGCCGCCGGCGGTCAGGGCACCGCGGAAGAGGCGGTTGAGGATCGGTCCCGTCGCCCCCTCGACCAGCGCCAGCTCGTAGGCGCGTTTGACCTGGCCCTGGATCTCGGCCTCGCCGAGGATCATCGAGTCGAGCCCCGCGGTCACCTGCAGCAGGTGGCGGGCGGCGTCGCTGGCGCGCAGCGAGTAGAGGTGGCCGAGCAGCTCGGTCGGGCGGATCTCCGCCTGGCGGGTTAGGACCCCGAGCGCGGTCGACTCGGCCTCGACCGGGTCGGAGACGATCAGGTAGAGCTCGGTCCGGTTGCAGGTCGAGATCGCCGCCGCCTCGTGGATACCGCTCGCGGCGGTCAGCTCGGCGAGGGCGCTGACCGCGCGGCCCTCGGTCAGCGAGAGCCGCTCGCGCAGGTCGAGCGGCGCGGTCTTGTGGGAGACGCCGAGCGCCAGCAGCTCGGCCATCAGGCGCTGACCTCTTCGCGCTGCTCGGCTTTGCGGTCCTCGGCGATCGCCGCGACCTCGCGCAGGTCGCGCTCGATCCGCTGCAGTTTCGCCGCCATGATCGCGACGTAGACGACCAGCAGCACGACGAAGACGACGTAGGCGCCGGCGACGTACTTGCCGGCCTCGTCGAGCGGCAGCGCCGGGGCGGCGAAGAGGAACTCCATCAGCTCACCTCCGGGGCGATCCGCGAGCTGCCGCCGCCGGCAGGCGCGTCGAGGGCGCGGCGCAGCCGCTTGACCTGGCCCGAGGCGCTCTTCGCGGTCAGCTCGAACTTGACCAGCGTCGTCCACAGCAGCGCGATCGCCGCCAGCGAGCAGAGGAAGGTCAGCATCATTTCGCCGGGCAGGCCGCCGTCGGCGGTGGCGAAGGTGCGCGGGTGGACGAGGCTCTGCGCCATCCGCACGGCCATGAAGTTGAGCGGCACGAAGGCGCCGGCGGTGACGGCGAAGACCGAGGCGTAGCGGGCCTGGCGGTCGCGGTCCTCGATCGCGTAGCGGAAGGGGTAGTAGGTCGCGTAAAGGAGGAAGACGATCAGGAAGCTGACCAGCGTCGGCTCGTCCCAGACCCACCAGTGGCCCCAGGAGGCCTTGGCCCAGATCGCGCCGGTGATCAGCACCGCGACGCCGAAGATCACCGAGATGTGGATCGAGACGTAGGAGTAGGCGTCCCACTTGCGGTTGTCGGTGCGCAGGTGGGCGATCGCGAAGACGCCGCCGACGATGAAGCCGACCAGCGCGACCATCGCCAGCGGTACGTGGATGTAGAAGATCTTCTGGATGAAGCCCTGGTCGGCGTCGAGCGGCGCGTAGAAGAAGACCAGCGAGAGCGACAGGGCGATCATCGCCACGGTCGCGATCGAGAGGGGTCTGAGTCCTTTGCCGTACATGCTCCAGGGAGGGTGGAAGCGTGGCGCCCGGTCAGTCCTCGAGGAGGAAGTCGAAAACGGCGTAGCCGACCAGGCCGAAGATCAGATCGTATAGACCGAGGACCGCCAGCCAGCTTCCGAAGCGATGGTAGGAGGGTCCGCCCAGACTCAGAAGCGGCTCGGTGGCGCCGGTCGCGGCGATCATCAGCGGTATCGCCAGGGGAAGGAGGACGAGCGGCACCAGCAGGTCGCGGGCGCGCGAGTTGACCGCCATCGAGGAGATCAGGGTCCCGGTCGCGGCGAGCCCGAGGTCGGTCAGCACCAGGACCGCGACCAGCGGCCCGAGGCCCGCGGCGTCGTCGAGGAAGAAGACCGCGAAGATCGGCACCGCGACCAGCTCCAGCGCCAGCAGGTAGGCGACCAGGGCCGCGACCTTGGCGGCGAAGAGGACGCTGCGGTCGATCGGGGCGAGGCGGATCGCGTCGAAGCCGCCCTCCTCGCGCTCGGCGACGAAGAGGCGGTTGATGCCGAGGACGGCGGCGAACAGCAGCGTCGCCCAGAGGACTCCGGAGGCGAGGCTGCCGGAGAGGCTGGTGCGGTCGAGGCCGAAGCGGAAGATGACGAAGGTGGTGACCGAGAAGAGCGCCATCGCCGGCAGCGACTGCAGGGTGCGGAGCTCGGAGCGCAGGTCCTTGGCGAGGATCGCGGCGAAGGCGGTGCGGGAGGGGGTCACGAGACCACCGCCCGCTCGCCGATCCCGAGCTGCAGCACCTGGTCGGCCTCGGGGACGTGGCGCTCGGGGTCGTGGGTGACGAGGACCCGGGTGCGGCCGCTGCCCGGCCCGATCAGCGCCCGGGCCAGCTCGCGGCCCTCGACGTCGAGGTTGGAGTCGGGCTCGTCGAGCAGCAGCAGCTCCGGTTCGTGCAGGACGCAGCGGCAGATCGAGAGCCGCTGGCGCATCCCGGCCGAGAGCTCTGCGACCCGCTCGTCGGCACGCCGCTCCATGCCGACCGCGCGCAGCAGCTCCTCGATCCGCGCCTCGGCGCCGTCACGGTCGACCCCGTACAGCCGCGCCTGGAAGCGCAGGTTCTCGCGGCCGCTGAGGTCGCGGTAGAGCAGCGGCTCGTGGCCGAGGTAGCCGATCCGGCCGCGCAGCTTCCAGGCCTCGCTCGGCAGGGCGCAGCCGAGCACCCGGACCTCGCCGCCGCTCGGCCGCAGCAGCGTCGCCAGGATCCGCAGCAGCGTCGTCTTCCCCGCTCCGTTGGGGCCGAGGACGACCAGCGAGGCGCCCGCCGCCAGCTCGAAGCCGACGCCGTCGAGGGCGGGGCGGTCACCGTAGTCGCGCCGCAGCCCGGCGACCGAGATCGCGGGCCCGGCCTTCTCCTGCGCGGGGGGCATCGGGGGGATTCTGACCCGTCCGGGGCCGAACGCGGCTCCATCGCTTAGGCTGCCGCGGCAATTTCGCCTGGGCCGCAAAGCCCTTTACAAGGAGGATCGATGAAGAGAACCAGTCAGCTGGCCGCGCTTGTCGCCGCCGCCGTCGCGGTGCTGGCCCTGGCCGCAACCGCCGTCACCGCCGCCGGACCCGGCGAGACCGTCAAGGTCAAGTCCGAAGTCACGCTTGGCGCCTCCGGCTACCAGGGCAAGGTCAAGTCCGCCAACTCGAACTGCGTCGGCGAACGGACCGTCGTCCTCAAGCAGAAGGGCAACGGCGTCCTCAGCCGCTCGACGTCGAAGCCGAACGGCAACTGGCGCGCCGACCTCGACGCGCTGAACGAAAACCTCGAGATCCCGGCGATGGTCTACGCCGAAGTCAAGCCCTCGACCCAGGCGACCGCGGGCCCGATCTACAAGTGCCTCGGCGCCGTCTCCAAGACGGTCGAAATCGCCGGCGGCTGAGCCCCGCTTTCATCGAGACCGCAAAAAACCTCCTCGAGGGAGGATTTTTGCGGTCTCGGCGAGCTAGCGACGCTTCTGCAGGGTGCGGCGCCCGACCTTCAGCAACGGCCCCGCACCTTCGCGCAGCGCCTTGGCGCGGACCTCGCCTTTGCCGTAGAGGATCTTCGCCGAGGCTTTGACGGCCTCGCCGAGGGTCTGGTCGTAGGGGTGCCACCAGAAGTCGCGGGTAAGGCCGGGCTCCCAAGCGTTCATCTTGATGTTGACGCACTCGTAGAAGCCGAATTTCGAGTGGGAGCGGCCGAGGCCGGAGTCCTTGACGCCGCCCCAGGCGCACTGGCAGGCACCGTGGCTGAAGGAGTGGTCGTTGACCCAGACCATCCCGGACTCGATCCGCCGGGCGATCCGGGCGCCGCGCTGGCGGTCCTTGGTCCAGACCGAGGCCCCGAGGCCGAACTCGGAGTCGTTGGCGAGGTCGACCGCCTCCTGCTCGGAGTCGACGACGACGATCGGCAGCACCGGGCCGAAGATCTCCTCGCGCATGATCCGCATCTCGTGGGTGACGCCGGTGAGGACGGTCGGGGCGACGTATTTGCCGGGTAGCCCGGGGACGTCGGCGGGGCCGCCGCAGCGCAGCGTCGCGCCAGAGGAGACCGAGTCCTCGATCAGGTCGCAGACGATCTCGTACTGGTCTTCGGAGGTCATCGGGCCGATCGCCGTGTCCCAGTCGAGCGGGTTGCCGAGCGCCAGCTTTTCGGCCTCGCGAACGACGCCCTCGACGAAGCGGTCGGCGACGTCGCGCATCACGTAGACGCGCTCGATCCCCGAGCAGGTCTGGCCGGCGTTGGCGAAGCCGCCCCAGACGGCGCCGCTGACGGCGTTGTCGAGGTCGGCGTCGGAGCAGACGATCATCGGGTCCTTGCCGCCGAGCTCCAGCACCGAGCCCTTCAGGTCGCTTGCACACACCTCGCCGACCTTGCGGCCGACGTCGACCGAGCCGGTGAAGAAGACCTTGCCGACGCTGGAGCGGCAGAGCGCGTCGCCGATCCGGCCGCCGCCGTGGACGACCCGGATCAGGCCCTCGGGCAGGCCGCCCTTCTCGAACACCGCTCGGATCCGCTCGCCGAGCAGCGGCGTCAGGCTGGCCGGCTTGAGGACGACGCCGTTACCCGCCATCAGCGCGATCGCGACCTCGCCGAAGGGAATCGACCAGGGGTAGTTCCAGGGGGCGATCACGCCAACGACGCCGATCGGCTCGTAGGAGAAGCGGCCTTTCTTGGAGAGCGTGAAGGCTTGCGTCATCGGCACCTTCTCGTCAGCGAGGATCTTCGGCCCCGCCTTCGCGCACCAGTGCAGCGCGTCGACCGTCGGCAGCAACTCCATCGTGTAGGCCTCGGTCAGCGGCTTGCCCTGCTCTTCGCTAAGCAGCTTGGCGATCTCGTCGATGTCGTCGAGCAGCGCGTCGGCGGCCCGCTTCATGTAGCCGGCGCGCGTCTTCGCCGGCAGCTCGGCCCAGGCCGGCTGGATCCGCGCCACGTCGTCCACCACTCCCTGCACTTCCTCGGGCACGATCGTCGGCACGGTGCCGATCAGCTCGCCGGTCGCGGCGTTGAACGACTCCAGGGTCGAGGGGGACAGGGCTGCGGGTTTTGCCTCGGTGGTTGCCATCGCTCGATTGTACGGCCGGGATGCGGGAGGGGATAGGGGGAGGGGTCGGCGGACAACAGCGGGGAGGGTCCGGCGACCCCTCCCCCTATCCCCTCATACTCCGCAGTGGTGGACGAGCAGTTGTTCGACACGAGTGAGGACGCGCCCAAGGGGGAGGAAAAGCTGTCCAGGGACGCTCCGCTCGCGGTGCGGATGCGGCCGCGGTCGCTTGAGGAGATGATCGGGCAGGAGCATGTGCTTGGTGGGGGGTCGGCGCTGCGCGCGGCGATCGAATCTGGGAAGCCGCACAGCGCGATCCTTTATGGGCCGCCGGGGGCGGGGAAGACGACGTTGGCGCGGATCGCCGCTTCCGGGGCCGAAGGCGCCTTTGAGGAAGAGTCGGCGGTCAATGCCGGCAAAGCCGAGATCCGCGGGGTGATCGAGCGGGCGCGTGAGCGGCGGCGCGCCAACGGGCGGCCGACGATCCTCTTCCTCGACGAGATCCACCGCTTCAACAAGGCCCAGCAGGACGCGCTGCTGCCGGCGGTCGAGGAAGGGCTGCTGACCCTGATCGGGGCGACCACCGAGAACCCCTACTTCGAGGTCAACTCCGCCCTGCTCTCGCGGGCTCAGGTCTACGAGCTGCGGCCGCTCGAGCCCACCCAGGTGGAAGAGCTGCTGCGCCGCGCACTGGCCGAACCCGAGCGCGGCCTCGCCGACCCGCCCGCCGTCTCGCCCGAGGCGCTGAAGATGCTGGCGACGCGCAGCGGCGGCGACGCCCGGGTCGCGCTCTCGGCCCTCGAGCGGGCGGTCGAGCGGGCCGAGGGAGAGATCGGCGTCGACGCGGTGGAAGACGCTCTCCAGCGCAAGGCCATCGACTACGACCGCCAGGGCGACCGCCACTACGACTTCGTCTCGGCCTGGATCAAGGCCACCCGCGGCTCCGACGTCGACGCCTCGCTCTACTACCTGGCGGTGATGCTGGAGGGGGGCGAGGACCCGCGCTTCATCGCCCGCCGGATGGTGATCCTCGCCTCCGAGGACGTCGGCAACGCCGACCCGCAGGCGCTGCTGGTCGCCGACGCCGCCGCCCGCGCGGTCGACCGCGTCGGCCTCCCCGAGTGCGCCCTGAACCTCGCCCAGGCGGCGGTCTATCTCGCCCTCGCTCCGAAGTCCAACGCCTCCTACAAGGCACTGGCGGCGGCGCGGGCGGAGGTGCATGCGAACGGGGCGAAGACGCCACCCGACCACCTGCGGGACGCTCACTATCCCGGCGCCGGCGAGCTCGGCCGCGGCGAGGGCTACCGCTACGCGCACGACGAGCCCGGAGGGGTCAGCGACCAGCCGCTGATGCCGGAGGAGCTGCGCGGGAAACGCTTCTACGCGCCGACCGACCGCGGCTTCGAGCGGGAGCTCGCGGAGCGCTGGGAGTCCTTGAGGAAACAATTAGACAAGCCGTAAAATCGGCGCGCAACTTAAAGGTCCCCGCGGGGTTTCATAGACGGCTCACCAAGCTAAGCCAGGGAGAGCCGACAACCCGGCCGGAGGCCTGGACTGGGGGCCCCGGTCGGGTGTGTTGCACATAGGGGGGAACGAGGGCGTCGAGTGGACTGGGCTCGACGCCCTCCACTTATCCGGCGTTCGTCCTTGGTGCCTCGATGAGGCAACCAAAGACGAACGCCGAAACACCCATCGCCTATCGTGGGCGCATGGCGTCCGACCAGCCGCAGAAGCTTCGCCTTGGCGGGATGGCGCTCCGCAACGGGCTGCTGATCCACGGGCCGACCCACTGGGCCGCGGCGGTGCGCCGGAAGGACGGTTCGCTCGAAGTCGCCTCCGAACGCAAGCCGGAGCTGGCGCCCGCGCTGGTCGCGAAACTGCCGGGCCTGCGGGGGCCGGTGAAACTCGTCGAGGCGATGGCGGTCCTGCCCCTCGTCCGCCGGCGCATGTCCTCGGCGCGGTTGCCGTTCGAGGACGCCCGGGTGCTGGTGGCGATGGCGACGACGCTCGCCACGACCTCGCTCCTGCGCCGGCGCGTCCGGGCCGGCGCGCTGCGCGAGGGGATCGCGCAGGCGATCGGAGTCGTACCGGCGCTGGTGGCCCTCAGCGACCGCGACCTCGCCGCCTACCACGGCGTCGAGCACAAGGCGATCGCCGCCTACGAGCGCGGCACCGACGACGTCGCATCGGTGCCCAAGGAGCACGACCGTTGCGGCTCCAACCTGATCGTGCCGATGATGCTGCTCTCGGCCGGCGGCAGCGTCCTGCTGGACCGGCTGGTCGAGAGCCCAAGCGCCGCCGCGCGCGCCGGCGTCGGGCTCGGCGGCGCCTCCCTCGCGGTGGAGATGTTCGCCTGGAGCGACCGCCACCACGGCGAGCCGCTCGCCGAGGCCTTCCACACGCCCGGCCGCGAGATCCAGCGCCTGGTCGCGACCAAGGAGCCGACGCCCGAGCAGCTCGAGGTCGGGATCGCCGCCCTGGCGGAGATCCTCCGGGCCGAGGCCGCATAGACTTCGCGCCTTGTTCGGAAGGATCGACCACATCGGAGTCGCCGTCGAGGACATCGACGCCGCGCTCGCCCTCTACCGCGACGGCTTCGAGATGGAGCTCGCCCACCGCGAGACGGTCGAGTCGCAGGGGGTCGAGGCGGTCCTGCTCGACGTCGGCGACGGGCACGTCGAGCTGCTGGCGCCGCTCGGCCCCGACACGCCCGTCGGCAAGTACATGGCGAAGAACGGGGCCGGCCTGCACCACGTCGCCTATGCGGTCGACGACATCGACGCGGCGCTGGTGAACATCGCCGCCGCGGGGATCCAGCTGATCGACTCCGAGCCGCGGGTCGGCATCCGCGACAGCCGTGTCGCCTTCCTCCACCCCCGCTCCACCGGCGGGGTACTGACCGAGATCGTCGAACCCGCGGGAGGGCACTGATGGCTGATGCGCAACGAGTCGAGATCGGCTTCGAGGGCGGCCAGGTGGTCTCCACCCGCCTCGGAGAAGAAGACCTGAAGGACCTGCGGGCGAAGCTCGAGGAGGGCGGCTGGCACGACCTCCACACCGAGGACGGGACGATCGCCCTCTACCTCGGCAAGGTCCAGTTCCTCCGCATCGAGTCCGGCGAGCACCGGGTCGGCTTCGGCCACTAGCGATGCGTCCGCGACACCTCCTCGGGGCAGCCGCGGCGGCGACGCTGGCGGCGGCTCTCTGGTGGCGCAAGAACCCCTCCGCCTGTCCGTATGGACAGCGCTTCTGGGTCGAAGCCCCGCACCCGATCATCACCCGCGAGCGGCTGCGAGCGGTGCTGCGCCCGCAGCCGGGCGAGCGTCTCCTCGAGATCGGCGTCGGCACCGGCTACTACAGCTGCGAGCTGGCCGAATGGGTCGCCCCGGCAGGGACGCTGGAGCTGTTCGACCTGCAGCAGGATTTCCTCGACCACGTGATGCGGGCGGCGGGCGAGCGCGGCCTCTCCAACCTGATCCCGACCCAGGGCGACGCGACCCGCCTCCCCTACGAGGACGCCTCGGTCGACGCGGTGGTCCTCACCGCCGTCCTCGGCGAGATCCCCGACACCGCCGCGGCCCTGCGCGAGATCCGGCGCGTGCTGAAGCCGGGTGGGCGCCTCGTCGTCGGCGAGCTGTTCGGCGATCCCCACTTCACCACCCGCGCCAGCCTGGAGCGGATGGGCGCCGAAGCGGGGTTAACGCTGGAGGAGAGCTCGGGCAACTGGTTCGGATACTTCGCCCGCCTCACTCCCGCTGGACAGCCTGACTAGCTGGCGGCGCGGGCGATGTAGACGCCCTTGGTGTGGGCGACCTCGTCGAGCGGCTGCTTCGGGATCGCGTCGTGGTGGTGGCCGTAGACGTCGAGGCACTCGAGCCCCGCCGCGGCCAGCGCCGCCCGCACCTCGCTCTCCGAGAAGTGCCGCTCGCGGTGCAGCTCGGGCATGATCGCCGTCCCGGCCGAGGGGTCCAGCGGCTCGGCTTCGAAGCTGGCTTCGGCGATCGTGCCCGGCGCGGCGTCGGGACTGGCCAGCCCCTTCCAGGTCATCCGCCAGCCGTCGCGCTCGACGACCACTTCTTCGGCGAAGAAGTTGCGATAGGCCTCCATCGTGTTGACGTCGAACATCAGCAGCCCGCCGGGTCCGAGGTTGCGGCGCATCCCGGCCAGCGCCTCGTCGAGTTCCTCGGTGCTGAGCAGGTAGTTGACCGCGTCGTCGAGGCAGAAGACGAGGTCGAACTCGCCGAACGTCGGCAACTTGCGCATGTCGGCCACCGAGAGGTCCACCCGGTCGCCGACCTTCCCGCGGGCGATCGCGACCATCGCCGGCGAGATGTCGCAGGCGGTCACCTGCCAGCCGCGCTCGAGCATCGGGATGAAGCTCTTGCCGGTCCCGCAGGCGACGTCGAGCAGGCGCTCGCCGGCGATGCCGTGCTTTTCCAGCTTCGGCATCAGCTCGCCGAGCCAGAGGTCGTAGTCGTGGTGGGCGGTGAAGTCGTCGTAGACGGGAGCGATCGCCTCGTAGGCGATTTCGGCCCAGCGCGGCGATTCTTCCCCCAGGTCCCTGGCCACGACTGAAAGACCTGCGCAAGTTCAGAACAGTTTCTATTTCAGGGGTGGCAATTTCATGCACCACTTATGTAGGTTCGTTCAATCAGCACTCCAATGGGGCATCGCCGCGGGAACGACGATGGCTGGGAGTGGGGTGAGGCACAGAGGGTCTGTCTTCGGCTTGCGTATCGCTACGCGAGCAATCCCGGCGAGGCCGAAGACATCGCTCAGGACGCCTTGCTCCGCGCCTGGCGTCGGCGCTCGACCCTGCGCGATCCCGCCAGCCGCAACTACTGGCTGGCGTCGATCGTCCGCAACGAGGCGTTCCGCCAGCACGCGCGGGTGCGCCCGGACCCGACAGCGGCGATCGAGTTCCGCGAGGGCGCCGAGGACGAGCAGGTGCTGGCGGCGGTCGAGCTCGCCGACCTGCACGCCGCGCTCGAGCTGCTCAGCGAACGCGACCGCCGCCTGCTGCAGATGAAATACGAGGAGGACCTGACGCAGCCGGCGATCGCCCGGCGCCTCGGCATCCCCGAGGGGACCGTGAAGGTGAGGCTGCACCGCGCCCGCAACAAGCTGCGCCTGCTGTACGCCGGGGCGAGCGCGGCGGGCTGAACTTCGGACCGCTGTACAACGACCGAGCGCCGCCGCGCGGCGAACATCTCTGCATGGAGATGGCAGCCCGTCAGATCGTCGCCTTCGGCGGCGGCGGCTTCTCGATGGAGTCGGGCAACCCCCTGCTCGACGACTACGTGCTCGGCCTGACGAAGGCGGAGCGGCCGCGGGTCTGCTTCCTGCCCTCGGCGAGCGGCGACGCCGACCACTACATCGTCCGTTTCTACCGCGCCTTCTCCGCCCATCGCTGCGAGGCCTCCCACATCTCGCTCTTCCGCCGCGAGCAGGGCCCGAGCGACCTGCGCCGCCATCTCCTCTCCCAGGACCTGATCTACGTCGGCGGCGGCAGCGTCGTCAGCCTGCTCGGGGTCTGGCGCGCCCACGGGATCGACTCGATCCTGCGCGAGGCGTGGGAATCGGGCGTGATCCTCTGCGGCCTCTCCGCTGGCTCGCTCTGCTGGTTCGCCGAGGCGGTGAGCGGCTTCCACGGCGAGCCGCAACGGCTGCGCGGCCTCGGGCTGCTGCCGTTCAGCAACTGCGTCCACTACGAGCGCGGCTCCAAGCGGGGCGAGGCCTACCACGGCTTCCTGCGCGAAGGGATGCGCGGCGGCTACGCGGCCGAGGACGGCGCCGCCCTGCACTTCCGGGGCGAGGAACTGCACCGGGTCGTCGCCTCGCGGCCTCAGGCGCGTGGATACAGGCTCGACGTCTCCGGTTCGCGGGTGGTGGAGATGCGGATCGCGACCACCTTCCTCGGCGATCGCGACGTGCCCCCCGCGGCGCCGCTGCCGGAGGCGCTTTCGACCGCCCCCGCCGCCTGATGGCGGTCGAAGCGGGACTTGCGACGACCACGCCCGTGCGACGCATCCTCGCCCTGGGAGGGCACGAGTTCAGCTCCCGCCCGGCGGACCGCGCGGTCTGCGAGCTGCTGCTGCGGCTGGCCGGCGAACGGGGTGGCGAGCGCCCGCGGATCTGCATCCTGCCGACCGCCAGCGGCGACACCTCCGACCAGATCGCCAGCTTCTACTCGGCCTTCGGCGAGCGCCATTGCGAGCCCTCCGACGTCTCCCTCTTCCGTCTCGGCAGGCGGCCGATGGCGTTGCGCGACCATCTCCTGGCCCAGGACCTGATCTACGTCGGCGGCGGCAGCCTGCTCAACCTGCTGGCGGTCTGGGAGGCGCACGACATCGCCTCGATGCTGAGCCTCGCCTGGCGCCAGGGCATCGTCCTCGCCGGCCAGAGCGCCGGGGCGATGTGCTGGTTCGAGGCCGGGATCACCAAGTCGTCGGGGAAGCCGTTGGCCGCGGCCGGCCTCGGCCTCCTCGGCGGCAGCCTCTGCGTCCACTACAACAACGAACCCGAGCGCCGCGCCGCCTACCTCACCGCGGTCGGCGACGGGATGCCGGCGGGGTACGGCCTCGACGACTACGCCGGGCTCCTCTGGGAGGGGGAAGGAACCCCCTCGGCGCTCACCGCCCGCCGCGGTGCCCGCGCCTACCGGGTCAGCAGTCGCGACGGCGGGGTGGCCGAGTCGCCGCTTCCCGCCCGCTTCCTCCCAGCACCCGCCCCCGCGGCCCTGCGCGAGGACATCGCCGAGTTCCGGCGGATCAAAACGATGCGTAGAAGAGCGGGGTGGCTCGGCTAAAAAATAATAATACGTACCCGAAGCGGACTGTGGGGTGTAAGATAAGCACCAAAGCGCGGGTGAGTTCTTACCCGTGCGAAAAGTTGACTTACTGTGATTTGCAGGTGCTTCCTGAGATTTGAAGGTCGAACATGGCTGTACGTACGTGGGTTCCCGGGGTAGTACTTGAAGGTTTGAGCAAAGCGGCAAATGATGCCCGTGCAATTTTGCTCGTGCCCGACTACTCCCACCCGCGCGCACCGCAGCGGACAGGAAGCCTGTGAAACGCGCTGGGGCAGTCGCTCTATCCCTTCTGTCGGCGCCCTTGAACGTCCATCTGCTGCAGGCCCTGGAGGACCGTCCGCTGCCGCTGATCGATCTGCGGCGGTCGGTTGGCTCGCCGCCGCAGAGCACTATGCGGGTGTACTCCCGGACACTTGTCGACCTCGGCGCGCTCGAGCGGCAGCGGCAGTCCGCGTTCCCCGGCACGGTCGAGTACGGGAGCACCGAGTCCGGCAAAGCCCTGCTCGGGATCGGGGCGGTTCACGAGAGCTGGCTGCGCGAAGCTCCCTCCGGACCCGTCTCCCTGGGAAGCACCGCCAGCAAGAGCGCCACGAAAGCGCTCGTGGAGGGATGGTCGACGAACATCATCCGCGCGCTCGCGGCAAAACCCCTCTCCCTCACCGACCTGAACCGGCTGATCCCGCGGATCAGCTACCCCTCCCTGGAGCGGCGGCTCGGCGCCTTGCGCCTGGCGGATCTGGTCGAGCCGTTCCCGGGGGAGGGGAGAGGCACTCCCTACCGCGCCACCCCTTGGCTGCGGCGGGCGATCGTCCCTCTCGCCGCCGGCGCCTGGTGGGAGCGACGCTACCTTGCCGATCCCCCGCTGATCGGCCGCCTCGACGTCGAGGCGGCCTTCCTGCTGGCTATCCCCCTGATCGAGGTGCCAGCCGGACTGAGCGGCAAGTGCCGCCTCGCGGTCGAGATCCAGGGCGGCTCGTCGCCGGTCTTCGCCGGTGTGTTGATCACCCTCGAGGAGGGCAAGGTCGTTTCCTGCTCCTCGCGCCTCGAAGGCGATGCCGACGCCTGGGCCTCGGGCAGCGCCGGCAGCTGGATGCGGACGATGAGCGGCCAGGACGGGGATCTCGAAGTCGGTGGCGACACCGAGCTCGTGCGCGGGCTGGTCGATGCGATCCGCCGCGGCGCGGCGGTCGCGATCTAGCCGCACCGTAGTTCGGCGCACCTCCAAAGTTGCGCACGCGGGCCATTGCTCATGCGCAGATGCAGGGAAAAAGTACGCCCGCCCGGAAGCACCGGTACGTCTGAGGACCTCTATACGCCGTCTTGTTGTGAAGCGGGCGGAATAGGGGCACCCTTCGTCCGGGTACTAAAGGAAGGTGGACGAGAGACCATCTTCCCTCCTTGGAGAAAGACGTCCACGATGTGGGCGTCTTTCTTTTTTTCGCCCTCTCAGGCCTCGCCGGCGGCGGGCGGCGCGGTCGGGTCCGATCCCTCTTCGCCGAGTTTCTCGCGGACGATGTAGTCCTCGGCCAGCAGCAGGTTCTCGCGCGAGCGCTCGACGACGTTGAGCAGGTCGCCCATCAGCGCCACCTCCTCGACCTGCTCCTTGACGAACCACTGCAGGAACTGCTCGGCCCGGTAGTCCTTCAGCTCGCGGGCGAGCTCGAAGAGGGCGAAGATCTCGTCGCTGACGCGGCGCTCCTGCTCCAGCGCCATCCGCACCGGGGCGCTGCCGTCCTCGAAGCTGGTCCGCTGCGACTTGATGTCCGGGATGCGGACCTCCTCGCCGACGTCGAGCAGGTAGCGGATCATCATCATCGCGTGCTCGCGCTCCTCCAGCGCCTGGCGGTAGAAGAAGGCGGCGAGGCGGGGAAGGGTCTCGGCGTCGTAGTAGACCGCGGCGGCGACGTACTGCTGGTGGGCGGCGAACTCGTTGGCGATCTGCTCGTTGAGGGCGTCGGGGAAAGACTGGTCAGGCATCTCGGCTCCTTCTTCGGGGTGCGCTCAACCTAGAGCTTCCAGCGGAAGCCGATCTCCTCGATAGCCGGCTCGAGCGGGCTGGTGGGGAGCCCCGGCTTAGTCGCCTGCTCGGGGTCGTTGTAGCCGCCGGGGGCGACGTCGTTGGGGGTGTCGGGATGGAAGATCGAGGCGAGGTACTGGATCTGGCCGCGCCCCTGGCCAAGCTCGGTCTGGCCGCCGCCGTAGGCGCCGATCCCGCGCTCGGAGCAGTAGTTGTAGGCGGCGAAGAGGTTGCGGATCGGGCCGAACCGGGAGGGCTTGACGTTGACCGTCTTCGGCGGCGACCAGGGCATCGCCTCGATGTCGGCGATCGAGTGGATCGGCGCGTCCCAGGTGACCCGCTCCGACACCGGATCGAGAAGAGGTCTGGTCTCAGGCGTTACGTCTGGGTCCTCGAGCCAGGCCTCGGGGAAGGTCTCGATCAGCTTCGCGTAGAGCTCGGGGTCGGTTTCGACGTCGACCGGGGTGCCTTTGTAGAAGCCCTTGAGGTCGAGCGAGTCGACCGCGCCGGTCTCGGCGAGGGCCTCGATCAGCTCGTCGTCCCAGTCGTTGGCGGGGTCGAGCTTGAAACGCAGCGTCGGGTAGACCGCGAGGCGGGCGAGGAGCGGCTCGATCGAGGAGCGCGCCCCCTCTTCCCAGCCGGCGAGGCGCATCGAGTTGACGAAGTTCACCGGATGGGGCTCGCGGTCGAGGGCGGCGGCGAGGTTGGTCCCGGCCTGGCGCAGCGCCAGGTCCAGCGCCGCCGACTCGAAGGCCCAGCGGCGGTAGTCGACCGAGACCTCCCCCCGCTCCGGCTCTCCCGCCGGGAAGAGGTCGATCCCGTCGAGCCGGTCAGAGAACTCGGCAAAGGTGAAGCTGCCGGTCAGTCCGTCGGGCGGCCCGTGACTCTGCTGGCCGATGTGATCGACGGCGTCGTAGACGACGTCCTCGCCGATCCCGTCGTGGCCGCCGCCGCGCAGCTTGACGATCGTCGTCAGCCGTTCAAAAGACCCCATCGTGATCTCGAGCCCCTCGAACTCACACTCATCAATTTGAAGCGGTAGGTCGGCGATGGCGTCGAAGCTGGACACAGACGGAGCGTAGCTGGGGGAGCAGTCGGGGGAGGGGTCGGCGGACAACAGCGGGGAGGGTCCGGCGACCCCTCCCCCGACTGCTCCATCCGATGCGTCTAGCGCGCGACGCGCAGGGTCTTCAGCTCTCGGTCAGAGTTACCGCGGACATACCCGCCATGCGCCACGCTTTCGCGGATGAAGTCGAGGGTCTCGGTCGTCAGCCGCTCGCCAGGGAGGACGTTGGGTATCCCGGGCGGGTATGCGGCGAGCCCCTCGGCGGCGATCCGTCTCGCGGCGGCCTCGAAGGGGATCACTTCCTGAGGGCCGAGGAAGGCCTCCCGCGGCGTCATCACCAGCTCGCCCCACGGCGGCGCCGGCGCCAGCTTCTCGTCCGGCGCCCCCGGCGTTTCCTCCAGCTCGGTGACCGCCTTGCGCAGGCCGGCGATCAGTCGCTCGCCGGCCGACTCCACATGCTCGCCGACGCCGAAGATCGCGACGACGACGTTGCCGGAGTAGAGCTCGAGGTCGATTTCACTCGTATGGAAGGCGGCTTTCCAGAGGCGCTGTGCGCTGGACCCGGTGCCGCGGACGTCGATCCCGAGCCGCATCGGGTCCCAGCCGGCGACCCCGGGCCGGCCGACCATGCGCTCGTCAAGCACGTCGAGGCCGGGGATCTGGCGGATCTGCTCGCGGATCCCGGCGAGCGCCGCGAGCGCCTCGCCGAGCAGCTCCTCGCCGTGAATCGAAACCTGGCGCCGGGCGGCGTCGAGCGAGCCCGAGAGCAGGCCGCTGGGGCTGGTGGTCTCGACCAAGCTGACGCAGCGGTCGACGACCGCTGCGTCGATGCGCCCGCCGCGGCCGACGTGCAGCATCGCCGCCTGGGTCAGGCTGCCGACGATCTTGTGGGTCGAGGAGGTGACGAGGTCGGCGCCGGACTCCAGCGCCGCCGTCGGCAGGTCGGGGTGGAAGTGGAGGTGCGCGCCCCAGGCCTCGTCGACCACCAGCGGCACGCCGCGCGAGTGGGCGACCTCCGCCAGCGCGGCGACGTCGGCGCAGGCGCCGAAGTAGGTCGGGGAGACGACCAGCGCCGCGACCGCCTCCGGGGTTTCGTCCAGAGCAGCGGCCAACGAGTCGGGGGTCAGCCCGTGGGCGATTCCCAGCTCGGGGTCGAGCTCGGGGGCGACGAAGGTCGGCCGCATGCCGCTGAGGACCAGACCGTCGATCACCGAGGAGTGGACGTTGCGCTGGACGACGACCCGGTCGCCGCCGTGGGCCAGGGCCATCATCGTCGCGTGGTTCCCCTGCGAGGCGCCGTTGATCAGGAACCAGGTGCGGCCGGCTCCCCAGGCCTCGGCGGCGAGTTGCTGCGCTTCCTGAAAGGGGGTCGGTTCCGGGCCGACGTCGACGCCCTCGGTGACCGAGGGGATGTCGTTGCGCAGGCCGACCTCGCCGACCAGCTCGAGCATCGCCGGGTCGGCTCCGAGGCCGCCCTTGTGGCCGGGCACCTGGAAGCGGCCGGGGTCGAGCCTCGCGTAGGCGAGCAGGGCGTCGACGTAAGGAGTGGACTCCTGACCGTCTCCTGGCATCGAGTCGAGTCTACGGGTCGGGTTCTTGGCGGTTGGACAATTCGGACGGCGATCTTTGGACAGACCCGACGTTCCGCTTACTGGAGAATCCAGGGATCGAGCACACGCGACTTGGCTACTGGATCGAGGAGGCGGGGGAGGTCGAGCCCCGCCCGGCGCTGGCTGGCGACCGCGAGGCGGACGTGCTGGTCGTCGGCGGTGGCTACACCGGGATGTGGGCCGCCTGGTACGCGAAGCAGTTGGAGCCCGGGGCGCGGGTCGTCCTGCTGGAGGCCGAGCCGGTCTGCGGCCACGGGCCGAGCGGCCGCAACGGCGGTTTCTGCAACGCGATGTGGTTCTCGCTCGCCTCGATGCGCGAGCGCTGGGGGGACGAGCCGGCGCTGGCGACGGCGCGGGCGGCCGAGCGGGGGGTGGCGCGGATCCGCGCCTTCTGCGAGGAGCACGGCGTCGATGCCTGGCTGCGCCCCGCCGGCTACGTGCAGGTGTCGACGACGCCGGCGCACGACGGCTCCTGGGAGCGGTCGGTGAGGGCCTGCCGCGAGCTCGGGGTGCCGGAGATGCTGCAGCCGCTGAGCCCGGCCGAGGTCGCCGAGCGCTGCCAGTCACCCGCCTTCCGCGCCGGCGCCGTCTCGCCGACCTCGGCGACTGTGCAGCCGGCGCGGCTGGCGCTCGGCCTGCGCGAGCAGATGCTGGCCGCGGGGGTCGAGGTTTACGAGTCCTCGCCGGTGCGCTCGTTCCGCGAGGCCGGCGACGGGGTCGAGGCGAAGACCGATGGCGGCTCGGTGCGCGCCGCGCGCGCCGTGCTCGCGATCGGCAGCGCCGCCAAGGGCCACCACGGACCGCTGCGGAGCCGCCTTACCGTCGCCTCCTCCCACATCGTCCTCACCGAGCCGGTGCCCGACGTGATCGAGCGGATCGGCTGGACCAATGGCGACTGCATCACCGACTCGCGCGCGCTCCTCCACTACTTCCGCACCACCCCGGACGGCCGCATCGCCTTCGGCTGGGGCGGTGGCCGGATCGCGGCGGGTGCCCGAACCCGCGGCCGCTCCGAGGTCGACCCCGCCGTGGTCGCCGCCGCAACCGGGCACCTCTACGACTACTTCCCAGCCCTCCGCGGCCGCCGCATCACCCACGCCTGGGGCGGCCCGATCGACGCCTCCCCGACCCACCTCCCCGCGGTCCACTCCCTCGCGGCCGGCCGCGCCTGGGTCGCCGCCGGCTACACCGGCAACGGCGTCGGCCCGAGCAACATGGTCGGCCGCACCCTCGCTTCCCTCGCCCTCGCCCACGACGACGAGCACACCAACCTCGCCTTCGTCGACCCCAAGTCCCCCCGCCTACCCCCCGAACCCCTTCACTGGCTAGGCGGAGAATCGATCCGCTACGCCCTCCTCAAGAAAGAGCAGTCAGAGCTAGCCGGCCGCCAGCCAAACCCCATCGCCTCAGCTCTAGCGAAGGTCCCAGACCTGATCGGCTTCCACATCGGCCGGTAGCAAAGCGGCTGGCAGGAGGGTTGGGTACCCCTCCCACGAAGGCTCAAGAAGTCACGCCGCGAAGCACAAGTCCGATCAGCTGCGCGACGGTCTTCGGGGGAGGGGTACCCAACCCTCCCCCGATTAGGCCCCTACCGGAGCGGCGATCCCCACCTCTTGCTCAGGTCTGACCGAAGCCATTTTTTCGGCGCGGCGCTGCTGCCAGGTGGCGAAGCCCATCGTGGCTACGGTGAAGAAGAAGAGGATCATCGCGATCACGTTGACCTCGACCGGGATGCCGCGCTGGGCGGCGCCGAAGATGTAGAGCGGGAAGGTGACGGTGGTGCCCGAGTTGAAGTTGGAGATGACGAAGTCGTCGATCGAGAGGGCGAAGGCCAGCATCGCGGCGCCGAAGATGCCGGGCATGATCAGCGGCAGGGTGACGAGGCGGAAGGTTTCGAAGGCGCTCGCCCCGAGGTCCTTCGCCGCCTCCTCGAGGTTGCGGTCGAAGCCGATCAGGCGGGAGCGGACGACGACCACGACGAAGCTGATGCAGAACATCACGTGGGCGATCAGCAGCGTCTGGAAGCCGAGGCTGAAGCTGCCGATGAGGAGGAAGAAGGAGAGCAGGGCCGAGCCCATCACCACCTCGGGCGTCGCCATCGGGATCACGATCAGGAAGTTGGCGGCGCGGCGGCCGAAGAACTCGTAGCGGACCAGCGCCAGCGCCATCAGCGTCCCGATCGCGGTCGAGATCACCGTCGCCAGGACCGCCAGTTTGAGGCTCGTCACCAGGGCTTCGTTCAGCTCCGGGATTCCGAAGGCGTTGCTCCAGTGGCTGAAGGTGAAGCCGACCCAGGTGAAGTTGTAGCGCCCGGCGGGATCGTTGAAGGAGAAGGCGAAGATGACGGCGATCGGGATCAGCATGTAGAGGACGACGAGGACGCCGACGATCGAGATGGCGTGCTCGCGCAGCCAGCGAAAGGCGTTGCCCCCCCGCCCGCTCACCCGACCGCCTCCTCGCCCATCAGCGCCTCGGAGCCGGCGAAGCGGATGTAGACGATCACGAGGATCAGGATCAGCGCCATCAGCACGAAGGAGAGGGCGGCCGCCGCCGGGTAGTCGGACTGTTTGAGGTAGAGCGACTGGATCACGTTGCCGATCATCTGGTTGTTGGCGCTGCCGAGGAACTGGGCGTTGACGTAATCGCCCGAGGCGGGGATGAAGGTCAGCAGGGTGCCGGCCACCACCCCCGGTGCCGAGAGCGGCAGCGTCACCCGGAAGAACGTTTGCGTCGCCGAGGCGTAGAGGTCCTTGCCCGCCTCGATCAGCCGCACGTCCAGCCGCTCGAGGCTGGCGTAGATCGGCAGCACCATGAAGGGGAGGAAGTTGTAGGTGAGGCCGGCGATCACCGCTCCGGCGGTAGCCAGCACGTGCCCTTCCGGCGCCAGGCCGACCGCGTCGAGCACGCTGACCACCGGGCTCTGGTCGGAGAGGATCGTCTCCCAGGCCAAGGTCCGGATCAGGTAGGTGGTGAAGAACGGCGCGACCACGGCGAAGAGCATCAGGTTGCGCCAGCGCCCCGCCTTGAAGGCGATCGTGTAGGCGAGCGGATAGGCGAGCAGCAGCGCGAACAGGGTCGCCAGCCCGGCGTAGGTGAACGAGCGCACGAACTGGGTGTCGTAGAGCTGCAGCGCGTCGGAGTAGTTCGCCCAGTGCCAGCTGAATTCATAAGAACCGAAGACGCCCGAGTTGAGCGACAGTTTCCCCAGGTAGTAGAGGGGAACGACGAAGAACAGAAGCAGCCAGACCGCTCCCGGTCCGAGCAGGAAGTAGGGAGCGATCCGGCGCTTCATCGGCTCAGCCGTTGAGCACCGCGTTGAAGGCGCGGTTCAGGTTCTGTTCTTCTTCACCGGTCGGCGAGGGCTGGATCGTGCAGTTCTTCGTGAACGACTTGCTCGGGAAGATCAGCTGGTTCTTCGCGACTTCCGGTTCTTCTTTGAGCAGAATCGGTTTCACGTTTTCAACCGGGCTGACGTAGTTGACATAGGCCTCGATCTGCGCCTGGTTCTTCGGGTCGTAGACGTAGTTGATGAACTCCTCGGCCGCGGTCGGGTTCGGCGCCCCGATCGGAATCACCATGTTGTCTGACCAGAGGATGCAGCCCTCGGTCGGCATCCGCCATTCGATGTTCGGGTTGTCGACCTGCAGCTGGACCGCGTCGCCCGACCAGCCGATCACCGCGACCGCGTTGCCGCTGGTCAGGTCAGCGCCGTAGTCGTTCCCGGTGAAGCGGCGGATCTGCCCCGAATCGGTCGCGCCCTTGATTTTGTCGATCGCCTTCATCCAGTCGTCTTCGCTGGCTTCGCTCGGATCGATGCCGAGACACTTCATCACCAGCGGGACCGTGTCGCGGAGTTCGTTCAGCATCTCGACCTTGCCCTTGTACTGGGGGTCGAAGAGGTCGCAGATCGACTTCACGTCAGGCGCGAGGTCCTTGCGGACGATGATCCCGGTCATCCCGCTCTGCCAGGGAGCGCTGAATTCGCGGTTCGGGTCGTACTTCGGTTCCCGCAGGTTCGAGACCAGGTTCGCTTCGAAGTTCGGCAGCGCCGACTTGTCGAAGTTCTGCAGGTAGCCGAGTTCGTGCATTTTGGCCGCCATCCAGTCGGTGACGACGAACATGCTGCGGTCGCCGGATTCGCCCTGTTTCAGGAGCGGATCCATCTTCGCGAAGAACTCTTCGTTGGCGTTGACGTCCTGCTTGTAGTCGACCTTGACGCCGGTGGCCTGTTCGAAGTCGGGCACGGTCTGTTCGTCGATGTAGAGCGGCCAGTTGGAGATCGTCACGTCCCCCGAAGCCTTCTTTTCGAGCTTCACTTCCTCGGATTCCGTGTCGCCGCCGTTGATGCTGCTGCCGCCGCCACAAGCCGCGAGCCCGAGGGCCAGCGCCGCCAGGGCGACCAGCGCAGCGAGCAGAGCGGTGATCCGGTGCGGGTCCTTGTTGCTGCTCACCATCGGGTTCAACCTCCGTGCGTCGTTTCCAGTTGCGACTGGTCGGCGGCGGGGTCGCCGTCGGTACTTCCCACGGGTGCGCCGTTCGGCGACTCGCGGACAAGGTGCATGTGCTCGGGCTCCCAGCTGAGCGCGACGCGAGCGCCGCCGCCGGGGAGGCGCTGGCGCTCGGCCTCGTCGGCGTTGGGGACGAGGACGGTCATCCGCACGCCCTCGCCGAGGTCGACGGCGATCTGGGTCGCGGTGCCGAGGTAGAGCGAGCTGGTGACCGTGCCCTCGACCTGGGGATGTCCGCTGTGTTCGTCTCCGTTTTCACCCATCTCAACCCGCAGCTTCTCCGGCCGCACGACGGCGTGACAGCGTTCGCCGGCGGAGAAGCCGGCGGTCGAGGCCGCGATCGTCGTCCCCTCGTCGAGCTTCACCTCCTGGGCGCCGGTGACCGTTGCCGGCATCAGGTTGGAGACGCCGATGAAGCCGGCGACGAAGGTGGTCGCGGGGCGGTCGTAGACCTCCTCCGGAGTCGCGATCTGTTCGACCCGGCCGCGGTTCATCACCGCGATCCGGTCGCTCATCGTCAGCGCCTCCTCCTGGTCGTGGGTGACGTAGACGAAGGTGATGCCGACGTCGCGCTGGATCCGCTTCAGCTCGACCTGCAGTTCCTTGCGCAGCTTCAGGTCGAGGGCGCCGAGCGGCTCGTCGAGCAGCAGCACCTTCGGCAGGTTGACCAGCGCCCGCGCCAGCGCCACCCGCTGCTGCATCCCGCCCGAGAGCTGGGAGGGACGGCGGTTCGCCTCGGAGGCCAGCCCGACCCGCTCGAGCTCGGCCCGGACCCGCTCGGCGATCTCGTCCTTCGCCACCTTCTTCCGCTTCAGCCCGAAGGCGACGTTGGCCTCGACGCTGAGGTGGGGGAAGAGCGCGTAGCTCTGGAAGACGGTGTTGGTCGGGCGCTTGTGCGGCGGCAGCTGGGCGACGTCGTCGCCCTCGATCCTGATCTCGCCCTCGCTGGGGCGCTCGAACCCGGCGATCATCCGCAGCGTCGTCGTCTTGCCGCAGCCGCTCGGCCCGAGCAGGGTGAAGAATTCGCCGCGGCCGAGCTCGAGGCTGAGGTCGTCGACTGCGACGAAGGAGTCGAAGCGTTTGGTTACGCCACGCAGCTCGACGCTCGCGGTCTTTTCTTGGCTCTCGTTCGATCCGGTCACGGTCTTGCCCAGATCCCTCTACCCATTTGCCGGCACCACCAGCACCGGCCGGTCCGCCAGGTGCAGGAGCTTGTTCGGGGTCGAGCCGAGAATCACGCCTTTCAGCGGTGCCTCGCCGAAGCTGCCGACGACGATCATCCGCGCCTCGCGCTCATCGGCGGTCTCGATCAGCGCCTCGGCGGCTCGTTTCGGGACCAGCGCCACCTCGACCTCGACGCCGCGCTCGGCCGCTTGGGCTCTTGCCTTCGAGGTCACCTCCTCGCCGAACTCCTCGATCGCCTCCTCGTGTTCGGCGATCTCACCCCCCCAGATCCCGGGCGGCGCATAGCCGAAGACGACGACCACCTTGTCGCCGACCTCGCCGGCGAGGCCGAGCGCCGCTGCCAGCGCCGCTTCGCCGCAGGCCGAGCCGTCGTATCCGACCACGATCTGTCCCATCAGCCCGCCTCTCCGGTTGGGCCGGGTGGCGGCGCTTCGCCCTCGAGGAACCCGGCCGGCACCACCTCGGGCTTGCGACGGAAGAACTCGGGCAGCTTGCGCCACTGGATGAACATCAGCAGGACGCCCAGGATCAGGAAGAAGACGGCGATCACCAGCGGCGGGCCGAGGCCGAGCCAGGAGTTGCCCGATTCGGAGTTGGCCGGGTCCGAGAGTTCGATCGCGTTCTTGACCAGGAGGTAGAAGAGGATCGCTCCGCCGACGGTGGGCCCGACGCCGATGAAGAAGAAGTTCTTGACGCTGTGGAGCAGCTCGCGCCGGTAGTAGATCGTGCAGGCGAAGCCGGTGATGCCGATGTAGAAGGCGATCATCAGGCCCAGCGCCGCCAGCGAGTCGAAGAGGATGTCTTCGCTGAGGATCGTCAGGCCGACGTACCAGAGGATCGAGAGCGTGCCCATCAGGATCGTCGATATGTGGGGGGTGAGGAAGCGGGGGTGGACCTTGCCGAGGCTCTTGGGCATCGCCTTGGCCCGCGCCATCGAGAGCGTGGTCCTCGCGGTCGGCAGGATCGTCGTCTGCGTCGACGCCGCCGCCGAGGTCAGCACGGCGATGATCAGGAGCTTGTCCAGGGGCGAGCCGAAGACTTCGGTCCCAAGGCTGCTGAGCACGTCTTCCTGGTTCTTGATCAGGTCGTCGACGCCGGCGTAGGACTGGGCGGCGACGGCGACGATCAGGTAGATGCCGAGCAGAATCAGGGTGCTGATCACGGTCGCCCTGCCGGGCGCCTCGCTGGAGTCCTCGGTCTCCTCGTTGACCGTGGCGGTCGTGTCCCAGCCCCAGTAGATGAAGACCGCCAGCAGCATTCCGGCCGAGATCTCGCTCGGGCTGAGGGAGAAGGGGTTGAACCAGGAGAGGCTGGGGTGGATCGATGCGCTGGGTGCCGAACCGGCGTAGACCTTGACCAGGGCGACGATCGCGAACAGCGCCAGGGTGACGATCTCGGCGGCGAGCAGGCCCACCTGGGTGCGCGCCGAGAGCTCGATCCCGATCACCACGATCGTGGTCATGACGACGATCCAGATCACCCCGACGATCGTCACCGCCAACGTCGATTCCGCCAGGCTGGTCAGCCCGAAGAGCTCGAAGCTGTAGAGGCCGGCGATCTGGGCGAGGTTGGCCATCACGATGATGTCGGCGACGACGATCGTCCAGCCGGCGATCCAGCCCAGCTGCGGTCCCATCGCCTTGGTCACCCAGGAGAAGCTGGTACCGCAGTCCGGGTCGGCTTTGTTCAGGTAGTAGTAGCCGCCGGCGACGAGGAACATCGGGACGAAGCTGATCACCAGAATCGCCGGCGACTGCAGGGCAACCGCGGCGGCGACGAAGCCGAGGGTGGCGGCGAGGCTGTAGCCGGGGGCGGTGGAGGCGACGCCGATGACGACGGAGGAGACGAAGCCGATCGCGTTCTTCTTCAGGCCCTTGTCGCCTGCGGCCGAGCCCATGCCGGGGGCCGGGGCGGCATCTGCACCAGTCGAGCCGGGTGGGGGAACGGCGGTGCTCTCCATCTCTACCTCCGGCTCCTCTCGGTTGGTGCAGTCCCGTACTCCACCAGCGACGGTAAGCCCCGGTGGCAGACTGCGCAAGTGGCGAATGTCCTAAAAGCACATGAGGCACTTATACATCGCGTACAAGCACTCCTCCAGTCCTTGACCCAAAGACCACTTGCGAATGTCGCGACCTGGCTCTAGCTTTGTCCATAACGTCGTAATCCGAGGAGGAGGGCCTCATGGCCACCGCGTCGCAAGCTCCCGCAGGAACCGATCTCCAGCAACTGGCCCGCCAGCACCTCTGGATGCACTTCTCGAGGATGGGCGGCTACGGCCCCGACCACGAGGTGCCGATCATCACCCGGGCCGAGGGCTGCTACGTCTACGACGACCACGGCAACCGCTACCTCGACGGCCTCTCCGGCCTCTTCTGCGTCAACGCCGGTCACGGCCGCACCGAGTACGGCGAGGCGGCGGCCCGCCAGGTCGAAGAGCTCGACTTCTACACCCTCTGGTCCTACGCCCACCCCAAGGCGATCGAACTGGCTGCGCGGATCGCCAACCTGGCGCCCGGCGACCTCAACCGCGTCTTCTTCACCTCTGGCGGCTCGGAGGCGGTCGAGTCGGCGCTGAAGCTCGCCCGCAACTTCCACCGGATGCACGGCAAAGGCCAGAAGCACAAGGTGATCGCCCGCGAGGTCGCCTACCACGGCACCTCCTTCGGGGCGCTCTCGGCCACCGGCATCACCGAGCTGCGCAGCCAGTTCGAGCCCCTCACCCCGGGCGGCTGTCACGTCCCCAACACCAACATCTACCGCTGGCCCGACAACAAGGACCCGCTCTGGGTGGCAGACGCGATCGAGGAGCGGATCGTCTTCGAGGGGCCGGAGACGGTCGCCGCTGTGATCCTCGAGCCGGTCCAGAACGCGGGCGGCTGCTTCGTCCCGCCCGACGGCTACTTCCAGCGGGTGCGCGAGATCTGCGACACCTACGACGTGCTGATGATCTCCGACGAGGTGATCTGCGCCTGGGGCCGCCTCGGCCACTACTTCGGCTGCGAACGCTTTGGCTACCAGCCGGACATGATCACCGTCGCCAAGGCGCTGACCTCCGCCTACGCGCCGATGGGTGGGGTGATCGCCTCCGACCGGGTCGCCGAGCCGTTCATGGAGGGAGACGCCTCCTTCGCGCACGGCTTCACCTTCGCCGGCCACCCGATCGCGGCGGCGATCGCGATGGCCAACCTCGACGTCTACGAGCGCGAGGACCTCTGCGGCCACGTGCTGGCGAAAGAGAGCGAGTTCCGCGGCATGCTGGAGACGCTGCACGACCTGCCGATCGTCGGCGACGTGCGCGGCGCCGGCTACTTCCACGCGGTCGAGCTGGTCAAAGACAAGGAGACCAAGGAGAGCTTCGACGACGAGGAGTCCGAGCGGCTGCTGCGCGGCTTCCTCTCCGCCGAGCTCTACAAGCGCGGGCTGATCTGCCGCGCCGACGACCGCGGCGACCCGGTCGTGCAGCTGGCGCCGCCGCTGATCGCCGACACCGAGCAGTTCGAAGAAATCCACGACGTCCTCCGCTCGGTGCTGTCAGAGGCGTGGGACCAGGTAGTCGGCTAGGAGCCGAAGTGCTCACCGTCCAGAGCCTGCTCGACGAGCTCGACCTCGAGTTGGCGGCCGGCGCGGATGCCGCCGCCGCGCCGGTTCGCTGGGTCCACATCTCCGAGCTGGAGGACCCGACCCCGTGGCTCTCCGGCGGCGAGCTGATGCTGACGACGGGAATCCCGCTGGAGACCGCTGCCAAGCAGCGCGCCTTCATCCGCCTGCTCGCCGACCGCAACCTGGCCGGCCTCGGGTTCGGCACCGGGTTCAACCACAAATCGCTGCCCAAGGCGCTGGTCGACGAGGCCGAGAAGCGCGACTTCCCGCTCTTCGAGGTGCCCTATTCCGTTCCGTTCATAGCGATCACCGAGAAGGCTTTCGCCCGGCTGGTGAACGAGCAGTACGAGGTCCTGCAGCGGGGGATCGCGGTGCAGCGCCGGCTCGAGCGGCTGGTCCTCGAGGAGCGCGGCCTGGAGGAAATCGCCGCCACCGTCGCCTCCGCCGTCGGCGGCACCGTCGCGGTGCTCGACAACCGCGGCGAGCGGCTCGCCGGCAAGGGCTTCCGCCGCCAGCTCTCGGCCGAGGCGATAGCCGCGATCCGCAAGGAAGCCCTCGGTCACTCCCACGACGGTCACCCCTTCGTGCCCTCGCACCCGAGCGTCGCCGGGCGGGCCCTGGCGCACCCGGTGATCTCCCCCGGCGGCGGGCCGCCGCAGGCCTGGGTCGTGATCGTCCGCGACTCCGGCGGGCTCGGCGACTTCGAGCGGCTGATCCTGCAGCAGTCGGTCGCGGTGGTGGCGCTGGAGCTGATGCGCCGCCGCGTCGCGCAGGAGACCGAGCGGCGGCTTGCCGGCGACGTCCTCGCCGCGGCGCTCGGCGGGCGGATGGACGCGACCGAGCTGCGCCGCCGGCTCGAGCCCTTCGGGATCGGCGAGGAAGCCGCCGTCCTCGTCTTCTCTCTCGAGGACCCCGGCGGGGCGGCCCCGCCGCTGGAAGCGGCGCTCGCCGCCGACGCCTGCCCCGCCGTGGTCGCCCCCCACAGCACCGGCGGCCGCGAGCTGCTCTGCGCGGTGATCGACTGCGCCGACCGCGACCCGATCGACGTCGCCACCGAGGTCCGCCGTGAGCTCGCCCGCGACCGCGGCGCGATCCGCGCCGGCGCCAGCCGCCCGGCGGCGCCCGAGCGCCTGCGCCACTCCTTCCACGAGGCGCGCTGCGCCCTGGAGGCGACCGCCTTCCACAACGGCTCGGCCCCGGAGGTCGCCTCCTGGCGGGACCTCGGCGCCTTCACCCTGCTGCTCTCGATCCAGGACGACGACGCGCTCGACCTCTACTGCGACAGCGTCCTCGGGCCGATCGAGCGCGGCGACGAGGAGTACGGCGGCGAGCTGCTGCGCTCGCTGGAGGCCTTCATCGAGCAGAACGGCCAGTGGGAGCGGGCGGCCCGCCAGGTCTACTGCCACCGCCACACGCTGCGCTACCGGATGCGCAAGGTGGAAGAGTTGACCGGGCGCGATCTCTCCCGCGCCCACGACCGCATCGAGTTCTGGCTGGCCCTGCGAGCGAGGGAGCTTGTCGCATGAAGATAGGAGTGCCGACCGAGATCAAGTCCGACGAGTACCGCGTCGCGGTCACCCCGGCGGGGGTGCGAGAACTCTCCGAGCACGGCCACGAGGTGCTGGTCCAGGCCGGGGCCGGCGAGGGCAGCGCGATCGCCGACGGCGAGTACGAGGCGCAGGGGGCGACGATCGTCGCCGACGCCGCCGCGGTCTTCGGGGCGGCCGAGATGATCCTCCACGTCAAGGAGCTGCAGCCGACGGAGATCGAGATGCTGCGGCCGGGGCAGCTGCTCTTCACCTACCTGCACCTGGCCCCCGACCCCGAGCAGACCCGGGGACTCTGCGGCTCGGGCGTCACCGCGATCGCCTACGAGACGGTCGAGGACCCGCACGGGCGGCTGCCGCTGCTGGCGCCGATGAGCGAGGTGGCGGGGAAGATCGCGACCCAGGCGGGGGCCTTCATGCTGGAGAAGCCGATGGGCGGCCGCGGGATTCTGCTGGGAGGAGTGCCGGGAGTCGCCGCCGCCAACGTGATGGTGATCGGCGGCGGCGTGGTCGGGATGAACGCCGCCTTCATCGCGATCGGGATGGAAGCCGACGTCTTCGTCTACGACCGCTCGATCGACCGCCTGCGCGAGCTCGAAGTCGACTTCGGCGGGCGCTGCTCGACCGTCTACTCGACGACGCTGGCGATCGAGCAGATGCTGCCCAGCGCCGACCTGGTGATCGGCGCCGTCCTCGTCCACGGGGCGCGGGCCCCGTACGTGATCCGCCGCGAGCAGCTGGCGCTGATGAAGCCCGGCGCGGTGCTGGTCGACGTCGCGATCGACCAGGGCGGCTGCTTCGAGACCTCGCGGCCGACGACCCACCGCGAGCCGACCTTCGAGGTCGACGGGATCACCCACTACTGCGTCGCCAACATGCCCGGCGCGGTCCCGATCACCTCGACCCACGCCCTGACCAACGCGACGCTGCCCTACGCGCTGGCGCTCGCCGACCACGGCGTCGCCGAGGCGATCCGCCGCGATCCGGGCCTGCGGCCCGGGGTCAACGTCGCCGGCGGCAAGGTCACCCACCCGGCGGTCGCCGAGGGAGTGGGCATGGAGTACGTGGCGGTCGAGGAGGCGCTCGGCCTTGAACCGACCTTGAAGGGGTAGGACCATCTTGAAAACGAGCATCGACATGGGGGGAGCTGAATGAGCACCTACGCGGTAGTCAACCCGGCAACTGGCGAGACGATCAAGGAGTACCCGGAGATCAGCGACGAGGGGCTTCGCGGCGCGATCGACCGGGCCGACAAGGCCTCCAAGAGCTGGGCCGCCTCCTCCACCGTCGCCGAGCGCGCCGCGCTGGTGCGCAAGGTCGGCGAGCTGCACTCCGAGCGCCGCGAGCAGCTGGCCGAGATCATCGTCCGCGAGATGGGCAAGCCGATCGAGCAGGCCCTGATGGAGGTCGACTTCGCCGGGATGATCTACGGCTTCTACGCCGACCAGGCAGAGAGCCTGATGGCCGACGAGCCGATCGAGCTGCTCGGCGGCGAGGGCACGGCGATCATCCGCCGCAGCCCCTTTGGCGTCCTGCTCGGGATCATGCCCTGGAACTTCCCCTACTACCAGGTGGCCCGCTTCGCCGGCCCGAACCTGGTGATCGGCAACACGATCCTGCTCAAGCACGCGCCCCAGTGCCCGGAATCGGCCGAGGCGATGCAGCAGATCTTCGACGACGCGGGGGCTCCCGAGGGCGCCTACGAGAACGTCTACGCGACCAACGAGCAGATCGAGTGGGTGATCGCCGACCCGCGCGTGCACGGCGTCTCGGTGACCGGCTCCGAGCGCGCCGGCGCCGCCGTCGCCGAGATCGCCGGGCGCAACCTGAAGAAGGTCGTGCTCGAGATGGGCGGCTCGGATCCGTTCATCCTGCTCGGCACCGACGACCTCGACGAGGCCGTCACCGCCGCGGCCGAAGCGCGGCTCGACAACACCGGCCAGTCCTGCAACGCGGCCAAGCGCTTCATCGTCGCCGACGAGTACTACGACGACTTCCTCGAGAAGTTCAGGCAGGAGCTGGAGGGGGCGAAGCCGGGCGACCCGACGGCCGAGGACACCGCGGTCGGCCCGCTCTCCTCGCAGACGGCGGCCGACCGGCTCGAGGACCAGGTCAAGCGGGCGGTCGCCAACGGGGCGGAGGTGCTGGTCGGCGGCAAGCGCGACGGCAACTTCTTCGAACCGACGATCCTCACCGGGATCGAGCCCGGCGACGAGGCCTCCCAGGAAGAGTTCTTCGGCCCCGTCGCGCAGGTCTACCGGGTGGGCTCCGAGGAGGAGGCGATCGAGCTCGCCAACCAGACGCCGTTCGGTCTCGGCTCCTACGTGATGACCACCGACCCCGATCAGGGCGAGCGCGTCGCCGACAAGATCGAAGCCGGGATGGTCTACATCAACCTGGTCGGGGCCGACAGCCCGGAGCTGCCGTTCGGCGGCTTCAAGCGCTCGGGCTTCGGCCGCGAGCTGGGCCGCTACGGCGCCGACGAGTTCGTCAACAAGAAGCTGATCCGCAGCGCATAGGCTTGGCGAGGGTTACTCCTCTAAACGACGAACAGGCGGGGAATGAGAACGGTTCTGGTGTTGGCGGCGCTGGCCGCGCTGCTCATAGTCGGTACCGCGCTGGCAGCGGCGCCTGAAGATGACGTGCGCTGCCACGGGCGCAAGGCGGAGATCGTCGGCACCGACGGCAACGACGTGATTCGCGGCACGCCGGAGCGCGACGTGATCGCCGGCGGCAAGGGCGACGACGTGATCTTCGGCAGCCTCGGCAACGACCTGATCTGCGGCGGGCCGGGTACCGACCAGCTGCACGGCGGCCGCGGCAACGACGAGGTCTACGGCGACGCCGGCGACGAAGACCAGGTCAGCGGCGCCCTCGGCGACGACAAGGTCGTCGGCGGGCCGGGAGCTCGCGACGAGGTCGCCGGCGACCTCGGCATCGACATCGTCAACGGCGGCCCCGGCGACGAAGACCTCGTCCACGGCGACTACGGCTACGACCGGATGTCCGGCGGCGCCGGCAGCGGCGACATCGCCTCCTTCGCGACGGCCCGGGCGGGCGGCAAGGGCAGCGGCGTCTGGGCTTCCCTGCGGACCCACCGGTCCCGCGGCGACGGCCACGACAAGCTCTTCGGCTTCGAGAGCCTCGAAGGCTCCGCCTTCCGCGACACGCTGATCGGCAGCCCGCAGGCGAACGTGATCGACGGCGGTCTCGGCGACGACCATCTGGTCGGCGGCGGCGGTCCCGACGCGATCGACGGCGGCCAGGGAACCGACGGCTGCGAGGGCGCCAAAGGCCGGACGACCTCCTGCGGCAAAGAACCGGCCCCGAAGGGCTCCGCTTACATCCAGCTGAACCAGACGCCCGGCGGCGGCGCTGGGCTGCAGATCGTCGGCGGCGGTGGGCGCGACCAGTTCGTCGTCGCCTTCGACGAAGCCACCCAGACCTTTGGGATCACGGCGAAAAAAGGGCTGGCGATCGGCCCCGGCTGCTCGCACGCGCCGGCCAGCGCCCTCACCGTCTCCTGTCCGGCGAACGGCCCGGGGCGCTGGCTGATGGCCGACCTCGGCCCCGGCGCCGACAGCCTGCGGGTGGAAGGAACGCTGGAGTCGATCGGCAGCGTTCGCTTCGCCGGCGGCTTCGGCAACGACACGATCAAAGCCGGCCCCGAGGACGACTTGGTGGAGTCCGGACCGGGCGCGGACAAGCTCTACGGCGGCGACGGGGCCGACGGCCTCGTCGGCGGCCTGCCGGGACCGACGTTCCTCTACGGCGAAGGCAGCGGCGACCTGCTGGCGGCCGGCGGCGGCTGCGCCGGCGGGGCGCTGGTCGGCGGCCCGGGCCGCGACGACGCCTCGTTCGCCGAGACCCAGGCGCATCCCGGCGTGCTGATCGTCTCCTTCCTCGCCCACGCGGCGTGGGTGACGACCGTCAAAGGCTGCAACCACGTCCACCTCTCGCCGACCGACGAGGACATGGAGGGCTCCTTCGACTGGGACGTCCTGATCGGCGACAGCGGCCCCAACGCGATGCTCGGACAGCCGGGCGCGGACCGCTTCTACGGCATGGGCGGCGACGACATCATCGACGCCCGGGACGGCGTCAAAGACTTCTCGATTCAGTGCGGCCGCGGCGAACCGCCGCGCCAGATCAAGGTCAAAGGCAAGAACGGCAAGCCCCAGGTCAAGGAAACCCAGGGCACCGGCCAACCCGCCGGCCGCGCGATCACCGACTCCTTCGACCCCAGCCCCTACAACTGCGCCTTCGTCAAATACGGCACCCCCGTCCCCGGCCTAAACGGCTAACCCAGCCGAGCCGCAATAGCGGCTGAACACGCAAAGAGCGGCCCAAACCGCAGCGATCCCCCGCCGAGGGACGGGCCGCGGGGGGAGAACCTGGGTGGCGTTCGTCCTTGGTACCCCGTATGGGCAACCAAGGACGAACGCCGAGCTCGGTTCGGGAGCTATCCGACGTTGCGACCCGCCAGCACGGTGTCGTTTCAGCGAAACAGCTGCGCTCGCTCGGCCATTCCAAAAAGCTTGTGATGCACGAATGCAGGCGTGGGCGTCTCCACGTCTTGCATCGCGGCGTCTACGCGGTGGGGCATCGGCGGCTGAACTGGCATGGGCGGTGTTGGGCTGCGGTGCTGGGGGCGGAAGCGAATGAGACTGATGAGGTGGTTTGGCCGGCTGTGGCCAGCCATGGGTCGGCCGCTTATCTGTGGGGGATCCATCGCTTCGCGCCGGAAACGGTCGACGTCACCGCGCCCATTCGGCGGCGGGCGACGCGGGAGTTCCGGGTGCACTTCTCTTCGATTCTGGCGGCCGGGGATCGGCTGGAGCGGGAAGGGATTCCGGTCACTTCCGTGCCGCGGACGCTGCTCGATCTCTCGATCGGGGCCAAGCCCGAGCGGATCGAACGCCTATTGGAGCGGGCCGAAGAACTCGAGCTCCTCGACCTCCATGCGGTCGAAGACGTGCTCGACCGGGCCGGCGGCCACCGCGGTCGCGGGCGCCTGCGCCGGGCGCTCGCTCTCTATCAACCCGACCCGAGTTTCACCCGCTCTCGCTTCGAGCAGAGCTTCCGTCGGCGCGTCGTTGCCGCCGGGCTTCCCACCCCGTCGATGAACTTCAATGCCGAGGGCTACGAGCTGGACGCTTACTGGCCGGACCTGCGTTTCGCGGTCGAACTCGACCTTTTCGAGACCCATGGAACTCGCGCCGCATTTGAGCGCGACCATCTTCGCCAGGAGGAGCTGAAGCTGCTGGGGATCGAGATGATCCGAATCACCAGGCCGCGCTTTCAGCATGACCCAGAGGCGGTGATGCGCAACCTCGCCACCTTCCTCGAGCGCCGCCGTGCCGAGCTGCGTCGCGCTTGAACTAGGCTAGGTCCGTGGCAGAGAAGACAGCTCATGGAGACGAGGCTGCGGCAGTCGCCGCCGCAATCGCCCAGTTCGAGGCCGAGTTCGCCGCCGCTGCGCCCGCGCATCCGCAGGCACCCGCCTGGCAGCGCGCCGCTCTGCTGGAGGGCGTCGGCGCCAAGGAGACCATCGAGAACCTACGAGGAGGATCCGCATGGCTGTCGTGAAAATCATCGAGCTGGTCGGCAGCTCCAAGACGTCGACCGACGACGCCGCCAAACAGGCGTTGCAGCAGGCGCAGGGATCGTTGCGCAACATTCGCGCCGTCGACATCGTCTCGACCGGGATCCGGGGCGAGAACCTCGACGAGTACCGCGCCCACGTCCGCGTCGCCTTCCTGATCGAGGGGACGGAGGTCGACTGATGGCAGACGCACCGCAGGGGGAGGCCAAGGAGGTTTCGCGCGACGAGGCCCGCAAGCTGATCGAGGAGGGCGCGCAGGTGATCGACGTGCGCGCCGACCACGAGTGGGAGGCGGGCCGGATTGCCGGCGCGGCCCACGTGCCGCTGCCGGAGCTGCCGCAGCGGCTGGGCGAGCTCGACAAGGACCGCCCCGTCGTCGTCTACTGCCGCGGCGGCAACCGCTCGACGATGGCGACCGACGCCCTCGCCGAAGCCGGCTACGACGCCCACAAGCTGAGCGAGGGCATCGTCGGCTGGAGCGAGGAGGACCTGCCGCTGGAGCCGGAAGGCGGCTACGTCGCCGACTCGGGCGAGGCCGCGGCGATCCTCCAAGCGCAGAAAAAACCGTCCCACAGCTGAGCCGGGAATCGGCTCTGCGGCGGGGAATCCGCTGCTCCCGCGACCGGTCAGGAAATTAAATACCTGAATCCCAATCGGGTTTGCTACCTTTCCACCCATGGAGGTAGCCGTCGCAGAGAACAAGGAGCAGCGGGGCAAGGGCCGGGTCGGGACCCCCCAGAACCCCGAGACCTACGAGAACGTCCCCGGCCACGTAATCCCGGTCATCGAGCGCGAGTTCGACGACTTCGACAACGAAGCCGAGCAGTTCCTCTCCGGCCAGCTGGAGGAGAACCAGTTCATCGGCTTCCGCCTCAAACAGGGCGTCTACGGGCAGCGCCAGCCCGACGTCCAGATGATCCGCATCAAGCTTCCGTTCGGCGGGGTCACGCCCGAGCAGATGGACTCCTTCGCCAGCGTCGTCGAGAAGTACGCGCCGCTGAACAAGGGCCACATCACGACCCGCCAGAACATCCAGATCCACCACGTGCCGCTGCGCGACACCGAGCTGCTGCTGCGGGAGATCGCCGAAGCCGGCCTCTCCTCGCGCGAGGGCTGCGGCAACACGGTCCGCAACGTCACCGGCGACCCGTGGGCCGGCGTCGCCGCCGACGAGGTCTTCGACCCGACCGCCTACGGCACCGCCTACGTCCGCTACTTCGTCCGCCACCCGACGACGCAGCTGATGCCGCGCAAGATCAAGACCTCGTTCACCGGCTCCGCCGAGGACCGGGCGATCAGTGGCATCCACGACATCGCCTTCCTCTCGGTCGAAAGGGACGGGGTCAAGGGCTTCGAGGTCCGGGTCGGCGGCGGCACCTCGATCATGGCCCGCGTCGCCCCGACGCTGTATGAGTTCGTCGAGGCCGACAACGGCGACTACCTCAAGGTCGCCGAGGCCGTCTTCCGCATCTTCGACCGCCAGGACTGGCTGCGCGTCAACCGCGCCCGCGCCCGGATCAAGGTCCTCGTCGACAAGATCGGCATGGACGCCTTCCGCGAGCTCGTCGACGAGGAGCTGCAGGGCGACTGGGTCGCGGAGCGTGAATTCGGCCCCGAGCTGGTCGAGCGCCTCAGCTTCAGCGTCGACGAGGAGGCCAATGTCCCCGAGGCGCCGCTCTCGCCGTCCTCGCCGAACGGCGACCGGACCGAGTTCGAGCGCTTCCTCGACGGCAACGTCGCGCCGCAGCGCCAGGAGGGTTTCTCGACCGTCGAGGTCAAGGTCACCCGCGGCGACCTCACCCCGGAGCAGTTCCGCGGCCTCGGCCAGATCATGCGCGAGTTCACCGGCGGCTCCGCCCGCAGCACGGTGCAGCAGAACTTCGTCCTGCGCTGGGTCCGCGACGAGTCCCTCTACGACGTCTGGGAGCGGCTCGAGGCCCTCGGCCTCGGCGAGGCCGGCGCCCGCGAGATCACCGACGTGGTCTCCTGCCCCGGCACCGACAGCTGCAAACTCGGGATCACCGCCTCGATGGGCCTCAACCGGGCGATCAAGGAGCGGGTCACCTCGATGGAGATCAGCGACGAGCTGACCAAGCGCATCCACATCAAAATGAGCGGCTGCCCCAACGGCTGCAGCCAGCACCACATCGCCAACATCGGCTTCTACGGCGCCTCGCTGAAGGTCGGCGGCCGCCCGATGCCCGCCTACATCCCCCACATCGGCGGCAACTTCGAGGGCGGCGAGGTGATCTTCGGCACGCGGCTCAAATCGCGGCTGCCGGCCAAACGCGTCCCCGAGGCCGTCGAGCGCTGGATCCACCTCTACGAGGCCGACCGCAACGAGGGCGAGGAGTTCAACACCTTCGCCGAGCGGGTCGGCGCCGAGCCCTTCGAAGCGGCGGTCAAGGAGCTGACCCTGCCGGCCGAGTTCAGCCTCGAGACGATGCAGCAGTTCATCGACTGGAACCGATCGAGCCCTTACGAGGTCGTGCGGGGAGAGGGGGAGTGCGCGATCTAGCGCCCGCCCGTCCTCATGAAGCCGCCTCCCGTCACTCTCTCCGGCACCGTGCCTACACCGGCCGACCTCGACCACGAGGCGATCGCCGCTGATCTGGAGGGAAGCACGGCCTCCGAGGCGCTGGAGTGGATGTTCGAGAACTTCGGCGCCCGCCACTACATCGCCTGCTCGTTTCAGAAAACGAGCTCGGTGACGGCCCACCTGGCGAGCACGGTCAACCCCGAGGCGCGCTTCTTCTACCTCGACACCGACGTCCTCTTCGAGGAGACCTACGAGACCCGCGACCGCCTCGCCGAGTCGCTGGGGATCGAGTTCGACCGCTTCCACAACCTGACGCTCGACGAGCAGGAGGCCGAGCACGGGCCGGAACTCTGGAACCGCGATCCCGACTCCTGCTGCGGCATCCGCAAGGTCGAGCCGATGCGCCGAGCGCTCTCTTCCGTAGACTGCTGGGTCGCCGGCGTCCGCCGGGCAGACTCCAGCTCCCGTTCCGCGACGCCGAAGTTCGGATGGGACAAGCGCTTCAACCTCTGGAAGCTGAACCCCCTTGCGGACTGGACCGAGCGCGACGTTTGGAACTACATCCGTGAGCACCACCTCCCGTACAACCCGCTTCACGATCACGGCTATCCGTCGATCGGTTGCACCCACTGCACCCAGCCGGTCGAACCGGGTGGGGATCTGCGCGCAGGCCGCTGGACGGGCCTGGCAAAGACCGAGTGCGGGATCAACTAGCGGCGCCGGCACGCCGCCCCTTGACCACTTAACTCCTGACCGACCCCTTCCCCGACCCGATAGGTGAGATGAGCGAGACCATGGCTGAGTTGTCCCTGACCCTTTCCGAGCGCCACACGGCGGACTTCGAGATGATCGGCAACGGCGGATTTGCGCCGCTGACCGGCTTCCAGGGCTCCGCCGACTGGGAGCGCGTCTGCAGCGAGATGCGGACCGTCGACGGCGATTACTGGCCGATCCCGATCACCCTGGCGAGCGACCTCGAGTGCGAGGTCGGCGACATCGTCGAGCTCTCCTCCGACGAAGGCAAGAAGCTCGGTCGCCTCACCGTCGAGGAGATCTGGGAGCGCGACGTCAAGCGTGAGGCCGAGCAGGTCTACGGCACCGCCGACGAGGCCCACCCGGGCGTCGCCGCGATCTACGAGGAGGGCAACCGCATGCTGGCCGGCCCGATCGAGGTCGACGCGCTGCCCGACCACGACGAGGCGTTCATGCGCCGCTACAAGACGCCGGCCGAGCACAAAGCCGACTTCGAGGCCCGTGGCTGGAAGAAGATCGTCGCCTTCCAGACCCGCAATCCCATCCACCGCGCCCACGAGTACCTGACCAAGGCCGCGCTGGAGACCTGCGACGGGCTCTTCATCCACCCGCTTATCGGCAAGACCAAGGCCGGCGACATCCCCGCCGACGTGCGGATGCGCTGCTACGAGGTGCTGATGGAGAACTACTACCCCGACGACCGGGTCGTGCTCGGCGTCAAGCCGGCGAAGATGCACTACGCCGGTCCGCGCGAGGCCGTTCTCCACGCGATCGTCCGCCGCAACTACGGGGCGACGCATTTCATCGTCGGCCGCGACCACGCGGGCGCCGGTGACTACTACGGCACCTACGACGCGCAGAAGATCTTCGAGATGATCGACGTCGACGAGCTCGGGATCGAGCCGCTGATGTTCGAGCACACCTTCTGGTGCAACGAGTGCGAGGGACTGGCCTCCAACAAGACCTGCCCTCACGACCAAGACGCGCATCTGTTCCTCTCCGGGACCAAGGTCCGGGAGATGCTCGGCAACGGCGAACGGCCGCCGCACGAGTTCTCGCGCGACGAGGTCGCCGACATCCTGATCGACGCTTACAAGGAGGACTGACGACGTATGGCTGGTGAGAAGGGCTTCACTCTCTGGTTCACCGGGCTCTCAGGAGCCGGCAAGACGACTATCTCCCGACTGCTGGAGGGACACCTGCTCGAGCGCGGCTCGAAGCTGGAGATCCTCGACGGGGACGTCGTCCGCGAAAACCTCTCCAAGGGGCTCGGCTTCTCGAAAGAGGACCGCGATACCAACATCCGCCGCATCGCCTTCGTCGCTGACCTGCTCAGCCGCAACGGCGTGCCGGTGATCACCGCGGCGATCTCCCCCTACAAGGAGATCCGCGACGAGGCCCGCCAGCTGATGGGCGACCGCTTCGTCGAGGTCTACGTCGAGGCTTCGGTCGACACCTGCGCCGAGCGCGACGTCAAGGGTCTCTACGCGAAAGCGTTCTCCGGCGAGATCAAAGAATTCACCGGCGTCTCCGACCCCTACGAGGCCCCGGAGAACCCCGAGTTCGTCTGCCACACCGAGAGCGAGTCCCCCGAGGAGTCGGCCGAGAAGCTGCTGGCCTACCTCGAAGAGCGGGGCCTGGTTCCGGCCAAGGAGACCGCCGCCGCTTAGTTCTTCGGCAGCTCTCAAGCGTTACGAGGGGCGGGGAGTCCCCCTCCAGACACATCTCGCCAATGGCTCGATGTTGAGTGTCTGGAGGAGGACTCCCCGCCCCTCTTCTTGCAAGAGGGTGAGTCTTTGGCCTAGCCCGCCTCGAACCCGCGACGCATCCGACTTCGGCCACACCTGGGTGGGGCAAGAATCGAATGCGCGAGTGACCAGGCTGTCGCGGTCTAGGAGGCGCAGAGAGCTATTTTGCGAGCAGCTTGAGGACCTTTTGGTCGTCCTCGACGAGCTTCTTAAGGCGCTTCTGGAACTCGGTGTCTTCCCGCCGTTCCGCGATGTGCTTCTCGATCGCCGCGCGGACGACCTCCGACACCGGCATGCCGTCGGCTCGGGCCACGGCGGTGAGTTCCGCCGCCATCGGTTCGGGGAGTCGAAGGCTCGTCGCTTTGGTGGCCATCTCTTCGCCACCAAGATTAACGCATAAATCCCCTAATCTGCGTTGATACCTGTAGTCGAGGTATCAGAGATATGTGGATTGAGGGAGATATGCTTTAACATGTCTTGGCGATGCCGGGCCAAATCGCACTCCTAGGAGACCTCTACTCACTTGCGGAGAAGCAGCTGAAGATCTCCACTGAAGAGCTGCTTCGAATGGTCCCTCCCTTCGGCCACGACTCGGCCCCGGTCCAGCCCTTCATAGTTTTCGAGGAAGCCGATCCTCCCTTGAGCCCGACTGAAGAGGCGGCCGTGTTCGGAGCCTGGATCGTTCGTCACAAGCCCTTCCCGAGCGAAAATCGGGAGATCGGTTTCAAGTTCATGCTCCTGATGCTGGAGTACGCCGAAAAGCCGTGGCTGGAGCTTCCCCACGATGCTTTCGTGGTCGAAGAAATGCTCGACGCCCTCGAATCCGGGGCGACGAGCGTGGCGGAGTTCGTCGACTGGGTGTGTCTGCGGGTGAGGGTCGCCGAAGAGCTCGAAGACGGATCTACGGCCTAGGCGGGACCTGCGGCTCGCCTAGGCCGTAGGTGTCGTAGGCGGCGAATTTGGCGAAGGTCTTGTGGGTTGGGCCGTGGTAGTCGGAGCTGGCGGTGGGGACCAGGTCGAGCTCGGCGCATAGCTCGAGGAGGTGTTCGGTCTGCTCCTTGGAGTGGGTCGGGTAGTAGGTCTCGACCCCGTCGGCCCCAAGGGAGCGGATCAGGTCGTCGACCTCGGAGGGTTCGGAGATGTCCCAGTAGGGGTGGGCGATGACGGCGATGCCGCCCGCCTCGCGGATCAGCTCGATCGCCTGCTGGGCGGTTGGCCAGCGGCGGGGGACGAAGGCTTTGGCGCCGGGCACCAGGTACTCCTCGAAGAAGGGGCCGAGGTCGCCGGTCGCGCCGGCGGCGCGGGCGATGTGGGGGCGGCCGATCGAGAGCGCATCCCCCGCCTCGCGGACCGCGTCCTCGAGATGGAGGTCGAAGCCATGCTCGCGCAGCTTCGCGACGATCTCCCCGGCCCGCGTCACCCGTTCGTGCTGGGCCCGCTCGCAAGCCCCGGCGATCTTTGCCAAATCGATCCAATAGCCGCAGATATGCAGGTCTTCCGCGTACTCATGCACGCAGGACATCTCAATTGCGGGCACCAACTCAACCCCAAGCTTCTCCGCCGCCGCTTGCGCCTCAGCAACCCCCGCAATCGCATCATGGTCGGTCAGCGCCAGCGTCGTTACCCCGGCCTCGGCCGCTTTCTCCACGACTTCGGCGGGCAGTAGTTGACCGTCGGAGACGGTCGAATGGGACTGAAGCTCAATCAGCACGATCGCGGACCCTAGCTGTCTGGCCGTCTTTGGAAAGTGTTCGGTGCAATAAAAATCCGCGCAACCGCACAACATCAGAGTTTGTTCGGTACATTTAGTTGATGCCGCAACCGAACAAACTCCAGCAGCCGCGGCGGGGCCGGCCGCCGCGCGAGGCCGTCTACGAACGGCTTCGGGTCCAGATCGGCGAACTTCGCGAGCGGCTCGGCGGGCTCCCCTCGCCTGACGAGGCAGAGGGAATCTGGCGCGGAATCTGGCTCGAGGAGGCCCATCACTCGACCGCGATCGAGGGGAACACCCTTGTCCTCAAGCAGGTGGAGCAGCTCCTCGAGGAGGGGAGGGCGATTGGCAGCAAAGAGTTGAACGAATACCTCGAGGTCCGTGGCTACGCCGATGCGGCCGGCTGGGTCTACGGCCAGGGGATCGACCCGAAGGGCTGGAGCGGCGGCAAGTTGATCACCCTGGCGGAGGTACGGGAGGTTCACTCGCTCGCGATGACCCCCGTCTGGGACGTGGCGCCGCATCCAGACGCGACGCCGAAGGAGCGTCCCGGCTCTTTCCGCGAGCACGACATCGAACCGTTCCCGGGGGGGATGCGGCCACCTGAATGGCCCCAGGTCCCGATCCTCATCCGGGACTGGATCAGCGACGCCCAGTCCTTGCGCAAGGTCGAGGGCCCCGAGCTCCCGGAGGCTCTAGCCGGCCTGCACTCGAGGTTCGAGCAGGTCCACCCGTTCCTCGACGGGAATGGGCGCGCAGGCCGTCTCGTTCTCAACCTCCTCCTGATCCGCCTCGGCTACCCCCCGGCGATCATCTACAAAGGCAACCGCCGCCGTTACCTGGCCGCCCTGCGCCGCGCCGATCAAGGCGACCTCGGCCCGCTCGGGGAGTTCCTGGCGCGGGCGATCCTCGACAACCTCCACAAATTCGTCGTCCCCGCGATTGCGGGCCCCGCCAGGTTGGTGCCGCTCCCGGCGCTGGCCACCGAGAAGCTCTCGGCGAATGCACTGCGGGTCGCCGCTACGCGGGGCCGGCTGAAGGCGGCCAAGGCTGCCGACGGGACCTGGCGCAGTTCGGCGGTCTGGGTCGAGGAGTACGAAGCGAGCCGCTTCAAGCGGGAATAGGCGCGGTCGAGGGGGCGGGGTGCGCCTCTTCCGCGCTCCTAATTAGACTGCGCCGCCGTGTTCCAGAAGGTCCTCATTGCCAACCGCGGCGAGATCGCGATTCGGGTTGCCCGCACCCTGAAGGAGATGGGCATTGGCTCGGTCGCCGTCTACTCGGAGATCGACCGCGACGCGCCGCATGTGCGCGCAGCCGACGAGGCCTTTTTGATCGGCCCCGCGGTCCCGGCCGAGAGCTACCTGAACATCCCGAAGATCATCGAGACCGCGAAGGAGGCCGGTGCCGAAGGGATCCACCCCGGTTACGGCTTCCTTGCCGAGAACGCCGAGATGGCGCGTGCTTGCGCCGAGGCCGGGATCACCTGGATCGGGCCGCCGCCGGAGTCGATCGAAGCGATGGGCTCGAAGACCAAGGCGCGCGAGATCATGGAGCAGGCTGGGGTGCCGATCGTCCCCGGCTCGACCGAGGTCGCCAAGGACCTCGACGAGGCCCGCAAGCAGGCCGATGAAGCCGGCTACCCGGTCGCCTGCAAGGCCGCAGGTGGCGGCGGCGGCAAGGGCTTCCGCGTGGCGATGACCCCCGATGACCTTCAAGAGGCCTTCGAGGGCTCGGCCCGCGAAGGCGAGAAGTTCTTCTCCGACGACCGCGTCTACATCGAGCGCTACCTCGAGGACCCGCGGCACGTCGAGGTCCAGGTGCTGGCCGACTCGCACGGCAACGTGATCCACCTCGGCGAGCGCGACTGCTCGATCCAGCGCCGCCACCAGAAGGTGATCGAGGAGGCCCCGGGCCCGCACGTCGACGAGGAGATGCGCGAGCGGATCGGCAAGATCGCCACCGACGCGGCGGCGGCGGTCGGCTACCGCGGCGCCGGCACGATCGAGGGCATGCAGGTAGGCGACGAGTACTTCTTCCTCGAGATGAACACCCGCGTCCAGGTCGAGCACTGCGTGACCGAGATGGTCACCGGCGTCGACATCGTCCGCGAGCAGATCCTCGTCGCCGCCGGCGAGTCGCTCTCGATCGCCCAGGAGGACGTCGAGCTGGAGGGGTGGTCGATCGAGTGCCGGATCAACGCCGAGGCGGCGCACAAGAAATTCGCCCCCGCCCCCGGGCCGATCGGCGACTCCTACCGCGAGCCCTCCGGCCCCGGCGTCCGCGTCGACTCCGGCGTCGAAGGCGGCTCCGAGGTGACCCCGATGTACGACCCGATGGTGGCCAAGCTGATCGTCTGGGACGTAGACCGCGAGAAGGCGACCCGGCGCATGCTGCGGGCGCTCGGCGAATACGACTCCGGCGGCCTCACGACCCTGATCCCCTTCCACGAAGCGATCCTCGCCACCGAGCAGTGGGCGCAGGGGGAGACCTGTCGCGACCTGATGGAGGACCGCGACTGGCTGAAATCGACCGCACCGGCCGACGCCGCCCCGCCCGCGCCCTCCGAGGACGGCGGCGAGCTCGTGACCCGCGACTACAAGGTCGAGGTCTCCGGCAAGCTCTTCGACGTAAAGGTGATCGGCGAGGCCCCCGCCGGCGGCGGCGCAGCCCCCGCCGCGGGCGGCAAAAAGCCGCCAAAGCGCGAGCGCAAGGCGGGCGGCGGCGGGGGCGCCTCCAGCGTGGCCCTGATCGCCCCGCTGCAGGGAACCGTCTTCAAGGTCGCCGTCGAGCAGGGCGCCGAGGTCTCAGAGGGAGACCTGATCTGCGTGATCGAGGCGATGAAGATGGAGAACGAGATCACCGCCCACCGCTCGGGCAAGGTCGAGCAGCTCCCCATCGTCGAGGGCGCCGCAGTAAGCGCCGGCGACACCCTCGCCATCATCAAGTAACCCCCAGCTTTTCTCCAAGCCACCAACCGCTGTGGGAGTCGAGGAGGGGAGTACCTCTCCAGACACTCAACATCGAGCCATAGCGAGATGTGTCTGGAGAGGTACTCCCCTCCTCGACAGACCTAACCGCGCCGTTTGTGGTGCCGTTTTTCTTCGCGTTCCTTTTCTTTCTGCCGTTCTTCTTCCCGCCGCTGCTTGTCCACCTTCCGCTGCTGCTCGCGGGTCAGGGGGAACTGCGGCGCTACTTCCTGGCAGGTTTTCCCGACGCAGGTCTCGAGGCGGACCAGCTGAGCGTGGAGGAAGGCGCGGATCGGGGAGAGGTTCGGGACCCGGACGACGTTGTTCAGCTCGTAGGGGTCCTTGGTGATGTCGTAGAGCTCTTTCTCGCCGTCGGGCCACTCGATGTACTTGTAGGGGCCGAGGCGGATTCCCTCGTAGTCCTTCGGCGGCGCGACGATCGAGGCGCTGGCGCCGTCGGTGCGGCTGCTGCGGTGGCGCTTCAGCTCTTTGATCGCCCGCTGGGCGGTCGGTTCGCCGTTGGCTTCGACGTCGGCGGTCTCGACGAAGGACTCGAAGAGGAGCGGCCGCCGCGAGCGCAGCGCCGAGTCCTGCATGTAGGGGACCAGCGAGCGGCCGTCGATGCTCTTGTCCGCCGTTGCCCCGGCGAGTTCGAGGATCGTCGGCGCGATGTCGATGTTGGCCGCCAGCTCGCCGGTCGAGGTGCCGGGTTTGATTCCCGGCCCGCGGATCAGCAGCGGCAGGTGGGTGGCCGGCTCGTAGGCGAGGAACTTGCCGCCGGTCAGCCGGTGCTCGCCGTAGAAGAAGCCGTTGTCGGAGGTGAAGATGATGTAGGTGTTGCGCAGCCGGTGGAGACCGCCGAGGGTGTCGACGATCGTTTTCACGCCTTCGTCGACCGAGCGCAGCGACTCCAGCGCCTTCTGGTAGTAGACGCGGTAGGTGTGGATGTCGTTGAACGAGAGGTAGGGCGCTTCGCGGATGAAGCGCGGCTTGTCGTTGACGTTGCCCTCGTTGAAACCCTGCGCGCGGCTGTGCGGGTAGGGCGCGCCGGCGAAGGTGTTGTAGTGGCGCGTCGCCGGCTCCGGCCCGGCGGGGCGGCGGAAGTCCCCGTGCGGGGCGGTGTAGTCCATCTGCAGGTAGAAGGGCTGTTCGGGCGAGGTCTGGTTCAGCTCGCTCCAGGCGAGCGTGTTGAAGTAGTCGGTGGCGTAGAAGCACGGTTTGCCGTTCAGCGGCGCCGTCGGGCAGCCGAAGTCGTCGCGTTCGCCGTATTCGCGCGTTTCCCAGTTGCCGGGGTCGCCGATCGGCCCGTCGAGGACGCCGTTGTCGTTCAGCGTGTAGCCGTAGAAGTAGTGGTTGGTGTCGGCCTTGAGGACCGAGTGCCAGGCGCTCCATCCCGGCGGCACGTCTTTGCCTTCGTCGAACGGTTCGTCGCCGTAGCCGTTGAGGAACTTGCCGATGTGGATCGTCCTGTAGCCCGCCGCCTGCAGCCAGGTGGCGAGGTTGTGGGTGTAGGCGCCACGGGCTTTGAAGCCGGTGTAGCCGCCGTTCGGCGGCACGTTGCCGCGGACGTTGTGGTTGTGGGCGTAGCGGCCGGTCAGCAGGCTGACCCGCGAGGGGCAGCAGAGGGGGTAGGGGACGTAGTAGCGGTTGAAGGTGATGCCCCGGCCGGCGATCAGCGCCTGGGTGTAGGGCATCGCCTGCACTTCGACCCCGCCGACGTTGAGGGTCGCGTAGAGCTGGTCGAGCGTCTCGTCGTCGGTCTGGATGACGACGAAGCTCGGCTTCTGCAGCGCCGAGGGTTCCGCCGCCTCCGCGCTCTGCAGGCCGGCGATGACCAGGCTCGCGAGCAGCAGGCAGAGGCCGAGCGCGATGCCGAAGCGCGCCCGGGCAGGGGCAAGCGGCGAACTGGTCTGTCGAATTTGGGTCTGCATCGGTGAGTCGTTGGGGCTCGAGTACCCCCGAAACCGGCGCCTGGCGCCTGAGTTGCGGCCTGAAAGCTAGAAGACGCTCAGGACGCGCCGAGCTTTTTCACTGCTTCGCGGAAGTTTTTCACCGTCGCGCTGGGGGCTTTGCGCCCTTCCAGTTTCTCGCCGTGGCGGTTGACCCAGATCACCGGCACGTTCATTTTCAGCACCGGCGCGATGTCGGTCGCGTAGTTGCAGCCGATGTGCAGCCAGCCTTTCTTGCCGCCGATCCGCCGCGCGCACTCTTTGAAGTGGACCGGGTCGGGCTTGTAGCTGCGCACCTGCTGGGCGGTGACGACGAGGTCGAGTTCGGTCCGCAGGTGCCGGCGGCTGATCCCCAGCAGTTTGTCGTCGGTGTTGGTGACGATCCCGATCTCGTACTTCTTGCCGAGCCGGTCCATCGCCGCGTTGGACTCGCGGAACGGCAGCCAGTAGGCGACGCTGTTCGGCAGGAACTGGGCCCGCGAGGGCTCCACTTCCCAGCCGATCTCACCGGCGACTTTGACGATCGTGCGGCGCAGCACCTCGGCGTAGAGCTCGTACGACCCGGCCATGATTTCCGCCTCGACTTCGAAGAAGCGCTCCAGGAACGGACCCTCTTCGAAGCTGAAACCGTCTTTGGCCGCCTCTTTCTTGCAGGCGTCGACGATCCCCTTCTCCCAGTCGATGAGGGTTCCGTAGCAATCGGTGGTAACCCATTTGATGTTTTTGAGACTGGGGAGGGCCATGAGCGAGCGCGGCATTATGTCATTCGGGTAGTCTGCCGCGCGCGCCGCCCCCGGCGACGCTCTCAGACATGGACCTCCTCGAGTACCAGGGAAAGCAGCTGTTCGCCAAGCACGGCCTCGCCGTGCCGAGTGGCGAGGTCGCCGACACGGTCGACGACGCCGTCGCCGCGGCGGAGAAGATCGGCTACCCCTGCGCGATCAAGGCCCAAGTGCTGATCGGCGGCCGCGGCAAGGCGGGCGGGATCAAGATCGCCCAGGACGCCGGCGAGGCGCGCGAGTACGCCGACGCGATCCTCGGCATGGACATCGTCGGCCCCCACGGCGAGGGGCCGTTCCGCGTCGACCAGGTCTGGATCGAGGGCGGCTCCGACATCGCCGAGGAGTACTACGCCTCGGTCATCCTCGACCGCGGCGAGAAGAAGCTGCTGGCGCTGGTCTCCGCCAAGGGCGGGATGGACATCGAGGCGGTCGCCGCCGAGGACCCCGACGCCCTGGTCAAACGCCACATCGACCCGACCGCCGAGTTCGACGCCGCCGCAGCGCGGTCGATCGTCGCCGACGCTGGCCTCGCCGAGGACGCGCTCGACGACGCCGCCGAGGCGCTGGTGAAGCTGGCCGAGGTGGCGCGCGAGGAGGACGCGACCCTGATCGAGGTCAACCCGCTGATCGTCACCGCCGGCCGCGAGGTCCTCGCCCTGGACTCGAAGGTGACGATCGACGGCAACGCCCTCTTCCGCCACCAGGACCTGGCCGAGATCGCCGACACCGTCGAGGACCCGCAGGAGCAGATGGCGAAGGAAAAGGGCCTCACCTACGTGAAACTCGACGGCAACGTCGGCATCCTCGCCAACGGCGCCGGCCTCTGCATGTCGACGCTCGACGTCGTCGCCCAGGCCGGCGGCGCCCCGGCCAACTTCCTCGACGCCGGCGGCGGCTCCAAAGCCGAGGCGATCGTCAACGCGCTGGAGGTCATCAAGTCCGACGCGAAGGTGACGGCGATCCTCTTCAACATCTTCGGTGGCATCACCCGCTGCGACGAGATCGCCAACGGGATCGTCACCGCCTCGCAGCAGATCGACCTCGGGATGCCGCTGGTCGTTCGCCTCGACGGGACGAACTCCGAGGAGGGGCTGAAGATCCTCGCCGAGGCCGACCTTCCCAACCTGCATCAGGAGAAGACGATGCTGGACGCCGCCCGCCGCGTCGTCGAGCTCGCCGGGGGTGCCTCGTGAGCATCATCGTCGACGGCAGCACGAAGCTCGCCGTCTCCGGCCTGACCGGCCGCGAGGGCTCCTTCCACGGCCTGCGCAACAAGGCATATGGGACCGACCTCGTCGCCGGCGTCACGCCCGGCAAGGGTGGCCAGGACGTCGAGGGGACGCCGGTCTTCGACACGATCGCCGAGGCGGTCGCCGAGGCGGGCGCCAACACTTCGATGATCTTCGTCCCGGCGCGCTTCGCCGCGGCGGCGATCGACGAGGCGATCGAGTCCGGCGTCGAGACGGTGATCGCGATCACCGAGGGGATCCCGGTCCTCGACATGCTGAACACGTACTGGAAGGCGAAGGAGGCCGGCGTCCGGCTGATCGGCCCCAACTGCCCCGGCGTGCTCTCGCCCGGCAAGGCCAACGTCGGCATCATCCCGGCCCAGTTCTTCGACCCGGGCCCGATCGGCGTCGTCTCCAAGAGCGGCACCCTGACCTACCAGATCGGCAACGAGCTGAAGCAGGCTGGGACCGGCAACTCCTCGATCGTCGGCATCGGTGGCGACCCGATCGTCGGCTCCGACTTCATCGACATCCTCACCCTCTACGAGGCCGACCCCGACACCGAGCTGATCGTGATGGTCGGCGAGATCGGCGGCGACGCCGAGGAGCGGGCGGCCGAGTTCATCGCTTCCGACATCTCCAAGCCGGTCGTCGCCTACATTGCCGGCTTCACCGCACCTCCCGGCAAGCAGATGGGCCACGCCGGGGCGATCATCTCCGGCTCCTCGGGCACCGCCCAGGCGAAGAAAGACGCGCTCGAAGCCAAGGGCGTGCGGGTCGGCGAAAGCCCGACCGAGACGGCGGCGATCGCCGCCGAGATGCTGCGCTCGCTCTGAGGGCGCTCGAAGCTGGCGCGTTGCTAGGGTCGAAGACGCATGTCCGCTGACACGATTTCATTTGCGCGCGGTGCTCCCAGCGCCGACATCCTGCCCCACGAGCAGGTGCGGGATGCGGCGGCACGGGCGCTCGATTCCGACTGGGAAACGGCGCTCTCCTACGGCGTCGGGATCGGCCATCCGGGGCTCTGCCAGTGGGTCGCCGACCGGCACGGGCACCTCGATCCCTCCCAGGTGATGATCGCCAACGGCTCGCTCGAGGCCGGTGCGATGCTGTTCCAGCACCTCCTCGGTCCCGGCGACCGGGTCCTCGTCGAGCAGCCGACCTACGACCGCACCCTGCTGCTCCTGCAGCAGATCGGCGTCGAGCTGGTGCCGGTGCGGCTGGAGGCCGACGGGCTCGACGTCGGGCAGCTGGAAGCGGCGCTCGCCGAAGGGCCGCTCGAGTTCGCCCATGTCATCCCCAACGCCCACAACCCCGCCGGCTGCACGCTTTCCGAGGAGAAGCGCCGGCGCCTGGTCGAGCTCGCCGCCGAGCACGACTTCTGGATCTTCGAGGACGACCCCTACCGGGAGCTGCCCTTCGAGGGGGCGCCGCTGGCGACGATGCTCTCGATCGACGAGGGCGGCAAAGTGGTCCACGCCTCCTCCTTCTCGAAGACGGTCAGCCCGGGAGTACGTGTGGGGTACCTGGCCGGCCCGGCTGACGAGATCAAGAAGCTGGCGAAAAAAGCCAACGAGACCTACATCTCGCCGAACATGCTGGCCGAGTCGATCGTGCTGGAGCTCTGCCGCAGCGGCGAGCTCGATCGCAACATCGAGTTCGTCAAAGGCGAGCTGAGGGCGCGCTGCGACGCGCTGGTCGCGGCGCTCGGCGAGCAGATCCCCGAGGCCGAGTTCGTCGTCCCCGACGGCGGCTATTTCCTCTGGCTCGACCTCGCCGAGGGCACCGACACCGCCGCTCTCCTCGCCGAGGCCAAAGGCGACGGCGTCTCCTTCGTCGCCGGCCCCGACTTCATGATCGACGGCGGCGAGAACAGCCTCCGCCTCTCCTTCGCCCCGGTCCCGGCCGACCGCGCTGCCGAAGGGGTGCGCCGGATCGCCGCGGCACTCGAGCGTTTGCGCGCTTAGCTCTGCGGCGTAGGGAGGGGGAGGGTCGCCCCCTCCGGACACATCTCACCAATGGCTCGATGTTGAGTGTCTGGAGGGGGTGACCCCCGCCCTCCTTCTCAGTCTCGGGGCCGGCATTGCGGCGGATCTGAGGGCTCCTGCCGAGGCGATTACTACGAGAGTGATGGCTATGACTTCGACCGCGTCGAGGTTCTGGGAGAGGGCGATGAAACCGATCGCTGCTGCGACGGCGGGCTCGAGGCTCATCAGGACGCCGAAGGTTGCTCTTGGCAGCCGTCGCAGCGCCTCGATCTCGAAGACGTAGGGGACGGCGGTGCTGAGGAGGCCGACCGCGGCGCCGATCGCCAGGTGGGAGGGGGTGAAGATCTCGCCGCCGCCCTGGGCCAGTCCGAACGGCGCCACGATCACGGCTGAGATCACCGCCGCCATCGTCGCCCCGCTCGCGCCGGGGGCGAGATCGCCGACGCGGTCGCTGAGGACGATGTAGGCGCCCCAGAAGGTGCCGGCGGTCAGCGCCAGGACGACGCCGAGGGCGTCGATGCTCCCGCCGCCGCCGTCCGAGAGGAGGACGATCCCGATCGCGGCGAGCAGCGCCCAGACGAGGTCGCGCCGCCGGTGCGAGGCGACGATCGCGACCCCGAGCGGGCCGACGAACTCCAGCGTCACCGCGATCCCCAGCGGCAGCCGGTCCAGCGCTGCGTAGAAGACGAGGTTGACGGCGGCGACCGCGACGCCGAGCAGGATCACGTCGCGGTGCGGCCACTCCCGCACTCGCAGCGCCGCGGCCCGGGTCACCGCAACCAGCACCAGGGCGCCGAAGGTCGCCCGTAGGAAGACCGCCCCCGAGGTCCCGATCTCGTCGAACAACGTGGTAGCCAAAGCCGCCCCGCACTGAATAGAAACGATCGAAGCGACGACCAGCAGCGCCGCCCCGCGCGTCCTCCCTCCCGCCACAGATCCGAACTGCATCAGATTCTCCATCTGCCGGGTAGAGAATCTGATGCAGTTCGGGTCATCGGCGGGATTCTGATCCACCTGGCGTCTGCGCCCCGTAGGTGGGGGCAAGTAAACGACCAGGAGGCACCCTCCAAATGGCTGAGATAAAGCAGCTCAAAGACCCCGTTTCGCGGCGCAGGTTCCTCGCGGTCGGCGGCAGCACCACCGCGGTCGCGGCGTTCCTCGCCGCCTGCGGCGACGACAGCGGTACGACCACGACGACCTCGACGATGGGGTCCGGCGGCGGCGCAAGCGAAACCGCCGAATTCGGCAAGGGGGACGTCGGCATCCTGAACTACGCCCTGACCTTGGAGTACCTGGAGACCGCCTTCTACGCCGACGTCGTCAAGAGCGGGCTCTTCAAGGGCGCCGAGCTGGAGACGATCCGCAAGTTCGGCGCCGAGGAGGCCGAACACGTGCAGGCGCTCACCGCCGCGGTCAAGAGCCTCGGCGGCAAGCCGGCGCCGGAACCGAAAGCCGAATTCCCGCTGAAGAGCGCCAAGTCGGTGCTGGAACTGGCCGGCACGGTGGAGAACCTCGGCGCCGCGGCCTACCTCGGCCAGGCGGCGAACATCCAGAGCCCCGAAGTCCTGGCCTCGGCCCTCGCGATCCACAGCGTCGAGGGACGCCACGCCGCCGTCCTCAACACCCTGCTGGGCGAGTCGATCACCCCGGACGGCGCCTTCGCCAAGCCGGCCGACGTGCAGACCGTCCTCAAGTCAGTCGAACCGTTCATCGTCGGCTGAAACCGCGAGACAAGGAGATAGAGCAATGAACGAGCAGCTGAAGACTCCCGAGCTCGCGGCCGTCGAGGTCGACGCCGAGGGCGGGGACCTCTCCCGCAGCGACGTGATCCTCAAAGGCGCGCTCGCGGCCGGGGCCATATACGGGGCCGCGATGGTCAGCCCCTTCGTCCGCAAGGCGCTGGCGATGTCGGAAACCGGCGACGTCGGAATCCTCAACTTCGCCCTCACCCTCGAGTACCTCGAGTCGACCTTCTACGAGGAAGCGAAGAAGCGCGCCAAGGCGAAGGGCGAACTGAAGAGCCTCGTCGACCTGATCGCCTCCGACGAGCAGCAGCACGTCGAAGCGCTGACGGCGACGGTGAAGAAGCTCGGGGGCAAGCCGGTGGCCGAACCGAAGTTCAACTTCGAATACAACGACACCGCCGGCTTCCTCGAGCTCGCCCAGACGTTCGAGGACACCGGGGTCAGCGCCTACAACGGCGCCGGGCCGATGATCAAGTCCAAAGAAGTCCTGGCCGCGGCCGGCGGCATCGTCCAGGTCGAGGCCCGCCACGCGGCGGCGATCCGGCTCCAGAACAAGGAAGAACCGGCCCCCGCCGCCTTCGACAGCCCGCTCAGCGAAAAGCAGGTCCTGAAGGCCGTCGAACCGTTCATCGTTTAGACAGGTGCGAACGTAGGTAGCTGATGCCGGTGCGGAGAGAGAAGGCGGAGCGACTGGCCGACGAGGAGCTGATGCCCCTCGTCGGCCGCAAGGACCCCGAGGCCTTCGAGGTCCTCTACGATCGCCACGGCGGCGCCGCCTACTCGCTCGCCTACCGGATCGTCGGCGACCGCGCCGCCGCCGAAGAAGTGACCCAGGAGGCGTTCATCTCGGTCTGGCGCAGCGGCGCCCGGTTCGACGCCACCCGCGGCAGCGTCCGCTCCTGGCTGCTCAGCGTCGTCCGCAACCGGGCGATCGACTTCCTCCGCAGCCGCGCCGGCAAAGCGCCGAAACTGACCTTCGACGACGATGCGGTGCTGGAGGCGCGGCCGGCCGAAGAGCGGACCGAGGACGAAGCGCTGCAGCGCGAGACCGCGGCCGAGATCCAGGGCGCGCTCGGCAAGCTGCCGGGCGAGCAGTCCAAGGTGATCGAGCTCGCTTACTTCGGCGGCTTCAGCCACTCGGAGATCGCCCGCATCCTCAACCTGCCGATGGGCACCGTCAAGGGCAGGATGCGATTGGGTTTGGAGAAGATCAGGGGAGAGCTCGCGGAGGGGCTGGCATGAACGCTGAGGAGCACAACCGCTGGGGCGAGGACCTCGCCGCCTACATGCTGGGCGCGCTGGAGGGCGACGAGGCCGCCGAGTTCGAGCGCCACCTCGAAGGCTGCGAGCGCTGCCGCGAGGAGATGGGCTGGCTGGAGCCGGCGGTGCAGCGGCTGCCCGAGGCGGTCGAGCGCCAGGAGCCGCCGCGCCAGCTGCGCGCCGCGCTGATGGCCGAGGTGCGCTCCGACGCCCGCGAGGCCGCGGCACGGCCGTCGCCCGCCCGGCGCCGGCGCTGGCTGCTGAAGCCGGCGATGGGCTTCGCCGCGCTCGCCCTGCTGGTCGCCGGCGTCGTCGGCTACGAGGTCGGCAACGGCGGCTCGGATGGCGGCGGCGCCTCCACCGTCGAGCGCCAGGTCGGCGACCTGACGGTGAAGATGGTCCAGGAAGGCGACAGCGGCACGCTGCAGCTCACCGGCGTCCACCAGCTGCCTCCGGACACGGTGCTCGAGGCCTGGGTCGAACGCGAAGGCCAGGTCGAAGCGGTGCCGGCGCTGTTCGTCCCGAACAACAACGGTCAGGCGGAGACCCGGATCGCCGACATGACCGGCGTCGACGTGGTGATGGTCACCGAAGAGCCGCAGGGCGGCAGCGAAGCCCCGACTTCGGAACCGATCATGACGATGGCGGTGCCGCAGTAGGCGAATTTGGTCCCTTATAGGGGCCCGAATTCACCAGTCGCTACCGCCCGTAGCGGTCCGAGGAGAGGACGAGCTGCTCTGGGATCGCGGCGCGGGGCGGTGGTGCCGGGTCGGCGCGGACCGAGACGGTCTCGGCGACGCTGCGGCTGACCTCGTGGTCGCCGTCGGCTGAGGCGATCACGACGCGCTCGTCGTCGGAGGTTGCGACCTTGCCCTCCAGGCCCGGGTCGAGCCCCGCCGCCTTCAGATAGTGGAGCAGCTCCTCGGCCTCGTTCTCGAAGCGCAGGACGACGACGTCGGCGCCAAGCTCGACGTCGGCCAGCAGTGAGCCCTGCTCGCGAATGCCCTCGACGATCGGGTGGCCGTGGGGGCAGGTGGTGGCATCGCCGATCGCGGCCCGCATCCGCTCCTCCAGCACCGGGCTCATCGCGTGCTCGATCCGCTCGGCCTCCTCGTGGACCTCGTCCCAGGGGATGTGGAGGACGTCGGTGAGGAAGCGCTCGATCATCCGGTGGCGGCGGACGATGTAGCTGGCGTGCTCGCGGCCGGACTCGGTGAAGCCGAGCGACTTGTCCTCGTTGCGCTCGACGTAGCCGTCGTCGATCAGGCGGCCGATCATCTCGTGCACGGTCGGCGGCGATAGCTGCATCGCCCGGGCGATGTTGGCGCCGGTCATCGGCAGCCCGGCCTCCTCCAGCCAGAACATGATCTCCAGGTACTCCTGCTCCGCGACGGTCGCGTTCTCAGACGACACAAGCTCTCCTTAGGGCCGGCGTTCCATCAGCGAGGAAACGACCGCCTCGTAGAAGCCGTCGCCCATGCTGCCTTCGGTAACGGTGACATTGTCCCAATTCGGCAGCGCGGCCCGCAGGCCGGCGTCGTGCTCGGGCCCGTTGGCGACGAGGAAGAAGCGGCCGACCGCCGCCGCGACCTCGAGGTCCTCGATCGAGTCGCCGACGGCGATGCACTCGCGCGGGTCGTAGCCGCGAGCGCGGGCGTGGCCGGCGACCGCCGCCGCCTTGCTGACCTGCTGGGGGACCAGGTGGTAGGCGTGGGTGCGTCCCTCGACGGTCGGCATCGGCCGCCCGATCGCGCCGTTGTCGAGCAGCCTCAGGTCCTCGTCGCCGCGCTCGCGCAGCAGCGCGTTGGCCTCCTCGACGTCGACCTTGCCGCGGAAGAGGTGGGAGAGGACGCGGCCGTGGTGCCAGGGCGAGTGGTACTCCAGCCGCCCCTCGAAGTGCTCGAAGAGCAGCTTCGGGATGCCCCGCTGCTCGATCTGCTCGTAGATCGTCCCGTCCTCGCTCGGCGCCATCGCGCCGGTCATCAGCGTCGTCTCGCCCTCGATCGCGAAGGCGCAGCCGGCCTCGTATATGTAGGAGGCCTGGCCCATCAGCCGCGCCGCCTCGTGCACCTGCGGCTCGCGGCGGCCGGACATGATCACCACCTCGGCACCGGCCCGGTGGCAGGCCTCCAGCCCCCGCGCCTGCGCCAGGGAGAAGCCGCCCTCGGGGTCGCGGAAGAGCGAGCTGCCCCGTCCGAGCAGGGTCCCGTCGAGATCGGTGTAGACGCAGCGGAGCGGCATCGGCGCGGTCGCTACCGTAGCGGGCATGGCGTGGCGGCTGGCTGACAGGACCCTCGACCTGGCGCGGCCGATCGGCGCCGGGATCGTCAACGTCACCGTCGACTCGATGTTCGAGGGCGCGCGCAGCGGCACCCCCGAGCAGGCGGTCGCCGACGGCCTGGCGCTGGCCGAAGCGGGCTTCGAGATGCTCGACGTCGGCGCCGTCGCCGCCAAAGCCGGCCCACCGGTGGAGCCTGAGGACGAGGCCGCGGCCCTGGTCCCGGCCGTCGAGGGCCTAGCCCACCAACTCGTCTGTTCCTTTTCGTTGTCAGAGAACGAAAAGGAACAGACGAATGGCGAGATGGTGGCGGTCTCTGCCGACACGTTCTCGCCGCAGGTCGCGCGGCGGGCGCTGGCGGCGGGGGCCGAGGTCGTCAACGACATCTCCGGCGGCTCGGAGGAGATGTTCGGGCTCGTCGCCGAGAGCGGCTGCGGCTACGTGCTGATGCACATCGAGGGGCCGCCGCGGGTCGATCGCCCATTTCGCGAGTACGGCGACGTCGTCGACCACCTGCGGGCCTGGTTCGAGGGGAGAGTCGAGCTGGCCCGGGAGCTTGGGGTGGCGGAGGAGCAGATCGCCATCGACCCCGGACTCGACTTCGACCTCAGCCCCGAGCAGGACCTGGAGATCCTGCGGCGGCTCGGCGAGCTGCGCGCGCTGGGCCTGCCGCTCTACGTCTCCCTCTCGCGCAAGGACTTCATCGGCGCCGTGCTCGCCGGGTCGTGGGAGGGACGGCTGCCAGCGCGCGAGCGCGAGTGGGGGACCGTCGCGGCGGTGACCCTCGCGGTCCGCGAGGGCGCCGACGTCCTCCGCATCCACGACCGCTCGTCCCTGCAGGCGATGCGGGTCGCCGCCGAGATCGTGAGCCCGGCCTGATGGCCCGCGGCGCCAGTCTCCTCGGATCGGAGTGGGCCGTCGCCATCGACCCGGCCCGCCGGGACGGGAGGATCGTCGCCGAGAGCTCCGAAGAGGAGCGCCGCTCGCGGCCGGCGGCGCTGCCCGCCGACCTGGACGCGGGGTTCGCCGAGGCGCTCGCCCGCGTCGGCATCGCCTCCCTCTACACCCACCAGCTGCGCGCCTTCGAGCTGGCCGCCGACTCGAACCTGGTGATCACCAGCGGCACCGCCTCGGGCAAGAGCCTCGCCTTCAACCTGCCGGTCCTGAACGGGATCGCCGCCCGTCCCAAAGACCGGGCGCTCTACCTCTACCCGACCAAGGCGCTGGCCCAGGACCAGGCGCGCAAGCTCGCCCAGCTGCGGCCGCCGAACCTGCGCGAGGCGATCTACGACGGCGACACGCCGCGCGAGGACCGCCCGGCGATCCGCCGCAAGAACAACCTCGTCCTCACCAACCCCGACATGCTGCACGTCGCCGTCCTCCCCAACCACAAGGGCTGGGGCGACTTCCTCGCCAACCTGCGCTGGGTGGTGGTCGACGAGGCCCACACCTACCGCGGCGTCTTCGGCTCCCACGTCGCCAACGTTCTGCGGCGGCTGCGGCGGCTGGCCCGCGCCTACGGCTCCGAGCCGCGCTTCCTGCTCGCCTCGGCGACGATCGCCAACCCGGTCGAGCTGGCCGAGCGGCTGGTCGGCACCCCGTTCGAGCTCGTCGACGACGACGGCGCCCCGCGCGCCGGCCGCGAGATCGCGATGTGGAACCCGCCGCTGATCGACGAGAAGTCCGGCGCTCGGCGCTCGGCGCTCTCCGAGGCGGCCGACCTGCTCGCCGAGCTCGTCACCCACGGCGTGCGCACCATCTGCTTCCTCAAAAGCCGCCGCGGGATCGAGCTGATCCAGCGCTTCGCCAGCGAAAACCTCGAGCGGCGCGGCAAGCCGGAGCTGGCGAAGCGGATCGCGCCCTACCGCGGCGGCTACACGCCCCAGCAGCGGCGCGAGATCGAGTCCCGCCTCTCCTCCGGCGAGCTGCTGGCGGTCGTCGCCACCGACGCGCTGGAGCTGGGGATCGACGTCGGCGAGCTCGACGCGGCGATCTGCGTCACCTTCCCCGGCACCGTCGCCAGCCTGCGGCAGATGTGGGGGCGGGCGGGGCGCCGGCGCCGCGGCCTCGCCGTCTACGTCGCCGGCCAGGACGCGCTGGACCAGTTCTTCTGTCGCCACCCGGAGGAGTTCATCGGCCGGCCGGTCGAGGCGGCGATCCTCGACCACACCAACGACCAGATCGCCTCCCGCCACCTGATCGCCGCCGCCTACGAGCTGCCGCTGACCGACGAGGACGACGATGTCTTCGGCCCCGAGTGGCGGCAGCGGGCCGAGCGGCTGGTCGCGGCGGGGGAGCTGCGCGGGGTCGGCGGCAAGCTGCTGCCGCAGCGCAGCGAGTTCGTCGCCAACCGGATCCCGCTGCGCTCGGCCTCGGCCGACTCGGTCGCGGTCATCGAGGCCGACTCGGGGGAGATGCTGGGCGTGGTCGAGGCCGAGCGCGCCTTCACCACCGTCCATCCCGGCGCCGTCTACCTCCACCTCGGCCGCTCCTACGAGGTCGACCGGCTCGACATCGGCGAGCGCCGCGCGGTCGTCTCCGCCTTCGACGGCGACTGGTACACGCGGCCGAAAAAGGAGACCGAGATCTACATCGAGCGGATCCACGAGCAGCGCCAGGTCGCCGGCGTCGAGCTCAACTTCGGCGAGGTCTCGGTGACCGAGCAGGTGGTCGCCTTCCAGCGGGTCTCGGTCTCCGACCAGGAACCGATCGACATCGTCGCCCTCGAGCTCCCCGAGCAGAACTTCGTCACCCAGGCGCTCTGGTACGTGCTGCCGGACCCGCTCGCCCGGGCGCTGCCGACCGACGCCCTGCTCGGCTCCCTGCACGCGACCGAGCACAGCCAGATCGCGGTCCTGCCGTTGATCGCGATGTGCGACCGCTGGGACATCGGCGGCCTCTCGACCAACGTTCACTTCCAGACCGGCCGCTCGACGATCTTCATCTACGACGGCCACCCGGGCGGGGTCGGGATCGCCAAGCGCGGCTACGAGCAGTTCGAGCGCCTGCTGGGGGACGCCGAGCGCCTGATCGCCGAGTGCCCCTGCGAGGCCGGCTGCCCCTCCTGCGTCCAGAGCCCCAAGTGCGGCAACCTCAACGAACCTCTCCACAAGGCCGGAGCCCTGGAGCTGATGGGCCTGATGCGGGCGGAGCTGTAACCCGACCGAACTGCATCAGATTCTCCATCTGCCGGGTGGAGAATCTGATGCAGTTCGGCTTGGCCAGAGTTGCTGGAGGGCGAGGATGGCGAAGGCGTGGGACCAGGCGAGCGGGGTGGTGGAGCGGGGGATGCCGGTCTGGGCGTCGACCCGCTCCGGGAGGTCGCCGGCCGGCGTCGCTGAGTGCCGCAGCGCTTGCATCAGCCGCAGCGCATCGCGGCGCTCGCCGAGCGCCGCGAGCGACCAGGCGGTCCAGGCGGTCGGGGCGGACCAGGGATCGTCGCCGCCGGGCCAGTCTTCGCCCGGGGTGATGCCGTAGGGGGTTGCCTTAGCCACGAGCCGCTCCATGCTGCGGCGGATCGCCGGGTACAGGCCGGGATGCGGGAACGGCCGCACCCCCCAGGCCGCGGCGGAGTCCAGGCCCGACTCCGGGTCCCCCGGTCGCCGCACCAATCGAGGCGTCAATTTTCCACCGTAGAGGTGGTTTATTGACGCTTCGCCGGAGGCGAGGGCGTTGCCGAGGTAGTCGCCGGGGTCGCCCTCCCAGTAGTCGGCGCGGTCGCGCCAGGGGACGGGGCCGCCGCCGGCGAGGATCCGCGCCGCGTGGCGAGCGCTGTCGATGAGGCCAGACGCCTGAGAGGCGGCGGCGACCCAGCCGATCGCGTCGCCCTGGGCGGCCCGGCCGGGGACGGGGCTGCCGTCGCCGTGGAAGCGGGCGGCCTGCTCGAGTCCGAGCCCGAGGAGGAAGCGCGTCACTCGTACGGCTTCGGGGCGGTAGCCGGCTGCCGCGTAGGCGATCGCCACGGCCGAGGCGTCGCGCGGCCAGACGTAGGCCCAGCCGTCGCGGGAGCCGGCGGCGACGGCGCCGGTCTCGCGATCGGTCAGCGCCCGCAGGACGAGCAGCGAGCGCTCGTACATCCGGCGCGCCCACACCGGGGGGTCAGCCCCGAGCTGTCGCCCGCGCGCAAGCCACCGTCGGTCGGCGGCTGCGGCTTTGTCAAGGCCCCGACGACCGACGCGCACGCAGCCCTGTCGAATTCCTCCCTTACGTCCGGGAGTAAGTCGACAGGGCTGCGTGCGGTCTCCGGTCGCGCAGACGATCGTCAGCCCTCGCCTCGACCGCCATCGCTCGCACTTGATGTCGGCGTCGACTCGCAGGTCGACGCCGCCGCCTCGCACCACCATCGACAGCGTTCCCCCACGGGCCGCTTGGTTGATCGCGACGCGTGTACTGCCGAAGCGCGCCATCGTCCGCAGCACGTTCGTCCCCGGCAGGTACCGCTGCCGCACCTCGTCCGCACGCCACATCGGCAGCTGCTCGCCGCCGACCGTGACCCACACCTGAATCCCGGTGTCCGCCGCGACCGTCCCCGCCGCCTGCCGCCCCGCCGGGTTGTCGATCAGCGCCCGCCCCGCCGGTCCCGGCGCTCGCAGGTCGACCACGTCCCCGTAAGCGTCGACCGCCGCCGTCAGCCCTCCGTCCCCAAGCACCGCCACGCCGAGGAACGGCGGCGGCAGCCCGGGCAGCCCCGCAGGCGTCTCGGGATCGGCCCCCGACCCGCCCGAGAGCAGCAGCGCTCCGGCTGCCACGACGGCCACCAGCGCCAGCACGGTCCGGGCCCACCCCATCCCCCCATGCAATCAGCCACGCCCGCCCGCCGACCGCTAGCCTTCCCGCTGCGCAAGCCGTTCGCGCGCTACCTGGCCGGGTAGCTCAGTTGGTAGAGCACACGACTGAAAATCGTGGTGTCGCCGGTTCGAATCCGGCCCCGGCCACTCTTCCCTGCCCGCGGTCGAGCGCCCGAATGCACGCTCTTTTGCAGCGCCGCGGAGCCGTCCGAGCGCCGCGCCACCATCGTTCTCATGTGGCAAGTACGCGTTGCATGTTCAGGCTGTCCCGAGGAGGCCGAGGTCGTCGTCGCTGAGCTCGACGACGTCGATCGCGAGGCCTGCCCCTGCGGCTACAGCTACGTAGTGCTGACGGTCAGCGAGTTTGAGCCGGTCCTCGCGCAGCGGGCGGAGGTCGTCGAGCTGCGGCCGCGACGGCGCAAGCTGCCGAACGCCGCCTAGTCCTCAGGGGACGACGAGCAGCACGGGCCGCCGCCCGAGGCCGGCCTCTTCTTCAGCCCCAGAGCGTGCAGATCGGCGCGGCGACGATCTTCTCTCCGAGCGCGTACTGACGCGGACCCGTGTGGAGCACCGCGCCTGCCGCGAAGCGATCGCCGAGCTCTTCGCGCAGCCATGCCAGGTGCTTGGCGTCGGCCGCGCTAGGAGCGGCGTTCGCCTTCACCTCGATCGCGACGAGTCTCTCCCCGGCCATCTCGCCGATCAGGTCGACCTCGTGGCGTCCCTGCTCGGTTCGCAGGTGGTGCAGTCGCGGCCTGCCGGCCGAAACGGCCAGCTCTGGGCGCAGCTGCGCCGCCACGAAAGTGTCGAGCGCTCGTCCCAGCATCTCGCCGTCGCGCATGACCCCCTGGACCTCGAGGCGCAGCGCCGCCGCCATCAACGCGGGGTCGATCAGGTAGCGCTTTGGCTGGTGGACGAGACGCTTCAGGCGGTTCGAGCGCCAGGCCGGGACCGCTTCGGCGACCAGCAGCGCCTCGAGCAGGTTCTCGTAGGCCGCCCCCGTTGCCTTGTTGACGCCGGCCGCGTCGTAGATCGTCTTCTGTGCGGCGACTCCGCCGGAGATGAGTGCATAGGCCTCGAAGTAGTGCCGCAGCCGCTGCGGGTCCCGCCGCCCCTCATCGATTGCCGCGACGTCGTGGGTGAGGAGATCGTCGACATAGCTGTCCAGCCACGCCTGCCGCGGCCTGCCGCTGAGCCGCAGGGCGGGATCTGGGAAGCCACCGCGCAATGCCAGCTCGAGGTAGCCGCGGAGGTCGGGCGGATCGGAGGCGACCGTGAGCTCCCCACCTTCGGCCAGCCGGTCGAAGAAGGTGGGGCCGTCGAGCTGTCCGAGCTGCTCGCGGACCGTCATCGGGTACATCGCCACGCGCACGAGCCGCCCGGTCCCCGGCCAGGTCTCGTTCTCCAACTGGGCGCGCACGGAGCCGGTGAGGAGGAAACGTCCCGGTCTCGGGTTCGCGTCGACTGCGCGCTTCACCGCCCCGAGGACGCCCGGTACCGCCTGCCACTCGTCGAGCAGAACCGGCTCGGCCAGGCCACCGAGTGCGGCGTCGGGATCGGCGACGAAGGCAGCCGCCTCCGCCTCTCGATCGAGCCGCACGGTACTCGCGGCCCTGCGTTCGGCGCTCGTCGTCTTTCCCGTTGCCCTCGCGCCGATCACCATCAGCGCCGGGAGTTGCGAGAAGAGCTCGTCCACAAGCGGGTCGGCGAGGCGAGGTCGATATGAAGAGGCACTGACAGTAGCCATTTAACGCATCACAGAGTAGCCGTTTTACGCAAGTCCTGCTAGCCACATTACGCAGTTAGCGTGTACAGGCCTCATGACCGTTCTGTCACAGACAATGAATTACACTCGCCATCATGGAGGCAATGGCAAGAGATGCATGGACCGACGCGGCTCGATGACCTGAATCAGCATGTCTCGGAAGGGTTCAAGCGGGTCGACGCAGACATTCATGAACTGCGCGGCGAGGTCAAGTCGGTGCAGCGGACCATGATGTACGGCTTCATCACCCTCTCCGGGATCATGGTCACCGGGTTCCTGACCCTCGCCGGGCTTCAGGTTCTCTAGCCCACCGCCACCTCATACGCCTCCTGCGCCTCGAGGAACGGGGCCAGGGTGACGTAGACCAGCGTCGGGACCAGGTCCGGCAGCGTCTCCGGGCCTTTCTTGTTGACGTGGTCGTAGAGGAGGGAGTAGAGGGCGCCGCCGATTGCCTCGGGCGCGATCGGGGGGGTCTGGGGTTTCAGCTCATACCCCGGCGCCAGGAGACCCTCGAACCCTTCGGTGACGAGCTCGCGCTGGTCGAGGGCGCGCTTGCCGGCCGCGTACATCTCGACCCCGCCGAGGCGGGCGTACTCGGGCTCTTCGGCGCCCCAGCGGAACATCGCCTCCTGGGTGTCGTGGACCGCCTGGGGCCAGTCGGGCGCGCGGCGGAAGGCGGGGAGGGCGGCGGCGAGCATGTGCGCCGAGCCGCTGTCGAGGGCGGCGACGATCGCGTCCTCCTTGTTCTTGAAGTGTTCGTAGAAGGTCCGCTGCGAGGTCGAGGCGCGTTCGACGATCTCCGCCACCGTGGTGTCCGGGTAGCCCTTCTCGGCGACGACCGCGGCCAGCGCCCGCAGCAGCCGCTCGGGCGGGCTGGACTGCGCCTGGCGCTCGGCGAACGGCACCGCTTTGACCGTGCGCCGGCGGGTCGCTTTGAGCGGTCCGGGGGGGACCGGGTAGCTGAAGAGCCACTCCCACAGCTGCGGCGCCAGCGCCGGCAACTCCTCCTCCTGGCCGCGGTAGAGGCGCTTGTGGATCACCTTCTGGATGCCGCCGACGATCGCCCGCACCAGCTCTCGCGGCAGGCCCTCGCGCTCGGGCACCTGGGCCAGCATCTGCACCGCCAGCTCCGTCGCCTGGTCCATCGAGCGGTCGACCAGGTCAGCCCCCTCTGGACCCGCTGCATACACCTCGACGATGCACATCTTCGCCGCGGCTGGCTGGGCGACGATCAGCCGGATCAGCTCCTCAAAAGCCTGCCGCGCCCGCTCCACTCCTGGCGGCGCGCTCTCGTCGCCGGCCAGTTTCACCAACGTCGGCCCGACCACCTCCTCGACCGCTGCCAGGAAGCAGGCCTGCTTGTCGTCGTAGTGGCGGTAGAAGGCGCTGCGGGAGACGCCCGAGAGCTTGACCAGGTCGGCCACCGTCGTCGCCTCGTAGCCCTTTTCCCCGACCGTCGCCACCATCGCCGCGAAGAGCCGCTCGCGTTGGTTGCGCTCGGCCTCGTCCCGGGGGGTTCCACGCCCCGGACGGAGCTTCTTGTCCCGCAGCTGAGCGGCATTCCCCCACGGAGTTCGCACCATCGCGTCGGGACGATAGCCCGGCATACCCACGTTTCTCATCGCGACCACCCAAAAAAAGTTCGACTGGTACGTGACTGGTTTGTCGAGGGAAACTGTAACACCTCCTCTTGAGCGGCTAATCGCCCATTGCAGTGCAGGATCAGGAGCTTCCTCCACCCCTGCCCTCATCCCCTGAGTTTCAGTTGCTTGACATTCTGGTCCGTGTTTGTTCTTATATCTCCCGTCCAGGGAACAGCCATCTCCATGGGGGAGGCAAGGGTGTCCCAGGGGCAGGAGAAAACGGCCGGCAGCCCCGGTCAGGGAGATCCGGCACAGAGCCGGGTCGGGACAGGGGCCGACGTCACGGGCAAGGAGAGAGCAACGGTGAGATGCCATCTGGGATCAGCTTCTGCGTCCACCTTCGGGATCGGGACCAAGCTCCCGCTTGGTGCTGAAGCCGACCTGCGGCCGGACCGCGCCACGAACGCCGCCGAAGACCTCTCCTGGCCAGGTTGAAGGACATGAAGGGCGAAGCCCGCGGCCGCCAAGGCGATGCTGCGGGCTGCGCGCTCACAGGCAAGGCCCGGGCCGAGCTTCACGCCCGCCTTCTGGACCGCCGCGAGGAGATCGCCCAGGCGGCTCTCACCCGGGTATACGCGATCTCGGACCCCACTCAGGCCGGCGATCCCACTTACCTCGAAGGCCTCCGCTCGGCGACGGCGGCGGCTGTCGACTACGGCCTCAGCAGCATCCTGAGCACCGAGCGAAGCCTGCCGAAGGTTCCTGCCGCGATTCTCATCCAGGCGCGCCTGGCTGCTCGCAGTCGCATCAGTCTCGACATCGTCATGCGCCGCTACCTCGGCGGCTACGCCTTGTTCGGCGACTTCGTGCTCGACGAGGCCGAGCAGGAAGGCCTCGACGGCGCCGAGCTGAAGAGCCTTCTCCGGGTCCAGGCCGGCAGCTTCGAGCGCCTCCTCGCTGCCGTCAGCGATGAGTACGGTCGCGAGTCCGGGGATCATCCCGAGACCGCCAAGGCGCGCCGCGCCAAGTTGGCCGGCCGCCTCCTCGCCGGCGAGCGGCTCGATGCCTCCGAGCTCGGTTACGACTTCGAGGTCTGCCACATCGGCGTGATTGCCACAGGGCCGGGCATACCCAGGGTGATCCGCGAGCTCTCCGTCGCCCTCGACCGCCGCCTCCTGCTGATCGATCCCGGCGACGGCACCCACTGGGCCTGGCTCGGCGGGCGCGAGGAGCTCGATCCGGCCGAGCTAGGCCGACACCTTCCACGCGACCTCCCCGAAAGCGCCTCCTTGGTCATCGGAGAGCCCGCCGCCGGGCTCGCCGGCTGGCGCCTTACCCACCGCCAGGCAAAGGCCGCCCTCCCGATCGCCCTGCGCACTCCCCAGCGGCCAGTCCGCTATGCGGACGTCGCCATTCTCGCTTCGATGCTGACCGACGATCTGCTTACCAGCTCGCTGCGGCAACTCTTTCTCGAGCCGCTGGGCCGAGAGGGGGACGGTGGGAAGACGGCACGGCGCACCCTGCGCGCCTATCTCGATGCCAACCGCAACGCTTCCTCGGCGGCCGCTGCCCTCGGAGTTGACCGTCACACAGTGGGCAGCCGCTTACGGGCGATCGAAAAGCGCCTCAACCGGCCGCTGTACTCGTGCGTCACCGAGATCACCGCCGCTCTTCGTCTGGAGGATCTGGGCCACCTGCCGCCGTCCTAGGTCCCACGCCAGCCTGGCGTGCGTTCTCACCACATTGGCAGCGCGAGGGGGGTTCATCGGCTGTGAGGCTGCTGTTTGTAGCAGTGCACCTTCGTCCGAGTCAGTCCAGGGGCGCGGGGGCATGCCCAGATAACCAGTTCCATTCGGCGCTACTCGATGCGCTGTCAGACAAGGAGATACAGTGAAGAGAACCAATGCTGTCGGTCTCGCTATGGCCTTGGTCATAGCCTTGACCGCATTCGTAGGAGCCACCGCCGCGTCGGCGGCCCAGTTCAGGGCGGAAGAACCTTACGCGACCGTGAAAGGTACGCAGGATGTAAAACAGAAATTTGGGGTGAGCAGCGGCGCAAATATTTCCTGCACGACCTCAACCGTGGAAGGTCCGTTGACGAGTGGATCGACCACGCTATTGACGGCACCTGCCTTCAGCGGCTGCGAAATCTCAAGCCCTATCAGCGCAGGCATAACGGCGAAAACGAATAACTGCTTCTTCATTTACCACAACAGCAGCGAACCGTACGAAAATAACGGCACCATGGAATTCTCCTGCGGCCTTAGTGAAAGCCTGGAATTTTCAGGTGGCGGCTGCACGGTCAAATACGGCTCGCAATCTGGTCGAGGAAACGTGAAATATATTAATACTGGCGGGGCCAGCCGCAACCACACGATTACGGTGTCGTATGAAGTCACCAATCTGACCTATTCGGTCAGCGGTTTGTTCTGCGCTCTGAAACAAGGTACCTTTGAAAACGGTACCCTCACCGGCACCTCTGTTCTGAAAGGGTCCAACGCTGGTCACGCGGTGGGTCTGTACCTGTTCAATGAACCGTTTGAATTCCACCCGACGGTTAACGGCGAATACATGCCACTGAACGTCGAAGCATCAGCCTTCAAAGGCATGACGATTAAAAAGGGAGCGGCCGAAGCCGCGTGCTCGACGATGCGTGGCATCACTAAAGTCAGCGAACCGACGGCCGTGCTCAGCCTCAACATCGACGAATGGAATTGCTGGGGTGGACCCGGCTCAATCAAAATGAATGGTTGCACTCTGACCGTCGAGCCCAAAGTCAGCGAAGGGACGGTTGCTGACGGTCCCTTCGGCATTTCTTGTCCTGGAAGCAATAAGATCTCGCTTAACTGGGGGGGATGCGCGATGACCATCGGCTCGCAAGGTGGGGTCGGCTCGGTTCACTTCGTGGGTAGCGGGAGCGGTTCCTCGCGACAATTCGAAGCGCAGATCAGCGCCAAAAACATCAAATACACGGACCTGGTTGGCGGCTGCGCGTCCCCGGGCGTCCATGAAGACATGCAGCTCAACGCCTCGCTGAAAGTGGCGGGTTTCGGACAGGGCATCTGGATCAACTAGCCTCGATCCACTGTTTTCACCCCGCAGGGTGAGACGAGGTGACTTGAGGTAGGTAACAGCGCCAGGGCGGTTCCTCAGACCCGCCCTGGCGCTCCCTTCGCGACCACCCGAAATAGTCTCGACTGGTACGTGAACGGCTTACCGAGGGAGACCTCTAGAGCCTTCCTCATGAGCGGCGAATTCCTGATTGCAGTGCAGGTTACGGGCCCTTCCGACCCGTTCGCGTACAAATGCCTCGGCACAGTTCCTTGACATTTCGGTCCGCCTATGTTCCAATTGCGCATCGCCTCAGGCAACCGCTACCCGGGAAGGGAGCAAGCGGATGCCAGAGGCAGAAGAACAGCGACCGGCAGCCTCGGTCAGGGGATCCGCGAAATCGGATCGGGACAGAGGCGACGGTCACGGGACAAATCCATCGCCGGCTCGGGAGCCGGCCCCAAGGAGGAGAACTAAGACCATGAAGCGCAGACTCAAAGAGCCATTCGGCAACTCGAACTTGGCGCTGGTCGCCGCTCTCGTCGCTGCCCTCCTCCTCCTCCCCGCCGCCGGGGCGTTCGGCGCCGAAATGACGGTCCACGTCGAAGGCACCGGCAGCGGCGAAATCAGCAGCGTCGGGGGGTTCAATGGATCGGGGGTCGTTGAAGGCACTCCACCGATCGAATGCAGCTACGCATCGCCGGGCCCCCAGGCCGGCACCTGCGAGAGCGAAATGGAATACGTCGAAGCGTTCGGCTGGGAAGGAATCGCCCTGCACGCCATCCCCGCGCCCGGCTCCGCGGTGGCTGAATGGAAAATCGAAGAAGGGGCGGGCAAACCCGGCCAGAAATTCAACGGCTGCGATGCCACGGCGGCCCCCGAATTTGCCGTCAACTGCGTCCCGATCACCTTTGAAGCCGAAGACATCGCGGTCACCGCCGTCCTCGACAAAGCCTTCCCTCTTACCCTCACCACCTCGGGCGCCGGCTCCGGCTCCTTCGAATGCAAGGTCGATGGCGCAGCTCCCAGAAACTGCGCAACCGCCGAATACGCCGAAGGCACCGAAGTCGAAGTGCTGCCCGTATCTGCCGGCGGCTCCGAGTTCGTCGAATGGTCCGGTGCCTGCAGTGACTCGGGTCCTTGTCAGGTGACGATGAGCGCCGCCAAATCGGTCGACGCTAGGTTCGACATCAGTGAATTCTCGCTCACGGTTGAATTCGCGGGCACCGGCGCGGGCACCGTCGAATGCGACACCGGCTCCGGCCTCCAGGCGTGTGCCGCCGAATACCCCTCCGGCACCGAGATCACCGTCATCGACACGCCCGCATCGGGTTCCGAATTCGTCGAATGGACGGGGTCATGCGGCAGCACCGGCACCACCACCGTCAATGAATGCGAAGTGACGATGGACGGTCCCAGGACGGTCAAAGTCGTCAACGACATCTCATCGGGCCCTCACTTCCCCCTTAGCGTTACCAAGTCCGGCACCGGCATCGGCAGCATCGAATGCGACACGGGGAGCGGCCCCGAAGCCTGCACTGCCAATTACCCCGAAGGCGCCGAAGTCACCGTGATTCCGGTCGCCGGCCTCAACTCCGAATTCACCGGCTTCACCGGCGATTGCGTCGGCGCGGGGCCGTGTGAACTGACCATGGACCAGGCCCACGCCGTCAATGCGGTCTTCGACCTCGAAGCCGGTCTCAGCACCCTCACTGTCTACAAGGGCGGTAACGGCGCCGGCACCGTCACCTCGAACCCGGCCGGGATCGACTGCGGCACCGAACCCTGCGAAGCCCCATTTGCCGAAAACGAAGTCGTCACCCTGACCGCCACCCCGGCCTCCGGCAGCGTCTTCGCCGGCTGGCTCGGCTGCAAACACCTGACTGCGACCACCTGCACGGTCGAAGTCAGCGGTGAAACCGAAGTCACCGCCGTCTTCCTCGCAGAAGGCGCGCAGGGAACCCCCGGGGAACCGGGTACCCCAGGAGCCCCCGGAACCCCAGGTGCCCCAGGTACGCCCGGAGCACCGGGTAGCCCCGGCACCCCCGGTGCCCAGGGCCCGCAGGGCGAACAAGGTCCCGCCGGCCAGAACGGCGCCCAAGGCCCGCAGGGAGCTGCCGGTCAGAACGGCGCCCAGGGCCCGCAGGGAGCCCAAGGGCCACAAGGACCCGCCGCAAAGGTCACCTGCAAGGTCACGCAGAAAGGCAAAAAGGTCAAGGTGACCTGCAAGGTCAAGTACCCTGCCTCGGCCGGCTCATCGAGCGTTCACTGGCGGCTGATGCACGCCGGTCGCGCATTTAGCCACGGCACCGCACGCCAAGGCCATCTGCGGCTCAATCTCGGCCACCTCCGTTCCGGTCACTACGTACTCCACATCGGGGGGCAGCCTGGCGGCACCTCGATCGTCGTCAGGTAGCAGAGATGCCACACCGCAACGCGCTCCTTGCCTGCCTGACCGCCGCCTTGGTTCTCCTCGCGGTACCGCTCGCCCACGCCGCGGGGGTCAGCGACGAGGAAGAACTGACCCGTTTCGGCGGCGAAGGGTCCGCCGCCGGGCAACTGACGCTGTTCCCCGGGTATGCCGGGATAGCCACCGACCCGGTCACCGGTCACGTCTACGTCGTCGACAGTTTCAACAACCGCATCGACGAGTTCACCCCGTGGGGCGCCTTCGTCAAGGCGTTCGGCTGGGACGTCGCCCCCGCAGCGGTCAACGAGCAGCAGGAAGTGAGGGTGCGGGCCGCGGGGGGGGAATTCAAGCTCGCCTTCGGCGCCGGCGGCCCGGGCGTCGCCGAAACCGGCGGCCTGGCATTCAACGCAAGCGCCGCGGAGGTCAAAGCCGCACTTGACGGCCTCACCAACGTCTCCGCGGTCGGCGGCAGCGTCGGCGTCGAAGCGAACCCCGGCTCTGCCGACGGCAAATCCCCCACCGTCTACGTGATCGCCTTCAAGGGCTCCCTCGCCGCCAAAGACGTGGCCCAGATCACGGCGACCAACGGCCCGACGCCGCTCGGCGGCGGCAGCCCCTCGACCGCGCTGGAAGCGAGCACCCGTGCGGATGGCACCCCCGGCGGCAGTGGCCTCGAGTCCTGCACCGCCGAATCGGGCTGCCAGGGGGGGCTGCAAGGCAGTGGGGCGGGGCAGCTGAACGACGCGCGCAGCATTGCCGTCGACGCCGCCGGTGGTGTCTACGTGCGCGAAGTCGGCAATCACAGGGTGCAGAAGTTCAACTCCGCCGGGCGCTTCGTCCTGATGTTCGGCGGTGAAGTCAACAAGACCAAGACCACCGAAGGCAAACCCGAAGCCGAACGCAACCGCTGCACCGCGGCGCAATTGGAAGCCGGCAACGTGTGTGGTGCAGGCACCGTCGGCACTGGCCCGGGCCAGTTCGGCAATGGCGTCAGCTCCGGCATCGCTCCCGGCCCCCCCGGTGAGATCTTCGTCGGCGACGAGGAACGCTTCCAGCGCTTCAACCTTCAGGGTGAATACGAAGCCCAGGCCCCGGTGCCCGGAGAGACGATTTATGGGTTTTCCTTCGACCCGATCGGCGGCGGCCTCTATGTGACCTTCAATGGCAAAGCGGGAGTCCACAAGCTCGATTCGACCACGGGTTCCGAGATCGGCCTGCTCACCGGCCAGACCAATATCGCCACCGACGCTGCCGGCAACCTTTTCGCTACCGGAACCCATGAGGTTCTCGAGTACGACGCGACCGGCAAACCACTCTCCCCGGCCAGCTGCTGCGAAGCCGAGCGGTACGCCGACGGCTCTGAATTCTTTCCCCTAACTGCCATCGGCACCAATGCAGTGGGCGATATCTACGTCGCATACTCCCGACCCACTATCGACAGCTTCATCCGCTCCTTCGGCCCGGGCCCCGTCAGCTTCGAATCGCAGCCGAGTGTTCCACCCGAGATAAGCGAGCAGTTCGCCGCTTCGGTCGAGCGCGACGGGGGGATCCTCGGCGCCCTGATCAACCCCCACTTCTGGAAGGACACCCGCTACTACGTCCAGTACGGGACCGGCAAATGCTCAGAAGGCGGCTGCGCGGAAGTGGTGCCGGTGCCGCCGGGAACGCTGCTCACTTCCAAGCAGATCGGCCAGTCTCTGCGAGCCACCGTTTCCATCGCCGGCCTCAGCCCCGGCACCACCTACCACTATCGCTTCGTGGCAAAGAGCGGCGGCGGCGGCCCCGTCTATGGCCAGGGCGGCGGCACGCCGGAAACCGTGGGCGGGGAAACCGTCTTTCGCGAAGTCGGCGAAGAATCCAGCTTCACGACCTTCGAACCGCTGGCGCCCCGGACCTGCCCCAATGACGCCCTGCGCACCGGTCCCGCCGCCCGCCTGCCCGACTGCCGAGGCTATGAGATGGTCAGCCCGCTCGACAAGAGCAACGGTGACATCCGCTCCGTGGGCTTCACCGAACTCGAAGAGAGCGCCGCGGACGGCGAAAAGTTTAGCTACTCCTCCTACCGCGCCTTCGCCCACCCCGAAAGCGCCCCCTACACCAACCAGTACTTCGCCCGCCGCGACCCCCAGAGCGGCTGGCAGAGCAAAGCGATCACCCCCGGCCTCGCGCCGCCGCCCAACAACATCAATTTCGTCACCGCCCTGAACAACCCCTTCAAGGACTTCTCGCCCGACCTCTGCACCGGCTGGTTCGTGGCGGCGACCGAACCGCGGCTCGATCCCGCCCACGACTTCGCCGGCTACCCGAACGTCTACCGGCGCGACTTCTGCGGCGGGGGAGCAGACGAAGCGCTGATCCCGGTCAAACCCAGTGTCGCGGCACGCGAGTTCTACCCCGAGCCGCAGGGCGCCTCGGCCGACGGCACGGCGGTGATCGTGCGGGCGCAGATGCAAACGGGCGGCCCCTGGCAGGCCTATTACGCAAGCGGCGGAGAGATGCGCTTTCTCTGCGTCCTGCCCGACGGGACGCCGGTCGCGGGCAACTGCTCCGGTGGTACCAGCGGCGATACCGGCCTTGGACTGGTGGCGCTCGGCCGGATGGCCAACGTCGCCGGGGCGATCTCCGCCGACGGTAGCAAGGCCTACTGGACCGACTCGGGAGCGAAACAAAACGACTCCGGCAAGGTCTACCTGCGGCTCAACCCCGGCCAGCCTGAAAGCGCGGCCAAAAACGGCCAAGGCGCCTGCGTCCCGGAAGCCGAACGGGCCTGCACCGAGGCGGTCTCGACCACCAAAACGCCGCTGCGCTCGCGCTTCCTCGCGGCGAGCGAGGACGGTGCCAAGGCGCTGTTCCAGGTGGTCGAAGGCCCGATCGGGGGCAACCTCTACGAGTTCACCCTGGGCGCGAGCGCGACCAAACTTGCCGGCAAGGTGGTGGGCCTGGCGGGGGCGAGCAAGGACCTCTCGCGGATCTACTTCGTCTCCGAAGAAGCGCTGGCGGGCGGGCAGTTGGGCAAACCGAACCTCTACCTGGATGACGAAGGGGCGCTCAGCTTGATCGCGACCCTCTCCTCAACCGACGTGTCGGGTGAAATTCCCACCGACACCGCGGCGGCCCCGGTCTACCACGCCGCCAGGGTGACCCCCGATGGCAGTGCGCTGGCCTTCATCTCGACCGCGAAGCTGACGGGGTATGACAACACCGACCTCGCCAGCGGGGAAGCGGACTCCGAGGTCTATCGCTATGAAGTCGGCGCGGCGGGGCCGGTCTGCGTCTCGTGCAACCCGAGCGGGGCGCGGCCGCTGGGGCGGGCGGTGCAGGCACCATTGAAAGGAGCGCTGAGCCTGCCGACGGCGGCCTCGATCCCGCTGGCAAGCAGCGAGCTGCACGACCCCCGTGCCCTCTCCGGGGACGGCAGCCGCCTCTTCTTCAACAGCTATGACGCGCTGCTGCCGCGCGACACCAACGGCAAGGCGGACGTCTATGAGTGGGAGGCCGGCGCGAGCCAGGGGGCCTGCGAGGAAATGGGCGCGGAGCTCTACGTCGCCTCCTCCGGCGGCTGCCTCAGCCTGATCTCCTCCGGCGAAAGCTCGCAGGACTCGCTATTCGCCGATGCCAGCGAAAGCGGCGACGACGCCTTCTTCACCACCAACGCCAGCCTCATCCCTCGCGACTCCGGCTTGATCGACGTCTATGACGCCCGCGTCGGCGGCGGCTTCCCCGAACCGAGCACCGCCGCCGCCTGTGAAGGCGAAGCCTGCCAGGGCACGCCGGCAGCTCCCAATGACCCAACTCCGGCATCGTCGGCCTTCGAAGGCACGGGCAACGTGCGCGAAGCGCCCAGGGCGAGCTGCCGCAAGGGGCAGGTGCGTCGCAAGGGCCGTTGCGCCAGCAAGAAAAAACACCGGCGGGCCCATCACCGAGCCGCCGGCCACAGCCGGGGGGCAGGACGATGAAGCGCTTCACCTCGATACTGATCGCCACCTTCGCGGTGGCGCTCGTCGCAGCTATCCCCGCTCAGGCTGAGTTCGGCATCAGCGAATTCAGCAACACCTTCACCAATGAAGACGGCTCGGCGGCGACCCAGGCCGGCTCCCACCCCTTCGCGGCGACGAACTTCATCGAGGTCAATACGAAAATCGACCCCGAATCGGGGGAAGAAGTCCCGGACGACATGGTTCGGACTCTGCGCGTCGCACTGCCGGCCGGTTTCATCGGCTCCCGAACCGCCGTTCCCACCTGCACCACGGCGGACTTCCTGGCGATCAACATCGCGAACAACGGCAGCACCTATCCCAGTTGTCCCGACTCCACCGCGGTGGGGCTGACGCGAGTGGGGGTGATCAAACCCGACCTCGTCTACTCCGAGCCCGTCTACAACCTGGTCCCGCCTCCAGGCGTGGCGGCGAAGATCGGCTTCATCGTCAACGGCGGCATCCCGGTAACGGTGGACGTCGGCGTCAACGGCGAGCCGCCCAACAACCTTGCCGCAGCCGCGATCAACATCCTCCAGGCAACCAACCTCTTCAGCTCTGAACTGACGCTCTGGGGCATTCCCGCCGCCCACTCCCATGACCCGTTCCGGGGCAGCTGCCTCGGCCTCGGCCTGGAAGAATCGCTGGGCACCTGCGACACCGGCGCCGCAGAAGTCCCGTTTCTGACCCTGCCGCGTTCCTGCGACGGCCCGCTCGTAACCGGCTATGAAGCGGTTTCCTGGGAGGAACCGAACGCGAAACCCGCCAGCGGCAGCTTCGAAGGACCGGCGATGACCGGCTGCTCGCGGCTGGGCTTCGGCCCCTTGATCACGGCCAGGCCGACCTCGCTCGCGGCCAGCTCACCCAGCGGCCTCGACTTCTCGCTAGACGTCCACGACGAAGGGCTCGGCAACCCGAGCGGCATCGCCCAGGCGGACCTTCGCAAGGCCGCGGTCACCCTGCCCGAAGGGATGTCGATCAACCCCTCGATCGCCGAAGGGCTCGAGGTCTGCAGCGAAGCGGAGCTGGGCAGGGAGAAGGCTTTCTCCCAGCCGGGAGCCGGTTGCCCCAACGCCTCGAAGATCGGCACGGTCGAAGTCGAGAGCCCGCTGGTCGACGAACCGCTCGTCGGCTCGCTCTTCCAGGCCGCCCCTTACGAAAACCCCTCCGCCTCCCTCGTGGCTCTCTACATGGTGCTCAAGAACGCCAATCTGGGAATCCTGATCAAGCAGCCGCTAGAGGTGGAATCCGATCCGCGAACGGGCCGGATCACGACCGTCGCCGAAAACCTGCCTCAGCTGCCCTTCTCCCACTTCCGGCTGCACTTCCGCGAGGGGACGCGGAGCCCGCTGGCCACGCCCCCGGGCTGCGGCACCTACGACGCCACCGCGGTTCTCACCCCCTCATCGGGACAGGCGCCGGTCACGACCACCTCCGCCTTCCAGGTGATCACCGGTCCCAACGGTGGCCCTTGTCCCGCGGGCGGGCTGCCGCCCTTCAGGCCGGGCCTCGTCGCGGGCACGCTCAACAACGCCGCCGGGCACTTCAGCCCCTTCAACCTGCGCCTCTCGAGAACCGACTCCGAACAGGAGATCACCCACTTCTCGATCAAGCTGCCGCCGGGCATCACCGGCAAGCTGGCCGGTATCCCCTTCTGCTCTGACGCGGCGATTGCCGCCGCCAAATCCAGGACCGGACCCCACGGCGGCGCCGAAGAGTTGGCAAGCCCGAGTTGCCCGGCCGCCTCCGAAGTCGGCAGGACCCTGGTCGGCTCGGGAGTCGGCCCTGCGCTGGCCTACGCCCCCGGCAAGGTCTACCTTGCCGGCCCCTACCACGGCTCCGCCCTCTCGATTGCGGCGATCACCGCGGCCAAGGTCGGCCCCTTCGACCTCGGCACCGTGGTCGTCAGAGAGGCCCTGAAGATCAATCCCGAGACCGCCGAAGTCTTCATCGACGCCACCGGCTCAGACCCGATCCCCCACATCATCCAGGGCATCCCGGTTCACCTGCGCGACATCCGCGCCTACGTCGATCGCCCCGACTTCGTGATCAACCCGACCGGCTGCGAACCGACCTCGACCGCCTCCACGGTGCTGGGCTCGGGCCTCGACTTCGGATCAGAAGCCGATGATCAGCCGGTCACCGTCTCCACCCGCTTCCAGGCCGCCGACTGCGCCAACCTCGGCTTCAAGCCGCAGTTGAACCTGAAGCTCCGGGGCGCCACCAAGCGCGGCGGCAACCCGGCCCTGCGGGCCACTCTGATCCCACGCCCCGGCGATGCCAACTCCAAGAGCATCTCGGTCGCCCTGCCGCACTCGGAGTTCCTCGACCAGGCCCACATCCGCACCGTCTGCACCCGGGTCCAGTTCAATGCCGGCGCCGGCAACGGCGCCGCCTGCCCGGCCGGCTCGATCTACGGCCACGCCCGCGCCTGGACCCCGATCCTCTCCGAACCGCTGGAAGGGCCGATCTTCCTCAGGAGCTCTGAACACCCTCTGCCCGACCTCGTCCTGGCGGTGCACGGGCTGATCGACTTCAACGCGATCGGTCGCATCGACTCGGTCAACGGAGGAATCCGCAACACCTTCGACTTCGTCCCCGACGCCCCGATCTCCAAAGTCGTGGTCGACTTCCAGGGCGGCGAGAAGGGGCTGCTGGAAAACTCCACCGACCTCTGCCGGGCAAAGAAGCGGGCCAAGGTCAAGTTCACCGGCCACAACGGCAAGGTGCTCAACGCCAATCCGGTGCTGCAGGTCAAGTGCAAGAAGGGCAAGGCGCACAAGCGCCGTGCCCGCGCGGCCCGGTAGTCGATGGCGAGACGGGCAGGGGCCCTGACCCTGACCGTGATCGCGCTCGGCACGGTGGCGACCCTGGCCGGGGCCACCACCGTGCAGCTTGGCAACCTCCGGATCACGGTCTTGAGCCAGTTGAAGCCCTACAAGCTGCCCCGGGACAAGCCCGCCCCGATCGCCGTCTTCATCGCCGGCCATCTCGAGTCAGCCGACGGGGGGATCCCGCCGCAGCTCCAGAAGATGAGGATCAAGGTCAACCGCCACGGCCTGCTGCAGTCCAAGGGCCTGCCGGTCTGCCAGATCCACCAGGTCCAGCCCGCCTCGACCGAACGCGCCCTGGCCAACTGCGGCGATGCCCTGATCGGCTCCGGCCAGTTCTGGGCCCACATCATCCTTCCCGGCCAAGACCCCTACCCGACCCGGGGACGGATGCTGATCTTCAACGGCCGCCGCAAGGGCCTCCCCACTCTCCTCGCCCAGATCTACACCGCAAACCCCTTCAACTCATCGTTCACGATCGCTTTCGCGATCAAGCACATCAACCAGTCCACCTACGGGACCGAACTCACCGCCTCCCTGCCCCAGGCGCTGGGCGACTGGGGCTACCTGGACCGGATCAAGCTCACCCTGCGCCGCGAATACACCTACAGGGGCCGGCACCTCTCCTACTTCAATGCCGCCTGCCCGGCTCCCCCGGGCGCCACCGTCACCGCCTTCAGCCTCGCCCACGTCGACTTCGTCTTCGACAGCGCCAAGATGGCGGCGACCGTGGCCAAGAGCTGTGGGGTGCGCGAATGAGAACAGGGGACTGGAGATGAGAAGAATGGGGGCGATCAAGACCTTCAAGACCCTGGCCGCGGCGGTGCTGGCTACGAGCGCTCTTGCGGGCGCTGCCCCAGTGGCCCACGCCGCCTATGACCCGCTCGGCACCGGCACAGTCGAGCTCACCCTCGACAAGGGCTTCTCCCGCTTCCTCGTCGAGAACCAGGTGAAGCTCAGCGCCGGCTCGCCGGCCGAGCGCAAAGGCCGGTCCCTGACCCTGCCGGTGGCCGGCGGCAAGATCGACCCGACGATCGGGAAGGGCGAGGTCCTGGCCGCGGGGATCCTCGCCTTCGAGAACGCCCGCAAGCGCGTCCCCCTGCGCAACCTCACGGTCAAAGCCAGCCACGCCCCGCTGATCGCAAAAGTCGGCGGCAGCCAGCTGAAGCTCGCCACCTCGCCGGCGATCGACTCCGAGCGCCTGGGCTTCGGCGAGAAGTTCACGGCGAAGAAGCTGAAGCTGACCGCCAAGCTCGCGACCCGCCTCAACAAGAAGCTGCGCCCCGAGCAGCTCTTCAGCGCCGGCCAGATCCTCGGCACCCTGCGCGGCGCTGCCCAGCCGCTGACGGTGACCCTGCTGCCGAGCGGCAAGGCCGGCCTCGACTTCGCCCCGGCCTTTCTCGCCAAGCTCGACGCCCTGTTCGTCTCGGTCAACCCGATCTTCCCGGCCGAACACCTCGGCGGCTCCTTCAGCTTCCCGATCATCAGCGGCGGGGCGATCTCTCCAGAAGCCTCCCTCGGCACCCTGCGGACGGGTGGAGACGTCGAATTCCTCCAGCTCGGCGGCGGTCAGGTCTTCTGGCACGAACAGTGGCTCGACCTCGCCGCCCGCTCGGATTCGGCCGAAGCCAACGTCCAGCCCTCGCCTCCCTACGCGGGCAAACTGGGGCGCGTTCCCCTCCTCGACCTCGGGATCGGGGCGGTCGCCTCCGAACCCAGGGCCCGCACGATCTCACTCGCCGGGGCGCCGCTGAGCCTGACGGCCTTCACCGCGGCGACCTTCAACCAGACCTTCGCCGAAGGTAAAGCGGTGTTCGCGCCCGGGGAGGCGGTGGGGGTGCTGGGGTTCACGGGGCAGGGGCAGTGAGGCGGGCGACCCTGATCGGCTTGGCTATCGCCGCCGTGTCGTGGATCGTGTCTGCTGGCTGTGGCGGCGGGGGAGGGGGTCAGACAGCCTCGTCCACTCCGGTCCCCAGCCAGCGCTCCGGCCCCCTCCATCCCAAGTCTCAACACGACTCCGGCGGAGGCTCAGAGCAGTTCATCGTCAAAGGCGCTGACAACAGCGTCCAGGAATTCGGTGAGGAAGCCTCCGCCGCGGAATTCGAGCAGGCGGCCCGTGCTCTGCACGGCTTCCTCGACGCCCGCGCCGAGCGCAACTGGGCCGCTGCCTGCGACTACCTCAGCCGCGGCGCCGCGCAGGGCGTCCGCGGCGCCGACACCGGTTCCGCCGGCTCCTCCTGCGCGGCGACGCTGGCCGTCCTCTCCGGCAAGGTGCCGAGCGTGACCCTGCGCGAAGCCGCCATAGCCGACGTCGGCAGCCTGCGCCGCGAGGGCGACCACGGCTTCGCGATCTATCGCGGTGCCGGCGGGACCGTCTACGCGATCCCGATGGGCAGGGAAAGGAACACCTGGAAGGTTGCCTCCATCGCGGCCACGCCGCTCAGTTGACCCGCGCCCTCCAGGCGGTATCCCCTGGCTGGTACTCTGATGTTCACGATGTTCGGGTGAAGCCAGGGACCTTCGCCATCGGGAAACGGGAGCCCGCCGATCAGGGATTTTGTCGCGGGAAGAGAAAAAAGCCGACCGCCACCGCCGCGCGTGCCTTGTCGTCTGCGGCGCCCTCGCGCTGCTGATCTCTTGTGGACACTCTTCCCCGGCTCAGGGGGCATTCGGCTTCAAGTCGCTGAGTACCGTCTTTACCGCTCAGGGCGCCGCCGGCGCCCAGCCGGCCGGCTCCCACCCGGAAGCCTGGAGCACCGACCTCGCCTTCAACACCACCGGTCCGCCCGGCGATGAATTCCCCGATGGTTCCCTCAAGGACCTTCACATCACCCTGCCGCCGGGTCTGGTCGGCGCCCCCGCCCTGCTCCCCGAGTGCGCCCATGTCGACTATCTCGCTGACGACTGCCCCGCCTCGACCGCGGTCGGTGCTCTCAGTCTCCAAATCGGCGGGGAATCAGTTCCGGTCGAAGCACCCCTCTACCTGCTCGAACCGGCGCCAGGACAGGCCGCCCAGCTCGGCTTCCACGCCCAGGGCATCCCGGTCACGATCGACCTCTCGATCTCCCGCCGACCGCCCTACAACCTGATCGCCTCGATCACCGATACCGCCCAGGCCACCCAGCTGTTCGGGGCGACCCTTACCCTCGAAGGTTCCCCGAACGGCAACGCCTTCTTGACCCTTCCGCGCAGCTGCGCCGCGCCGTTGCAGACCACCCTCGTCGCCTCCTCCTGGCAGGCGCCCGCTGTCACCGTCTCCGCTGCCACTCCGGAATCGCAGCCTGTTGTCGCCTGCGGCGGGCTCTCCTATTCACCTTTTCTCGAAGCTGGGCCGACGACCAGCCAGGCTGCCGCCCCCAGCGGCCTCGACCTCACCCTCAGCGCCCCCGATCAGGGCATCGCCTCGCCGAGCGGCCGCGCCAATGCCGACACCGAACGCGCCGTGCTCGAACTGCCCGTGGGCATGACCGTCAACCCGCCCGTCGCCGCGGGGCTCGCCGCCTGCGACCCCGTCCAGCTCGCCGCCGAGACCCCCGGCGGGGCACCCGGGGACGGCTGTTCGCAGGCGTCGAAGCTCGGCACCGCCGAGGTGCGGACCCCGCTCTTCGCCAAGCCGCTGGCCGGCACGATCTACCTCGCGACGCCCGACGATCCCGCCACCGGCGCTCCCGCTGCGGAGAACCCCTTCGACAGTCTGCTCGCCCTCCACCTGGTGATCGCGGACGCCGATCGCGGCGTCCTCCTCACGCTGCCGATCGAGATCGCCGCCGACCCCGGCAGCGGTCGCCTCACGGCGACCCTCGATCAAATCCCACAGCTCCCGCTCAGCCGCCTCGAGCTCCACTTCAACTCCGGTCCTCACGCCCCGCTGACCACCCCCGGCGGCTGCGGCTCCCAGGCAATCGCCTACACCTTGACCCCTTCGTCCGGCAACGCTCCTCTGCAGGGTGTCGACACGTTCGCCACCGACGGCGACTGCGCCCGCCGCTTCGCTCCGACGCTAGCTGCCGGCGCCACCAACCCTGCTGCCGGGCGCAGCTCGCCGTTCGTGTTCGACCTCAGCCAGGCCTCCGGCGAAGAGAATCTCTCCCGGCTCAGCCTCACTCTGCCCCCCGGGCTCAGCGCCGACTTCGGCGCGGTGCCGATCTGCCCCGAGGTGCTCGCCTCGGCCGGCGGCTGCCCGGCCGACTCCAGGGTCGGCTTCGCCCGCATCGCCGCCGGCTCCGGCGCGACGCCGCTCTGGGTACCCGAAGCCGGCAGGGCGCCAAGCGCGGTCTACCTGGCCGGCCCTTTCGCGGGCGGCCCTTTCAGCCTCGTGGTCGTCGTCCCCGCCCAGGCGGGACCCTTCGACCTCGGCACCGTCGTCACCCGTGCCGCGATCGCGGTCGACCCCGAGACCGCGCAGGCGAGGATTCGCCTCGACCCGCTGCCGCAGATCCTGGCCGGGGTTCCGATCGAGTACCGGGTCCTCCGCCTGGTTCTCGATCGCCCCGGCTTCATCCGCAACCCAACCAGCTGTGTGGCGACGGCGGTCCACGCCAGCCTCACCTCGACCGCGGGTACGGCCGTGGGGGCGAGCGACCGCTTTCAGGCCGGCGACTGCGCCGGCCTCGGCTTCCGACCCACGGCCGCGGTCCGCCTGCTCGGCCCGACCGGTCGCGGTTCCCACCCCCCTCTTCGCGCGACTATCAGGACCCGGCCCGGAGACGCCAACCTCCGCCGTGCGGCGGTCACCCTCCCGGGTACGGAGCTGCTGGACAGCCGTCGCATCAAAAAGATCTGCAGCAGGGCGGAGTTCGCCGCCGGTCGCTGTCCGGCGGGCGCCGCCTACGGTCGCGTCGAGGCCTGGACCCCGGTGCTCGACGAGCCCCTTTCCGGAGGGGTCTTCCTGCGGGAAAGCGACGACAGGCTGCCCGACCTGGCCGTCGCCCTCCACGGTGAAGTCGATCTGCGACTGAACGGCCGCATCGACTCCTCGCACGGGCAGCTCCGGATCGTCTTCCCGAGCTTGCCGGACGTTCCGTTCAGCAAGGTAGTGCTGACGATGCCCGGCGGCAGCCGAGGGCTGCTCGCCAACACCGGCGGCCTCTGCACGCGCCGGTGGCGAACCGGCGGCAGCTTCGACGGCCAGAACGGCAAGCGACACAAGATCCATCCCGTGGTGAAGACGGACTGCGGCAAGCGCCGGTAACGACAACTTTAGTGGACCAAGTGGACTAACCTTGCTACTCTGCGGCCGTGGCAGCGAGCGTCAACATCCATGAGGCGAAGACGAACTTCTCCAAACTCGTCCGCCGCGCCGAGGCCGGCGAGGAGATCGTCGTCCGCCGCGGGCGCGAGCCGGTGGCCCGCATCGCTCCGCTCCAGAAGAAGAAAGGCGGCGTGACGGGCCGGGGTTCCTTGAAGGGCAAGATCAAGGTCGGCCCCGACTTCGACGAGCCGCTCGAGGAATTCGCCGAGTACGAACGCTGAGCGTTGCCCCCACTGCTGGTCGATACCCATGTGGTCCTCTGGCACGTCCTCGACGACGCGCGGCTCGGACCCGGTCCCACGGCGGCCATCGAGGATGCTGAGGTGGAGGTGCTGGTCAGCGTCGCGTCGCTCTGGGAGATCGCGATCAAGTCCGCCCTCGGCAAGCTCGAGGCGCCGGACGATCTGCCCGCCCTCGTCGAGAGCCTCGGCTTCGAGATGCTGGCGGTCACCAGCGAGCACGCGTGGGCGGTGCGTGAGCTGCCGCATCATCACCGCGATCCGTTTGATCGCCTGCTGATCGCCCAGGCCCGCGTCGAGCGCCTGCCGATCCTCACCGCCGACCCCGCCTTCTCTCGCTACGACGTCGAGGTGACCTGGGAAGGATAGGCACCGGACGGGGTAAATCGGGACGCTCACGTACCGGGGACGATCGGATTCTGGCCTAGACTCTCCGTCCAATGAGGAGGGATCTTCGGCCGGCGGCGCGCCGCCGAGCTCTATGGGGACTGGGTGTGGTGCTGGCCGCCTGCGTAGCGCTGGGGGTGGTCGGTCTCGGCGTGGAAGGAAAGCTCTCGCCGCTTTCGCTGAACGTGCCGGGGACCTCTGCATCAAACGGTGAAACTCTTGCGCAGAGCCATTTCGGCGATTCGTCACCTTTCGTCGTCCTGCTGCAAGGGCCGGCGGCGGCAGTCGACCGGCAGGGATCGCGCCTAGTGGAGGCGCTGCGCCGGCAGCCGCAGGCGACGGTCATCTCCCCCTGGGACCGAGGCTCTCTGGGCGCCCTGCGACCTGGGCCGGGCAAGGCCCTGGTTTTAGTCGACTTTCGCGTACCACTGAATCGGGCGATGCGCGAGGTCGTCCCGGAGCTGGAAGCGACCCTGGAGGCGCAGGTGCGCGAGCCCGTCGTCGCCACCCAGTCGGGCTACGCCTCGGTCTCTCGCGCCCTGCAGGAGGAATCGCTGACCTCGACCGAGCGGGCCGAGCTGCTGGCGGCGCCTTTGCTGGTGCTGGTCCTGCTGCTGGTCTTCCGCTCGGTGGTCGCGGCGGCGATTCCGCTCGCCTTCGGCGCTCTCACGGTCTTTGCCGGCCGCGGCGTCCTCGCCCTGCTCTCCGGAGCGATGACGATCGACGCCCTCGCCCTCGTCGTCTGCACGATGATGGGCCTCGCCCTCGGGGTCGACTACTCGCTGCTGATCGTCTCCCGCTTCCGCGAGGAGATGGAGCGGGATCCGGACCCATGGGCGGCGGCGGCGCGGACCCGGGCCAGCGCCGGCCGCACCACGCTCTTCGCCGGCGTGACGCTGATCGTTGCCCTCCTGTTCTCCGCATTCCTCCAGCCCGGCTCGCTGCTGCTCTCGCTGGCGACCGCGACCGCGGTGGTGACCGTGATCAGCGTCGTCATCTCCACCCTGGCCGTCCCGCCCTTGTTGGGTCTGCTCGGACCGCGGATCAACGCCGGGCGGATCGGGCCGCCGCCGCGCCCGGGGCGCCGGTCTACGGTCGCGGCCGCGGCCGGGGCGGCGCTGAGCAACCCCGCGCTCGCTGCCTGCCTGGTCACCGTGCCGCTGCTGCTCCTGATCCTGCCGGTGCTCGGCTTCACCACCGGCGCCCCGGGCATCGACGAGCTGCCGAGCTCAAACCAGGCACGGCAGAGTGCCGAGACGATCGACAGCGCCGTCGGTCCCGGCTGGGAGGCGCCGTTCGTCCTCGTCGCCGCCACCGAAAAGGGACCGATTACCAATCGCGAGGACCTCGCGGCGCTGAGCCGCTGGCAGCGGCGGATCGCCGCCCAGCCCGGGGTGCGGACCGTGATCGGCCCGGCCCCGGTCGCCCGCCGCACGGCGCCGCTGCGCGCGCTCGGCAGCAGGCTCTCCACCGACGGTACCCAGGGCACGGCGCAGCTGGAGAAGCTCGGCCCCGGCCTGCGCCGCGCCGCCGGCGCGGTCAGCAAGCTCCGCGCCGGTCTCGACGAAGGCGCCGCCGGCAGCGGTCTGCTCGCCGAGGGTTCCGAACGCGCGGCCGCCGGCGCCGGCACGATCGCCTCCGAGCTGAAGCGCGCCGCCGGCAAGGGCGAAGAAGCGACGGCGGCGATCGGCCGCCTCGAGGACGGCAGCAAGCGCCTCGCCAAGGGCCAGCGCGAAGTCTCGGTCGGCAGCCTCAGCCTCGCCCTCGGCCTGCGCTCGCTGGTGCCGCGGCTGCGCGGCGGCGAGCAGGCGCGCTCGCGCAAGCTGGCCCGCGAGCTCGAAGCCGCCGCCGCCACGGATCCCGCCCTGCGGCCGCTCGCCGACCAGGCGCGGGTCCTGGCCCGCACCGTCGCCTCGAACCGCAACGAAGTGCGGCGGCTGCGCGACGTCGCCGGAAAGGTCAACGGCGGCATGAACCGGCTGGTGCCGGGCGGCAAGCGCCTCGAAGCCGGCGTCGGCGAGCTGGCCGAAGCGACCGGCGGGCTCAGCAGCGGCCTCGACCGACTCGGTGGCGGGGCCGAACGGCTCTCCACCGGCCTGGTCGAACTCCAGGGCGGGGCGGGGACGCTGCAGAGCGGACTCTCGGAAGGGTCTCGCCGTGCCTACCCGCTGCAGACGAAGCTGGCGAGCGCCGGCGAGCGGGTGACCGCGGTGGCGACGCCGCTGGCGCTCGGCGACGAAGAACTGCGTCGCCAGTCGCCGGGCCTCTTCGACTCCGGCTACTTCGTGCTCTCCGCCCTCGACGGCGCACCGGCGCCGCGGCGGGAGGAAGCGGGCGAGGCGATCAGCATCGACGGCGGCGGCCAGGCGGCGCGGATGCTCGTCGTCTCCGACTATCCCTTCAACAGCGACGGCTCGCGCCGCGTCGGGGCGCGCCTCGGGGAGGACGCCTCGCAGCTGGAAGCGGCGAGCGGCCTGCGGACCGGCGTCACCGGCGGCGCCGCCACGCTCAACACCTATGGCGAAGCGACCGAAGCGCGACTGCCGCTGGTGATCGGCGCGTTCGTCCTCTTCACCCTGCTGGCGCTGATCGTGATCCTGCGGGCGCCGCTCTTGGCGCTGTTGACCGTCTGCCTCAATCTCGCCTCGGTGGCGGCGGCGATCGGGGTGATGGCGCTGGTCTGCCAGATCCCCGCGGGCTATCCCCTCGGCGGCCATCCCTACATCGACACGGTTGGGGCGGGGGCGATCTTCGGCGTCACCTTCGGGCTCTCGATCGACTACGCGGTCTTCCTCATCGCGCGGATGCGCGAGCGCTACGACGTGGACGGCGACAACCGGGCGGCGATCGCCTTCGGGCTGGAGAAGACGGCCGGTGTGATCACCGGCGCCGCGGCGATCATGGCCGCCGTCTTCGTCTCCTTCGCGACCGCGCCGATCGCGACCGTGAGCCAGATGGGGGTGGGGCTGACCGTGGCGATCCTGCTCGACGCGACCGTGGTCCGGATCGTCCTGCTGCCGGCGCTGATGCTGCTGATCGGCGACCGGGTCTGGCGTGTGCCGCGGGTGCTGGAGCGAATCCTTCCCCGCAGAAACCTGTTGATGCCAGAGACGAGGACGAACAGTGCATAGAAGGACGATTGCGATCACCCTGCTCTTGGCGGCGTCCCTGCTTGCCGTCGCCACCGCCCCCGCGGCCGAAGCCCCGACCCGCGACGAATACGTCGAACGCCTGGAGAAGGTCTGCAAGCCCGACGCGCTCGCCACGCAGCGGGCGATGAAGGGGGCCAGGGCCGACATCCAGGCTGAACGGCTCCCCGTCGCGGCGAAGAAGTTCGCCAGGGCGACTTTGATCTTCGGCTCGACGGTGAAGCAGATCTCCGCTGTGCCCCGGCCCTCCGCCGACGCCGAACGGCTGCGCAAGTGGTTCACCTACCTGAAGCGGCAGGAGTCCTACCTGAGGCAGATCACCGAGCAGCTGCGGCAGGACCACGCGATCAAGGCACAGCGGCTGACCGCCCGCTTCATCCACAGCGGCAACCTGGCCAACAACGTCGTCCTCGCCTTCGGCTTCGACTGGTGCAGCTTCAAGTTCTCCCGCTACGGATAGATGGACGGGATCGCGCCACGCCGAGGTCTGATGCGCGCGATCTGCGTGGTCGCGGCGCTGGCCATGGTCATCGGTGGGGCGGGCGCCGCGCACGGCGAGCGAACCCAGAAGGGCAACCTGATCCTCAGGCTGGACGGGGGGCTCTCGCCGTTGAGGCTGCCGCGCCACCACCCCGCGCCGGTCACGGTCCACCTCGAGGCCGGGCTGCATACCGACGACGGCAGTCTGCTACCGCGGGTCACCCGGATCGAGCTGGGCCTGCCGGCGAAGGGTGTGGTGTCCACCCGCGGCCTGCCGGTCTGCCCACCGCGGCGGCTGCGCGACGCAAAACCGCCGGAAGCGCTGGCCGCCTGCCGCGGCGCCCTGGTCGGCCGTGGACGATTGAAGGCGCTGGTTCGGGTCCCGAAGCAGGATCCCTTCGAGATCGAGACCCGGCTGTTGGCCTTCAACGGCCGCGTCGACGGCGGCCGAGGCGTGATCCTGCACGCCTACGCGGCCGACCCGCCCACCGTCGTCGTCCTTCCCTTCCAGCTGCGGCAGGGGAGCGGTCGCTTCGGCCTCGCCCTGGTGGTGAAGCTGTCGCCGGCGCTCGGCCCATGGCCGCGCCTGGAGAGCTTCGAGATGACCCTGGCGCGCCGCTACGCTTACCGGGGTCGCGCCCGCAGCTACCTCAGCGCCTCCTGCCCGATCCCCGAGCGGCAGACCGCGGGCTTCTTCTCCTTGGCCCACGCCGGGATGACCCTCGCCGGAGGACGCCAGATCGGAACCGCGATTACCCGCGGATGCCGGGCCCGTCGATGACAGAATCCGGTGTACTGGTCTGTTAGTGTTCCCATTTAATGGGGCTTCCGCCTGCGCTTGCCAACCTCGAAAACGTGGTCCTGAAGGCCTGCTCGGAAGAGCAGGAGTGGCCAGCCCAGGTGGCGGCCGGCATCTACGCGGGGGTGGACTACGCGATTGCCCATCCGGGGGTGACCGACAGCCTCCTGGGCGATCACGGTAACCCCGCCGACAACACCAAGCTTTACGAGAGCGTAATTGGCCGTCTAGCTGGTTTTTTGAGAGTCCAAGCGCCCGTCGACCAGCGTCTGCCGGGGTCGACAGACGAGGCCCTCGTCGCCGGCGTGGTCGGCCTGGTAGGCGATCATCTGAGAATCGGCCGGGTCGATCGCCTGATCGAACTCCGGCCGGATCTGGTGCTGTTGACGCTGCTTCCGTATCTCGGCTTCAGCGAAGCCCAGCAGTGGGCGAATGACGTCGCCAGGAGTTGGCCAGGCTATTGACATGCCGGTCCGCATCTGTTCTTATAGATCTCCCGGTCCGTCCCGCCTACCCTGAGCGGTAACGGTCCCTGATACGCAAACTCATGGTCCGGGCGAGTTCCCCGCTTGCCCGGGCCGTTTGCGTTCTCCCCGCCGGCGCAGGCGCATGAAGCCGGTCAGGAAGCGCGCTCCCGGACCCAGGGCCTCGAGCAGCCGCTCGCGGATCGGTAGGGCGTAGGGCGTCTCCGCCGCCGGGGCGCTCAGGTAGTAGCCGGCGACGCCGGCGAGGATCGCCCGGTGGCGGCCAGCATGCGGCAGACGCTCGATCAGCGCGTCGGCACGATCCGCGATCAGCGCCAGGCGCTCGGCCGCCGCCTCGGGGCTCTCGTAGTAGGCAAGGTAGTTGTGCTCGCCGTTGGCGCGGTCCTCATCGCGGTCGACGAGGTCGTCGAGGAAGACGGTGAGCGCGCCGACCGGGGGGTGGTAGGCGGCGTCGATCAGCGCCGCGGTCTCGGTGCTCGTATCCGGATCGGCCGCGGCGGCGACCAGCGCGTGCGCCGCCACCGAGGAGCTGGCGCCGGCGGCGATCTCCCACCAGCGGAAGCTGGGGGTGATTTCCGGGCTCGTCGCCCAATCTCGCAGTTGCTCGGGTCCCTCGCGGGCGGCGCGGTGGGTCTGGATCTGACCCTGCTCGCAGCGCTTGACCGCCTCCTCCAGCAATGACTTCGCGATCTGCCAGCTAGGCAAGGTCGCCGCTGCCTCCAGCCAGCGTTCGTCCAGGCTGACGATCCGCTCGCCGAACTCCGGTGCATCCGCGAAGCCTTCCTCTTCGGCCACGTCGAGGAGGTCAATTCGCACCTGGAGGGCGACGATCGCCCGCACCACTGCGGCGCGGTGCGGGCGCGGCGCGAGGGTGGCAAGGACCGCCACCGCCTCGGCGTTCGCCTCCTTCCCCGGTGGCAGCGGCCCGAGCGCTCGTAGCTCCCGCCGCGCCCGCGGAAGGACCGTCGTCAGGTAGGCGCCGAGGGCGCTCGCCGCCGCCCCGACCGCTCGTATCGCCGATCCCACGAAGGCACCTTAAGGCGCGTCCGCTTCTGTCTCTACCTTGAGCTGACGATGACGGAGCAGACGCAGATCGAGGCGTTCGCCGAGCCCGTACCCGAGGCTGTCGAGCCGTCGCCCGCCGAGCCCGCGATGGAGGTCGCCGAGGCACCGCCCGAGCCTGCCGTCCGCGTTCCCCTCCGCGACCTGGAGGACGGCCAGCGCGTCAGCGGCGTCTACGCGGTCCGCGAGCGCGAGCTGCGGCGGAAGCGCAACGGCGACCCCTGGCTGCGGCTCTCGGTCGGCGACGCGACCGGGACCGCCGAGGCGGTCTGCTGGGAGGAGGCGGAAGCGCTGCACGCTCTCTGCTGCACCGGCGCCCCCGTCTTCGTCACCGGCATCTTCGAGGTCAGCGAGCGTTGGGGCCCGAAGATCAAGCTCAGCGCCGTGCGCGCGGCCGAGGACCACGAGTACGAGACCGAGGACCTGGCGACCGAGTCCGACGTCTCGCTGGAACAGCTCGAGGGCGAATTGCGCGAACTGCTGGCGACGGTCCAGAACCCGCAGCTGCGCGAGCTGCTGGGCGTCTTCTTCGGCCCCGATTCGGAGACCTGGCGGCGCTTCTCGGTCGCCCCCGCGGCGAAGACCTACCACCAGGCATACCGCCACGGGCTGCTCGAGCACACGCTCTCGGTCGCCCAGGCGGTCTCCGCCGCGGCCAACTTCTTTCCCGGGATCGACCGCGACGTCGCCGTCACCGGAGGGCTCCTGCACGACATCGGCAAGTGCGTCGCCTACAACGACGATCCGCTGGCGATCGACCTCACCGACGCCGGCCGCCTGCAGGGGGAGATCCCGCTCGGCTATTACACCGTGCGCCGGGCGATCGAGGACCTGCCGGGCTTCGACCCCCACCTGGCCCAGTGCGTCCTCCACATCATCCTCAGCCACCACGGCCAGCTCGAGCACGGCTCGCCCGTCGTCCCCGCCACCCGCGAGGCCGTCCTCGTCCACATGATCGACAACCTCGGGGGCCGCCTCGGCAGCTTCGACCGCCTCGAGAAGCAGCTCCCCGCCGGCGAGGTCTGGTCAGGCTTCGACCGGGCGTTGTCAGGCTCAGCCTTCTTCGCCCAGCGCGCCGCCTAAAAAGTTCCGAAGATTTCACGAAGATTCTTCGCTTCGGCGGTTCTCTGCGCGCCATGCGTTGCAGACGAAGAGTTACGCTAGGATCATGGCGGTGATGATGAGTCCTAGGGAGAAGTGGACCGACGAGCGACTGGACGACCTCAACAGTAAGGTCGATGTCGGTTTCGCACGCATGGATACGGACCTTCGTGAGCTCCGAAGCGAAATGAACTCCCGTTTCGACGCCATGAACCGGAACTTCCTCGCCGGCCTGATCGCCGTCATAGCTGCCGTGATCGGCAGCAACGCCTTCTGACAGCCGCCGCCGCTAGTACTTCTCGCTGCAGCGCTGGATTCGGTTGACGTTCTGATGGGCGTGTTTGATGCAGCGGATCAGCTTGTCGGCGTCGCCCTGCTGCTTGGAGGAGTGGAACGACTTCCTGATTTCGATCTGAACCTGGTGGTTGACGTCTTCGATCGTCTTGTCGATTTCGCCCAGGTTGGCTGATTCGAAGCTCTTCTGGACGTTGGCGTTGACTTCGTGGCTGATGTCGCTCGTCGTCTTCAGGACCGGCTTGACGATGAAGAAATAGGCGGCGGCGAGGATTCCGACGGTCACCAAAAGCCGGATAATGCCCGCGCTTAGGTTGCCGAAGAGGTTTCGGAGAACGTCCATGAGCCGCTCGGAGACTATCCTGCCGACCAGTGGCGAAGGACACCGAGAAGCTAATTCGCCAGCTCTCGTTGATCTCGTTCCTGATGGCTCAGGGGAGGCCGGTTTCGGCCCTCGAGATCAAGCGGGAGGTGGAGGGCTACAGCGACATGAACGACGACGCTTTCGCGCGCCGTTTTTACGCCGATCGCGCCGAGCTCGAGAGCCTCGGGATCCAGCTCGGGGTCGAGAAGCCGGGCGAGGGCTTCTTCGAGGCCGAGCTCTACTCGCTGCCGCCGGAGAACTTCTACCTCGACCCGATCTCCTTCTCCGACGAGGAGCTGGCGGCGCTCTCGACGGCGCTGATGCTGCTCACCGACGGCGGCTTCGCCTACGCCGAGCCGCTGCGCCTGGCCCTGCAGCAGGTCGCCTGGGGCCACCCGAACCCGCTGGCCGAGGGCGAGCGGGCCCCGGTCGAGATGGCGATGACCGCCTCCGCCGGCGGCCGCGACCTCTCCCAGCGCCTCTCCAAGATCGAGACCGCGATCTCCCGCCGCAAGACGATCGAGTTCACCTACTACACGATGGAGCGGGGCGAGACCGAAAAGCGCAAGGTCGACCCGTTCCACCTGGTCTTCCGCGGCGGCCAGTTCTACTTGATCGGCCACGCGCACGAGCGCGACGCGGTTCGCGTCTTTCGCCTCTCGCGGATCCAGGGCAAGGTCGGCTACGCCTCCAAGGCCGAGCACGACTTCTCCCCGCCCGAGGACTTCGACCGCCGCGACTACGGCAGCCGCGCCGACTGGCAACTGGGGGAGACCAGGGGGACGGCGAAGATCTTCATCCGCGAGCGGATCGCCTGGCTGATCGAGCGCGACTACGGCAGCTACGGCGAGCTGCGGAACGCGAAGAAGTCCGACGCCGCCCCCGGCAAGGGACGCGTCTTCGAGACCGCCTACGCGTCCGAGCGCGAGCTGATCGCCTGGGTCCTGCGCTGGCGCCAGAACGCCCAGGTGCTGGCCCCCGACGACCTCCGCGAGGAGGCCGAGAAGCGCCGCGGCCTGCTGCTGGCGCGCCACGAGAACGGCTTCCGCCCAGCCGAGGTCGTCGACCGCCCGCTCGAGGAGCAGCCGAAGCGCACTCGCTCCAACGGCCGCGGCGAGGCGGCGATCCGGCCCGAGCGCTTCGCCCGACTGGTCACCCTCGCCGGGCTGCTGATCGAAGCGGCGAAAAAGAACGAGCGGCTGCACGTCAGCGACCTGCGCGACCGCCTCGAGCTGACGGACGAGGAGCTGCGCGAGGACATCGAGCTGCTGAACGTCGTCAACTTCGGCGGCGGCACCTACGTCCTCTACGCGGAAATCCTCGGCGACGAGATCGAGGTCGACTCGCAGCCCTACGGCGACAACTTCGCCCGCCCGGCGCGCCTGCTGCCGCTGGAGGCGAAGGCGCTGGTCGCGGCGATCGACCTCTTCGGCGACCACCTGCCGCAGTCCGACCTGCAGACCGCGCGCACGAAAATCGTCAAGGCGCTCGGCCACGACCCCTCCGAGGAGGGCTTGGAGATCGCCTCCGCCGGCGGCGGCGACGCCGAGGTCGCGCGGATGGTCAACGAGGCGATCGCCGAGAGCCGGGTGCTGGAGCTCTCCTATTACAAGGAGAACGAGGACCAGTTCACCGAGCGCCGGGTCGAGCCCTACCGGCTGGAGAACGGCAAAGAGGGCTGGTACGTCGAGTGCTACGACCTGACCAAAGAAGGGGTCCGCCACTTCAAGCTCGACCGGGTCAAGGAGGCGCACCTCTCGAAGGAGAAGTTCGAGCCGCGGCCCGAAGTCGAGGAGTTCGCCGGGGTCGAGGGCTGGATGACCCATGGCGAGGTGCCGACCGCCGAGGTCGCCCGCGTCTGGGTCTCGCCGGAGCGGGCGCGCTGGCTGCGCGAGGAGCGGACCGTGGTCGAGGAGCTCGCCGACGGCGCCGTCGTCGTCGAGCTGCCCTACGCCGGCAAGCCCTGGCTGGTGCGGGAGATCCTCCGCGGCGCCGGCGACCTGGTCGTGCTCGAGCCGCCCGACGCGCGCGAGGCGATCGCCAAGGAAGTCACCGACAACTGACCGAGGCGCCCGGTCATCCCGAGGTCCTGAAGATCGTCGCCCCGAACCCGGGGCCGATGACGCTGGAAGGGACCAACACCTACCTCTTCGGCTCGGACCCCTGCGTGGTGATCGACCCGGGGTCCGACGACCCGGGTCACCTGGAGGCGATCCGCGCCGCGGCCGGCGAACGCGGCGGCATCGGCCTCGTCCTCCTCACCCACTCCCACGGCGACCACACCGCCGGCGCCGACCAGCTCGGCGCCGAGGTGGTGCTGCCGGCCGGCGGCGAGGAGCACTTCGCCCTCCGCGCCCTCGCCACCCCCGGCCACGCCGAGGACCACGTCTGCTTCCTGACCGAAACCGGCGTCTGCTTCAGCGGCGACCTCGTCCTCGGCCTCGGCTCGACGATCGTCCCGCCCGGCGGCAACTCGCTCGCCGCCTTCATGGACTCGCTCGCCCTCCTGCAGGGAGAGGAGATCGAGCTGATCGCCCCCGGCCACGGCCCTTGGATCACCGATCCGGCGGCCAAGCTCGCCGAATACGTCGAGCACCGGCTGATGCGCGAGCGCCGCCTGCTCGCCGCCCTGGAGCAGGGCGAGCGCTCCCGCGCCGAGCTCCTCACGATCGTCTGGGACGACGTCCCGCTGGAGCTGCTGCCGATGGCGGCGATGGCGATGGAGGCCCACCTCGAAAAGCTCGAGGGCGAGGGCCGGCTGCCGCGGGATCTGGACCCGTAGCGGCGCCCATTCGTCTGTTCCTTTTCGTTCCTCTGGACGGATAAGGAACAGACGAAGGCAAACTGGCTGAGTAGCCAGTACTCTGGGCCGATGCGACGGGCGGCGCGGGTTGGAGTCTTTGCGGGAGCGGTCGGTACCGGGCTGCTGGCTTCGGGCGCCGCGATTGTCTGGCACCGCCTGGCGCGGCGGCCGCTGCCGAAGGTGAACGGCAGGATCGAGATCCCGGAGCTTCGCGGGCCGGTGAGCGTGCGGCGTGACCGCTGGGGGGTTCCGCACATCGACGCCGCCGAGCGCGAGGACCTGTTCTTCGCCCAGGGCTACTGCCACGGGCAGGACCGGCTCTGGCAGATGGACTTCTACCGGCGCGTCGTCCAGGGCCGGGTCAGCGAGATGGCAGGCGAGGAGGGGCTGGCGGTCGACAAGCTGATGCGGACGCTGGGGATCCGCGCCACCGCCGAGCGCGAGGTGGAGGAGATGGAGCCGGGCCTGCGGGCAAAGCTCGAGCGCTTCTGTGCCGGCGTCAACGCCGCCGCCCGCGACGCCAAGGCGCGGCCGTTCGAGATGCAGATCCTGCGGCTCGAGTGGTCGCCCTGGAGCCCTGTCGACATCCTCAGCCTCGGCAAGCTGCTCGCCTTCGGCCTCTCGACCAACTGGGAGCGGGAGCTGCTGCGCTCCGACCTCGTCCGCGAGCTGGGGCCGGAGTTGGCGGCTCGCCTGGACCCCGTCTATCCCGCCGACAACCCGGTCGTCGACCAGCTGCCGTTCAGCGGCGAAGGGATGCCGCTGGTCGAGCAGATCGACCGCGTGCGGCGCACGCTGGGGCTTGCGGCGGAGGCCTCGGGCTCGAACAACTGGGCGGTCAGCGGGGAGCGCTCGGCGACCGGCACGCCGCTGATCGCCGGCGACCCGCACCTCTCCCCGAGCATGCCGGGCATCTGGTACGAGGTCAGCCTGCGCCACGGCGAGCGCTTCGTCCGCGGCGCCTCGCTGCCGGGAATGCCGGGCATCTACATGGGCCAGAATAACGACGTCTGCTGGACGATCACCAACGTGATGGCCGACGTCCAGGACCTCTTCGTCGAGCGGATCGAGGGCGAGGAGTACCGCTTCGAAGACGAGTTGCGGCCGCTGGACGTCCGCCAGGAGGAGATCGTCGTCAAGGGCCGCAGCGAGCCGGTCTGCCTCGAGGTCCGCGCAACCCACCACGGCCCGATCGTCAACGAGGCGCTCGGCGCCGACGAGGGCGAGCCGCTGGCCCTGGCCTGGCAGGCGCTCTCGGAATCGACCGCCTTCGAAGCCGCCTTCGAGCTGCTCGACATCGCCTCCGGCCCCGAGCTGGTGGCGAAGCTCGAGGGCCACACCGCGCCCGCCTCGAACATGGTCTGGGCCGACCGCTCGGGCTCGATCGGCTACAAGCTGATCGGCCGCCTGCCGATCCGGCGCGGCGGCTGCCCCGACCTGCCCAAGCCCGGCTGGACGGGCGAGTTCGAGTGGGACGGCACCGTCCCCTACGACGAGTTGCCGGAGGTGACCGACCCCGAGAGCGGCTTCGTGATCACCGCCAACAACCGCATCGTCGGCGACGATTATCCGCACCACATCACCAGCGACTGGCTCGACGGCTTCCGCGCCAAGCGGATCGAGGAGATGCTGGAGGCGACCGAGAAGCACGACCTCGAGAGCTTCGAGGCGATCCAGAACGACAACTTCTCCCTGCCCGGCGTCGAGGCCGCGGCGCGGCTCAGCCGCCTGCACCCGAGCGGTCAGCGCGAGCGCAGCGCGATCGAGCGGCTGCGCAGCTGGGACGGCTGCCTCGGCCCGGAGACGATCGCCGGCACGATCTACCAGGCCTTCCTGCTGCGGCTGGCGCGCGAAGTCGCCCGCTGCGCGATCGGCGACCGCGACCTCTGCGAGCGCTGGCTCGACCGCGCCGACAACGGCTTCCTGCCGCACGTCACCTCGCCCTGGCGCTGGCACTCGCACCTGATGAGCCTCTGGGAGGAAGCCGACGAGGAGCTGATCGGCCGACCCTGGGACGGGCTCGTCCTCGAGGCGCTGGCCGGCGCCCTCGACGACCTGACGGAGCGCTTCGGCCCCGACCCCGAGGCCTGGCGCTGGGGCCGGGTCCACGAGCTGAAGTTCCCGCACCCGCTCGGCGACGCCAACCCGCTGTTCGACCGCCTGCTCAACCGCCGCCTCCGCGCCGGCGGCGCACAGGAGACGGTCAGCCAGATCGCCTACGACCCGAACGACCCTTACAACGCCGTCTGGGCGCCGAGCTGGCGGATGATCGCCGACCCGACCGACCCCGACCGCTCCCGCTGGCAGACCTTCACCGGCCAGTCAGGCCACCCCGCCAGCCCGCACTACGACGACCTCCAGGTCGACTGGCTCGACGGTCGCACGCAGCCGATGTGCGGCGAGGGTCCCTGGTCGGACCTGGAGCTGGTTCCGGCGGCCTAAGCCGCCGGGTTTGCGGCGACGGACCGGACCAGCTCGACGATCTCGGGCGGCGCCTTCTCGGGCGAGCCGGAGTCGAACGGGGGGTCGGGGTCGTACTCGATCCCGAGCTGGATCGCCTGAGCTACCTCCGGGTTGACCTCGCGGGCGACGAGGTGCAGGGCCATGTCGATCCCGGCGGTGACGCCGGCGGCGGTGATCACCTTGCCGTCCTCGACGAAGCGGCCGCCGACGGGGTCGGCGCCGTAGGCGCGCAGCTCGTCGAGCTCGAGCCAGTTCGAGGTCGCCCGCTTCCCCTCCAGCAGGCCGGCGGCGCCGAGCAGCAGCGAGCCGGTGCAGACCGAGGTCGTCCACTTCGTCGTCCGGTCGATCTCGCGCAGCCAGCCGAGCATGGCCTCGTCGGTGAGCAGCGGGCGGTTGCCGCGGCCGCCGGGCACCAGGACGATGTCGGCGCTCGTCACCTCGGCCAGATCTCTGTCGGCGACCAGGGCGATCGTGCCGCGTTCGTCCCGCACCTCGCCCTTCCGCGGGGCGACCGTCTGGATCTCCCAGCCGGGGACGTTGCGCAGGACTTCGTAGGGCCCGATCGCGTCGAGGGTGGCCATTCCGTCGTAGAGCAGCAGTGCGATTTCCATCCGCAAAGTTTGACCGCTCGCGCGCCTCATTGCTAGGCATAGAGTGACGCGGGTGAGCCGCCGCGATCAGATCAAGCTCAGCGAGGCCGAGCTGCTGGAGCTGCTCGGCGAGGAGCGGATCGCCGTCGTCTCCAGCCTCGGGCCGAACGGCTGGCCGCACTCGATGCCGCTCTGGTTCGTCCCCCGCGAGGGCGAGGTCTGGATCTGGACCTATGCGAAGTCGCAGAAGGTCCGCAACCTCGAACGCGACCCGCGGGCGACGGTGCTGGTCGAGACCGGGCACGAGTACGGCGAGCTGCGCGGGGCGATGATCGAAGCCGAGGCGGTGATCCACCGCGACTTCGAGACCGTCCTCGGGTTCGCGGAGGAGTTGACCGTGCGCTACGCCGAGGGGATCTCCTCGGTCGAGGGCGATGCCAGGGCGGCGCTGGAAGCACAGGCGCCGAAACGGGTCGCGGTCAGCTTCCCGGCACTGCGCGTCGCCACCTGGGATCACCGCAAGCTCGGCGGCACTTACTAGATCGTCACTTTCCGACCCGACCCGACCGCTACCTTTCTCGCTCGATGAAACGACGCTATCTCGCCCTCCCTCTCCTCGCGTGCATGTTGCTCGCCCTCGTGATCGGCAGCCAGCCCGGCTCGGCGAAGTCGCTGCCGCGGCCGCCCAGGGGCTTCTTCGGAATCGTCCCGCAGACCCCGCTGGGGCCGGAGGACTATCGCTACATGAAGGCCGGCGGGGTGGAAAGCATCCGCCTCACCCTGCCCTGGGCCGGCGTCCAGCCGACGCCGCGGTCCCCCTACAACTGGGGCGGGTTCGACCTGGCGCTGGAACAGGCGACCCGGGCCGGCCTGCGGGTGCTGCCCTCGATCGGCTCGCCGCCACGCTGGGCGACCCGCAAGGAAACGACGATGCCGGTGGCCAGCGCCAAACAGCGCAGAGCCTGGAGCGCCTTCCTCAGCGCCGCCGTCGCCCGCTACGGCCCGGGCGGCGAATTCTGGGACCAGACCGGCGGGATCGGGCCGAACTACGAACCGGCGATCGCCAACCCGACGCCGATCCGCGAATGGCAGATCTGGAACGAGGCCAACTTCTTCTACTTCGCCTACCCGGTCAACCCCTCGACCTACGCGAAGCTGGTGACGATCTCCAGCAAGGCGATCAAAGCGGTCGACCCGAGGGCGAAAGTGGTGCTCGCCGGCCTCTTCGCCGAACCCAACACGGACGGCAGGAAAGGGATGGCGGCGACCACCTATCTGGAACGCCTCTACAAAGTGCCCGGCTTCAGGAACCGCTTCGACGGCATCGACCTCCATCCCTACGCGGTCGACAGCGAAGAACTGGAACGGATGATCGAGGAATTCACCGCAGTCGCCCGCGAAAACCGCGACCGTCCGTCGCTCTACCTGACCGAGCTCGGCTGGGGTTCGCAGAACAACTTCCAGCAGGTCGCCTTCGAGCAGGGGATCCGGGGCCAGGTGAAGCAGCTGAAAGCCTCCTACGGGTACATGATCGAAAACGCCCGCCGGCTCAACCTCAAGGCCGCCTACTGGTTCTCCTGGAAGGACCTGCCCGGCTCCTGCACCTTCTGCGACTCGGTCGGCCTCTTCCGCGCCGGCCCGAGGTTCCACGCCAAGCCAGCCTGGCACGCCTTCGTCGCCATCACCGGTGGCCGAGCGCGACCCTGACCGCCTGAGCAGGAACGCCGCCCTCGTTCTGCTCGCCGTCGCGATGGCCGCCGCCGCGGCGGTGCTGATCGACTACGGCCACAGCCTCACCTACTTCCAGGACTCCTGGGAGTTCCTCATGCACCGGCGGGACCCCTCCGCCGCGACCCTGCTCGAACCCCACAACGAGCACATCGTCCTCGTCCCCGTCCTGATCGAGCAGGCGATGCTGCGGCTCTTCGGGATGGAATCGATGACCCCCGAACTCGTTCTGCTGATCGCCCTCCTGCTTGCCACCGCGGCGCTCGTCTTCGTCTACGCCCGCCGCCGCCTCGGCTCCTGGCCGGCGCTGTTCGCGGCGGTCCTGCTGCTCTTCCTCGGCCCCGCCTGGCAGGACCTGCTCTGGCCCTTCCAGGTCGGCTTCGCCGGCTCCTCGATGTTCGGGATGGCGATGCTGCTGGCGCTGGAGAGCGACGAGGAGCGCTGGGACCGCGCCGCCTGCGCCTTCCTCGCCCTCGCGATCGCCTTCTCCAGCCTCGGGATCGCCTTCGCGGTGGCCGCCGCGGTCGACGTCCTGCGGCGGCGCCGCAGCCGCGGCCTGCGGCGCGCCTACGTCTTCGGCCTGCCGCTGGCGCTGTATGCGGGCTGGTACCTGGGCTGGGGGCACGACGCCGAGAACAACTTCAGTGCCCACAACGTCCTCGTCTCGCCGCGCTACGTCTGGGAAGGGCTGACCGCCTCGCTCGACTCCGTCCTCGCCCTGGGGACGATCTTCGGCGAAGTCGTCGGCCGCTCGAAATGGGCGGCGCCGCTGCTGATCGCCCTGCTGGCGCTGGCCGCCTACGGGGGCTGGCGCCGCCGCGGCTTCTTCGCCGGGCTCTGGCCGGTGCTGGCCGCCGCGGCGACGTTCTGGTTCCTGGCGGCGTTCAACTTCGGCCCCGGGCGGGAGCCGTACTCGAGCCGCTACCTCTACGTCGGCGGCCTCTTCGCCGTTCTGATCGCGGTCAACCTGCTGCAGGGGGCGAAGTTCAACCGCTGGGCGCTGGTCGCGGGCGCTGCGGCTACCGCCGTCATCGTCGGCTTCAACCTCGTCCCGCTGCGCGAAGGCCGTGACTTCTTCGCCAAACAGACGGTGCTGACCCGCTCGGACCTGGCGGCGATCGAGATCGCCTCCCGCACGGTCGAACCGCCCTTCCGCCTCTCGCCCGAAGTCGCCGGGACCGCCTACCTCAACGAAATCGAAGCCGGCGAGTACCTGCAGGCGGTCGACGAATACGGCTCGCCGGCCTACTCGCCGGCGGCGCTCGCTGCGGCCCCGGAGGAAGGCCGCGAGCAGGCCGACCTGGTCCTCGCCAACGCGCTGCCGCTGGGGATCGAAACCGGTCTGCCCCCGAGCCCCGCCTCCGGGCACTGCATCCGCCTATCCGGGGACAACCCTGGGAGGGACCTGCCTCTGCGCCCGGGGACGACGACGATCCACTTCCGGTCCTCCGGGGAAGCGTCGGTTCAGCTGCGCCGGTTCGCCTCCGGTGAGTACCCGCTGCGCAGTCTCGACATCGCCGGGAACTCGACCACCAAGCTCTTCATCCCCCGCGATCGTTCCCAGCGCCCCTGGCGGCTGCGGGCCGAATCCCCACAGGGCGCCACCGTCTGCAGCCGTTAGCGCTGCCGCGCTCCGCTCAGCGCCGGGCGCGGCGGCCTGGCTTGATCGTCAGCTTCCGGGAGGTCGCCGCGACGTAGGTTTCGTCGGCTTTGACGGTTGCCCGGAACTTGGAGCGGCGGCTGATCTTGGGGCGGAAGCGGGTCGTGCAGGCGCGGTCGAGGTGGCGGGTGCCGATCATCCGGCGGCCCCGCCAGAGGGTCACCGGGTCACCGCGGCGGCCGTCGCAGGGGGAGACCCAGGCGGTGATCAGGGTGCGGCGGTTGCGCACCACGCGACGCGAGATCCCGCGGATGCCGACGAAGGAGGGGCCGAGCTGGGGCGCGGACGCGGTCGGGCAGACGGCCGTGCCCGGGCCGGCGATCCGGTAGACGGGGCCGGTTTCCGAGACCGCGTACAGGCGGCCGCAGGAGTCTTCGCCGAAGGAGTCGAGGAATTCCACCGCGATGCCCTCGGAGCGATCGCCGCTCGCGAACGGGAGGGCGGGGAGGAGGGAGCGGATTTCGCCGCCGCAGTTGTCGCCATAGAGGTAGCGGCCGTAGGCGTCGCCATAGCCGGGGCCGCGGGCGACGAAGCCGCCGATGATCGCGCAACCGAAGGCTTTGCCACCGCCGGGGTCTTCGTGCGGATAGTCGAAGATCGGGTCGGTGAAGGCGCCGGCGGGCGCTCCCGCGCACTCTTCGTCGGTGGCCGGCCCGGCGATCAGCCCCTCGCGGCAGTTCCAGCCGAAGTTGGCGCCTTGGCCAAGGCCCGGTGCGGGGGCGTAGTCGACCTCCTCGCGTTCGTCCTGGCCGACGTCGCCGATCAGGAGAGCGCCGGTCAGGCGGTCGAAGGAGAAGCGGAAGGGATTGCGCAGGCCGAGGCTCCAGATCGCGGGCGTCGAGATCGGACCGTTGGGATCGATGCGGAGGAGCTTTCCGAGCAGGCTGCTCGGGTTCTGGGAATTGTGTTCCTGGTCGTCTCCGCCGCCGCCGTCCCCGGTGCCGGCGAAGAGGCCCCCGTCCGGCCCGAACTGGAGCTGGCCCCCGTAGTGATTGGTCTGGTTCGGGTGCGAGATCGTGGTCATGTTTCGGAGGCTGGAGATCGGGGCGAAGCCGCCGCTCGCCACCAGTTCGGCGACGTGGATCTCGGCCGGGGTCTGTTCTTTGCCGGTGTAGTAGACGAACAGCCGGCCGCTGGTCTGGAAGTCGGGGGAGAGCGCGATCGAGAGCAGCCCGCCCTCACCGGCGGTCGAGACTTTCGAGCTGATGTCGGCGAAGACGGTGCGGGCACCGTTTTCGGCCTCGATCACCCGCCCTTTGCGCTCGACCACGAAGAGCCGATCGGGGTTGTTCGGGGCGGAGGTGACGTAGATCGGCTTTTCGAAGCTGCCGATCGACTGCAGCGCGAGTGCCTGCGCGCTCGCGCACCAGGCCCCCGCCAGGAGCACCGCCGCCACCCAGATCTTTGCCGCTGCCCGAATCAACTCGCTCAAGGTAGCTAACCCGCTACCCGGTATTTGGTCGCGGTCGATCCAACGTCCAGTAGCGCATCGGCACCGCCTCGCCCTGCACCGCGACGGCGGCGGCGAATCCGGGGTCGATCGGCACCCCCGCGACGGCGAGCGGCGGCGCGGGCTGGGGAGGGGTGCCTCCGAGGCCGATGCCCAGGCACTTGAGCCCGGCCTCGTGCCGGGTCCAGAGCTCGTAGAAGAGGCGGACACGGTCGTCTCCGCTTGCGCTGCGCACCGCCTCGGCTTCCTCGGGCTCGAGGGCGCGGGCGGCAAGCGCGACGAGGTTCCGCCCGGGCTTCAGCTGCTCGATGTCGACGCCCACCTCGCAGTCGCGTGAGACCGCGACCAGGGTGAGCGGTCCGGAGTGGCTGAGGTTGAACCGCAAACCGCCCTCCGGGTCGGCGAGACGCGGCTTGCCGTGCCCGCCGTCCGTCAGCCGGATCTCCGCGGTGGGCAGGTCGAGATAGCGGCTCAGCACCCGGCGCAGGGGTTCGTCGAGGTCCCCCCGCCAGACGTGCACCTCGGCGGCGGGAGGGTCGAGCCGATCGGGTGCCGGGAGGAATGCCAAGCGCCGGATCTTAGGCATAGTCTGCCGGGATGCCTGAGAGCAGAGGGGCGGGTCCGGCGTGGCTGGTGCTGCCCACCTACAACGAGGTCGAGAACCTCGAGCAGCTGGTCGCGGCCGCGCTCGAGAACCTGCCGGATTCGGCTCGGGTCCTGGTCGTCGACGACAGCTCTCCGGACGGGACCGGCCGGCTCGCCGATCGTCTCGCCGCCGCCGAGGACCGCGTCGAGGTCCTGCACCGGCCGCGCAAGGAAGGGCTCGGCCCTGCCTACGTCGCCGGCTTCCGGCGCGCCCTGGAGGGGGGTGCCGCCCGGATCCTGGAGATGGACGCCGACTTCTCCCACGACCCGGCCGACCTGCCGCGCCTGCTCGCCGCGACCGAGGAGGCCGACGTCGCGATCGGCTCCCGCTACGTCGAGGGCGGCGGGGTCGAGAACTGGAGCCTCCCGCGCCGCTGGATCAGCCGCGGCGGCAGCAGCTATGCCCGGGTCGTGCTGGGGCTGCCGATCCGCGACCTGACCGGCGGCTTCAAGTGCTTCCGCCGCGAGGTGCTGGAGGCGATGGACCTCGGGGCGGTCTCCTCCCGCGGCTACGCTTTTCAGGTCGAGATGACCTACCGCGCGCTGCAGCACGGCTTCGTCGTCGCCGAGATCCCGATCAGCTTCCACGAGCGGCGCGCCGGCGCCTCGAAGATGGGCCGCTCGATCGTGCTCGAGGCCGCCTGGCGGGTCCCGCAGCTGCGTCTGGAAAGGAGAAGTCCATGAGCAGGGTCGTGATCACCGGGGGGGCAGGCTTCGTCGGCTCCAACCTCGCCGTATCCCTCGCCGCCCGCCATCCCGATTGGGACGTCCTCGCCTTCGACAACCTCTACCGCCGCGGCTCCGAACTGAACCTGCCGCGCCTGGAGGCGGCCGGCGTCGAGTTCGTCAAGGGCGACGTCCGCGAGCCCGGCGACCTCTCGGCGCTGCCGCCCTGCACGGCGCTGATCGAGTGCTCGGCCGAGCCGTCGGTGATGAGCGGCGTCGACGGCGACACCTCCTACCTCCTCCACACCAACCTCACCGGTGCCTACAACTGCCTCGAGCTGGCCCGCCGCGACGCCGCCTTCTTCGTCTTCCTCTCGACCAGCCGCGTCTACCCGGTGGCGCCGCAGGTGGAGCTGGCGCTGGAGGAGGCGGAGACCCGCTTCGAGCTCGCGCCCGAGCAGGAGATCCCCGGCGTTTCGCCGGCCGGCATCTCCGAGCGCTTTCCGCTGGAGGGCGCCCGCACCCTCTACGGAGCGACCAAGCTGGCGGCCGAGCTGCTGATCGAGGAGTACCGCGAGGGCCTCGGCGTCCCCGCCGTGATCGACCGTTGCGGGGTGATCGCCGGCCCCTGGCAGATGGGGAAGGTGGACCAGGGGGTATTCACCCACTGGATGCTCGCCCACCACTTCCGCAACCCCTTGAGCTACATCGGTTTCGGTGGGCATGGAAAGCAGGTACGCGACCTTCTCCACGTCGAGGACCTCGTCGACCTGGTCGAGCGCCAGCTGATGGACAGCGCGGCCTGGGACGGGCGCACCGTGAACGTCGGCGGCGGGCGCGAGTGCAGCCTCTCCCTGCGCGAGACGACCGAGATCTGCCGCCGCCTGACCGGCAACGAGGTGCCGATAACGCCGGTGCAGGAGACGCGGCAGGGGGACGTGCCGATATACCTCTCCGACTGTACGAGACTTTTCGGCCTGGACGAGTGGCGTCCGCGGCGCAGCGCCGAGCAGGTGCTGGCCGACATCCACGAGTGGATCGCCGCCGACGAAGAGCGGATCGCCCAGGCGCTTGAAATCGACCCCCCGGCGGGGGGAAAGGAGTAGGCAAGGGATGCCGGTTGCGATCATCAGCGGGGCGGGGGGCCTGATCGGCTCGGAGGCCGTCGACCACTTCATCGGCCAAGGCTTCGACGTGGTCGGGATCGAGAACGACATGCGGGCCCGCTTCTTCGGCCCGGAGTCCTCGACCTCGCACGTCACCTCCCGCCTGGTGGAGGCCTACCCCTCCGAGTTCAGCTGGGAGAACGTCGACATCCGCGACACCGCGGCGGTCGAGAGGATCTTCGCCCGCCATGCCGGCCAGATCGAGCTCGTCGTCCACACGGCCGCCCAGCCCTCCCACGACTGGGCCGCGAGCGAGCCGCAGACCGACTTCGGCGTCAACGCCAACGGCACCCTCAACCTGCTCGAGGCGGCCCGCGCCCACTGCCCGGACGCGCCCTTCGTCTTCTGCTCGACCAACAAGGTCTACGGCGACACCCCCAACCGGTTGCCGCTCCAGGATCTGGAGAAACGGCTGGAGCTGCCCGAGGACCATCCCTACTTCAAGGGGATCGACACCAGCATGTCGATCGACTCCTCGACCCACTCGCTGTTCGGGGTCTCCAAGGCCGCCGCCGACCTGCTGGTGCAGGAGTACGGGCGTTACTTCGAGATGCCCACGGTCGCCTTCCGCGGCGGCTGCCTGACCGGTCCTCAGCACGCCGGCGCCAAGCTGCACGGCTTCCTCGCCTACCTGATGAAGTGCACGGTCACCGGCACCCCGTACACGGTCTTCGGCTACGCGGGCAAGCAGGTCCGCGACAACATCCACAGCGCCGACCTGATCGCCGCCTTCGACGCCTACCGCAAGGCCCCGCGGCCGGCAGCCGTCTACAACATCGGCGGCGGCCGCTTCAGCAACTGCTCGATGCTGGAGGCGATCGACGCCTGCGAGCGGATCGCCGGGCGGGAGCTGCAGTGGGAGATGGGCGAGGAGCCGCGGATCGGCGACCACCGCTGGTGGATCTCCGACCTCGCTCCCTTCCAGGCCGATTACCCCGACTGGGAGCTGCGCTACGCAGTCGACGACATCCTCCAGGAGATGTATGAGCAGAACCTCGAGCGCTGGACGGTGAGCGCGGCATGAAGCTTTCGGTGGTGATGCCGGCCCAGAACGAGGAGGGCTCGGTCGGGGCGACCGTGGAAGGCGTGGCCGCCGCGCTGGAGCGCGAAGGCATCGACTACGAGGTGATCGTCGTCAACGACGACAGCACCGATTCGACCGAAGCGGTGGTCGCCGCGCTCGGCGAGTCAAACTCGCGGATTCGCGTCCACCGCTCCCACCTCGAACGCGGCTTCGGCAACGCGATCCGGGCCGGGCTCGACGTCTTCGAGGGCGACGCGGTCGCGATCGTGATGGCCGATGCCTCCGACGACCCCAACGACCTCGTCCGCTACCACCGACTGCTGGAAGAGGGCTGGGACTGCGCCTTCGGCTCGCGCTTCATGCCCGGGGCGAAAATCCACGACTACCCGCGGCTGAAGCTGACGATCAACCGCCTCGCCAACCAGTTCATCCGCGTCCTCTTCCGCCACCGCTACAACGACACCACCAACGCCTTCAAGGCCTACCGTCGCGAGGTCATAGAAACCGTTCAGCCGCTCCTCTCCAAACACTTCAACCTCACCGTCGAGCTGCCGCTGAAGGCGATCGTCCGCGGCCACACCTACGCCGTCGTCCCCACCTCCTGGACCAACCGCACCAGCGGCGAGGCGAAGCTGGCGATGAAAGAGATGGGCAGCCGCTACCTCTTCATCGTCCTCTACGTCTGGCTCGAGAGCACCCTCAGCCGCGGCGACTACCGGGTCGACACGCCCCAGCGCCGCCGGGCCGACCGTAAGGCGGCCGCCTCCTAGGCTTCCTTGGTGCCGATCACCAGGAACTGCTTGCCGAGCAGCTTCCAGGCGGGCGGAGTCTTCAGGTACAGCTTGGTCAGCTGCGGCGAGGGGGGAAGGATGCCGCGGAAGGAGTAGGGCAGGTAGCGGGGGAACACCTTTTTCGGCTCGAAGCCGGCCGCGTAGAGGTGCTCTTCGATCGCCACGTGGGTGAGGGCGACGTAGTGGTCGGCGCAGTCCCAGTACTCGTCGGAGCAGTAGCGGTAGTTCGGTCCCATGATCGCGATCCGCCCGCCCGCCTCCATCGAGCTGTTCATCTTTTCGAGGAAGCCGGCGATCGCCTCCTGGTCGTAGAGGTGCTCGAGGAAGTTGGAGACGAAGACGCCGTCGAAGTGCTGGCCGGGCAGCTCGGCGTCCATGATCGATGCGGTGATCACTTTCGTGTCGGGCTTGTAGGCGGCCTCCTGGTAGCTGACCGCGTCGACCGCCCAGGTCTCCTTCGCCGGCACCGCGCCGATGAACTCGCCGCGCCCCGCGGCCGGGTCGAGCACCTTCTGCGGGCTCCCCATCAGACCGTGGACGTGCGGCGCGATCTCGCCCCAGACGGCCTGGCGTCCGTCCTGGTCGATGTCGCGGAAACGAAATGAGTAGAGGCGCTCGAAGTTCATCTGAGGCGATTTGCTCCTTTTGATCGGGTCGCAACCCTTGGATGGCACGGACGCGAATATGCGAACCTACCGCGCCGATGGGATTGGGCGACCTCCTCCTCAAGCTGATCGGCCACCTAGCCCTGACCGGCCTTCCCCTGGCGGCGGCGATTCTCTGCGCCGCGCGCCTGGGTGTTCGCCGGGTACCGGTGCTGCTGGCGATCGGCCTTGCCGCCAGCGGCGGCATCGGCCTGCTCGGCTTCTGGACCTTCTACGCGACTCCCCTGGTCGGCGAATCCTTCGCCTACCTGGTCCTCTTCGGGTCGATCCTGCTGTGTGCCTGGTCGCTCTACGGGGGCCGCCTCGAGCGCAGTCTCCTGAGGGTTCTGTCGACGCCGCTGCTGCTCTGGGCTCTGGGTTCCGGCTTCCTGCTCTTCCTCGGGTTCGTACACGGCGGAATCGACACCCCCCTGGCGACGGCGACCACTCGCTTCTCGCACCCGCTGCCGGGCGACAACGCGATTCCGAGCTTCTTCACCGACTGGTTCTTCGCGAACGGACACCGGGGCGTGCCGCCGGTGTTCCCCGGCGAATGGCTCTCCAGCGACCGCCCGCCCCTCCAGGTCGGCTATGCGCTCACCCAGCGACCGTTCGGCTGGGACGCCAGCGGGCTCGACTACCAGGTGCTGGGGGTGCTGCTGCAGCAGCTCTGGATCGTCGGCCTCTGGGCGCTGCTGTCCGCCGCCAGGGTTGGCCGCACCACCCGGGCGCTGGCGATGGTCGCGGTCCTGGTCAGCGACCTGGCGATCGTCAACGGCTTCTTCGTCTGGCCGAAGCTGTTGCCGGCGGCGCTGCTGCTGGCGGTTGCGGCTCTGGTGATCACGCCGCTCTGGCTCGACGTCAGGCGCAAGCTCTGGGCGGCGGGTCTGATCGGCGCGCTCTGCGCCCTGGCGATGATGGGACACGGATCGAGCGTGTTCGGAATCGTGCCCCTGGCTGCCGTCGCGGCCTACCGGGGGCTGCCGAGCGTGCGTTGGATCGGGGTGGGCCTGGCGGTCGGGATTGCGCTGATGGCGCCCTGGTCGGCCTTCCAGAAGTACGACGACCCGCCCGGTAACCGGCTCGCGAAGTGGACGCTGGCCGGAGTCGTCGAAATCGACGGCCGCAGCACCTCCGAAGCGGTCTTCGACGCCTACGGCGAAGCGGGAGTCGATGGCACGCTCGACAACAAGTACCAGAACTTCCTCACCATGGCGGGCGGTGAGCCGGCGCTGGAAACCGTCGAAACGGCTGTCGACGCCGGCGGACTCCTCGAAGGCATGAAGGCGCTTCGCTTCGTCTTCTTCATCTACCTGCTGCCTTCGCTGGGGCTGCTGCTCCTGGCGCCCCTGCTGATGGTCGTGCGTCTCGGTCGACAGCGTGACCCCGCCGAGTGGAGATTCGCCCTCACCTGCTGCGCGGTCTTCGTGCTCGGCGCGATCGTCTGGGGGCTGGTGGTCTTCGGCAACGTCGAGTCGAGGGCGGTGATCCATTTCGGCACCTACCTGCTGCCGATTTTGGCTATCTGCGGTGCCGTCGCCGGGCTGCGAGCCGTCCTGCCCCGATTCGGCTTCGCCCTCGTCGCCCTCGACTCCCTGCTCAGCCTGGCCCTCTACGTGCCGGCGTTCGACTCGCCGCCCGGCAGCGCCTACTCCCTCTGGGCCGCCGTCATCGCCGCCCTCTTCCTTGCTGCCTTCCCCTTCGTCGCCTTCCATGGGGAGGCGGTCCCCGAGCCGCTCGAAGCCGGCGTTCCGCAGGACCGGGTCAGGGAGACAGCCGCGGGCGGCGCAGCCGCGGCGGCCGGCGCCGAGCCCAGTTGAACAACGCCCCGACCCGGGGCAGGCCGCGGCGCATGTTGGGATTGCCAAAGGGGTCGACGGCGACCAGGTTGCGCCAGCGGTCGGTTAGCTGGTCTTCCTCCCAGGCCCTGACTTCGGGGTCCCGGGTGGAGGACTCGAAGTGGTAGAGGACGAGGTCCGGGTCGTAGACCGTGCGGCGGCCGCCGGCGTGCACCTTGAGGCAGTAGTCGACGTCGTTGAAGTTCATCGGCAGCGCCTTGGTCAGGCCGCCGAGCTCTTCGAAGACGGCCTTGGGGGTCATCAGGCAGGCGCCGGTCACGGCGAGGCAGTTGCGGGCGATCCGCACCGCGTTCGCGTAGCCGCGGTAGCCGCCCCCGAAGCCGTGGTACATGTGGCCCGGCAGGCCGTCGTCGAACCCGACCCCGACGTGCTGGAGGCGGCCGTCGCTCCAGAGCAGCCTGCCGCCGACCGCACCGACCCCGTCGCGCTCCGCGTACATCACCATCCGCTCGATCCAGTTCGGCGTGGTCACCTCGATGTCGTCGTTCAGCAGCAGCAGGTGCTTGCCCTCGCTGCGCACGGCGCCGAGGTTGATCTTCGCCGAGAAGTCGAAGGGTCCCTGGAACTGGACCAGGCGCAGGCGCTCGCCGGCGATGTCGCGCAGCTCCTGGAGGATCACCGGTAGGACCGAGTCGTCGACCACGCAGACGATCTCGTAGTTCTCATAGGTTGAGCGCTCGACGATGCTGCGAACGCAGTTGACGACCAGCACCACCTCCTCGAAGCGAACCTCGCGCACCTGCCCGCCGGTGGGAATGACGATGCTGACCAGCGGCTGGTGCTCGAGGCGCGGCTCGAGGTGCAGAACGCCGGCGTCCTCGGGGTCGCGTTCGACCTCGGCGGCGAGGCCGATCCGGTCGCAGTGGGCCTGCACGGCCCGGCGGCCCGCTTCGAAGGCGTAGGGCTTGGCCTCCTCGCCACCGGCGGCGGCCGAGGTGGCGATCATGCGCCAGTGGTAGAGCACCCGGGGAACGTGGACGATCTCTCTCGCGTGCTCGGTCACCTTGAGGATGAGATCCCAATCCTGGGAGCCCTCGAAATCCTGGTCGAAGCCGCCGACCTCCTCGACCAGCGAGCGGCGCAGGACGCTGAAGTGGCAGGTGTACATCTGGGTCCGCATCCGCTCCGGCGACCAGTCGGGCTTGAAGAACGGCGCCGAGTGGCGGCCGGCGACGTCGATCTTGTCCTCGTCGGTGTAGACGTAGTCGGTCTCCGGGCTGCGGTCGATCGCCTCGGCAACGTGTGCGAGGGCATCGGGGTGCAGCATGTCGTCGTGGTCGAGCAGGGCGACGAACTCGCCCCGGGCCATGGCCAGCGCGTCGTTGGAGGCGGCGACGATGCCGCCGTTCACCGAGCGGTACTCGACCCGGACGCGCTCGTCCCCGGCCTCGGCCCGGTCGAGGATCCTTCGCACATCCGGATCCTTGGAGCCGTCGTCGACCAGGCACAGCTCCCAGTCGCCGCAGCTCTGGCGCAGCACCGATCGCAACATCTTCTGCAGCACCCCGGGCGGGGTCTCGTAGACCGGGGTCAGGATCGAGAAGCGGGGTGCGGCCACGATGCGGCTAGCGTCGACCGCGGAGCAGGCGCCAGAGCCTGACGAAGAGCTTGCCGAAGACCGGGACCTGGGTCTCGATCCGGACTTTGACGTTGTTCAGCCTCACCGCCCGGTCCTCCATCTCGACCACCTTGCCCTTGGCGATGCCGAGTTCGGCCTCCATCCCGATCAGCAGGTCCCGTAGCCGCAGGATCTCGTCGTTGCGGTGGTCGAGCTCCTCCAGCAGACCAGGCCGGTTGCCGATCCCGCCGCCCGCTTCCAGCTCGGCCAGCTGCTCCTGCGACTGCAGCAGGGACTCGCGTACCTCGGTCACCTCGCGGCGCAGTCGCCACCAGCCGCGGTCGTAGCGGCGAACGGTCTCGCTCAGCGGCTCCTCCTGGCGGGTGTAGAGAGCCGCCCAGGGGGAGATGTAGGAGAAATCGCGCTCGATGTCGCGGAGGAAGCCATGCTCGGCCAGCTTCGCCGACCAGGACTCGGGCGGCAGCACGTTGAGGTGGGTCGGCTCGCCGTAGTCGCCCGGAGTGCTCGAGATCAGCAGCCTGTCGGTCGCCGCGCAGAGGTTGGCGATTGCCACGTCGGTCTCCGCCGGCGGGACGTGCTCGAGCACCTCGATGCAGGTGATCAGGTCGTAGCGCTCCTCGATCGGCTCGGTCAGCGTGGCGACCCGGCAGCGCTCCGCCACCGACTCGTGAACCTGGGAGATCGCGTACTCGGAGACGTCGATTCCGGCTACGTCGACGCCCCGCTTGCGCAGGGCCTCGACCAGGAAGCCCATCGCGCAGCCGGCGTCGAGCGCCGTGCTCGGGTGGAAGTCGCGGACGATCCCGTCGGCGACGTCGCCGAAGAACTTCAGCCAGCGCTCGTTGCGCTCGTAGGGCCCACCGCCACCCCAGTAGTTGGAGTAGTAGGTGGCGCCATACTCGGCTTCCGGAGCTCCGTCCCGCGGAGGGCTCGTCGAGGTTGCCTGCTCGGACATTCCGCCGCAGTTTACCCACGGTGCCCGCCTCCCCTCTCAATACACTCCCGCACCGCGATGGAGAGGATCAGCCGCAACGCGCCCGCCCTGCTGCTCGCCGCGGCCCTGGGAACCGGAATCGCGATGACGCTTGTCCTGACCTCGGAGACGACGTTCTTCCAGGACACCTGGGCTTTCCTGATCAACCGGCGCGAGGTGACGCCGGACGCGCTGTTCGAACCCCACAACGAGCACCTGGTGGTTTTCCCGGTCTTGATCGAGATGCTGCTGGTGCGCGTCTTCGGCATGACCAGCGCGCTCCCCGAACAGGTGCTGCTGGCCCTCTTCCTCGCCGCCACGGCCCTGCTCCTCTACGTCTACGTCAAGCGCCGCGTCGGGCCCTGGCCGGGGCTCTTCGCCGCGATCCTCGTCCTCTGCCTCGGCCCGGCCTGGGAGGTTCTGATCTGGCCCTTCGAGGTGACGTTCATCGGGCCGATCCTCTTCGGCATCGCGATGCTTCTCGCACTCGAACGCGAGGACCGCCGCGGGGACGTCGCCGCCTGTGCCTTCCTCACCCTGGCCATCGGCTTCTCGGGGCTCGGCGTTCCCTTCATCGCGGGGGCGGCGGTGGCGATCCTGCAGGGGCCGCGGGGGACCTGGCTTCGCCGCGCCTACATCGTCGCGATTCCCCTGGCGCTCTACGCCGCCTGGTACGTGGGCTGGGGGCACGACGCCGAAACCCATCTGACGCTCAGGAACGTGCTGGACTCGCCGAGCTTCGTCGCCGACTCGATCTCGGTCGCCCTGGCCTCGTTGGTCGGCTTCGGCACCCAGATCGGCGGCGCCCCCGACCTCAGCTGGGGGCGCGCGCTCCTCGTCGGCCTGGTCCTCGTTCTGGCCTACCGCCTGGTTCGCAAGCCGAAAGTCCCGCGCGGCCTCTGGCCGGTCGCGGCGGCGGCCACCGCCAACTGGTTTCTGATGGCCTTCAACGAGTTCGCCGGCCGCGCCCCGATCTCGAGCCGCTACCAGTACGCGAGCGCGATCTTCATCCTCATGATCCTCGCCAACCTGTTCAAGGGCGCGCGCCCGAGCAGGCCGGTGCTCATCGCTCTGGGGGTTGGGGTGGCCCTCGCGGTGGGCCCGAATCTGGTCATCCTCAGCGATGCCCGCAAGATCCAGGACCAGCAGTCCCTGCTGACGAGGTCCGATACCGCCGCGATCGAGATCGCGCGTCGCAGCGTCGACCCGGACTTCCAGCTGACCCAGCTGGTGGCAGGGACGCCTTCGCTGATCAACATCTACGCCGGTGAATACCTGGCGACGGTCGACGAGTATGGCTCCCCCGCCTTTTCGGTCGCCGAACTTGCCTCGGCCCCGCCCGGCGGCCGGCGCCAGGCCGACATCGTCCTCTCGCAGGCGTTGCCGCTCTCGACGGACATTCGCAACGGCGTTTTCGACGCCGGCGGCGGTCGCGAGAGCTGCGTGGCGGTAACCGCCGGCAAGCCGGAGGAGGTCAGGTTGGATCCAGGTGCGACCCGGATCGAAGTCCCACCGGGTCCCGCTGCCTCCTTCTCCCTGCGCCGCTTCGCAGACAAGGGCGACTACCCAGTCGCCACTACCGGAGCCGCCGGGGAATCGACGACGACTCTGCGGATTCCGCGCGACGAAGCATCCCGGCCCTGGTACCTGCACGTCGTAGCCGAGCAGCCGGTGCGCGTCTGCCGTTAGCGCCGGCGCGCCTACAGATCCTCGGCGATCTTCGGCGCCTCGCGGCGGAAGATCCAGGCGCCGAAGGCGCAGATGCCGAGGTAGATGGCGGCCGCCGGCAGCAGGTGGAGCCAGCCCCCCGCGGCCATCGAGGCAGTTGGGGCGATTTCCGCCGGTTCGTTCAGGATCCAGACTCGGATCTGCTGGAAGATCACTCCGATCGGGCTCAGCATCAGCCACTTTTCGATCGTGGGGTTTTCCAGGCCGTATTTGCCGAGCGGGTAGAGGATCGGGGTCGCGTAGAAGAGCATCTGGGCGCCCACCACCCAGATGATCGCGATGTCGCGAAAGCGTGGATAGAGCACCGAGAAGGCCATGCTGAGGCCGACCGTCAGGACCAGCAGTGCCAGCAGGGCAAGCGGATAGAGGAACCAGGTCCAGGCCGGGTCGACGCCCCAGGCGAGGATGAAGACGAAAACCACGATCAAGTTGAGGCAGAAGTTGAAGAAGGCGGTGAGGACGACCGAAAGCGGAATCACCAGCCGCGGGAACTGGGTCTTTCGCACGATTCCCTCCTGGGCCACGACCGAGGTCACCGCGTTGGTCGTCGCTTCCTGGAAGAAGGTGAATTGGACGATGCCGAGCAGCAGCAGGACCGGATAGTTGTTGAGCTCGGCTCCGATTTTGAAGACCTGGGTGAAGACGAAGAGCAGCACCCCGAACAGCATCAGCGGCCGCACCAGCGACCAGACGTAACCGAAGACCGTCCCGAAGTAGACCCGCTTGAACTCGGTCGCCGACATCAGCCAGAGCAGGTCGAAGAAGCGGCGGGTGCCACCACCGAGCGCGGAGGGCCCGTGTACCTCCCGGAGCTGGTGCGGTGTCGGGTGGCTGATGGTCGGCTCGCTCATCGCTCCCCCGTCCGGTCGATCTCGGACTCGATCTCGTGCGGGAGGGTGACGACGCCGCTGGAGGTGTCGACTCCCCCGTAGACGACGAAGTCGACCGCGTTGTGGACGTAGAGGGCGACGCTCTGGTTCTCGACCCGGTTGACGCCGCAATGGATGTAGTAATGGCCCTGGGTGAGCAGGTTCTTCACGTCCGCCCGCACGATGACGCGGGTGCCGGCGGTGAGCGGCGCCGGGCTGTCGCCTTCGATGATGCCGGCACCGAACTGGAAGACGCCGACTCCGTCGGCGTTGGAGACGATGAAGCCGATGCCGACGCCTGGCAGATCGCGAGTTGCTTCCAGCTCGACCCGGAGCCGGATGTCCTCGTCGCCTTCGAGGTTGGCGACCCGCTCCCCCTTTGCATTCTCCAGCCAGGCGTCCAGCATCTTCACCTGGTCTGCCGGGCCGGAGGTGGGGGAGTCCCCATCCTCACTCCCCTTCTCGAAGTTCAGCTGCAGGTAGCGTCTGCCGACCTCGCCGGGATCGCCGATGTGCTGGATCTTGCCGCTGTCGATCAGCATCGCCCGGTGGCAGTAGCGCTCGACGGTGGTCATCTCGTGGGTGACGAGGACGATCGTCTTACCCGCCATTTTCATCTCGCGGAAGGAGTCGGCGCACTTCTGCTGGAAGGCGGCGTCGCCGACGGCGAGGACCTCGTCGATCAGGAGGATGTCGGCGTCGGCCTCCATCATCACCGAGAAGGCGAGGCGGACCAGCATTCCCGAGGAGTAGTTCTTCAGTTTCAGGTCGATGAACTCGGTCAGTTCGGCGAACTCGAGTACGGCGTCGAGCCGGTCCCGGCCTTCCTGGGGGGTGAGACCGATCATCACTCCGTTGAGAACGACGTTCTCCCGTGCGGTCAGCTCCGGGTTGAAGCCGACTCCGAGCTCGATGAACGGAGCCAGCCGGCCGGCCATCCGGATCGTTCCGGCGTCGGCCTTGTAGATGCTGGCGAGGAGCTTGAGAAGACTGCTCTTGCCGGAGCCGTTGCGGCCGACGATGCCGAAGAACTCGCCTTGGCCGACCTCGAAGGAGACGCCGTCGAGCGCCCGCAGCTCGTGGTACTCGCGGCCGGAGAACGGACGAACCACTCGCTCTTTCAGCGAGTCGACCCGGTGCTTGGGGATGCGGAACGACTTGCGCAGCCCCTCGACCTGGATTGCCGTTGGGCGCGAGCGCTCTGGGTCGGCCGGCAGGTCCACAGGCGCGGAACGCTAGCGCGGCGGTGCCGTGAAAGGGTTTGGCGGATGAGCGCCCCATGCAGCGTTGCGGTGGTTGTACCGAGCTGGAACTCGCTCGATCTGCTGCCGCGCTGTCTGGAATCCGTGCGCGGGCAGGGCGCCGGGGCAGAGACGTTCGTGGTCGACAACGGCTCCTCCGACGGGACCGTGGCCTACCTCGAGCAGGAGGGCGTGGCACACGTCGCCCTTCCCGGGAACACGGGCTTCGCCGCCGCCGTCAACCTCGGCGCCCGGCGGGTGGCGGCCTCGTTCGTCCTCGTCCTCAACGCCGACACCGTTCTCGAGCCCGGTGCGCTGGAGGCGCTGGTCGCCGCCCTCGCCGCTGACGATTCGCTCGGCGGGGTGCAGCCGCGGATCCTGCAGCTGGAGGAGGGGGGCGAGATGGATGCCGCGGCCGCGCGCCTCTACAGCGCCGGGCAGGGCCTGACCGCCGACGGCCGGGCGCTCGAGCTCGGGGCGGGGGAGGCGCAGGGGCCGGAATCGCTGCGCGGTGGCGAGGTCTTCGGCGTCTGCGGCGCCGCCTGCCTGCTGCGGCGCGAGCTCTTCGAGCGGCTCGGCGGCTACGACGAGCGCTACTTCGCCTTCTACGAGGACGTCGACCTCAACGTCCGGGGGCGGATCGCCGGCTGGCGCTTCGGCTACGTCCCGGAGGCCGTCGTCTGGCACGTCGGCAACGCGTCCTGGACGGCGCAGGCGCCGCGGCCGGGTGCCTGGAACGCCCGCCTCGTCGCCCGCAACCGGATCGCCACCCAGGCGAAGTTCATGCCCCTGCGGGCGCTGCCCCGGATCCTCGCCGTCGAGCTGGGGTCGCTGCTGAGGGCGGCACGGCAGCGTCGCCTCGGCGCCACCCTGCGCGGCAAGCTCGAAGGGCTGCGTCGGCTCCCGGCGATGCTGGGCGAGCGCAGGCGCCTGCGCTCGCAGGGAGATCTGGATCGAGCCCGCAAATGGCTCGGCGCTCGTCCTTTGTAGTCCTCACGGCATACAAAGGACGAACGCCGGTCAGCCGCGGCGCTGTCGCCGCAGCGCCAGCGCCTCGCGGGCGCTGAGGCCGAGCAGCGGCGCGCCCCCGGCGTCGCGCCGCTCGAGGCCGGCGCCGTCGCGCCAGCCCCGCCAGCGCCCCGAGAGCCCGGCCGCGGTGCGGTCGCGCAGCAGCTGCCCGGCGCCGATCGCTCCCTCGCAGGCAAGAGCGCGAAGGGCCTTGCCCGGCCGCCGCATCACCCCGTAGCGGCGCAGCATGTAGCCGCGGCTCCAACCGGTGCGCCCGTACTTGGCGGCGCTGGCGGCGCCGAGGCTGGCCGAGTAGGCGTGCAGCGCCCGCGCCTCCGGGGCCAGCCGGCAGCGGCCGCCCGCAGCGGCAAGGCGCAGGGCCAGGTCGAGGTCCTCGTAGTAGAGGAAGATCCGCTCGTCGAAGCCGCCGACGGCCTCGAACGCCGCCCGCCGGTAGAGGGCCGCCCCGCCGGTCGGGCCGAGCGGGTCAGGTGCCGTCGCCGCCGCGCTCGCCGGTTCGCCGTGCAGGTGGTCGAAGCCCATCAGGGTCTTGTCGGCGACCACCCCGGCGGAGTCGATCAGCTCCGGCGCGCGTTCCTGCAGCAGGACGCCGGCGACCGAGTCGACCTCCGTGCCGAGCCCGTCGAGCAGCGCCTCGACGAAGCGCGGCTCCGGCTCGGCGTCGTTGTTGAGCAGGATCAGCGCCTCGGCGGGGTGCTCGGCGACAGCGCGGTTGAGCGCCGGCCCGAAGCCGACGTTGCGCCCGATCTCGACGACCCGCACCTCGGGCAGCTCGCGCCGGGCCAGCTCCAGCGAGTCGTCGCTGGAGCCGTTGTCGGCGATCACGACCTCGACGGGCACGGTCTGCGCGGCAAGGCCGCGCAGCGCCCGGCCCAGCTGGGCGGCGCCGTTGAAATTGGGGATGTAAACGGCCGGTAGCACGCTCTTTTCGCAGCTCAGTAGGGTTGCAAGCCTCGCATGGAGCCTTTGAAGGGACTGATTCTCTCCGGCGGCGCCGGCACCCGCCTGCGCCCCATAACCCACACCTCGGCGAAGCAGCTCGTTCCCGTCGCCAACAAGCCCGTGCTGTTTTACGGGATCGAGGCCCTGGTCGACGCCGGCGTCGAGGAGATCGGGATCATCATCGCCCCCGAGACCGGCGACGAGATCCGCGAGGCGGCCGGCGACGGCTCCCGCTTCGGTGCCGAGATCACCTACATCGTCCAGGACAAGCCGGCCGGGCTCGCCCACGCGGTGCTGACCGCGGAGGAGTTCATCGGCGCCTCGCCCTTCGTCATGTACCTGGGGGACAACCTGCTGCGCGACGGCCTCCGCGGCCTGGTCGACACGTTCACCGAGCACCAGCCGGACGCGCTGATCCTGCTCACCCCGGTCGACGACCCCGAGAGCTACGGCGTCGCCGAGCTCGACGACGAGGACCACATCGTGCGCCTGATCGAGAAGCCGAAAGACCCGCCCTCGAACCTAGCCCTGGTCGGCGTCTACCTCTTCCAGAACCTGATCTTCGAAGCGGCCCGCTCGCTCGAGCCCTCCTGGCGCGGGGAGCTGGAGATCACCGAGGCGATCCAGAAGCTGATCGACGACGGCCGCGCCGTTCGCTCGGAGGTCGTCCGCGGCTGGTGGAAGGACACCGGCCAGCTCGCCGACATGCTCGAGGCCAACCGCCTCGTGCTCGAGGAGCTGGTCACCGAGATCGAGGGCGAGGTCGACGAGGACTCCAAGATCGAGGGGCGGATCGTGCTCGGCCCCGGCGCCCGGCTGGAGCGCTCGGTCGTCCGCGGCCCCGCCGTGATCGGCCCCGGCGCTCACGTCGAGGACGCCTACATCGGCCCCTACACCTCGATCGGCGACGACGTCCACGTCCGCCGCTCCGAAGTCGAGAACTCGATCGTCCTCTCCGGCTCGGTGGTCGAGGACCTCGGCACCCGGATGGAGGCCAGCCTGCTCGGCAAGGAAGTCAAGCTGACCCGCAGCGAGGGGATGCCGAAGACTCTGCGCCTGCTGGTCGGCGACAAATCCGAGATCAAACTCGTCTAGTGGGAGTGGCGCCTTGAAGCTGGTGGTGACCGGAGCCGCCGGGATGCTGGGCCGCGACGTGATGCTCGCCGCCGGCAACGCCGGCCACGACGTCGTCGGCTACGGCCGTGCCGAGCTCGACGTCACCGACCCGGCCGCTCTGGAGCGCAAGTTCGACCTCGAGCGGCCCGACGTCGTCATCAACTGCGCCGCCTGGACCGACGTCGACGGCGCCGAGGACGCCGAGGAGGCCGCCTTTGCGATCAACGGCAGCGGCGCCGGCCACGTCGCGGCGGCGGCGGCGAAGCTGAAGGCGGCGGTGCTGCACGTCTCGACCGACTACGTCTTCGACGGCGCCAAGGGCGCGCCCTACGTGGAGAGCGACCAGCCGGCGCCGCTCTCGGCCTACGGCCGCACCAAGCTGGCCGGGGAGGAGGCGGTCGTCGCCGCCAACAAGCGCCACTTCATCGTCCGCTCCGCCGGCCTCTTCGGTGTCGGCGGCCGCAACTTCGTCGAGACGATGCTCCAGCTCGCCGAGGACCGCAACGAGGTCACCGTCGTCCGCGACCAGGTCGGCTCGCCGACTTACACCTGGCACCTCGCCTACGGGATCGTCCGCCTGATCGAGGGGATCGAGTACGGCATCCACCACATGGCGGCGAGCGGGCAGTGCTCCTGGTATGAGTTCGCGCGCGAGATCTTCGAGCAGGCAAGCGTCGAGTGCAGAGTGCTCTCGATCACCAGCGAGGAATTCGGCGCCGCGGCGCCGCGCCCGGCCTTCTCGGCGCTGGTCAGCCAGCGCGAACACGCGATCCGGCTCCCCGCCTGGCAGGACGGGCTGGCCGGCTATCTCGCCCAACGACAAGCGGAGGCAGGTAAGTAATGAGACTGTTGGTCACCGGCGCTGCCGGCTTCATCGGCTCCACCTACGTGCGACTGGTGGGGGACGAGCACGACGTCGTCGTCCTCGACAAGCTCACCTACGCGGGGCGGCGCGAGAACCTGCCCGAGGGGGCCGAGCTCATCGAGGGCGCGATCGAGGACCCGGCCGTCGTCCGCGAGGCGATGCAGGGCGCCGACGCGGTCGTCAACTTCGCCGCCGAGTCCCACGTCGACCGCTCGATCGACGACCAGGACGCCTTCGCCCGCACCCACGTGATCGGCACCGGCACGCTGCTCGACGCGGCGCGCGAGCTTGGCGTGGAGCGCTACCTGCAGGTCTCCACCGACGAGGTCTACGGCTCGATCGAGTCGGGCTCCTTCACCGAGACCTCGCCGCTCGACCCCTCCTCGCCCTACTCGGCGACCAAGGCGGCCGGCGACCTGCTCGTCTCCGCCCATTTCCACACCTACGGGATCGACGCCTCGATCGTCCGCGGCTCCAACAACTACGGGCCGCGCCAGTACCCGGAGAAGTTGATTCCCCTGATCACCCTGAACGCTTTGCACCGGGACCCGCTGCCGGTCTACGGCGACGGCAAGCAGGTCCGCAACTGGCTCTTCGTCGAGGACTTCTGCAGCGGCATCCACACCGTGCTGACCAAGGGCAAGGCTGGCGAGGCCTACAACGTCGGCGGGCCGGACGAGTGCGAGAACATCGACGTCGTCAAACGGGTGATCGAGCTGACCGGCGGCGACGAGTCGCTGATCGAGTACGTCAAAGACCGCCCCGGTCACGACCGCCGGTACTCGCTCTCCTCCGAGAAGCTGAAGACGGAGCTCGGCTGGGAGGCCCAGGTCCACTTCGCCGAGGGCTTGGAGAAGACCGTCAACTGGTACCGCGACAACGAGGAGTGGTGGGGCCCGATCCGCTCCGGCGAGTACCGCGAGTACTACGAAAAGCAGTACGGCAAGAGCCTTGGCTGAGCGGCTGGAGACGAAGCTCGCCGGCGTCGTCCTGATCGAGCCGGTCGTCCACGGCGACGAGCGCGGTTTCATGCTCGAGTCCTACAGCCGCGACGCCTGGGCCGAGCTCGGCGTTGGGGTCGAGTTCGTCCAGCACAACCACTCCCGCTCCTCCAAGGGCACCCTGCGCGGCATCCACTTCCAGACCGAGCCCGGCCAGGCGAAGCTGGTCCGCTGCGCCCGCGGCGAGATCCTCGACGTGGCCGTAGACCTCCGCCGCGACTCCCCCACCTACGGCCAGTGGGAGGCCCACGTCCTAGACGACATAAGGCACCGCCAGCTCTTCGTCCCGGTCGGCTTCGGCCACGGCTTCGCCGTCCTCTCCGACATAGCCGACGTCGCCTACCAGGTCTCCAGCTACTACGACCCAGCCACCGAGGCCGGCATAGCCTGGAACGACCCCGACATTGGAGTCGACTGGCAGGTGAGCGACCCGCTGCTGAGCGAGCGCGACAAGAGCGCCCCAACCCTCGCCGAGGTCAGCGACACCCTCCCTTTCTAGCTCACCCCGGCGAACTGCATCAGATTCTCCACCCAGTAGAGGGAAAATCTGATGCAGTTCGGATCAGCGGCCACGTACTGCGGTGATCGCCAGGCTTACTCCGAGCTTGGCGGCGATGCCGGCGTAGACCGCGGCGTTGAGGAGGGGGTTGCTCTGGGGGGCGTCGAAGCGGCGGTAGAAGCGGGCCATGCCGCGGTGGAAGGCGATCTCCTGTTTTGGGGCGCGGCGGTTGCCGCTGGAGGCGCCCTTGACGTGGAGGGCGACGCCGGCGGGCTCGTAGAAGACCTTCCAGCCGGCGTCCCAGAAGCGGTGGCACCAGTCGAGGTCCTCCATGTAGAGCCAGTAGCCCTCGTCTAGGAGGCCGACCTCGCGGATCGCCTCGGCGCGGCAGAGCATGAAGGCGCCGTTGACCGCGTCGACCTCGCCCGGCTCGTCGTCGCCGAGGTGCGTCGCCCGGTACTGGGAGCCTCCAACGCCGGTGAAGTGGCCCAGCGCGCTCGCCGGAGTGGGGAAGGAGCGCTTGCAGGCGTGGTCGAGCTCCCCACTCTCGGTCACCAGCTTCACCCCGACCATTCCCATCCGCTCCTCCGAGCGCAGCCGCGCCAGCGCCGCGTCGAGCGTTCCCGCGTAGACCTCGGTGTCGGGGTTCAGCAGCAGCACCGCGTCGGCCTCGCTCTCGCGCAGCGCCAGGTTGTTCGCCGCCGAGAAGCCGACGTTGGCCTCGCGCAGCAGCCGCACCGCCGGGAACTCCCGGGCGACCATCTCCGGCGTCGCGTCTGGGCTGCCGCTGTCGACGACGGTCACCGCCATCTCGGCGCCGGCGGGCGGGTGATCCTGCAGCGAGCGCAGGCAGCGCCGCAGCAGCGCTTCGGCGCCGTGGCTGACGATCACGACCTCGAGATCGGCCATTCGTCTGTTCCTTTCCGTTGCCATTCCCCGAAAAGGAACAGACGAAGTTGTCAGTAGGCGCCTTCGCCGCGGACCATCGCCCGCGGCGTGCGCAGCAGGATCTGCAGGTCGGTCAGCAGCGAGAGGTTGTCGAGGTAGTCGCGCTCCATCGCCAGGCGCTCCTCGAAGGTGAGGTCGCTGCGGCCGTAGACCTGCATCGGCCCGCTCATCCCCGGCTTGATCGCCAGGCGGCTCCGCTGCCGCTCGTCATAGAGGGCGACGACGCTCTCCTCCTCCGGCCGCGGCCCGACCAGCGACATGTCGCCGCGGAGGACGTTGAACAGCTGCGGCAGCTCGTCGATGCTGGTGCGCCGCAGCCCGCGCCCGCTGCGGGTGACCCGCGGGTCGTCGGGGATCTTGAAGGCCGGCTGGTCGAGGTTCTCGATGTCGACCAGCTCTGGCAGTCGCTGCTCGGCGTCGGTGACCATCGTCCGGAACTTGACCATCGTGAACGGCCTCCCCTCCTTGCCGACACGGCGCTGGCGGAAGAAGACCGGCCGGCCGTCGTCGAGCAGGATCCAGATCGCGATCCCGATCAAGAGCGGCGAGAGCAGGATCAGCAGCAGGGCGGAGATGGCGACGTCCATCGCCCGCTTCATCGCCACGGTCGAGCGCGGCGGGTCGCTGAAGCGGAAGTCGAGGACCGGCAGCTCGGCCAGGCGGTTGAGCTCGATCCCCGGACCGAGCAGCCCGTAGTGCTGCGGCAGGAAGGTCAGCGCCAGGCCCTCGGCCTTGCACTCGCCGATCAGGTGCTCGGCGTCGACCTCACCCACCTCCAGTTCGGTGACGACGACCCGCTCGATCCCCAGCTCCCGCGAGACCCGCGAGATTTCCGCGGGCGAGCCGAGCCGGGGCAGCTCGGTTGCGGTCCCCTCGCTCTCGGCCGAGAGGTAGCCGACCAGGGCCAGCCGAGTCTCCGGGTGGGTCGAGACACGGCGGGCGACCATGTCGACCGCCTGCGGCGGGCCGATCACCAGGCCGGTGGCCAGCGCGGTCAGGCGGTGGAATCCGAACCGCAGGACGCCGCGGGCGACGAAGCTGGCGAGCAGGGCGCCGACGCCGACGCCGATCGCGCTGGCGGGGGAGAGGGGGCCGGCGGGGCTGATCGCGAGCAGCCCGTCGAGGACGAGGGTGCCGAGGACGCTGGCCGAGACCAGCGAGGGCAGCTCGTCGAGGGTGCTGTGGCGGATCCGCCGATGGTCGTTGTCGTAGAGGCCGTGGAGCTTGAGCACGATCACCCACGAGGGGCTGAAGAGGACCGCCCAGAAGAAGGTGCCGGTGTCGGTGGTGGAGCTTGCGGCGGTGACCACGCTGAGTGCGGCCAGCAGCGCTCCCCAGTCGCCGAGCGCGAGCAGGCGCCGAAGCAGCGCCCCGCGCCGCCGCGACTCGATCGCCCCCGGGCCTTCCGGGCGCCGTGGACCCTGTGGCGGAGAAGGCTGCCTTGTCGCCGCCTGCGCCTCGCGCTTGGTCTCGGGAATCCGGCTCATCCGCAGCCTTCCGGTCCTTCGTGCAGACACGGTTCTTCGGGGTTCAGCCGGCGCGCTTCGGCTAGGTCGGCGGCCGCGGCCGCGCCGTTGCCGCTCTCGCGCTCGACCCGCGCCCGCAGGTAGTACAGCTGCCAGTTGTCTTCCTCGCGGTCGATCCCCTGGGAGAGCCGCTCGGCGGCGGCCGCGTAGTCGCCTTCGGACTCCGCCAGCAGACCGAGCTGGACATAGGGGGTGGCCGCCCAGGGCTCGATCGAGCGGGCGGTGTCGGCGTGGTCCACGGCCGAGGCGGGTTCGCCCGCGGCGGCGGCCGCGTTGCTGGAGTCGATCTCGCGGTCGACCAGCAGCGGTCCGATCAGCGCCAGCGCGGCGATCCAGGCCAGCGCCAGCCCGGCGATCGCGAGGCCGAAGCGGCGTTGCTCGCCCGGGTCGGCCTCGCTGCGAGCGCCGACCAACTGCCCGCAACGGGCGGCGACCAGCGCTCCGGAAGCGAGGAAGAAGATCGCGCCGACGGCGGCGATCTCCCAGAACCAGTCGATCCCGGCACCGACGGCGAAGGCGAGGCAGACCGCGAGCAGCGCCGCGTGCAGCTCCCGGCGTGCGCCGCTGGCGTTCCGCCAGGCCGCGAAACCGGTCCACAGCAGCATCCCCACCAGAGCGAGGACGAGCAGGCCGCCGATCAGGCCGAGCTCGGCGAAGGACTCGAGGTAGAGCGAGTGGGCGTCCAGCAGCTTCAGGTCGATGTGTCGCAGCTGGTCCCAGGAGAAGCGGTAGGTGCCCGCCCCGTGCCCGGCCACCGGGTCTTCGGCGAAAGCGTCGATCGCCACCCGCCACATTTCGCTGCGGCCGCTACCGGAGAGGTTGGTGATGTGGCCCTCGGGCTTGCTGCTGAACTGCACGTCGGGGCTGGAGAACTGGTCCCAGGCACGGCCACCGACGCCGATCGCGGCGCCGATCGCCAGCACCGCCAGGACCGCGGCGACCGTCTTCAGCACCCGCGGGTTGCGCGAGATCTCCACGGCGCGGCCGGTCGCCTCGCTGTCGCTGCGCTCGAGCCGGCGCAGGAGCCAGAAGAGCGCCAGCGTCAGGGCGATGCCGCCGGCGAGGATCGCCAGCACCGTCGCCCCCTGGTCGACCGCCGCCGAGCCGGCGACGTTGTCGGCCAAACCCCGCCTGGCCTGCGTCGCCAGCACCGCGGGCAGGGTCCCGACGATGCCGATCGCCAGCGTTGCCAACAGCCAGAGACGATCGTGGGAGAGGGCGATGAGGCAGCCGCAGGCGACCGCCAGCGCCAGCACGCCGCCGCGCGAGTAGGTGAAGTAGATCGCCAGCAGCACGGTAGGCAGCGTCGCCACCGCCAGCCAGCGCAAAGAAACGTTGAGGGAGCGCCGGCTCAGCCACAGCGAGAGCGCCGCGCCGACTCCGAAGACGAAGCCGTTCGCGTTCCAGTACCCGAGCGGGTATCCGAGGCGGGGATTGGTGCCGAGAGCGGGCCCGAGCTCGACCACGTGCGGCAAAAGCCGCGTCGAAAGGGCGAGGATCGCGATCGCGACCAAAGAAATTCCGATGCCTTCAGCGAAACGTTGGCGCCTTTGCTCGGTTTGGGCGATCAGGTACGCGGCAAGGAAGAACCCGAGGTAGACCAGAACCCGGTCCGCTTCGATGACGCTGAGCTCGATCGACCCTGACCACAGAGAAGAGAAAGCGGAGAAGAGCGCCAATGCCCCGATCAGTCCCGTCCCCCAGTAGAAGGGCCGTCCCAGAGTCGCCCGCCCGGCAGCGCCGAGGGCCAGCATCGCCACCAGCAGCAGCCAGACGGCGAGCCCTGCGATGTGGCGCTCCCCGAGGACGAACCCGCCTCCTGCGAGGGCCAGACCGAAAATCAGCGCGATCGGACTTATCAGCGCCGCTGATTCCTCTAACCTTGCGCGCCATGCATCGGACCCGCCACCCCCGCGCCCGTAGCTCGGCCCGACCTGCCTTCTCGCTTCTGTCAGTGCTTGCTGTGCTGGCATTGGCTTTGTTTCCAGGTCTGGCTCAGGCTGAAGAAAACACTGGGATTCAGTACGAATCTGACGTTCCAACCGTTCCCAGTCACGAAAGTTCCAATATTCCGCCGAAAGACAAGTCCAACGCACCTTCCGAAAAGGGCTCCGAAGCTTCGAGCTCCAACTCGCCGGGCGGCGGTGGATCCGGCGGGAGCAACGATCCCGGCCAGGGCGGTGGCGCCCACAGCGGCCAGAGTAGCCAAGCAGGGGGCGGCGACGGCCAGCAGTCGGCCGGTGGCTCGCAGAATGCAGGCGGCAAGATCAACGCCGCGCAGCCGCTCGCGACCACTTCGGACACCAGTCAGAGCTCCGACGGCGGCTCCTCGCCGCTGGTCCCGATCCTGATCGCCGTGGCCGTGCTGGCCGCGATCTCGATCGGCTACTACGTCTCGCGCCAGCGTCGCCAAGGTCCCGACTCCGCCGTTTCCTCGCCGAAGGCGAGCTGACGAATGCTGAAAAGGAACGGGTACATGGCCAGGACTGCGCGTGCGTGGACGGCCCTCGCCACCGTCGCCGCGATCTTCGCCTTCTCGGCCTCCGCCGCGCAGGCACTGCCGGCCGGCTTCTGGGGGGCGGTTCCCCAGAGCAACCTCAACGCCGAACAGTTCCAGCGTCTCGGCAGCGGCGGCGTCGAAACCATCCGCATCCCGATCGGCTGGGGCTCGGTGCAGAGCGTCCAGGGCGGTCCCTTCAACTGGGCCGGCTTCGACGGCCAGATCGAAGAGGCCGCGAAAGCCGGCATCAAGGTCCTCCCGTTTCTCTCCGGCGCCCCCGAATGGGCGGTGCCGGCGAAGGTCGTCTCCGGCACCGGCGGCGCTCTCAAAGCGCCGGCCCACCTGCCAGTCGGCGGCGCCGCCCGCTCCGGCTGGGCCGCGTTCGTGACCGCGGCGGTCGCTCGCTACGGCCCCAACGGAACCTTCTGGTCCGAACACCTCGGCGTGCCGAAGCGGCCGATCCGGACCTGGCAGATCTGGAACGAGCCGAACTTCAAGTACTTCATCGCCAAGCCCAACCCGACCGAATACGGGCAGCTGGTGAAGAACTCCTACACGGCGCTGAAAGCGGCCGACCCGGGCGCCCAGGTCGTCCTCGCCGGCCTCTTCGCCCGTCCGAAAAACTCGCGCACCAAGAGCGGCAAACACAAGAGCCTCAACTGGTATGCCAGCGACTTCGTCAGCCAGATGTACAAGACGACGCCAGGGGTCAAGACCAGGTTCAACGGCGTCGCCCTGCACCCGTACACGATCTTCGCCCGCGAACTGCCGGAAGTGACCGAAGAATTCCGCAAAGTCCTCGCCGCCAACAAAGACGGTGCCAAGGGCCTCTGGATTACCGAGATCGGATGGAGCTCCGGCAAGGCCAGCCATGCAAACGAATTTGCCAAAGGTCCCGCCGGCCAGGCTCGAGAACTGAGGTCCGCCTTCACCCTGCTGCGCAACAACCAGGTGAAGTGGAGACTGAAGAGCATCTACTGGTTCTCGGTTGACGACGCCCCCGGCGCCTGCAACTTCTGCGACGGCTCCGGGCTCTTCGCCAAAGGCTTCGTCCCGAAGCAGTCCTGGGCGGCCTACGTGAAGTTCACCGGCGGCACGCCGTAGCGCCGTAGAGCCGAAGCATCGATCTGCGTAAGATCGGTGGGTTGGCTGCGAAGGCGAAACCGAGTAAGAAATCCGATCCGCTGGCGCCCTTCAGCGCGGCGACCCGGCGCTGGTTCGAGGCCTCGTTCGAGGGGCCGACGCCGGCGCAGACGGGTGGCTGGGAGGCGATCTCCAGCGGCGAGCACACGCTGATCTGTGCCCCGACCGGCTCGGGGAAGACGCTCGCCAGCTTCCTCTGGGGGATCGACAAGCTGGCCCGGGCCAAGGATCTGGGGACGGGGGTCAAGCTGGTCTACGTCTCGCCGCTGAAAGCGCTCTCCTACGACATCGAGCGCAACCTGCGGGCTCCCCTGCGGGGAATCGGCGCCGAGATCGCCGTCGGCCTGCGGACCGGAGACACCTCGCAGAAAGAACGGCGGGCGATGGCGAAAACCCCGCCGGACATCCTCATCACCACGCCGGAGTCGCTCTACCTGATGCTGAGCAGCAATGTGCGGGAGATCCTTACCGGGGTCGAAGCGGTGATTGTGGATGAGATTCATGCTGTTGCGCCGACTAAGCGGGGGTCGCATTTGGCGTTGACGCTGGAGAGGCTCGAGTGGTTGGTTCGGGAGGGGTTGGAGGGGTCCTCTCCGGACAACAGCTTGGGAGGGTCCGGAGAGGACCCCTCCAACCCCTCCTCGCCGGCCGTATCCGGCGTACAGCGCATCGGGCTCTCCGCTACCCAGCGCCCTCTCGAGCGGATAGGTCAGTTCCTCGTCGGGCCTAAGAGGAGCTGTCGGATTGTCGATGCTGGGCAGAAGAAGGCTCTTGATTTGGAGATCGTGGTTCCGGTTGAGGACATGGCCGATCCGGGGGCTCCTGCTTATCCGAGGGAGGACGGGCCGCCTCCGACTGAAGTCGAGCCCTCGGCTCATGTGAGGTCGATCTGGCCTGCGATCTATCCCAAGCTCTTGGAGCTGGTGCAGGAACACACGAGCACGATGATCTTCGTCAATAACCGCCGCGCCGCCGAGCGCTTGGCGAAGAGGTTGAACGAGCTTGCGAATGGCGAAGGCGAACAGGAGCTGCCCGCCACCGAGCACGCGGGCCACTCGTCCGGACCGGGTGGGGACTCAGGGGGGTCCTCTCCGGACCCTCCCAAGCTGTTTTCCGGAGAGGAACCCCCTGAGTCCCCCCACGCCGCCTACGTAGAGATAGCCCGGGCCCACCACGGCTCGCTCTCCCACGAGGAGCGCTCGGTCGTCGAGGAGATGCTCAAGTCGGGGAAGCTGCCCTGCCTGGTCGCGACGTCCTCGCTCGAGCTCGGGATCGACATGGGCGCCGTCGACCTCGTCATCCAGGTCGAGTCCCCCAAGTCGGTGACCCGCGGCCTGCAGCGGATCGGCCGCGCCGGGCACCGCATGGGCGAAGTCTCAAAAGGCCGGATCTTTCCCAAATACCGCGGCGACCTGCTCGAGTGCGCGGTCGTCGCCCGCCGCATGCGCGAGGCCGAGATCGAGGAGACGACGATCCCGCAAAACCCGCTGGACGTCCTCGCCCAGCACCTGGTCTCACTGGCGGCGCACAAAGAGTGGGAGGTCGACGAGGTCGAGCGCTTGGTCACCGCCACCCAGTCCTTCCACGATCTCTCCCGCGAACAGCTGGAGAACGTGCTCGACATGCTCGACGGCCGCTACCCCTCCGACCGCTTCGCCGAGCTGCGGCCGCGGATCGTCTGGGACCGGACCGAAGGCACGATCCACGGCCGCAAAGGCGCCCGCCAGCTGGTCGTCACCAACGCCGGCACGATCCCCGACCGCGGCCTCTACGGCGTCCACCTCCCCGACGGCCGCCGGGTCGGCGAGCTCGACGAGGAGATGGTCTACGAGGCCCGCGCCGGCCAGACCTTCCTGCTCGGCTCCAGCACCTGGCGGATCGAGGAAATCACCCGCGACCGGGTGATCGTCACCCCCGCCCCCGGCGCCCCCGGCGCGGTCCCCTTCTGGAAGGGCGACGGGATCGGCCGCCCGGCCGAGCTGGGCCGGGCGATCGGCGCCTTCGCCCGCGAGGCGGTCAGCCGCGACCCGGCCGAGCTGGCGAAGGAGTACGACCTCGACGAGCGCGCCGCCAACAACCTCGTCAGCTACCTGCGCGAGCAGCAGCAAGCGACCCGCGTCGTCCCCTCCGACGAGACGATCGTGGTCGAGCGCTTCCGCGACGAGATCGGCGACTGGCGGCTCTGCATCCTCTCCCCCTATGGCGGCCGCGTCCACTCGGCCTGGGGCCTGGCGCTGGCGGCAAAGATCCGCGCCGAGCGCGACCTCGAGGCCGACGCGATCTGGTCCGACGACGGCATCGTCATCCACCTCCCCGACGCCGACGAGCCGCCCTCCGCCGACATGGTCCTGATCGACCCCGACGAAATCGAGGACCTGATCGTCTCCGAGCTCTCCGGCTCGGCTCTGTTCGGTGCCCGCTTCCGCGAGAACGCCTCGCGCTCGCTGCTGATCCCGCGCGCCTACCCCGGCAAACGCACGCCGCTCTGGCAGCAGCGCTTGAAGTCGCAGAGCCTGCTCGAAGTGGCGCGGGACTTCCCCCGCTTCCCGGTCATCCTCGAGACCTACCGCGAGTGCCTGCAGGACGTGCTCGACCTGCCCTCGCTGCGGGAGCTGCTGGAAAAGCTCCACTCGCGCTCCCTCAGCCTGGTCGAGGTGGAGACGCCGACCGCCTCGCCCTTCGCCTCCTCGCTGCTGTTCGACTACGTCGCCACCTACATGTATGAGGGGGACACGCCGAACGCCGAGCGGCGGGCGGCGGCGCTGGCGCTCGACCGCGACCTGCTGCGCGAGCTGCTCGGCCAGGAGGAGCTGCGCGAGCTGATAGACCCCGAGGCGCTCGACGAAGTCGAAGAACAGCTCCAGCACCGCACCGAGGCCGGCCGCGCCGGCGACCGCGACGCCCTCCAGCAGCTGCTGCGCAACCTCGGCGACCTCACCGCGGAGGAGTGCGAGCAGCGGGTCGCCGAGGGCTACTCGGCGAAATCGATGCTGGAGAAACTCGTCGCCGAGCGGCGCGTCGCCAAGGTCCGCGTCGCCGGCGAGGAGCGCTACATCGCCGCCGAGGACGCCGGCCTCTACCGCGACGCGCTCGGCGTCCCCGAGCCGCCCGGCCTGCCGGAGACCTTCCTCGAGGAGCACCCCGACGCGATGCGCGCGCTGGTCCGCCGCTACGCCCGCACCCACGGCCCCTTCCCGACCGCGCAGCTGGCCGGGCGCTACGGCGTCGATCCCTCGCCGGCGCTGCGTGAGTTGGAGTCCGAAGGGGCGATGGTCCGCGGCGAGCTGTTGCCCGGCGGGACCGAGCGCGAGTGGTGCGACTCCGAAGTCCTGCGCCGGGTCCGCCGCTCCAGCCTCGCCCGCCTGCGCAAGGAGGTCGAGGCGGCCGACACGCGGGAGCTCGCCCGCTTCCTGCCGAGCTGGCAGAACGTCGACGCCTTCCGCCGCACCGGCGCCGGCCTCGACCGCCTGCGCGAGGCGCTGGTGCCGCTGCAGGGGGTGGCGCTGACGCCGAAAGTCTGGGAGGGAGACGTGCTGCCGCGCCGCCTCGGCGCCTACTCGCAGAACTGGCTCGACGAGCTCTGCACCAGCGGCGAGCTGGTCTGGATCGGCGCCGGCGCCCTCGGCCGCAACGACGGCCGCGTCGCCCTCTACTTCCGCGAGGACGTCCGCCTCGCCGGCCCGCCGCCGGCCAACGCGAAGCTCGAGTCCCCCCAGGGGGAGGTCCACGACGCGATCCGCGAGCGTCTCGCCGCCGGCCCCTCCTTCTGGCTCGACCTCGTCGTCGAGCTCGACCACCCGGCCGAGGACATCCACAACGCCCTCTGGGACCTGGTCTGGAGCGGCCAGGCGACCAACGACGCCTTCGCGCCGCTGCGGGCGCCGCGCCTGCGGGCGGTGCCGCCCTCCGAACGGCCCGGCCGCCGCTTCGCCCGCCGCCGCAGCACGACCGGAGCCGCCGTCCAGGGCCGCTGGTCACTGACGGCGCCGCTCTTCGCCAACGCCCCCGGGCCCGGCGCCAAGCTCCGCGCCACCGCCGAGCTGATGCTCGAGCGCTATGGGATCGTCACCCGCGAGACCGTCCTCGCCGAGGGCATCCCCGGCGGCTTTTCGACCCTCTACGGGGAGCTCGGCAACCTCGAGCTGCTCGGCACCGCCCGCCGCGGCTACTTCGTCGAGGGCCTCGGCGGCGCCCAGTTCGCCCTCCCCGGCGCGGTCGAGCGGCTGCGCTCGCTGCCCGAACGCGACGGCTCCTACCTCGTCGTCGCCGCCACCGACCCGGCCAACCCCTACGGCGCCTCGCTGCCCTGGCCGAAGCTCGAGGGCGGCCGCCGGCCCGGCCGCACCCCCGGCGCCCACCTGCTGCTCCGCGACGGCGAGCCGCTGGTCTTCGTCGAGCGCGGCGGCCGCGGCCTGTTGCGCCTGAAGCCGTTTGCCGAGGGGGAGCTGGAGGAGGCGATGCGGGCCCTCGCCGACGCCGTCAGCGCCGGTCAGCTGCCGAAATTGGCGATCGAGAAACTCGACGGCGAAGCCGTGATCGGCTCCGGCCACGAGGAGGCGCTCGTAGGCGCCGGCTTCAGCCGCGGCCCCAGGAAACTCACCGCTTCGGCCTGAATTCGGCTCGCCGGCCAAACCATTGCCATAATCGACCTGGTGCCTGCGGCAGATCAGAGCGCGGTCGAGCTGCTGAAGAGCGTGACGCTCTTCGCCGACTTGGAGGAGGGGGAGCTCGAGCGCTTCTCGCATGTGGCTGTGCCACGCACTTTTCCGGCTGGGACGAGGGTCTTCCACGAGGGCGACGATTCGGACGCCTGCTACATCGTCAAGGAGGGCAGCTTCCGGGTCACCCGCGAACACTCCGACGGCCGCGCGATCACCCTCGCCACCCTCGGCCCGGGCGAGATCTTCGGCGAGCTGGCGATGCTCGACGGCGACCAGCGCTCCGCCAGCGCCGAGGCGCTGACCGACGGGGAGCTGCTGGCGCTGCCGGCCAACGACGTGCGGGCGCTGCTCGCCCGCCATCCCGAGATCTCGCTGAAGCTGGTCGCCGGCCTCGTCCGCCGCCTCCGCGCCGCCAACGTCCGCCTCTCGCGGCAGTCGTTCCAGACCGTCCCCAGCCGCGTCGCCGGCATCCTCTCCCAGCTCAGCCGTGAGGCCCAGGACAACGGCGGCGGCGAGGGCGAGCCGACCGAAGAGGTGACGATCAACATGAACCAGACCGACCTCGCCCAGCTCGCCGGCACCTCGCGCGAGTCGGTCAGCCGCTTCCTCGCCGAGCTCGAGCGGGCCGGGGTCGTCCGCTCCGGCCGCGGCCGCGTCACCGTCCTGGAGCCGGCGAAGCTCCGCAACTACATCTACTGACGGCAGCCATGACCGGGTCGCTGCAGTTGCCTTACCGGTGGAACGGGGTCGACGGTCGGGTCAGCGTGGAGTTCGGGGTCAACGACGATCCGGACCGGTTCGGCGTCGAAGAGTTCGCCCGGGGCTTTCCCTGGTGCCGGGCGACGATCGAGCCCCCGGCAGTCGGCTACGGGGAACTGCTCGGCTGGCTGCAGATGGTGGAGAGGAGCGATCACGGCCCCGGCTTCAAGATCGACCTGTTCGAACCGCTGGGAGACGTGCCGCACCCGTTTGCCTTCTTCGGCTACTCGCCGATCCTCTTCGACGGGCCCCACGCCACCTACCGGGACTGGGACTTCACCGCCCACAGCTTCCTCTGCGGTCTAGGCGGCAAGCTGCTCGAACAGACCGAAGGAGGGCGCCGGGAAGTCCGGGCCGTCCTCGGCTTCGAGTGGGGCTTCTCGAAACGCAGCGACCAGATCGAGTCTTTGGCTCCGAAGCCGCTCTCGGCCGACGAGTGGAACGAGCACCTGCCATACCTGCACCAGAGGTTCTCTGAGTGGGACTGGACCTTCCCCGCGGGCTTCTCCGAGCACCCGCTGCCATGAGCGCCGCGGCGGAACGCAGGCGAATGGTCGAGCGCCAGCTGCGGGCGCGGGGGATCGAGGACGAGCGGGTGCTGGCGGCGATGGCCGAGGTACCGCGGGAGGAGTTCGTCCCGGAGGAGCTGCGCGGCAGCGCCTACGCCGATTCGGCTTTGCCGATCGGTGCCGAGCAGACGATCTCCCAGCCGTGGATCGTCGCCGCGATCTGCCAGGCGCTGGAGCTGCGCGGCCCGGAGCTGGTGCTCGAGGTCGGGACCGGCTCCGGCTACTCGACGGCGGTGCTCGCGCGGCTCGCCAGCCACGTGGTCAGTATCGAGCGCCGCGGGGTCCTTGCCCGGGGCGCCGAAAAGGCGCTGGCCTCGCAGGGCATCCGCAACGTCGAGCAGGTCATCGGCGACGGCAGCCTCGGGATCCCCGAGCGGGAACCGTACGACGCGATCGCCGTCCACGCCACCGCGCCGGCGCCACCGCCGTCGTTGCAGGCGCAGCTGGCCGAGGGGGGCCGCCTCGTCGTCCCGCTCGACGCCGGCGACGCGGACGTGCTGACGCTTTTCAGGCGCCGCGGCCAGGATTTCGAGGCCGAGCCGATCACCCCCTGCCGCTTCGTGTCGCTGATCGGGGACGAGGGTTTCGCCGAGTAGCGCTCCCGCCGCCGCTCAGCAGCTGGAGAGCGAGTCCTTTTGATCCGCGGCGGCGGAGTCGTCGCCTCCACCGCAGTCGACCTTGTCACGCTGGCCGTCGAGGGCTTCGACGAAGTCGCTGCCGCCTTTGCCGATCAGGGTGTCGCTGCCGATGTGGCCCATGATGCTGTTCTCGCCGTTGTCGCCGACCAAGACGTCGGGACCGTCGGATCCCTCGAGGCTCTCGTTGTCGCCGAGGACCTGGTCGGGGCTGCCGCAGCCGGGAGGGCCGCCGGTGCCGCCGAGGGCGACGCGCAGGTTGTCTTTGGAGCGGGCGTAGGAGACGGTGTCCTCGCCGGGGCCGCCGTCGTAGGTGTGGCCCTGGCAGGTCGGGACCGAGTTGACGAGCAGGTCGTTGCCGGGGCCGCCGAGCAGATTGTCGCCGCCCGGATCGGCGTAGAGGACGTCTGAGCCGCCGTTGCCTTCGAGCCGGTCGTGGCCGTTGTTCGGGCCGTTGTAGTTCTCGCCGGCTTCCAGCACGTCGTCGCCGGCGCCGCCGACCAGGGTGTCGTCGTCGGCGTTGCCGTTGATCCGAACTTTGGCACCGGCCGGGACGCTGGGGTCGACGGCGATCGTGTCGTTGCCGTTGCCGCCGGTGACGACGATCAGCGGCATCGCACCAGAGTCGGGGCAGGTCATCGCCTGGCCGGAGGAGGACGAGGCCTGGCAGCCGTCGCCGGGGAAGATCGGGATTGCCGAGGAGACGATCCAGGCGCCGTCGCCGCGAGAGACGCGGATGTCGTCGTTCCCGGGGCTGCCCTGGACGATCAGGCTGGAGCCGTCGAGACCCTGGTTGAGGGTCCCGTAGGTGAGGTTCGAGGGCGGCGCTTCTTCCGGGCCGCAGGAGGTTTCCGAGGCGAAGCCTTCGCAGGAGTCGGTGCCGGGGCCGCCGAACGCCTGGCCGCCCCCGCCGCCGCTCTGCAGATCGTCGTCGCCGACGCCGCCGTCGATCCGGTTGCTCTGCCCGTCGCCGGTGATTTCATCGCCCTGGGGCGAGCCGACGACGTCCTCGAAGCCGCCGAGGTCGTCGTGGCCGTCGCCTTTGGCCTGGTTGGTGGCGAGGCTGACGATGACGCCGCTGCGGGTGGCGCTGGCGTAGGAGACGATGTCGTTTGCCCCTTCGCCGCCGGAGAGGCTGTCGGTGCCGGCGTCGCCGCGGACGATGTCGCCGTCGCCGGGTCCGCCGTCGGCGTGGTCGGTGCCGGCGCCGCCGAAGACTTCGTCGGCGTCGCCGCCCCCGTCCAGGTCGCTGTCGTCGCCGGGGCCGCCTTCGACGTGGTCCTGACCGGCGCCACCGTCGATCTTGTCGTTGCCCTTGTCGCCGAGGAGTTTGTCGTCGCCGCCGTCGCCGTCGATCTCGTCGCTGCCCTGCTGGCCGTCGACGAAGTCGTTGCCGGCGCCGCCGTCGAGCTTGTCGGGACCCTTGTAGCCGATCACCAAGTCGTCGCCACCGCCGCCGTGGAGGCCGTCGGCGCCTTTGGAGCCGGAGAGCTCGTCGTCGCCGTCGCCGCCGTCGATGTTGTCGGAGCCGGTGTCGCCCAGCAGCTTGTCGTCGCCGCCTTCGCCCTGCAGGGAGTCGAAGCCGCGGCCGCCGTCGACGTTGTCGTCGCCAGGGCCGCCGCAGATCGTGTCGTTGCCGTTCGGGCCGCCGGTGATGACGTCGTCGCCACCGCCGCCGTAGATCACGTCGCTGGCCTTTTTGCCGACGATGTGGTCGGGGCCGGCGGTCCCCATGATCGTCACCTTCTTGCCGTCGCACTTTTTCGCCTGCGCCTGTGCGGCGAAGAGCAGCACCAGCGCGAGGGCGGCGAGGACGAAGAGGGCAGAGCGTCGGAGCGAGTCGATCTTGGCCGGCATCCCTGAGCACATCGGTTCCGCGCTCAGGAACCTTCAGCCCGGTTGAAAACCACCAAAAACTCGTCCAGATATCTAGGACGAACGTCCAGTTCCCGCCCACAACCGCTCTCCTATACGCTCGCCGGGAAATGCGCGGTGGGATCTACGTCCTGAACTTCTATTCGGCGGTTTTCATCGACCAGCTGAAGCGCGGTCGCAAGTCCGCGACGATCCGGCTCGGCGACAAGAGCAACAAGTACGAGCGCGGGCAGGTCGTCTGGGTCACGGTCGGGTTCCGTCACAGCCCGCGGGAGAAGATCTTCACCGCGGTGATCGACGACGTCGAGGTGAAGAGGGTGGACGAGCTCTCGCGCCGCGACATCGAGCACGACAACCCCGAGTTCCGCCGGCTCGAGGACGAGATCAACTTCCTCGAACAGATCTACAGCCGGCCGGTCAACGCCAGCGACCTCGTCACCGTGATCCGCTTCTCGCAGATCGTCGAGCCGCCGCGCGCCCATCTGGGCAACGGAGAGACTCCGCGCCACAACTGAGGCCCATGGCCGAGTACGCCTTCCTCACCACCTGGCTGCTCGAGTCCCCGCGCGAGCCGGTCTGGGAGGCGATCCACGATCAGGAGAAGTGGCCGAGCTGGTGGCGTGGGGTCGAGGAGGCAAGCGAGCTGCGCCCCGGTGACGAGTCCGGTCTCGGCAGCGTCTCGCGGATGGTCTGGAAGAGCCTGCTGCCCTACCGGGTCGGCTTCGAGGTGACGACGACGCAAATTGAGTACCCGACCCTGATGGAGGGGCGCGCGGTGGGGGAGCTCGAAGGCGTCGGCCGCTGGAGGCTCTACGAGCAGGACGGGGTGACGGCGGTTCTCTACGAGTGGAACGTGCGGACGACGAAGGCCTGGATGAACCTCTTCGCGCCGCTGCTGCGCCCGGCCTTCGAGTGGAACCACGACTGGGTGATGCGCCGCGGCGGCGAGGGAATTTCCTCCCTCCTCGGCTGCCGGCTCTTGGCGATGGATTGACGCTCCGCTATCTTTAGGGGCGTTGGCACTCTCACCCCGAGAGTGCCAACTGCCGCAGGAGCGCGGATTTGGCTCTGGAGCGGCGATTTCTCAACTTTCACACCACCCACACCGATAACGGAGGTTCACGGATGAAGCTGAAGCCCCTCGGGGACCGGCTGATCGTCAAGGCGATCGAGGAGGAGGCGACGACCGCCAGCGGCATCGTCCTCCCCGACACGGCCAAAGAGAAGCCGCAGAAGGGCAAGGTCGTGGCCGTCGGCGACGGCGCGATCCAGGAGGACGGCAGTCGCCGCCCGCTCGACGTCGCGGAGGGGGACGAGGTCCTCTACTCCAAATACGGCGGCACCGAGGTGACCGTCGAGGGCGACGAGCTGCTCGTGCTTCGCGAGTCGGACGTCCTGGCCAAGCTCGGCTAGCGCCCACCCGGACTTAACTCAAAGGAGGATTGGAAACAGATGGCTCATAAGGAGCTGAAGTACGCAGAGGAGGCCCGAGGGGCCCTGCAGGCCGGCGTCGATTCCGTCGCCAACGCCGTCAAGGTCACCCTCGGCCCCAAAGGTCGCTACGTCGTGCTCGACAAAAAGTTCGGCGCGCCGACGATCACCAACGACGGCGTCACCATCGCCCGCGAGGTCGAGGTCGAGGACGTCTTCGAGAACCAGGGCGCCCAGCTCGTCCGCGAGGTCGCGACCGCGACCAACGACGTCGCCGGCGACGGCACCACCACCGCCACCCTGCTGGCCCAGACGATCGTTCGCCAGGGCCTGAAGAACGTGGCCGCCGGCGCCAACCCGCTGGCCCTGCGCCGCGGGATCGAGAAGGCTGTCGAGGAGGTCGTCGACAACCTGCGCAACAAGCAGAGCAAAGAGGTCGCGGGCAAAGACCAGATCGCCCGTGTCGCGGCCATCTCTGCCGGCGACGACGAGATCGGCAACGTGATCGCCGACGCGATCGAGAAAGTCGGCAAAGACGGTGTGGTGAACGTCGAGGAGGGCCAGACCTTCGGGATGGAGCTCGAGTTCACCGAGGGGATGCAGTTCGACAAGGGCTACATCTCGCCGTACATGGTCACCGACCAGGACCGCATGGAGGCGGTGCTGGACGACCCCTACATCCTCATCGCCAACCAGAAAATCGGCTCCGTGCGGGACATCCTGCCGGTGCTCGAGCAGGTGATGCAGGGCGGCAAACCGCTGCTGATCGTGGCCGAGGACGTCGAGGGCGAGTGCCTCGCGACCCTGGTCGTGAACAAGCTGCGCGGCACCTTCACCGGTGTGGCCGTCAAAGCCCCCGGCTTCGGCGACCGCCGCAAGCGGATGCTCGAGGACATCGCGATCCTCAGCGGCGGCGAGGTGATCACCGAGGAGATGGGCCTGAAACTGGAGAACACCCAGCTGGCTCAGCTCGGCAAGGCGCGCCGCGTCGTCGTCGCCAAAGACAACACCACGATCATCGACGGCGGTGGCGATGCCGAGGACATCAAGGGCCGGATCAAGCAGATCAAATCGGAGGTCGAGAACACCGACTCCGACTTCGATCGCGAGAAGCTCCAGGAGCGCCTCGCCAAGCTCGCCGGAGGCGTTGCCGTGGTCAAGGTCGGCGCCGCCACCGAGACCGAGATGAAGGAGAAAAAGCACCGCGTCGAGGACGCGCTGCAGGCGACCCGCGCCGCCCTCGAGGAGGGTGTCGTCCCGGGTGGCGGCGTGGCGCTGCTGAACGCCCAGGCCGGTCTCGACCCGGAGAAGCTGGACGACCCCGACGAGGTCACCGGCGCCCGGATCATCCACCGCTCCCTGGAGGAGCCGGTCCGTCAGATCGCCGAGAACTCGGGCCTCGAGGGCTCGGTAGTGGTCAACAAGGTCCGGGAGCTGAAGGACGGCGAAGGCCTGAACGCGGCCAACGGCGAGTACGGCGACCTGATCAAGGCCGGCGTCATCGACCCGACCAAGGTCACCCGCTCCGCCCTGGAGAACGCGGCCTCGATCGCGAAGAACATCCTCGTGACCGAGGCGATCATCGCCGAACCGCCCGAAGAGGGCGGCGCCGGCGGCGGAATGCCCGGCGGCATGCCGGACATGGGCGGCATGATGTAACGACCCGCGGACCTGGCTCGGCAGCCCTGCGCCCGCGTCTGGCGGGCCCGGGGCGGCGCCGGGCGGCGTCCTCAGAGACCCGGATAGCTCTGCTATCCGGGTCTCCTGCGTTCTTGCCCGGCTTGCCGCGGACCTCGCCAGCCGCAGACGCATGCCCGCCGAGACAGGTCCGCGGGTCGGCCCCTCTATTTTTTCCGCGGCTTCGGGGGGAGCGGGGGGTAGAGGCTGGCGTTGTAGTCCGCGGTTTCGAGGAAGTTGGGGCGGCGGATCTTCTTGCGCAGGGTGTTGGTGGTGCGGGGATAGAGGCGGGGGTCGTAGGCGTTGCCGGCGCCGAAGCCCTGGTAGTAGACGAGCATCCGCACGCGGGGGTGCTTGACGGTCCAGGCGATCGTCTGCTTGACCCAGCGCGGTTCGTCCTCGCCCGAGACCGCCCACTCGGTCATCGCCACCGGCATCCCCTTCCACTGCTTGCCGGCGTAGAAGCGGTTGAGGTCTTCCCAGACGGGATATTGGGAGTAGAAGTCGGTGCCGACCCAGTCGACCCAGCGGCGTCCCGGCCAGTAGTTGCCCGGGAAGTTCCCTTTGACCCGCGGCGAGCCGCCGGGCAGCGGGCTCCAGACGATGCTCACCGGCGCCGCCGGCAGGGTGGTCGGCGGCGGCCCTTTGGTCCGGGTGACGGGCGGCAGGCCGATTTCGGCCAGGGTCGCGTTCACCCCTTCCAGGGTCTGGCCGCCGCGGACGATCGCGACGATGCGGCGGAATGCCTGCTTGTACCAGCCGGTCGTGTGTTCGCCGCCGCGCTGGTTCCCTTCGCAGTCGACCGCCGTCCAGGCGTTGAGGCAGCGGTTCGGCTCGCCCAGCGGCCGGATGTAGGCGGGAAGCCCCTTGCTGGCGAAGAAGTCGTTCAACTGCAGCAGGTAGTCGTCGCCGTACCCGAGCGCGATCTGCTGCGGGGTGATCAGCTCCGCCAGGGTCTGGTCGTCGGCGGTCGAGATCGCGAGGACCGGCCTGGTCGCCGTTTCCCGCCAGCGTTCGTAGGCCTCGTTGAGGCTGTTGCCCCAGGGATGGAAGGTCTGCAGCAGCGCCGGGTGCTTGCCGGTCAGTTCGGCGAATTCGTTGAATTCGGTCGTCGAGCCGCGGTCGCTGACGCCGAGGAAGACATCCCCCTTCGGGGGCACCAGCGAGACGGCCGCCGCCTGGCCGGGGACGGCCAGAGCGCCAAGCGCCGCGACCAGGGCCACCAAGCCCCCCGCCCGCCGGATCTCTCTAAGCGCTCTCCAGTACATCGCTCATCCTTCGCGGTTCGACGCCGAGTGCCTGCGCGTCGGCGGGCCCTCGCCCGCTGACCATCGAGACCTCCATCAGCTCGGCCTCCTCCCAGGTAGCGAACACGGCCTCCCCGAAGATGTTGCGCAGCGCGATCAGCCCGGCCCGCACGAACGGCAGCGGCAGGTGGACCAGCGGCCGCGGCCGTCCGGCGATGCGGCTGACGAGGTCGGACATCTCGTCGTAGCTGATCGTCTCCGGGCCGGCCAGCTCGTAGCGGCGGGTCTGGGCACCGGAACCGCGCTCGCGCTCCAGGGCACCGAGGACGCAGCGCGCCACGTCCGCCGCCCAGATCGGCTGGAACCGCGCCCGTCCCGGGCCCGAGACCGGCAGCACCGGCAGGAAGGAGAAGCGCCGCAGCAGGGTGATCCAGGGGTCGCTGTGGTCGTAGACGATCGAGGGTGCGAAGACCGTCGTCCGCAGCGTGGAGGAGAGGACCGCCTGCTCGGCCAGCCACTTGGCGCGGAAGAAGCGGGTGCGCTGCGCCGCCTGCGCGTCGAGCGCGCTGAAGAAGTGGAAGCTCTCGACCCCGCTGCGCTCGGCCGCCCGCAGCAGCCGCACCGTCGCCAGCCCGTTCAGCTCCTCGATCCGCTTCGGCGGCTGGTCGCGGATCGAGGCCGCCAGGTGGATCACCCGGTCGACCCCGCGCAGCGCCTGGCGCACCAGGTAGGGGTCGGACATCTCACCCAGGTCGCCAAGCGCGATCTGCACGTCGACTCGCCGCGCCCCCAGCCGCCGCGGCTCCCGCACCAGGCAGCGGACCTCCTCGCCCTGATCGAGCAGCAGCGGCAATAGTCGCGATCCAATGCTTCCCGTTGCCCCCGTCAGCAGCAGCATGTCCGCATCATCCCTAAAATGTGCGCTCGCGCTTGGCCGGGGCCCCCGGCGGGCACCCCGAAAACGAGCTTAGGAGAACTTCTCGAATGACCTACGTCATCGCCGAGCCGTGCATTGGCCAGAAGGACAACTCGTGCGTCGAGGTTTGTCCCGTCGACTGCATCCACCCGACGCCTGACGAGGCCGACTACGACAACGTCGAGCAGCTCTACATCGACCCGGACGAGTGCATCGACTGCGACGCTTGCGTCGAGGCTTGTCCGGTGGATGCTTGCTTTGCCGAGGATCAGTTGCCGGCTGAGTGGGCTAAATACGCTGAGATCAACGCGAATTACTTTAAAAACCAGGCTGCTTAGGTAGTAGGGAGGGGCGGGGAGTCCCTCTCCAGACACATCTCGCCAATGGCTCGATGTT
>DATAMR010000026.1:0-19726 GCA_036260485.1 Solirubrobacterales bacterium | reverse complement strand
GGCAAGCTCGCCGAGGCGGGCGAAATAGGGCCGCGAGGCCTCCGGATCGGGGCTAAAGGGCGGCATCGTCATCAACCCGGCGACGGTGACCGGGCAGCGCTCTATAAAGGCCGCCAGCGCCTCCGGCTCGACCCCGCCCTTGCCTTCCTCGCCGGAGAGGTTGACCTCGACGAAGACCTCGGTCTCCGGCCCGCCGTGCTTGCCGAGCTGGTCGAGGACCGAGTCGGTGGCGACCGAGTGGATCAGCCGGCAGAGCGGCAGGATCTGCTTCACCTTGCGGCTTTGCAGGTTGCCGATGAAGTCCCAGGCGAAGGCCTCGCCCCAGCGCTCGTGCTTGGCGGCGAGGTCCTGCTGGCGGTTCTCGCCGACCAGCCCCACCCCGGCTTCGGCGAGCTTGCCCATCTCCTCGAGCGGCACGTACTTCGTCGCGACGAGGATCTCGACCGCCGCGCCGGCGACCGCCCGCGCCTCCTCCAGGTTGGCCGCGAGCCTGGCGGCGTCGATGTCGTGGATCAGCTCCGCCATCAGCCCGCCTCGATCCAGGCAAGGCCGCCCTGGCGGCCGGTTCGCCCCGCGTCGCGGCGGTGGGAGAAGAACAGCTTCGCCTCGCAGCTGGTGCAGAGACCCGCCGACTCCACCCGCTCGACCCCGGCCCGGGAGAGCAGCCGCCGCGCCGCCTCGGGCAGATCCAGCATCCGCCCCGTGGCGACGCCGTCGCCGAGGCCCGAGAAGGCGTCCAGCACCTCCTCGCCTACCTCGTAGCAGCAGGGACCGATCCCCGGGCCGATCGCCGCCGAGGTCGCTTCCACCGCCTCGGCGCCGGCGGCGAGGATCCCGCCCGCCAGCCCGCGCCAGCCCGCGTGCAGCATCGCCACCCCCTTGGGACCGGTGACGGCGACCGGCAGGCAGTCGGCGGTGAAGACCAGCGCCCCGAGGCCGGGCTCGCGCACGACGTGCCCGTCAGCCTCGGTCGGTTCGTTCCGTGTTGGGTGCTCGATCAGGCGGGTGCCGTGGACCTGGCGGGCGAAGACGACCTGCTCGGGCTCGAAGCCGAAGGCGCCGGCGAGGCGGAGCCGGTTCTCCCCCACCGCCGCTTCCGCGTCGTCGGTCAGCAGGCCCAGGTTGAGGCTGTCGAACGGCGGCTCGCTGACGCCGCCAAGGCGGGTCGAGAAAGCGGCCCTCGCTGCGCCGAGATCGGCCTCCAGCCAGCGGACGCCGGACCGTTCACGCCACTCCACGTGCCGCCTCCAGCGCCGCGGTGAGCTCCTGCTCGCGCCCCGAGATCTCGCCTTCCAGGCGCTTGCTCTTGGCCGCCCGCAGGCCGCGGCCGATCGCCGGTCCCTGCGGGACCCCGGCGGCGATCAGATCGGCCCCGTCGATCTCCAGCTCGACTTTGCTCCAGACGGCCAGGTAGCGATCCAGCCAGCTCGCCCCAAGCGCCCGGCCGAGGATCAGCTCGACCGGGTCGCGCCGCTCGGCCACCTCGACGCCCTCGCCCGGTCGCGGCGTCGGCATCGAGGCCAGCACCCGCTCGGCCCCCTCCGGCCCCAGCGCCGCCGCGATCAGCGCCTGCTCGCGCGAGACGAGGTTGGCCCATTCGGGCTCCTTCAGCAGCTCCTCGACCGCCCGCATCAGCTCGGCGCCGCCCTCGCGGAGGTCGATCAGGCCCCAGCCGGCGAGCAGCCCGAGGCCGACGCGACCGTTCGGTTCGGCCGCCAGGCGCTCCAGCTCGGCGCGGCGGCGGTCGGCCGAGACGGTCGACAGGTCCGCCCGGCGCAGGAGGTCGAACGTCCCGGGCTCGAGCCCGAAGCCGAAGCGCGAGCCGTAGCGGGCGGCGCGGATCGCCCGCGTCGGGTCGTCCTCGAACGACCGTGGGTGGAGGACGCGCAGCATGCCCTCGCCGAGGTCCTCCCGGCCCCCGTGCGGATCGATCACCCGCGGCTCCCCCTCCAGCGGGATCGCCATCGCGTTGACGGTGAAGTCGCGGCGGGCGAGGTCCGCCTCGACGTCCGTGGCGGGAGCGACGACCGGCAGCGCCCCCGGTTCGGGATAGCTCTCGGTGCGCGCCGTCGCGACGTCGAGCTCGTGCCCTTGAACATCGACCGTGACCGTGCCGAAGCGCTCATGCTCCTTCCCGGCTCCGCCCAGCCGTGCCGCAAGCGCGGCGGCGTCCCCCTCGACGACGAGGTCGACGTCCGCTCGGGGCCGGCCGAGCAGCAGGTCGCGCACCGCGCCGCCGACCAGGTAGACCGGGTCCTGCGCCGCGTCTCGCACCGCCTCCAGCTCCGGGTGAGCGTGCCGCAGCGCCGCGGCCAGATCGTCCATGGGCCCTACGCTAGAGCCGCACGGGGATGCCGTCGGCCGCCATCCGCTGCTTCGCCTCGCGGACGCTGTGATGGCCGTAGTGGAAGATCGAAGCGCAGAGGACGGCGTCGGCGCCACCACCCGTGATCGCCTCGCTGAGGTGCGAGAGCTCGCCGGCGCCGCCGGAGGCGATCACCGGCACGCTGACCGCCTCGGCCACCGCTCGCGTCAGCTCGAGGTCGTAGCCGTCGTTGGTGCCGTCGCGATCCATGCTCGTCAGCAGCACCTCTCCCGCCCCACGCTCAACCGCCTCCGCGGCCCAGGAGACGGCATCGCGCCCCTCGACCCGCTTGCGGCCGCCATTCACGTACACGCCCCAGCCGACCTCCTCGCGCTTGGCGTCGATCGCGATCACCACGCACTGGGCGCCGAAGTGGTCTCCCAGCTCACCGAGCAGCTCAGGCCGAGCCAAGGCCGCCGAATTCACCGAAACCTTGTCCGCCCCCGCGTCGAGCACCGCTTGGGCGTCCTCGACGGAGCGGATGCCGCCGCCGATCGTGAACGGGATGAAGACGTTGTCGGCGGTCCGCCGCGCCAGCTCGACGATCGTCTCCCGCTGCTCGTGCGAGGCGGTAATGTCGAGGAACACCAGCTCGTCGGCCCCCTCGGCGTCGTAGCGCTCCGCCAGCTCGACAGGGTCGCCGGCGTCGCGCAGGCCGACGAAGTTGGTGCCCTTGACGACGCGGCCGGCGTTGACGTCGAGGCAGGGGATGACGCGCTTCAGAGACATGGGAAAAGCGTAGAGGTAGGGAGGGACTGGGCACCCTCCCCCAAAGACCGTCGCGCAGCTGGGCGAATTTGAGGGCGCAATCGTGACTTCTTGAGCCTTTGTGGGAGGGTGCCCAGTCCCTCCTGCCAGCGCCTTGGAATCTCTCTACTTTTTTCGCCGCAGCGCTCTGATGCCTGCTTCAACAGTGAAGCTCTTCTCGTAGAGAGCCTTGCCGACGATCACGCCTTCGATGTTTGAGGCTGCATCCCGCGCAAGGTTCTCGAGGTGAGTCACGTCACCGACTCCGCCAGATGCAATCACCTGGGCTTTGGTCGCTTTTGCGATCTCGTTCAGCTGTTCGATCGCCGGACCCTCCATCGTTCCGTCTACCTCGATCGCCGTGCAGAGAAAGCGTTGGACGCCGGCATCGGTAAGGCCTTGGACCACGCTTACAGCGGTCAAGTCGCTGACTTCAGTCCAACCGTGAACAGAAACCTTGCCGCCGCGGGTGTCGACGGAGACAACAATGCGATCGCTGTATTCAGCCAGAGCCATAGACAGGAAGTCCGGGTCCCGCAGCGCCGCGGTTCCGATCACGGCACGGGCGCGTTCGATGCGCATCACCGCGTCGAGGGAGTCCATGTCTCGCAGTCCTCCGCCGACCTGGATCGGGCACTCGACCGCGTCGGCGATCCGGCGGATCGTGTCGAGGTTTCGGGGCTCCCCCGCCTTCGCGCCGTCGAGGTCGACTACGTGGAGGAACTCGGCGCCTTCGTTTGCCCAGCGTTTCGCGGCATCGACCGGGTCGGCGTCGTAGGTCGTCTCCTGGGCGTAGTCGCCCTGCAGCAGGCGCACCGCCTGGCCGCCGCGGATGTCGATCGCCGGGTAGAGGATCACGCCGCGGTGAGCGACTTGGCGCAGATGCCGGCGAAGTTGGCGAGCAGCCGCAGCCCGGCGGCGCTCGACTTCTCGGGATGGAACTGGACGCCGTAGACGTTCTCGCGCTCGGCGGCACAGGCGAAGCGGCTGCCGTACTCGGCGCTGCCGAGCAGGTCCTCGGCGCTCGGCCGCGGCGCGAAGGAGTGGACGAAGTAGAACGGCGTCCCCGATGGCAAGCCCTCGGTCAGGCGCGACTCGCGCTCCCAGCGGACCGGCGACCAGCCGATGTGGGGGACCTTGAGGCCGTCGGCCTCGAGCTCGACCACGGGGCCTTCCAGCAGGCCGAGCCCGCCCGAGCCGCCGAACTCGGTGGTCGAGTCGAAGAGCAGCTGCAGGCCGAGGCAGATGCCGAGGATCGGCACGCCGGCCTCGCGCCGCTCGGCAATCAGCTCCTTGAGGCCGAGCCCGCGGATCCGCTCCATCGCCCGCGGCATCGCGCCGACTCCCGGCAGGATCACGCCGTCGGCGGCCTGGACCTCGACCGGGTCGCGGGTGATCGTCGCCGTAACGCCGACGTGCTCGAGCGCCTTCTCGGCCGAGCGCAGGTTCCCCATCCCGTAGTCGAGGATCGCGATCCGGGCGCTCATGCGCTCAGCGTCCCCTTGGTCGAGGGCACGCCGCTCTCCTCCGGGTCGATCGAGATCGCGACCCGCAGGGCGCGGGCGAAGGACTTGAACGCCGCCTCGATCATGTGGTGGGCATTGGTCCCCGAGCGGACCGAGATGTGCAGGGTCAGCTTGGCGCTGTTGGCGACGGCGCGGAAGAACTCCTCGGCCAGCTCGCTGTCGAAGCCGGCGATCGAGACCACCGGCAGCTCGGCGGCGAAGTCGCAGTAGGGACGGCCGGAGATGTCGATCGCACACTCGGCCAGGGACTCGTCCATCGGCACCAGGGCCGAGCCGTAGCGGCGGATCCCGGCGCGGTCGCCGAGCGCCTCGTCGAGCGCCTGCCCGAAGACGATGCCGACGTCCTCGACCGTGTGGTGGGCGCCGGTCTCGAGGTCGCCGTTGGCCTCGACCTTCAGCCCGAGGCGACCGTGGCGCGCCAGCAAGTCCAACATGTGGTCGAGGAAACCGACGCCGGTCTCGGCGCTCGCCTCACCCCCGTCGAGGTCGAGCGAGAGCCGGATCTGCGTCTCGGCGGTATCGCGCTGCTTTTCGGACGTGCGGCTCATGACTTGCTCCTAATCATCGCTGACTCGCCGTGGACGGGTAGCCCCTCGGCCCTTGCGAGGGCGTCGAGTTGCGGCGCCAGGGCAGAGGCCGCCTCGGCACCAACCTCGACCTTGGAAATCCGGCGGCGAAAGGTGCCGGGCCCAAGTGGTCCAGAGAAGCGGCCTCTGCCGCCCGTCGGCAAAACGTGGTTGGAGCCGGCGATGTAGTCGCCGAAGGCGGTGGCGCCGTAGCGGCCGACGAAGACGCAGCCGGCGGTGCGGACCCGGTCCGCGTGCAGCGCCGCGTCCTCCTCGAGCAGCTCCAGGTGCTCGGGGGCGAAGGCGTTGGCGAGATCGATCGCGTCGAGCGGGTCGGGAACCTCAACGAGCGCCAGGGGGGCGTCGGTGACGCTCGGGCGCTCCGCCGCGGCGTTTTCGGTAGCGGCGACGATCTCGTCGAGGACGTTCTCCTCCACCCCGGCGACCAGCAGCGGGCTGTCGGGGCCGTGCTCGGCCTGAGCGCAGAGATCGAGCGCCGCCCACTCGGGGTCGGTGTCGTGGCCGGCTACCAACATCAGCTCGGAGGGGCCGGCGTAGGAGTCGATCCCAACGACGCCGCTGACCGAGCGCTTTGCCTCTTGGACCCAGAAGCTGCCAGGACCGACGATCACGTCAACGGGTTCGATCGTCTCGGTGCCTAATGCCAGCGCGAACACCGAGTGCGCGCCGCCGACCGCGTAAACCTCCTCGATCCCGCACAGAGCCGCCGCCGCCAGCATCGAATCCCCGAGGCTGCCCTCGGACCCCGGCGGTGAGACGAGCGCGATCCGTTCAACCCCGGCGGCACGCGCTGGCAATGCGCACATCAGCACGCTGGATGGGTAGGTCGCGCGGCCCCCCGGCGCATACACCCCGGCGCTGCCCACCGGCACTTCGCGCAGCGTCACGGTCTGTCCTTGCGGCAGGGAGACCGTCGCCGACTCGTCGCGCACCTGAGCCTCTGCCACCGCCCCGATGTTGGCCGCGGCGAGCTCCATCGCCGCTCGCAGCTCAGTGTCGATCCGCGCCAGCGCCGCCGTCAGCTCGCCCGGATCCACCCGCAACGACTCCGGCACCTGGTCGCGTCCATCGAAACGCGCACTCATAGCCCTCAGCACCGCGTCGCGTCCGCCGGGAGCAGCGGCGAGGAACTCCGCTTCGATCCGATCGACATCGGCGGTGACGTTCGGCAGCGAGCCGGTGGCCCAGCTGCGGATTGCTTGCGCCGTCGCCTGCGCCCCGCCCCACTCGAAGCGCCGAACCCTCATGCGCTCGCCTCCCGCAGCTTCGCGGTCAGCTCGTCGATCTCCGCCGCCCGCAGTTTGTGCGAGACCCGGTTGGCGACGAAGCGGGCGGTGCACTCGACGATCTCCTCGCGCACCTCGAGTTCGTTCTCTTCCAGGGTGCGGCCGGTGGCGACGAGGTCGACGATGCCGTCGGCGAGGCCGACCAGCGGCGCCAGCTCGACCGAGCCCTTGACTTCGACCATTTCCACCTGACGGCCGGTCGACTCGAAGTAGCGCCCGGCGATCCGCGGGTACTTGGTCGCGATCCGCAGCATCCCCAGCCGCCGCTGCGCTTCGGCCAGGCGGTCGTTGCCGGTTCGCGCCGCGAGGACCATGCGGCAGGCGCCGAAGCCGAGGTCGAGCAGCTCGTAGACGACCCGGTCGGACTGCTCCAGCAGGACGTCCTTGCCGGTGATGCCGACGTCGGCGGCGCCGCTCTCGACGTAGGTGGGGACGTCGGAGGGACGCATGGTCACCAGCACCATCCCCGTGGCCTCGAAGATCAGCGAGCGCGAGTCGCCGCGCAGCTCGGCGGTCTCGATCCCGGCACCGTCGAGGACGTCGAGCGTTTCCGTGAACAGCGCGCCGCGCGGCACCGCGATCTTCAGCGGCTCAGCCACGGCGCTGCTCCTCCAGCTGGGCGGTGTGGACGCGCTCCAGGTAAAGGGCGAAGCCGGCGGCGGAGAGATCCGTTCCGAAGCGCTTCATCAGCCCGTCGTAACGGCCGCCGCCGCCGAGGACGTGGCCGAGGGCCGGGTCGTAGACCTCGAGGATCGCGCCGCTGTAGTAGCCGAGGTCACGCAGCAGGCCGAGGTCGATCTGGACCCTCTCGGCGGCGCCGCGGCGCTCCAGCTCCTCGTAGGTCTCGCTGATCCGGGCGATCGCCCGGTCGATCGCCGCGCCGCCCAGGCCCCGCGCCGCCTCGAGCACCTCGCTGCCGCCCCGCAGCTGGGTCAGCGCCACGCAGGACTCGACCCGCTCGGCGCCGATCCCGGCGGCGGCGAGCTTGGCCTCGAGCGCGACCAGGTCGTGGGTCGCGAGGCTGCCGAGAACCGAGTCCCGCGTCTCCCCCGCGACGCCCACCTCCTCGAGCAGCTGCCGGTAGAGGTCGGCGTCGCCGAGCCCGATCACGGCGCGGTCGAGCCCGGCGGCGTCCAGCGCCGCCTCCAGCACCTCGATCACCTCGACCGTCCCCTCGGCCGGCGAGGCGCCGATCAGCTCGACGCCGGCGTGGACCATCTCCCGCATCTGGCCGCTCTGCGGACGGACCGCGCGGTAGGCGCCGGCCATGTAGGAGAGCCGGTAGGGCGGCTCCTGCGTACCCGCGAAGCGGCTGGCGACCAGGCGGGCGATCGGCACCGTCATTTCCGAGCGCAGCGCCAGTAGGCCGCCGCTCTCGTCGAAGAAGCGGTAGGCGGAGCCGGCGGCGCGGCCGTCGCCGCGGGCCAAAACCTCGTCGTACTCGATCGCCGGCGTCGCGACCTCGCCGTAGCCGCGCGCCTCGAAGACGTCGATCAGGGCCTGCTTCAGCCTGCGCAGCTCGCGCATCTCGTTGGGCAGCACGTCTCGCGTTCCGGGCGGAATCGGGTGGATCATCGGCCTGACCTTACGAGAGCGGTGCGGAATCCCCTGCCCAGGGGTCCCCTAAGCAGGGACCTCTGCAGAGACCCGTTCGATCTGGGCGCCGAGCCCGCGCAGGCGCTCGTCGATCTGCTCGTAGCCGCGGTCGATCTGGCGGATGTTGCCGATCTCCGAGGTCCCCTCGGCCGCGCAGGCGGCGATGAGCATCGCCATCCCGGCACGGATGTCGGGGCTCTCGACGCGCTCGCCGTGAAGCCGGCCCGGACCGCTGACGATCGCCCTGTGGGGATCGCACAGCGTGATCCGAGCGCCCATCGCGACCAGCTTGTCGACGAAAAACAGCCGGTTCTCGAACATCTTCTCGAAGATCAGCACCTCTCCCTCGGCCTGCGTCGCCAGCGCCAGGGCGATCGAGGTCAGGTCGGCGGGGAACGCCGGCCAGGGCCCGTCCTCGATCTTCGGGATCGCGTCCCCGAGGTCGGACTCGACCTGCAGCTGCTGGTCGGCCGGGACCAGCATGTCTGTCCCCTCGATCTCCGTCCGCAGCCCAAGGCGCTTGAACTGGCGCCTGATGTTGGTCAGGTCGCCCGGCTCGACGTCGCGAATCCGCAATTCGCCGCCGGTCGCGGCGGCGAGCGCCATGAAGCTGCCGACCTCGATGTGGTCGGCGCCGATCGTGTGCTCGGCGCCGCCGAGGCTCTCGGCGCCGTTGACGGTCATCACGTTGGAGCCGATCCCGTCGACCCGCGCGCCCATCTTCGCCAGCAGCCGCGCCAGGTCCTGGACGTGGGGCTCGGAGGCGGCATTGGAGATCTGCGTCGCGCCGGGACAGAGCGCAGCGGCCATCAGCGCGTTCTCGGTGCCCATCACCGAGGGCTCGTCCATGAAGATCTCGTTGGCGCAGAGCCCGGTGGGAGCGGAGAGCTCGATCCAGCGGCTCCCGTCGACCCGTGCGCCGAGGTCCTTGAAGGCGTCGAGGTGGGCGTCGAGGCGGCGGCGGCCGATGAAGTCGCCGCCCGGCGGCGGCATCTTCGCCTCGCCGAAGCGGGCGAGCAGCGGGCCGGCGAGCAGGAAGGAGGCGCGGATCGCGCCGGAGAGCTCCTCGTCGACCGCGCCGCCGGCGACGTCGCGGGCGCAGAGCCGGACGCTGTTGTCGGCGACCCAGGCGGCCTCGACGCCGAGCTGCTCGAGCAGGGCGATCTGGGCTTCGGTGTCGCGAATCCGCGGCACCCGGTGCAGCAGCACCTCCTCCTCGGTCAGCAGGCAGGCGGCGAGGATCGGCAGGGCCGCGTTCTTGTTGCCGGCGACGGTCAGCTCCCCGGAGAGGGGGACGCCGCCCTGGATCACGAACTTCTCCATCGTTCCGGCTAGGGTAACGACCGTCATGGGGAGGCGACTGAAGGTAGGCCTGATCGTGGTCGCGGCGCTGCTCGCGCTGCTGGTCCTCAACATGCTCGTCGTCGACGGCAAGACCAAGGGGGCCGAAGTCACCGAACCGGGCGGCCGGATCTTCAAGCTGCCCGACGGCGACCTGCAGGTGGCCGAACACGGCCCGCGCACGGGCTCCCCGATCGTCCTGATCCACTGCTTCAGCTGCGCGATGAACTGGTGGGACGGGATGGTGCCGCTGCTGGAACGCAACCACCGGGTGATCACCGTCGACCTGCTCGGCCACGGCGGCTCGGAAAAGCCGGGGTCCGGCTACACCCCCACCAACCAGGCCAAGGTCGTCGCCGAGGCGCTGGAACGGCTGGAAGTCAGCGACGCGACCGTCGCCGGCCACTCGCTGGGCGGCTCGGTCACCGTCGCCCTCTCCGAGCAGGACCCGGAGCTGGTCGACCGCGCGGCGATCATCGACATGCCGCCCGACAACTCCTACGGCGACCTGGGATTCATCGCCGGCCTGGCCTTCCAGCCGCTGATCGGCGAGGCCCTCTGGCAGATCAAGCCCGACTTCTCGATCCGCAAGGGGCTCGGAGTCGCTTTCGCCCCCGGCTACGACGTCCCCGACGCCTTCGTCGAGGACGTCAAGCGGATGACCTACACCTCGTATGACGAATCGCCGAGCGGCGTCGACGACTTCCTCGACGAAGAGTCGCTCGACCAGCGCATGGCAGCCACCGGCAAGCCCCTGATGGTCCTGATGGGCGCCGAGGAGCAGATCGTCGACGACCCCCAGCGGGCCCTCGACCAATACAAAGCAGCGGTCCCCACGGCCCAGACCCATCTGGTCGCCGGGGCGGGCCATTCGCCCAACGTAGAGCGCCCCGCCCTGACCGCAAAGCTCCTCCTCGCCTTCGCCGAAGAACCATGACTTTGGCTTTCCAGAGCGGTTTCCGGCCCGTAAATGCAACCCCTGTTGCAGAAACCAGTTAGCGTCCGAAGCCCCCCGTACCTTACGAACTCATGTTCGATTCAAAGACCAAAATCGCCAACCGGCTGACCGACGCCGCCGACCTCCTAATCGACTTCGCAACCCTAGGCGAGTACGGGCTAGAGCCCGTTGGGAGCACTCGCCAGGGTTGCGCAGACCTTGCCACTGCGTCCCCCTGCAAGCCCGCCCAGACGCGAGCCCAGACCCGCAGCGCAAACTGCACCCTGATCCAGGAATCAGGCCTGTTTCGCACCAGGCGCACGCGCCCCGGTCAGCCGGTCTAAACGCTTTTTCGTAACCAAGCGGTCCGCGCCAGAGATTGGCGCGATCGGCGAGGGGCCCGAGAGGCAAGCAGTGCGTTCTCGGCGGACGGCGCCGCGTAGCAGCGCTACGCAAGCCGGCCGACGAGGGCGCAATGCGCCGCCTATCGGGCGCCGCAGCCCGCGCCAATCTCTGGCGCGGACCGCAATAAAGGACCGGCGGCGACCTACTCTCCCAGGGGGTTGCCCCCCAAGTACCATCGGCGCAGAGTGGCTTAACTGCTCTGTTCGGAATGGGAAGAGGTGTTTCCCACTCGCTATGCGCCACCGGAATTTTGCGAGACGCAACGCCCGGTGGAGCTTGAAAACCGCACAAGACCGCAAAGTATTTAATAAATATCCGTCAAGCCCTCGACCCATTAGTACCGGTCGGCTACGCACATTACTGCGCTTCCACCGCCGGCCTATCAACCTGGTGGTCTACCAGGGGTCTTACTCCCTCAAGGGGATGGGAGAGCTCATCTCGAGGACGGCTTCCCGCTTAGATGCTTTCAGCGGTTATCCGTTCCGTGCGTAGCTAATCTGCGATGCCCTTGGCAGGACAACAGATACACCAGAGGCACGTTCATCCCGGTCCTCTCGTACTAGGGATGACTCCTCTCAACTCTCCAACGCCCACAGCAGATAGGGACCGAACTGTCTCACGACGTTCTGAACCCAGCTCGCGTACCGCTTTAATGGGCGAACAGCCCAACCCTTGGGACCTACTCCAGCCCCAGGATGCGACGAGCCGACATCGAGGTGCCAAACCGTTTCGTCGATGTGGACTCTTGGAAACGATAAGCCTGTTATCCCCGGAGTACCTTTTATCCGTTGAGCGACGGCGCTTCCACTTGCTACCGCCGGATCACTAAGCCCAACTTTCGTTCCTGCTCGACCCGTCGGTCTCGCAGTCAAGCTCCCTTGTTGCCTTTACACTCTACGCACGATTTCCAACCGTGCTGAGGGAACCTTTGGGCGCCTCCGTTACTCTTTAGGAGGCGACCGCCCCAGTCAAACTGCCCACCTGACACTGTTCACCGCCCGGATCACGGCGCGGTGTTAGAAGCTCAGAGCACCAAGGGTGGTATCTCAAGGGTGACTCCCCAGCGGCCAAAGCCACTGGTTCATAGTCTCCCACCTATCCTGAGCGAGATACCCCAAACTCCAATATCAAGTTGCAGTAAAGGTTCACGGGGTCTTTCCGTCTAGCTGCGGGTACTCGGCATCTTCACCGAGACTTTAATTTCACCGAGCCTCTCGTTGAGACAGCGTCCAACTCGTTACGCCATTCGTGCAGGTCGGAACTTACCCGACAAGGAATTTCGCTACCTTAGGACCGTTATAGTTACGGCCGCCGTTTACCGGGGCTTAGTTTCATTGCTTCGCGCCGAAGCGCTAACAAGTCCACGTAACCTTCCGGCACCGGGCAGGCGTCAGACCCTATACGTCGTCTTACGACTTAGCAGAGCCCTGTGTTTTTGGTAAACAGTCGGTTGGACCAATTCACTGCGGCCCCCTCAGGCTCCCTCCGTATGGAGTTCACCCTAACGGGGCGTCCCTTCTCCCGAAGTTACGGGACGATTTTGCCGAGTTCCTTAACGAGAGTTAGCTCGCTCACCTCAGTATGTTCTACTTGTCCACCTGTGTCGGTTATCGGTACGGGCACGCGAATCCTGCCTAGAGGCTTTTCTTGGAGGCATAGGATCGGGGACTCGCCGGCGGTAAGCCAGCTGGCATCGCACCTCGCGTCAGAACGCCGCTGCGGATTTTCCTACAGCAACTAGCTACGTGCTTGCCCCAGGACGACCATCGCCTGGGATCCCTTACCTTTCCCCGTCCCCCCATCGGTCATAACGGAAACGACGTGGTACAGGAATATCAACCTGTTGGCCATCGGCTACGCCTTTCGGCCTCGCCTTAGGTCCCGACTAACCCTGAGCAGACGAACTTTACTCAGGAAACCTTGGACAATCGGTGGTGGGGAGTCTCACCCCACTTTCGTTACTCATGCCGGCATTCTCACTTCCAGCCACTCCACGGAGCCTTACGACGCCGCTTCACGCAACTGGAACGCTCTCCTACCGCGTACAGAGCCCGCAGGCCTGTACACCCATAGCTTCGGAGGCTAGCTTGAGCCCCGTTGAATTATCCGCGCCCGAACACTTGACCAGTGAGCTGTTACGCACTCTTTCAAGGATGGCTGCTTCTAAGCCAACCTCTTGGTTGTCTCTGCATTCGGACATCGTTTGCCACTTAGCTAGCACTTAGGGTCCTTAGCTGATGGTCTGGGTTGTTTCCCTTTCGCGTACGAAGTTTATCCCCCGCACACTGACTCCCGAGTTAAATGTAACGGTCTTCGGAGTTTGCCTGAAGTCGGTAACCTGGTAGGGCCCCTAATCCAAACAGTGCTCTACGGCCGTAACACAATTACTCGAGGCTATACCTAAATATATTTCGGAGAGAACCAGATATCTCTGAGCTTGATTAGCCTTTCACTCCGATCCACAGGTCATCCGCCCAGTTTTCAACCTAGGTCGGTTCGGCCCTCCACGAGGTCTTACCCCCGCTTCAGCCTGCCCATGGATAGCTCGCTCAGTTTCGGGTCTACCGCCAGTGACTGATTCGCCCTATTCAGACTCGCTTTCGCTACGGCTCCGCTCATCGCTTAACCTTGCCACTGACGAGTAACTCGCCGGCTCGTGATGCAAAAAGCACGCCGTCACACCCGAAGGTGCTCCGACCACTTGTAAGTCTACGGTTTCAGGTACTATTTCACTCCCCTTCAGGGGTTCTTTTCACCTTTCCCTCACGGTACTAGTTCACTATCGGTCACCAAGTAGTACTTAGCCTTGGAGGGTGGTCCCCCCAGATTCAGACCACGTTTCACGGGTGTGGTCTTACTCAGGAACGTCAATCAGCAGATCAGTGCGCTTTCACCTACGGGACGATTGCCCTCTGTGGTGCGAGGTTCCACTCGCTTCGGCTAACACCTGATTTTGTAACTGCTGCCAGACCGGCACGGCCTGGACATAACGTCCTACAACCCCGGATGAGCAACGCGTGCCGCTTACACTCATCCAGTTTGGGCTGATCCCCTTTCGCTCGCCACTACTAAGGGAGTCTCGGTTGATTTCTTTTCCTCGGGCTACTTAGATGTTTCAGTTCGCCCGGTTACCCTCCGGCAGCTATGTATTCACTGCCGGATGACGCCGCATTACCGGCGCCGGGTTTTCCCATTCGGAGATCCGCGGGTCAATGGCTGTTCAGCGCCTTACCGCGGCTTATCGCAGCCGTCCACGTCCTTCTTCGACTCTTGGTGCCAAGGCATCCACCGTAAACTCTTACTATCTTGACGGTGAGCGATTCACTCACAAAGTGTGTGAATCGTAATTAAATACCCACGAAACCCACCGAAGTGGATTCCGTTTTTTGGCCTTGTGCAGTTTTCAAGGTCCACCGAGGCGCACCTCCGGGGACTCCGGAGGAGGTCTCTCAAAACTGAGCAGCGTTAACCCACCAACCTAAGTTGATGAGCAGCCCGGTCGACGTTCTAGAGAAATCTCCCTAGAAAGGAGGTGATCCAGCCGCAGCTTCCGCTACGGCTACCTTGTTACGACTTCACCCCAATCACGGGCCCCACCTTCGACGGCTCCCTCCTTGCGGTTAGGCCACCGGCTTCGGGTGTTGCTCGCTTTCGTGGTGTGACGGGCGGTGTGTACAAGGCCCGGGAACGTATTCACCGCGGCATTGCTGATCCGCGATTACTAGCAACTCCACCTTCATGGAGGCGAGTTTCAGCCTCCAATCCGAACCGAGGCGCACTTTATGGGATTTGCTCCACCTCGCGGTATTGCTGCCCTTTGTATGCGCCAATGTAGCACGTGTGTAGCCCTGGACATAAGGGGCATGATGACTTGACGTCATCCCCACCTTCCTCCGGTTTGTCACCGGCAGTCTCCTATGAGTCCCCAACTAAATGATGGCAACATAGGACGGGGGTTGCGCTCGTTGCGGGACTTAACCCAACATCTCACGACACGAGCTGACGACAGCCATGCACCACCTGTGATGGTGTCCCGAAGGAAAACCGTGTTTCCACGGCGGTCACCAACATGTCAAGCCCAGGTAAGGTTCTTCGCGTTGCGTCGAATTAAACCACATGCTCCGCTGCTTGTGCGGGCCCCCGTCAATTCCTTTGAGTTTTAGCCTTGCGGCCGTACTCCCCAGGCGGGGTACTTAGTGCGTTAGCGACGGCACGGGAGGAGTCGACACCTCCCACACCTAGTACCCATCGTTTACGGCGTGGACTACCAGGGTATCTAATCCTGTTCGCTCCCCACGCTTTCGCGCCTCAGTGTCAGTAACGTCCCAGCGAGCTGCCTTCGCTATTGGTGTTCCTCCTGATATCTGCGCATTCCACCGCTACACCAGGAATTCCACTCGCCTCTTCCGTACTCTAGCCTCACAGTATCCACCGGCTTTCAAAGGTTGAGCCTTTGACTTTCACAGCGGACTTATGAGGCCACCTACGCGCGCTTTACGCCCAATGATTCCGGACAACGCTTGCTCCCTACGTATTACCGCGGCTGCTGGCACGTAGTTAGCCGGAGCTTCTTGTGGAGGTACCGTCAATCCACACGGCTATTCACCGGTGAACCTTCGTCCCTCCTGAAAGGGGTTTACAACCCGAAGGCCGTCTTCCCCCACGCGGCGTTGCTGCGTCACGCTTTCGCGCATTGCGCAAGATTCCCCACTGCTGCCTCCCGTAGGAGTCTGGGCCGTGTCTCAGTCCCAGTGTGGCTGATCGTCCTCTCAGACCAGCTACCCATCGTTGCCTTGGTAGGCCGTTACCCCACCAACAAGCTAATGGGCCGCGAGCCCCTCCCAATGCGGAGGCCGAAGCTTCCTTTAGCGAACCGGCTTACGCCAGTGCGCCACATCCGGTATTAGCCCGAGTTTCCTCGGGTTGTCCCGGTCATCGGGGCAGGTTACTCACGTGTTACTCACCCGTTCGCGGCTTTGCCCCAGGGCAAGCCCTGGTTCGTCGCACCACTTGCATGTGTTAAGCACGCCGCCAGCGTTCGTCCTGAGCCAGGATCAAACTCTCCGTGAAATGTACTTCTACAGAGAGCCTGTCATATCTCAGTGGCCGTCGAGTACACAAATACGACGACCGACATGACGAGGTAAATCAAAAACCATCCGGCACGCTGGCGCACCGAATGGGTCGGGCTGAACATTCCGCAAATCGATTGCTCGATCCGCGGAGATGCACGCTGCTCAGTTTTCAAAGACCGCTGCGCCTGCTACGGCGGGACTCGCCGCTCTCGACGCTCGGGGCTACGCGAGGCAACCCCAGAAGGACGAAGGAGTATAGCGCCTGCGCAGGGGTTTGCCTAGGGGGTGGCCCTAAGGCGGCAGAATCGCCGCTTGCCCACCTGCAGCACGCGTCCGGCAAGGCTATCCAATGCGAGATCCAGGGGCTCCGCGGGCAGCGGCTCGCCGTCGAGCTTGACCGCCCCCTGCTGGATCAGGCGCCGCCCCTCGCTGCTGCTGACGTCGAAGGCGCCGGCGATCAGGCGCGGCAGGTGGACCGTCCCGTTGCCGTCGGTGCGGTAGGCGCCGGCGTCGATCTCCGGAATCTCGTCGGGGACCGCGTGCTGTACGTGGATGCGGTCGAAGCGCTCCTCGGCGGCCGCCCCCGCCCCCTCGCCGTGGAAGCGGTCGACGATTCGGCGCCCCAGCTCGCGCTTGGCCTGGTTCGGCGGCACCTCGGGCACCTCGGAGCCGAGCAGCAGCCGGTAGTACTCGGCCATCGCCTCGTCGGGGATGCTCATCAGCCGGCCGAACATCTCCTCCGGGGAGTCGGTCACCCCGACGTAGTTGCCCAGCGACTTGCTCATCTTCTGGACCCCGTCGGTGCCGACCAGGATCGGCAGGGTCATGATCGACTGCGGCTTCTGGCCGTAGGAAGTCTGGATGTCGCGGCCGAAGAGGAGGTTGAACTTCTGGTCGGTGCCGCCGAGCTCGACGTCGGCCTCGACGGCGACCGAGTCGTAGCCCTGCAGCAGCGGGTAGAGCAGCTCCAGCGCCGCGATCGGCTGTCCCGCCGCCATCCGCTTCTGGAAGTCGTCGCGCTCGAGCAGCCGCGCGACCGTCGTCTGCGCCAGCAGCCCGAGCAGCGCCTCCGGCTCCATCCGCAGCCACTCGCTGTTGCGGCGCACCTCGGTCGCCTCACGGTCGAGGATCTTGAAGGCCTGCTCCTGGTAGGTGGTCGCGTTCGCATCGATCTCCTCGGCCGAGGGCAGCGGCCGCGTGCTCGAGCGGCCGCTGGGGTCGCCGACCTGGGCGGTGAAGTCGCCGATGATCAAAACGACCTGGTGACCGGCCCGCTGGAACTCGGCGAGCTTCTCCAGGACGACCGTGTGCCCGAGGTGGATGTCGGCCGTGGTCGGGTCGATCCCGAGCTTGACCCGCAACGGCCGATCCTGCTCCAGTTGCTGCGCCAGGCGCCCCTCGGGCAGCACGTCGACGGCGTTTCGGGTCAGATCCGGCATCGGCGCAATGCTAGACTGCCGCCTTCGCTCGGCGGTCCGCCAAGGACGGTCGGGCCTCTTTTTTGATGGCCGTCCTAGGACTAAAGCGTCGGCGAAGCGACGGCGGTGAGATCCCGCCCGTCCCCCCGGCTCCGGCAACCGCGCCGGGCCCCCCTTCGCCCCCCGACAAGAACAAACCGCGCCTGAAGAAGCTGCGCGTCCTCTTCGTGCTCCTGGGTCTGGGAGTCCTGGCCGTGGTCTCGATGGTCTTCGGGATGATGGCCGCGGTCTCCCAGGATCTGCCGGCGATCTACGACTTCTCCCAGTACAAGGCCTCGAAGAACAGCGTCCTCGTCGACTCCAACGGCGAAGAGATCGGCACCCTGAGCAGCGACCAGAACAAAATCCTGCTCAGCTCGGGCCAGATCTCCCCAAACGTCAAGAACGCGGTGGTCTCGATCGAGGACGCCCGCTTCTACGAACACAACGGCGTCGATTTCCAGGGGATCGGCCGCGCCCTCGTCAAAGACATCCTCAGTGCCAGCGCCGCCCAGGGCGCCTCGACGATCACCCAGCAGTTCGTGAAGAATGCGCTCGAAGCCCAGGGAGACCGCTCGCTCTTCGTCAAGTTCAAGGAGGCGGCGCTCGCCTACCGGCTGGAGCGCCACTGGAGCAAGGACAAGATCATCACCGAGTACCTCAACACCGTCTACTTCGGCCAGGGCGCCTACGGGATCGAGGCGGCGGCGCGGACCTACTTCGGCTACGCCCACCCCGGCTGCGGGACCGAAACCGACCCCTGCGCCTCGGTGCTCGAGCCCTGGGAGGCGGCGCTGCTCGGCGGGATCATCCAGTCTCCCTCGGCCTACGACCCGAAGGTCTTCCCCGAAAACGCGCTCGCCCGCCGCAACGTGGTGCTCGAAAAGATGGCCGAACAGGGCTACATCTCCGAAGAGCAGATGCGCGAAGGCCAGGAGCACGCGCTCCCCCCGGACGCCAGCATCGAACCGCCGAGCCTCGACTCCCGCGCCCCCTACTTCACCGCCTACCTGCGCCAGCAGCTGGTCGACCGCTACGGCGCCGCGAAAGCGTTCTTCGGCGGCCTGACGGTCAAGTCGACGCTCGACCTGCGCCTGCAGGAAGCGGCCGAAGAAGCGGTCAGCTCCTACCTCGGCTACTCGCCGGCGACCGCCTCAGTGGTCGTGATCGACAACCACAACGCCGGGATCAAGGCGATGGTCGGCGGCCCCGACTTCGACACCAAGCCCTTCAACCTGGCGACCCAGGGCCACCGCCAGCCGGGCTCCTCGATCAAGCCCTTCACCCTGCTGACGGCGCTGGAACAGGGGATCTCCCCCTACACCGTCTACCCCTCCGAAGAACGCTTCTTCCACTTCGGCAAGAACAACCAGGAAACGTTCCGGGTGACCAACGACGAGGACTCCTACCTCGGCTCCTGCGACATCGTCTGCGCGACGACCAACTCGGACAACTCGATCTACGCGGCGCTGGCGCTGGAAGGGCTGAAGGGCAAGACGGTGCGCGACCGCACCGCGGCGATCGCCGGTACCGCCCACAAGGCCGGCTACGACGACCCGATCTCGACCAACCCGGCGATGGTGCTGGGTGGCCTCACCCTCGGCGTCACCCCGCTCGGCTGGACCTACGCCTACAGCACGATCGGCAACGACGGCGATCGCGTCAGCGGCACCCTCGCCCCCCGCCCCCACCACAGCCCGGTCTCCTTCACCCAGGTGACGAACGACGACGGCGACACCATCAAGGGCGGCGACAACGACTCGACCCACGACCAGGTCTTCGACCAGGGAACGGTGGAAACCGAGAAGAGCATCCTCGAAACCGTCGTCTCCAGCGGCACCGGCACCAACGCCCAGATCGGCGCCGAAGGCCAGTGGGGCAAGACGGGCACCACCGAGGAAAACGGCGACGCCTGGTTCTGCGGCGGAATCGCCGACGAAGTCACCGCCTGCGTCTGGGTCGGCTACCCCGACTCGACGACCTCGATGGCGACTCTCTACAACGGCGGCCCGGTGATGGGCGGCACCTTCCCGGCCCTGATCTGGGCGCGGGTGATGTCCGCCTGGCAGGACATCCCGGCCGAACACGCGGCGGAAAGGGCGGCGCGCAAGGCGGCGAAGGAAAACGGCGAAGACTTCGAAGCCGGCGAAACCGAAGGCTACGAACCGCCGGTGAGCGAAAGCTATGTGGCGCCGGAAGGCGAATACGAAGGCACGCCGGAACCCGAAACGGAAACGGTCGAACCGGCGCCTGAAACCGAAACGCCGGAAGCGACGCCGGAAGCTACGCCCGAAGCCGCGCCCGAATCGGGTGGCGGTGGCGGGATTACCGCGGGCTAGGCGGGGTTAGGGGGTGGGTGGTCCTCCTCCAGACACATCTCGCTTCGCTCGATGTTGAGTGTCTG
>DATAMR010000022.1:0-17532 GCA_036260485.1 Solirubrobacterales bacterium | reverse complement strand
ACGTCGGCGGCGTCCATCGTCCGTTTCTGGTGGGTGACGATGACGAACTGGGCGCGGTCGGAGAAGCGCCGGATCAGCTGCAGGAAGCGGTCGATGTTGGCGTCGTCGAGGGCGGCCTCGACCTCGTCGAGGATGTAGAAGGGGCACGGCCGGGCGAGGAAGACGGCGAAGACGAAGGCCAGCGCGACCAGGGACTTCTCACCACCGGAAAGCAGCTGCAGCTTGCGCGTCGACTTGCCGGCCGGGGTGACCTCGATCTCGACCCCAAGCTCTTCGCGCTCCTCTTCCTCCTCCTCGGGCTCGGGCTCGGCGTCGGTCGGCGCCTCCTGCTCCCCCGCGGGCCGCTCCTCGTCGCGGACCGGCCGCAGGGCGACCCGGCGCAGGCGACCGCGCCCCCCGGGGAAGAGGTGCTCGACCATCTCCTCGAAGTTCTTCGCGGTCGCGTCGAAGGTCTGCTCGAAGGCGCGCTCGATCTCCTCGTCGATGTCGCGGATCAGCGACTCCAGCTCGCGCATCGACCGCTCGATGTCCTCGCGCTGGGTCTGCAGCGCCTCGACGTGCTCGCGGGCTTCGTCGTACTCCTGCTCGGCCAGCGGGTTGACCGGGCCGATCTGCGCCCGGCGCCGCTCCAGCCGCTCCAGCCGGCGGTCGACATCGGCCCGCGCCTCGTCGGTCAGGGCCTCCTCGGCGGGCGGGATCTCCTCGCCGAGCTTCTCGGCGATCGCGGCCAGCTCGCGCGCCGCCTCGGCCCGGCGGTCGCCGAGGTGGGCGGCCTCGACCTCGGCCCGGGTCAGCTCGTCGGAGGTCTCCTTCATCTGCGTCTGCAGCTCGAACTCCTGCTGCGAGCAGGCCCGCAGCTCGTCGGCGATCTCGTCGCCGTCGTCCTGACCGCCGACGACCTTGCGCTCGATCTGCCCGACCCGCTCGCGGATCGCGGCGCCGGCGGCCTCGGCCGCGACGTGGGCGGCGCGGACCGCGTCGAGCAGCTCCTCGCCGGCCGCAACGCGGGCGCGGAGCGCCTCGCGGTGGCGCTCGCCGAGCAGACCCTCGGCGCGGCGGGCGTGGCGGGAGGCGCGCTCGGCGCCGGCGCGGACGTCGCCGAGGGCCGACTCGCGGGCCGACTCGGCTGCATCGGCCGAGCGAGCGACGTCGAAGCCATCGCCCGCGGTCCGCAGCCCGGCCTCGATCTCGCCCAGCTCCTCTTCGAGTTTCTGCGCCCGCTCGCCCGGCTTGGCGCCGTCGCCGACGTCGAGGGTCAGCGGTCCCAGCTCGGTCCGCAGCCGCTCCAGCCCCACCTCGAGCTCGGCGGCACGGTTGGAGAGCCCGGCGGAGCGGACCGCGATGCGCTCCTGCTCGCCGCGCAGCTTGGTCAGCAGGCCCCAGGCCTGGGTCCGCTCGCGGTCGCGGGCGGCGAAGCGCTCCTCGGCGGCCGCGCGCCGTTTCGAGACCTCGGCCAGGCTCGCCTCGAGCTTCTCGCGCACGCCGCGCGCCTTCGCCGCGGCCTTTTCCGCCGCCGCGGCCCGGTCGGCGCCGAAGCGCAGCTCCTCGGAGACGATCTGCGCCCGCAGCCCCAGCTCCTCACGCTCGATCCGCGCCCCCAGCTCGGCCGCCTGCGCCTGGCGCTTCAGCGGCCGCAGCCGCGCCCGCGCCTCGCGCTCGACGTCGAGGGCGCGGTCGAGGTTGTCGCGCGCCGAGCGCAGCTTCAACTCGGCCCGCCGCCGCCGTTTGCGGTGCTTGCCGAGGCCGGCGGCCTCCTCGACCAGCAGCCGCCGCTCGCGCGGCTTGGAGTGGACGATCGTCTCGACCCGTCCCTGGCTGATCACCGAGTGCATCTCGCGGCCGAGATTGGTGTCGGAGAGGACGTCGGTGACGTCGGCGAGGCGGCAGCGGGCGCCGTTCAGCCGGTAGCCGCTGTCGCCGGAGCGGTCGAGCCGCCGCTCGACGGCAATTTCGGAGAACTCGGTGGCGGCGCGGCCGTCGGAGTTGTCGATCGTGACCTCGACCTCGGCGGCGCGGCGCTGGCCGACGTTCTTGCCGCCGGCGGAGATCACGTCCTGCATCGAGGCGCCGCGGATCGCCCCCGGGCTCTGCTCGCCGAGCGCCCAGAGGACGGCGTCGGTGATGTTGCTCTTGCCGGAGCCGTTGGGGCCGACGATCACGCTCACGCCCGGGGAGAACTCCAGGGTCGTCCGCTCGGGGAAGGACTTGAAGCCCTTCATCGAGATCGATCTCAGGTACATGCGCGCATGCCTCGCATCGCCCAAAGGCTCCCGGTCGAATCGGACGCGACGCCGGCTGGATCAATCCCCAAGATGCGCCAATGCCTCCTCGGCGGCGATCTGCTCGGCCGCCTTCTTGCTCCGCCCTTTCCCCGTCCCGACCCGCTCGGAGTCGACGATCGCGGCCACCTCGAAGGTTCGCCGGTGCGGGGGTCCCGTCGCCGCGGTCACCTCGTAGGTTACGCGCGCCCCGCGCTGGGCCAAAAGCTCCTGCAAAGCGGACTTGAAATCGATCCGAGTCTCGGAGGCGAGCTCGATCCGCGACTCGAACGCCGCGGCCACCGCCGCCGCGGTGCGCTCGAAGCCGAAGGCGACGTAACAGGCGCCGATCAGCGCCTCGGTCGCCTCCGGCAGCGGCCGGCCGCCGTCGAGCAGGACCTCGGCCGGGATCGCCGTCGGCAGGTCCTCGGGCTCGTTCGCCCGCAGCATCTTCGGCACCCCGAGCTGCATCCCGATCTCGGCGCAGGAGACGCCGCTGACCGCCTGGTTGTGGACCTTGGTCAGCCCGCCGGCGGCGAGCTTCGGAAAGCTCTCGAAGGTGCGGGTGGCGACGGCGAGGCCGAGGACGCTGTCGCCGAGGAAGGCGAGGCGCTCGAAGGAGTCGACCCGGCGCTCGGTCCAGGAGGAGTGGGTCAGCGCCTGGCTGCGCAGGTCCTCGGGCAGCTCGTCGATCAGCGCTGCCAGCGCCGCGACGGGTGAGTCCGCGCCCGGTGCCACCGGCTCAGGCTGGGGCGTGCTCGAGCACGAAGCCGACTGCGTCGCCGACCGTCTTGATGTGGGTCGCCTGCTCCTCGGAGACGGTGACCCCGTAGTTGTCCTCGAGCTCCATCACCAGCTCGTAGAGGTCGAGCGAGTCGGCGTCGAGGTCCTCCTTGAAGCGGGTCCCCTCGTCGATCTTCCCGATCTCCACTTCGAGCTCCTCGGCGAGGTGCTCGCGGACCAGGGTCAGGACTTGATCTCGCGTCATCTAAGTGGACTTGTTTATCACGGCGCTCAGGCGTCGCCCTCGGCGGCGAGCGCGGCGCGGCCGGCGCCGCCTTCGGCGAGGAGCGCCGCGGTGCGGCCGACGGCGTCGACCTCGGCGCAGCGGGCGGCGAGGCGGACGGCGTTGGCGATCCCCTCGGCGCCGGAGCTGCCGTGGCCGACGACGGCGATCCCGCGCAGGCCGAGCAGGATCGCGCCGCCGGTGGTGTCGGGGTGCAGCTCGCGCCGCAACCCGTTCAGCGCCGGCCTCAGCAGCAGGCCGCCGGCGGCGGCCATCGGGTTGGAGCGGGCGGCGTCGCCGACCGCGGCGGCGACGGTCTTCGCCGTGCCCTCGAGCAGCTTCAGGGAGACGTTGCCGGTGAAGCCGTCGGTGACGACGACGTCGGTCTTGGCAGCGGGCAGGTCGCGGCCCTCGACGTTGCCGGCGAAGTTGATCCCCGCCGCCTTGCTGAGCAGGCGGTGCGCCTCGACCACCTCCTCGCGGCCCTTGCCCGACTCCTCGCCAACGGTCAGCAGGCCGACGGTCGGGCTCTCGACCTCGAGCACGGCGTCGGCGAAGGCGGCGCCGAGGAAGGCGAACTGGACCAGATGCTGAGCCCGGACCTCGATGTTGGCACCGACGTCGAGGAAGAGGACGGGTTTGCCAGGCACCGGCAGCCGCACCGCCAGCGCAGGCCGCTGCACGCCCTTCAGCCGGCGCAGCCCGAAGGTCGCGGCGGCCATCGTCGCCCCGGTCGAGCCGCAGCTGACCAGGGCCGCGGAGTTGCCCTCGGCGACGTCGCGAGCGGCGCGAACGACCGAGGCCTCTTTTTTGGCACGAACCGCCGGCACCGGCTCTTCGTCGTTGCCGATCCGCTCGGCGGTGTCAACAACCTCGATCCCCGCAACCCCGTCGAGCCCAAGCGCGCGCCGCGGTCCGAAGACACGGATGCCGATGCCGTCTGCGGCGGCTAGGCGGGCGCCGGCCGCGAGCACGTCGAATCCCTGCTCAGCCCCGTAGCCGTCGAGGGCCACGGTCACCGCGCGGTCCCGCGTCACGCCCTACTCGTGCGTGTGAGGAGCGGTCGGATCAGCGATCCGCTGCGCAACAACCTCGCGCCCCGCATAAGTCCCGCAGGTGGGACAAACCCGATGCGGCAGCCGAGGGCTATGGCAGCGAGGACAGCTGTTCAGGTTCGGCTTGCCAGCCTTGTGATTGGCGCGGCGCTTATCCCTGCGCGCACTGGAAGTTCTCTTCTTCGGAACGGCCATCGGTCGCGGGATAGTAGCGGCCGGCAGTTGAAAGCGTGTCTGAGGAGGTGACCGGGTCCCCTCTCCAGACACTCAACATCGAGCCATAGCGAGATGTGTCTGGGGAGGGGACCCGGTCACCGACCCTCAATACACAGCCCGAACCACAGCGAGGTCGTCCGCCTCCCAGGCCACCTCTCCCCCGCACCAATCGGCCAGGTCCGCGGCGGTCTCCGGGAAGTCGTAGCCCTCGTCGATCGGGGTGATCTGGACGTCGGCCTTGACCACGTCGCCGATGACGAAGGCTCGGGCCTGTTCTTTGACCTGGCGGAAGAGGTTTTTCTTCAGCTCGGCGCGCAGGTGATGGATCGAGAGGACGCCGATGACCAGGTCCCAGGGGCCGTCCGGAAGGGGGTCCTCGATGCGGGCGAGCTGGACGTCGTCGTAGTTCTCGCGGGCGCGGAAGACCATGTCGGGGCTCGAGTCGAGGCCGATCACCCAGCTCTCGGGATATGCCTCGAGCAGGCGGCGGGTCGTCTCCCCCGTCCCCATCCCCAGCTCCAGAACGCGCTCGGGCGGAGACGGGATCGCGGCGATCGCCTGCTCCTGCAGCTCGTCGTAGCGGGGGACCTCGGAGCGGATCAGCTCCAGGTAGGTCTCTGGTTTCCAGTGGAATTGAGCCATCTCGTAACCTCGTCGGGAAGTTCATCATCGTAAGTCCCGACGGAGCGGAGGTGCGTGACGTGGCTCATGAGCCGACGACGATCATCGATCTATCCCGCCTCTCGCTGGCCCACGGCGAGGGCAAGCGACTGGAGGTCCCGGTCGCGCTCGAGCCCTTCGAGCTGGCCGGCCAGACCTACAAGCCCGGCCCCTGGTCGCCGACCGTGCGGCTCGACGTCTCCCGCCCCAGCAACGGCTTCGCCTTCAAGATCACCTTCCCGGTCCACCTCGAAGGCCCGTGCATGCGCTGCCTGGAACCGGCCGAGCTCGACCTCGAGGTCGAGGCGCGTGAGATCCACCAGGCCGGGACCGGCGATCCCGAACTGGAGAGCCCCTACGTCTCCGAGGACGAGCTCGACATCGGCCGCTGGGCCCACGACGCCACCATCCTCGCCCTCCCCACCCGCATCCTCTGCCGCCCCGACTGCGCCGGCCTCTGCCCGGTCTGCGGCGAGTCCCTCAACGACAACCCGCACGAGCACGAGGAAGCAACCGACCCCCGCTGGTCAGCGCTGAAAGACCTGAAACTCGATTAGCTCTTGGCTGAGGGGGCGGGTGCCCCGTCGCCAGACACTCAACATCGAGCCATTGGCGAGATGTGTCTGGAGACGGGGCACCCGCCCCCTCCACGCCTACGGCTGCTGGTCGAGCTCGGGTTGCTGCTGTTCCTCCTCGCGGCCGGCGAGCCGGTCGCGGCCGCGCTGGACGGCGGCGAGGAACTTCTGCAGGTTCACTTCGAGGGTGTTGAGGATCTCGTCGGCGTAGTCCTCGGCGCCGAGGCGGATTTCCCGCTCGCGGGTTCGGGCGTCCTCGACGATCTCGTCGGCGGCGCGCTCGGCCTGCTTGGTGACCTCCTCGTCGGAGATCAGGCGGGCCTGCTGCTCGCGGGCCTCGCGGACGATCCGCTCCGCCTCGCGTTTGGCCTCGGCCAGCATCTCCTGGCGCTCCTTGACGATCCACCGCGCCTGCTTGATCTCCTCGGGGATCGTGGCACGCATCTGGTCGAGGAGGTCGTAGATCTCCTCGCGGTCCACGCGCACCTGATCCGTCAACGGGACCGGACGGGCGTTGTGAACTACGTCATCGAGCTTGTCTATGAGAACCAGGACGTCCATTGGAAGGTCGTAAGCCTACGTGTATGCGGGGATTTTGGTGAGGACGAGGTTCATCGAGCGATTTTTTGCAAGCGGGCGCCCAATTGGACTGGCAGGCGATGCACAGCCTACCTGTCGTCGAGGCGGTCCTTCAGGGCGGCGGCGACGGCGGCCGGAACGAGGTCGGAAACATCGCCCCCGAAGGTCGCCATCTCCTTCACCCCGGTGGAGGAAAGGAAGCTGTAATGCGGCGAGGCGATCACGTACATGCTCTCGATACCCGGGTCGAGCTTGCGGTTCAGCTGCGCCATCTCGAACTCGTACTCGAAGTCGGAGATCGCCCGCAGGCCCTTGACGATCGCCTTGGCGTCGTTGTCGCGGGCGAACTCGACCAGCAGGTTGGCGAAGATCTGCACCTCGACATTGGGCAGCTCGGCGGTCGCCTCTTCGATGAACGCCTTGCGCTCCTCGGCGGTGAACAGCGTCTTCGCCTTGCGAACCGGGTTGTTGACGACGCCGACGACGACGCGATCGAACACGTTCGAGGTGCGGGTGATGATGTCGACGTGGCCGTTGGTCACCGGGTCGTAGCTGCCCGGGCAGACGACGGTGCCGTTCTTCTTCTCGCTCACTCGGCCGCCTCCCGGTAGATGGAGACGTCGGCGGCGCCGTAGCGCCGCTGGCGCAGCGGCTCGAGTGCCTCGATCTGCAGCGGCCGACGGGCGCCGCTCTCGACCACGGCCCGCCCGCCCTCGGCGAGCAGTTGGGGAAGGTGGGTGTTGAGGTCCTGGGCCACGCGGTCGGCGAGTCTATAAGGGGCATCGACGAAGACGAGGTCGAATTTCCCCGCAAAGGGGCCGGGCGAAACCTGCGCCAGCCAGCGGCCGACGTCGGCGCGGACCAGCTCGGCCCGCTCGGCGAGGCCGAGGCGCTGCACGTTGCCGAGGGCGGGACGGGTGTCGCGATCGACCAGGACGGCGGCCGCGGCACCGCGCGAGAGCGCCTCGATCGCCAGCGCCCCGGTGCCGCAGTAGAGGTCGAGGACCTGGGCGCCCTCGACCCGCTCGCCGAGGGCCGAGAAGATCGCCTCGCGGACGCGGTCGGAGGTCGGGCGGACCTTCCAGCCCTGCGGCGCGACCAGGCGCTGGCCCTTCAGCTCTCCGGCGATGACCCTCATTCCGGCAACCTATTCGGCGTTCGTCCTTGGTTACCCATACGAGGCACCAAGGACGAACGCCGCTAGAGGGGGATTGGATCAGCCGCGCCCGTTCCGAAGCGGCGATGGGCAGCGTCGAGGAGCGGGCCGAGGGCGGGGTCGGAGAGCGAGCCGTGGCTGCCCAGCAGCGCCAGGACCTCGCGGTGGGCCTCCATCAGCAGCGGCCCATCCTCCGGCAGCTTGGCGACGGCGAAGCGGGGCAGCCCGCTCTGCCGGGTGCCGAGGATCTCCCCCGCGCCGCGCAGTTCGAGGTCGATCTCGGCCAGCTTGAAGCCGTCGCTCTCGTTGGCGACCGCCGCCAGCCGCTTCTGCGCCAGCTCCCCCGCCTCTTCGGCGAACAGCAAGCACTGGCTCGGGTGCTCGCCGCGGCCGACCCGGCCGCGCAGCTGGTGCAGCTGGGAGACGCCGAAGCGCTCGGCCCCCTCGATCACCATCACGGTCGCGTTGGCGACGTCGATCCCGACCTCGATCACCGTGGTCGAGACCAGCACGTCGGTCTCGTGGGCGGCGAAGGCGCGCATCGCCTCGGCCTTGTCGCTGGAGTGCAGCTGCCCGTGCAGGAGGCCGATTCGGAACTCGCGCAGCTCGCCCGCCCGCAGCCGATCGGCCTCGACGGCGGCGGCTTTGCCGGCGACTTTCTCCGATTCGCCGACCAGGGGGCAGACGACGAAGGCCTGCCTGCCCTCGCGCAGCTGCCGGCGCAGGAACTCGAAGGCTTCGCCCCGCTGCTCCTCGGAGACGAGATGGGTGCTGACCGGCTGGCGCCCCGCCGGCAGCTCGTGCAGGGCGGTGGCATCCAGGTCGCCGTATTCGGTCAGCGAGAGCGTCCGCGGGATCGGGGTCGCGGTCATGTGGAGGACGTGCGGCGCCATTCCCTCCACCCCCTTCTCGTCCAGGGCGCGGCGCTGGGAGACGCCGAAGCGGTGCTGCTCGTCGACGACGACGAGGCCGAGGCGGGCGAAGCGGACCGTCGGCTCGATCAGGGCGTGGGTCCCGACGAGGAGGCCGAGCTCGCCGCTGGCGAGGCGGTCGAGCGCCTCGCGGCGGCGCGGCGCCGGAGTCGATCCCGTCAGCAGCGCGAACGGCGTCGCCTCTTCGGCGAGCAGGCGGGAGAGGGTGATCGCGTGCTGATCTGCCAGCGTCTCGGTCGGCGCCATCAGCGCCGCCTGGTATCCGGCTTCCAGGGCGCGCAGCATCGAGTAGACGGCGACGACCGTCTTGCCGGAGCCCACCTCTCCCATCAAGAGCCGCTGCATCGGCTCGCCGGAGTCGAGATCCACCTCGATCTCGTCGAAAGCCTCGAGCTGGTCGCCGGTCGGCTCAAACGGCAGTGAATCCAGCCAGCGGGCCACGAGGTCTCCCGGCTTCCCGAACCTTGGCGCCGGCCGCGCAGTTCGATGGGTTCGCTTGCGGGTCGCCAACAGCGCCTGGTGGAGAAACAGCTCTTCGAACCCAAGCCGCTCCCTGGCTCCCTCGACGTCCTCGATCGACCTCGGCAGCTGAACAGCGCTCAGAGCATCGCCCACTCCCGCAAGTCCGCGGCGTGCCCGCATCTCCGCCGGAAGCCCCTCGATCGCATTGGAAGCCCAACCGACAACCTGCTCAACCCACTCACGGATCTTCTGCGGCCGAAGCCCCTCAGTAGCTCCGTGTACCGGCATCAAATCCGATCCTCCCGCGGGTGGCGGAGGGTGAGGGGGGTCGAGGACGCCCCCGCCCGCAGCGCCCCCCTCATCCTCCGACAGGACCCGCGGGCCATCGCTCGCAAGCTCCCATTCCCGAACCGCAAACCCTTTCCCAGAGAATTTCCCCGTCAGCAGCAACCCAGTTCCAGGAACCAGCTTCGAGGCAACCCAAGGCTGGTTGAACCAAGTAGCCCGCACATGCCCCGACGCGTCCCCGACTTTGACGCTGACCATCCGCAACCGGCCTTTGCGAAACGGCCGTGGCTGAGATCCCTGCACCTCGACGAGAACGGTCGCGGTCTCCCCCGGCTCCAGATCCCCGAGCTCTCGAATCCTCAGATCCCGGTGCCGTCTCGGGATGTGGAACAGCAAGTCGCCGACCGTCCTCATCCCTGCCTCCGCAGCTGCTTCGGCCGTTTTCGGTCCCACGCCCTTCAGCGCCCCAAGGCTCTGCTCCAAAACGCTCGGCCGAGGCCAGTGGACGGGGGCGTTCAGCAGCTCGGCGCGCCCCAGCTCCCGCGCGCCGGCGAAGGACCGCACTACTGGGCGGCCAGCAGCCACCACCAACTCGGCTGTCCCCCCTCGTGGGTCTCGACCTCGACCCCGTCGGGCGTGTGGGTGTCGAGCTCGGCGAGCGGAATCGGCGCGCCCTCGCCGGCGATCAGGGTAAGGATCTCCGCCCCCTCGGCGAGGTGCCGCATGGTTTCGGTCAGGGTCGAACCCGCCCCGCCCCAGGCGACGATCTCGCCGTCGGCGAAGCCGACCGCGTCGCCCTTCTTGAACCGCCCCTGCGCGTCGTCGCGCGCGGCCGGGGCGACGCCGCCGGTGGCGAGGCCATCCAGCGCCTCCTCCAGCCGCTCGGCGTTCTCCGCCATCGTCGCCTCGGGGTCGAGCTCGACCAGGGCCAGCAGGCTCGCCTGCTGCGAGGTCGCCGGCACCACCCGCGCCGGCTTCTCGGAGAGCTCGCAGGCGCGCTCGGCGGCCATGATCACGTTCGAGGAGCTGGGCAGGACGAGGATCTCCTCCGAGGCGACGCTGTGGATCCCGGCGAGGAGCTCGTAGGTGGAGGGGTTGAGCGTCTCGCCGCCGGGGACGACGTGGGCGCCGAGCTCGCCGAAGAGGCGCTGCATCCCGTCGCCGGCGGCGACCGCGACGACGCCGGTGCGGCCGCCGAGGCGGGCGTCGCGTTCGGCCATCTGCTCGCGCATGTCGGCGACGTCGAGGTTGGTCACCTCGCCGACCCCGTCGAAGACCGAGACCGCGGCCTCGGGCTCGTCGGTGTGGACGTGGACCTTGAGGGTGACGTCGTCGCCGACGACGAGGACCGAGTCGCCAAGCCCCTCCAGGCGCGGCAGGTACTCGCGGTTGCCGAGGCCGCTGCCGGAGACGATGAAGTTGGTGCAGTAGCGGTAGCGGCTGTCCTCGTGATGGGGCAGGCTGCGGCGCGGCGCCTCGTAGTGGGCGACCTCGGGCAGCTCCGCCCCGTCGCCGCGCAGCCCGGCGACGACGCCGGCGAGGATCAGGACGAGGCCGTGGCCGCCGGCGTCGACGACGCCGGACTCGCGCAGCACCTCGAGCTGCTCGGGGGTGCGGGCGACGGCGCGCTCGCCGTCGGCGATCGCCCGCTCGAGCACCTCGGCGAGGACCGCGTCCTGCTCGGCTTCGGAGACGTCGTGGCCGAGGCGCTGTTTCTCCTGCGCGAGGTGGGCGAGCTGGCGAGAGAGCGAGTGGGCCATCTCGCGGAAGACGGTCAGCATCGTCCCCTCGGCCGGGTCGCGGACCGAGTCGTAGGCGGCGTCGGCGGCGCGGGCGAAGGCGGCGGCGACCAGGGTCGGGTCGATCAGCTCGCCGGGGCGGCTGGCCAGCTCCTCGGCGGCGCCGCGGACGATCTGGCTGAGGATGACGCCGGAGTTGCCCCGCGCGCCCATCAGCGCCGCTCGCGCCAGCGCCTGAACCAGCTCGGCGCGGCCGACCTCGTCGACCTCCTGGCCGTCGAGGCGGTCGAGCTCCTCCATCACCGCGCGCATCGTCATCGCCATGTTGTCGCCGGTGTCGCCGTCGGCGACCGGGAAGACGTTGAGGTCGTTGACCTCTTGGCGGCGCGCCTCCAAGGAGGCGTAGGCAGAGCTGACGACCCGGCGAAAGCGGGCGATTTGGGGTTCGGGCATCCGCTGAGAATCTAGTCCTCCGCCGAGACGTGAGCATGAACACGCCTATCCCTTCTATGTAGAAGCGAATTCGGTCCCTGAGCCGCCCTAGCTTCCTGCGCCACAACTAAAGAGCGGCCGGGGCGCCGCCGAAACGGCCCCCGGCCTTGGCACAGGAGGTATCAGCTCCCATGCATGACCAGCGTATGGCAGCGTCTAACGCTGCCGAAGACCTGCGAGACGAGCGGGCAGTCCTCGTTCATCTCGTGGAGACGTTCCCTCAGACCCTCCGGCTCTCGGATCTGATCCGCGAAATGGGCGGCTCTGGGGACTTCGCAGAGCGTGACGCGATCGAACGGGCGGTGAGGGAACTCGTCAACGGCGGACTGCTGTTCCGCTGCTCAGGAGCGGTGCTGCCGACCCGAACCGCTCTCCGCGCCTACGAGCTATTCGTGGGGGCGGCGTAGATGGAGGCGGCAGAGCAGTTCGGCCGCAACCTCAATGCGCTGCGAAGGGAGGCTGGATTCACGCAGGACCGCCTTGCGGCGGAGGTCTACATGGGCCGGAACCTGCTGTCGCGACTGGAGCAGGGCCATCGCGTCCCGCGTCTCGACCACATGGTGCTACTGGCTCGGGTGATCGACGTGCAGATCCGCGATCTGCTCCACGGGATCGACTAAGCGATGCCCTCCGAACACGTCACGTTCTCCACCGTCACCGGTCGGTTCGGCTGGAACCTCCGCATCGCCCGCCAGCGGGCCGGTCTCACTCAGCGCCAGTTGGCAGCCCGCCTCGGCATGGAGTTCAAATGCGACATCTCGGTCTGGGAGACCGGGAAGCAATGTCCCCGGATCGACACGGTTGTCCGGCTGGCAGAAGCGCTGGAGATCGAACCGGGCGAGTTGCTGCGGGAAACCAAGGGGCTCGCCAGTTAGCCTGTTCGTGTGGCTGGCGAGCGCCGTAAGCAGAAGACGGACAAGGGTCTAGAGATCCCCGTCCCGACCAAGGGGGAGTTCGACGCCGCTATGCGGAAGGTCGCTCCCCCAGTAGGTCGTAAACGCCCTGACGAGAAAGACCCGCCTCAGAAGCAATCAGGGTGATGGGAATGCCCGCTTCGCGGGCTGCCCGGCACTGACGGCGTAGGTCTTCCGTCGCCGCTTGCTTCGCCTCGTCGGCTTTGGCCCGCTTCCGCGCCGCCGCTTGGATCTTGCGGATCACGGCTGCCTCGGTCACTGGTTGGCCGCTTCCCTGACGAGAGCGTGGAACATCGAGCGCTGGCCCGTGTGGCGGTTGTTGTGCCGCCAGGCGTACTCGTCTAGATAGGACTGAAGCCACTTGCGGGAGACGAACTTGTAGGTGCCGCGCATCCCGGTCTTCAGGTTCCCGAAAAAGCCCTCGATCGTGTTCGTGTAGATGTGTCCTACGGCGTAGTTGCCGGCGGAATGGTTGATCACCCGGTGGTCGGCGAACTCCTGCGACAGGGGCTTGTAGGCCATCCAGTCGTCGGTGTAGAGGATCGCTTCCGGGTTCACATTCGCCCGCACGGCGCCACTTAAGGGCTCGCCTCTCCGGCCAGCGATCACCCTGGCGCGGACGCGTCCGCCGCGCTCGACCATGCCCAGCACGGTCGGCTTGGCCTCTCGAAACCGTGCCGCTTCCCCGTAGGTCATCCGGCGGCGCGCCTTCCCGCCCCAGGAGGTCTCGTCGACCTCGACCTCTCCTCGCAGACTGGGGGCAGGGTCGGGTTCCGCCATCAAGTGATTCCTGATCTTGTTGAACATGCGCCAGGCGGTCTTGTAGTGGACGCCCAGCTCACGCTCTAGCTGTTTGGCGGAGATTCCGCAGCGAGTGCTCGTCATGAGGTACATCGCGTGGAACCAGAGCCGTAGCGAGGTCGATGAGCGATGGAAGATCGTCCCGGCGGTCGGGTGCAGGTGGTGCCCGCAGGCGGTGCAGGTCCAAGACTGGCGCTGCTGCTTGGTCGCGTAGCGCTTGAAGGGCTTGACCGCATCGCACTTCGGGCAATGGGCGTGCTCGCCATCAGGGGCGTGGCGCGTGCGCCAGAGATGTTCCAGACAGGCGGCGTCATCTGGGAACTCGGCTAAGAACTCCGTGACCGAATAATCGGAGGTCGATGACGCCGCTCGCCTGGGGTTGTGGCGGTTGGCCGGTGGCATGTTGTAAAGCTACTTGACGATGCCGCTTTTGTCAAGCGGCTTTACACATAGGCGTACGCCCCTTGAATCGCCTCTTCGACACTCTCCAGAAAGGCGGTCGTGTCAAGGAAGTAGTTGGGGTAAGCGCGCTTCAGGGAAGCAATTGAATCGGCGCTTACCAGAACCACATCAATGGCTGGATCGTTTTCCGTTCTCCGCTCGGCGATGCTGTAGTCCCGTGCTGCCTGAGAGGGATTCGCATACGAGCTGACCCGTAGCACTCGCTTCTCCACATCGAGTTCGAGAAGGAACGTGTGCTTAGCGCGGGGTCTCATCTGTTCTTCGACGCGCTGGAGCGCTGCGCCATAGGCGCTCAGGCGGTCTATGACCTGAAGCTCTGAAGCGTAATCGCGCAGCTCGTCAACGAGGTCTACAGGGTCTTCGGGAGTCCCAGGAACGAGCGGAGTCCCCTCCCGGAGCGCCAGCGCAGAACTCATGAGAGCGAAGAACCGCAGCCAGCCCTTTTCGCCCAGACTTGACTTCAGCGCTTGCTGACTAAACGTTCCGACCGTCTCAACAGCCGTAGCCCACGCATGCTGGAGCTGGGAACGAAGCTGAATCTCGATCTTGAGATCGTTATAGGTGTTCTTTTTGTCGCTGTGGTAGGCGTAGACGAGGTGAACGCTGCGATAGCCACTCTCTTTCGGCTCCCAGATATATGGGTCTGCGCGCACCAGTCGATGCTTCATTTGAGAGCTGTCTAGGTAGTAGTCGAGCAGTTCGGAAACGCGCTTGACATTGCCGACCACCGCCCGGCAACCGCCCAGATCCTGCATCCGGGAAAGCTGCATGCCTGGATAGCGCTCAAGCTTGTGCCGGATTGAAGGCAGTCGCTTGATCCGCTGCGCCACCGTGGGCTCGGGATCGAATTGTCCGGCAGCCCGCCGTAGGTTGATCTGGAGCGTGTTGAGCGGGTAGCTGTGCGAGGACCGCCAATTGTTGATGATCACGCGCGCCTTGTCCCGGTCGATCTGCCGAGAGTTCGGATCGCTGTAGCAAGCACCGGCCTTATCAATCTTGGTGCGCGAATAGCGCGGCTCAGTCCAAGTCGTCGCCATATCGGCCCAGCATAAGGGGGAATCGCTGTCGCAGAGCCGGGCGGCCACCGCCTCAGCTAAGGCCATTTGGCCCCCTGCCTCTCCCCAGTCGGGCGGTCGCTTCTACATTCATGGGATAGGCGTGAGCATGAACACATTGAGCCGCTGGGCGCATTGGTACGGTGCGCCGGCCAATGAGACGCTTTGCCACCTGGACCACCGGCCACCGCAAGACGGTGATCATCGGCTGGATCGTCGCCCTGATCGGGTTCGGCATGCTGGCCGGCGCCGTGGGGTCGAACTTCACCGAAGAATTCAGCCTTCCGAGCTCCGACTCCAAGGACGCGCTCGACCTGCTCGAAAACCGCTTCCCCGCCCAGGCGGGCGACACGGTGCAGATCGTCTACAAGGCGGAATCGGGAGTCGAGACGCCGGCGGTCAAGCGGGAGATGGAAGCGGTCTTCACCAAGGTGGAAGCGCTGCCCCACGTCAGCGAAATCGCCAGCCCCTACGAAGATGGCGGCGCCGGCGCGGTCAGCGACGACGGCAAGATCGCCTACGCGACCGCCCAGTTCAACGTCACCACCGACAAGCTGAACGACGGCGAAGTCAAGGAGATCATGGACACCGCCCGGGGCGCCGGTGGCGACGGCCTCAAGGTCGAGGTCGGCGGGTCGCCGGCCGAGGAAGTCCGAGGCGAAGAAGAAGAAAGCTTCTCGGAGGGGATCGGCGTGCTCGCCGCCGTCGTCGTCCTGCTGATCAGCTTCGGCTCGGTGGTGGCTATGGGCCTGCCGCTGATCACCGCGCTGTTCGCGCTCGGGGTCGGCATCAGCGGCATCACCCTCTTCACCCACGTCTTCGACACGGCCGAATTCGCACCGCAGCTGGCCTTCATGATCGGGCTCGGCGTCGGGGTCGACTACGCCCTCTTCATCCTCACCCGGTTCCGCAACGGCCTCGACGAGGGGCTGGACAAGCGCGAGGCGGCGATCGCCGCCGTCGACACCGCCGGCCGCGCCGTGCTGTTCGCCGGGATCACGGTGATGATCTCGCTGATGGGGATGCTGCTGCTCGGCCTCCCCTTCCTCTACGGGGTCGCGACCGCGGCGGCGATCGCGGTCCTGTTCACGATGATCGCGGCGCTGACGCTGCTGCCGGCGCTGCTGGCGATCGCGGGCAACTGGGTCAACCGGCTGCGCATCCCCGGCCTCGGCAGCGGCGCCCGCACCATCGACGAGAACGGCTGGTGGTTCCGCTGGAGCCGTCGCATCCAGCGGCGGCCGTGGACCGCGGCGCTGCTCTCCGGCGCGCTGCTGATCGCGCTCTGCATCCCGACCCTCTCGCTGCGGCTCGGCACCAACGACGCCGGCACCGACCCCGCCGGGTCGACGACGCGCGAAGCGTACGACCTGCTCGCCGATGGCTTCGGGCCGGGTTTCAACGGCCCCTTCGTCCTCGCCGCGGAACTTCCCGAAAAGGGCAACGACGAAGTGCTGCAGAAGCTGCGCACCGAGCTGAAGGCCGAAGAAGGCGTCGAGGCGGTCACCGACGTCACCCTCAACCCAAACGAAACCGTCGGCGTCTTCCAGATGTACCCGACGACCTCGCCGCAGAGCGAGGCGACGACCGAACTGCTCGACCGTGTCCGCGACGACGTGATTCCGCCCGTCGAGGAAGCCACCGGGGCGCAGATCCACGTCGGCGGCATCAACGCGATCTTCGAGGACTTCGGCAATGCGATCGCCGGCAAGCTGCCGCTCTTCATCGGCGTCGTCGTCCTGCTCTCGGCGCTGCTGCTGATGATCGTCTTCCGCTCGATCTGGGTGCCGCTAAAGGCGGTGCTGATGAACCTGCTCTCGATCGGCGCCGCCTTCGGGCTGATCGTCGCCGTCTTCCAGTGGGGCTGGGGCGCAAGCCTGATCGGGGTCGACGCGACCGGACCGATCATCTCGTTCTTCCCGATCTTCCTCTTCTCGATCATCTTCGGGCTCTCGATGGACTACGAGGTCTTCTTGATGTCGCGAATCCACGAGGAGTGGGAGCACAACAAGGACGCGACCGAAGCCGTCACCCGCGGCCTCGCCCTGACCGGCCGGGTGATCACCGCGGCGGCGGCGATCATGGTCACCGTCTTCGCCGCCTTCATGATCGGCGAAGACCGGATCATCAAACTCTTCGGCCTCGGCCTCGCCTCCGCGGTCTTCATCGACGCCGTGATCATCCGCTCGGTCCTGGTCCCTGCGGTGATGCAGCTACTAGGCGCCCGCGCCTGGTGGTTCCCCGCCTGGCTGGACCGGTTCCTGCCGCGCCTGCACGTCGAGCCCGCCGAGGGCGATCCCTCGCCGACCGGAGAGTTCGCCGCGGTCGGGGCTGGCGGCAGCGGCGACTCGGACGCCTAACGGCGCGCTGCGGCGAGTTCGTTGCGGATGTCCGCGGCGACGCGCTCGGGTTCGGCTTCGAGCTGGCTGTCGGTGAAGCGCAGGACGGCGTAGCCCTGCTGGCGTAGGTCCAGGTCCCGGGTGTGATCGCTCTCGAATGCGATCGAGCCTTGGTGGTAGAGGAAGGTGTCGGCTTCGACGATTACGCGCTCCCCGCGCCAGAGGAAGTCGACTTCGTGGCGGCCGATCTTGGGATTGACCTCAGGGTGCGGGATGCGGTGGTGGGCGAACAGGCCGAGGAAGGCGCGCTCGAGGTCGCTGCGGGTGCGGTCGGTCTCGATGCCGTCGAGGCGGAGGCCCTTGAACTCGGCTTGGCGGATTGCTCGGCGGACGAGGTACTCGGGGAGGGACGAGGCGCGGAGGTCTTCGATGGTGCGCGGGACGGTGGTGACCGGGATGTTGTCTCGGTGGGTGGTGAGGGCGGGCGTGGTTGAGGGCCGTCGTCCTCGCCCTCCTCTGTTTGCTGGGTAGGAGGGCGAGGAC
>DATAMR010000066.1:0-129955 GCA_036260485.1 Solirubrobacterales bacterium | reverse complement strand
CGATGTTGAGTGTCTGGCGAGGGGTCCCTCCCCCCGCCAGTGACACGCAAGATCTCACCCATTTCGTCTGGGCGGGAAGGAGATTTGTGCCTGAGCTCGTGCGGAGTGTTGCGAGCTTGCGGGGATCTGTGATGGCGGCCACACATGAGAGGGGCGCGAACCCTCACGGTTTTGCGCTTGCTCACAAAACGCAAACAATTCACCGTCATCTTGCTGATCCTCCTCGCCTTCCCCGCGGCCGCCTTGGCCGCGAGCGGGAACGAGGCGCAGTCCGGCCCCAGCGTCGGGCAGGCCGAAGTGGCGCCGCTACAGCGGCTGCAGCGGCCCGTCAACCGCTTCCATCGCATCGTCAAGACGATCGCAGCGGACATCCGCGCCGACGAACGCGCTGCCGAGCGCCGGCAGGAGCGCGAAGCCGAGGAACGGTTCACCGACCTCGGCGTCTCGATGGCGACGCTGGAATCGATCGCCTCCTGCGAGTCTGGCGGCGACCCGACCGCCGTCTCCTCAGACGGCACTTACCGTGGCAAATACCAGTTCGACTACGGCACCTGGGAATCGATGGGCGGCAGCGGCGACCCCGCCGCAGCCCCCGAGTCCGAGCAGGACTACCGCGCCGCGCTCCTCTACGCGTCCTCCGGCTCCAGCCCCTGGCCGATCTGCGGCTAGTTACCTTATTGGCCGGCTGAATACCGGTCCGCGCCGCTGACTGAGCACACCACTGCGACGCGCATTTATGCGAAGCAGGTTACATCGAATTATGTTGACTGACTCTTCGTCAATCGGTTACGCCTAAGCCGATCCCGCTGGCGGCGTCAGCGCCGCGGCACAAGACGAAAGGCAAACATGAAAAAGAAGTCGATCATCTCCGTAGTCGGGGCCTTAGTGGCGTTGGCCTTCACGGCGCTTCCGAGCATGGCTTCGGCGGAAGAAACAGCGCTCAGATGCCTGACGGGGCCGCCCTGTACCTTCACGTTGCATGGTGGCATTACGAAACTATCAGCCATCGGCGGAGACACAATGACCTGCTCCGCCGTAGCAGGCTCAGGTCAAGCTACCCCTCTAACCAACAATGAGGCGACAACAGGCAATGTCGAGCTCACTCTTACGGGGTGCGCCGAGGCGAACTCGGGGTTCAAATTCAAATGCAACTCTCCCGGTCAGGTCGCAGGCACTATCACAGCCAACACCCTGGTTACGCACAACGTGAAACTGCCCGCTGCTACAGCGTCGAACGAAGCGGGGGTGTTGTACACAGGCACCAATGTCACATATAGCTGCGCCGGTGGCTTGGCGATTCAGACACTGACAGGAAACCTAATTGGCGAAAACGAGAACAAATGCGGTCCGGGCTCGAGAAGCGCCACTCAGAAATTGAATTTCCTGGCAGAAACGGTTGCAGGCGTCGTGCAAGACGGTAAACAGAAGATCAGAGAATGGACAAGCGTCAAATACGACTTGGAAGACAAGACAAACCACGCTGGCGCCGGCAGCTACGAAACATTCGCGATCGAATCCACATGGACTGCGACATTCAACCAAGAAGTCGAACTTACATGCGCGAAATAGTTCAATAGTCTGTAGTCGAAAGTTGTGAATGTCTCAGGCGACGGGTCCCCAACCGGGTCCCGTCGCTCCTTACTCGAAGCACCCGGTCACCACCAGAAGAGCCGTCTTTCTTGCCACCTGCGCAGGTTTGCGAGTCCTCTTGACTGGCGACGCGGCGTTTGCAGGCAAAACGTCGAAGCTCACAATCGCACCGTGTCCTGTCAGCAAAATGAACCCTACTGTTCTTGACCAATCAGCAGTGGCATGGCTACTGATAGAGCGCAAGTAGGGGCCGGCCGACCCAGTCAAGCCCGCCGACCCCGCCCACAGTCCGGCGACAGCGGCCGAGTGGCCGTCCGCGCCGGAGCAACGAAAGGTAGATCATGAACAAGAAGTTGATGCTGATCGTGGCTGGAGCCCTGTCGGCCATGGCCTTCACGGCGCTTCCGAGTGCCGCTTCGGCGGAAGAAACAGCGCTCAGATGCTTGAGCGGGCCGCCCTGTACCTATACGGTGCACGGTGGAGTAACCAGATTCTCATCGCTCCCAACACCACTCCATTCGCCCCCGGTCCCTGCAGACACAGTGGAATGTAGCGCTGTCGCCGGAAGCGGTGCAATGACCCCCATAACCAACAATGAGGCGACAACAGGCGAAGTCCAGCTCGTCTTCACGGGGTGCGTTGAGCTAAATTCGGGGTTCAAATTCAAATGCAACTCTCCCGGTCAGGTTGCTGGCGAAGTCAAAACCAACACCATGGTTACGCACAACCTGAAGCTGCCCGCAGCTACAGCGCCCAATGAAGCGGGGGTCCTACTCACAGGCACGAACGTGACATTCAGCTGCGGGGCCGGCCTGGCGGTTACCACAGTCACAGCCAACATAATTGGGGAATACGAGACCAAATGCGGCTCGGTTTCGAAAAGCAAAGTTCAGAAATTGGAATTCCTGGCCGAAAAAGTCGGAGGCGTCGTACAGGACGGCAAACAGAAGATCAGGGAATACACAGGAGTCAAATACGACCTGGAATCCAAGACAAACCACTCCGGAGCCGGCGAATACGACACATCTGCTCAAGAAGGCACAGGCACCCTTACATTCAACCAGGAAGTCGAACTTACATGCGCTAAATAGTTCGATTGCCTTGCAGTAAGAAGTGTTGACGATTCAGGCGACGGGACCGCGTCGCGGTCCCGTCGCTTTTAAGCTGAGAGTGCCAGCCATGAGAAGAAAGCCTTTCTATTCATCGGTGCGATCGCGATCCTGCTGATGGCAGGCACCCGGGGCATCAGGGGAGGCCTCGACGGCACCGACCTTCCACTGCACGCAGACACCCTGCCCCTACCCTTCAGCGACGGCTCTTTCCAGCTGTGGATACGGGACCTCAAATTCAACCGTCGCTCGTCGACGGGCAGTGGCGCTGTCAAGTTCGAGACCGCCGGATGGTCAACGATCCGCTTCCACGGATGCCGGGAGGAAGTGACTTCGCTCGCGTTTAGCTGCGTGGGCTTCAAAGCCGGCCAGCCGACCACCGGCACCCGTCCGCTTGGCACCTCGACGATCGAGGAAGGCGGAGTCCGAGTGCTCTTGCTGGATAGCGTCCACCTCGATACCAGCTGCGCACGAAGGTGATCCGCTATGGCCCGGGAAGGCGGGTCGAACTACGACGGCTACGTTGATGGCTAGGGCGGCGAACAGTATGAGCGGCCCTCTGCCTGGTTGCTGAAGTTCAACCCGAGGGTCCAGTTGGGCTGTTAAGCATGGTTAAAAGTTTCTGCTGAAATGCGCGCGCTGGCAGCTGTCGTACTGCTGAGTGCAGGGGCTTCGGGTCTTGCAGTGGGCGATTGAGTTCTCGCGGCGTAGATCACGACGGAGGCGATTGAAATCCAAGGCGACATAGAGTAGGCATGTACCTCAATCGGTACGCCTGAGTACGCGCGAACGGAATAGGCGCCATGGGCGTGTTCAGGGAACGGAGGGGATAGGAAGATGCTGAGAGGCACACGGCGCGCAGCACATTGGCTGGTGGTATGTGGTGTCCTTGCCTTTGCGGGTTTCGTAGCGCAGGTATCTCCAGCTGCTGCAGCCACCGAATTCGAATTCGCGGGCGCCTTCGGTCCCGACGGAGCAGGCGGAACGGAAAACTTCGCGGAAGTGGGTTCGGTGGCAGTCGACCAGGGCGACGAACTCATGTACGTGCTCGACCGTGTCGGCAACGCCCTCTACAAGTTCGACCTGAAAGGGAACCCGATCGCCTTCGGCGGAGTGTCGCCCAACCTCTCGGGTAACAAAATGTCCGGGCTCGCCATCGGCGGCTTTCGCGGGGAACGGCAGGTAGCGGTGAGTCCGGTAAGCCACGACATCTATCTTGCCGGTGAAAAGAACGAAGAAAATACGGCCACCGCGGTAGAGGCGTTTCATCAAAACGGTGAACCCGCGGTGTTTAGCGGCGGACCCAATCCAGGCACGAACCGGATAGGCGGTTTCGCGGCCCTGAGGGGGATCGCCGTAGATGGCAACGGCGATATCTATATTGCCGACGATACGCTGAAAGTGAAAGGAAAAGGCGTTCAGGTCTATGGACCCTCAGGCGCAGTCATCATCTCGAGCCTCGGTGGGACGGCACCGCTCGGACCAGCCAATCTCGCGGTCGATGGCAATGGGGTTCTTTACGTGCTGCGGGACTTCCACAATCCAGCCAAATTCACCCCTTCCGAATACCCGGTAACCCCCGCCACCACCTACACGAAAGCCCCAAATCTTGTTGACCCGAACGTCGCAGTGGGCCTCGCGGTCGATCACGAGAGCGACAACCTCTACGTCGTCGAGGAAGCCGCACCCAAGGTCGCCATCTTCGACAAGGAAGGAACCTCGCTGGGGACCTTCGGGGGAGCGGGGGAACCGGGGGCGCTGGAAAATCCCGACGGGATCGCCGCCGCCACCATCAAAGAACAGGCCTTCGCCTTCGTGGCCGACAGCCCCTCGCAGGTGAGGATCTTCAAAGAAAAAATCTGCGAATGCGCGCCGGAAATCGAATCGACTAGCGCCAGCAACGTGACCGGGGACTCGGCGACGCTGCGGGCGAAGATCAACCCCGGCAACCTTGAGACGACCTCGTGGTTCGAATACGGCTTGGTGGACTGCTCGGTTGGTCCCTGCACCAAAGTCCCGGCGGGCGGCGAATCGATCGGGGCGGGGAGGAAAGGCGTGGCGGTGCAGTTCGGCCTCACCGGCCTGCAGGCAGCGAGCACCTACCACTTCCGCGTGGCGGCCGAAAACAGCAAAGGAACGGTACCCGGCCCGGACAAGTCCTTCACCACCCAGACCTCGGGCCTCGGGGCCGCAGTGTCGGATTCGCGGGCCTGGGAGATGGTCTCGCCGCCGAAGAAGTTCGGCGGCACGATCCTCTCTCGCAACGGGACCGCGATTCAGGCCTCGAGTTCGGGCGGCAAAATCGCCTACGCCAGCATCGGCTCGGTGCTCGCGGACCCGATCAGCAACCGGGTGCCGGAACCAACCAGCATCTTCGCCGCGCGCGGAGCCGGCGGACGGTGGTCGAACAGGGATCTGACCCCGCCCCACAGCGAAGCGAGTAACGGCCTGCGCGGGGAGACCGAATTCAAGCTCTTTACCGCTGATCTCGGGCGGGCGGTGATGGAGCCGAGGGACAACCTGCCGCTCTCCCCGCAGGCCTCGGAACAAACCCCCTACCGGTGGAGCGACGGCAATCCGCCGTCCTTCACCCCGCTGCTCGACCCCTCCAACATCCCGCCGGGGACGAAAACCAGCCCCGAACAGGTGAGGATCGCCGGGGCCTCCCCCGATTTCGACCAGATCGCGATAAATTCGAGCCCGCCGCTCGTCGCCGGCGCCTCGTCCCAAGGCCTCTACATGTGGGAGGGCGGGGCGCTGGATGCGGTGAGCCAGCTGCCGTCTTCAGAAGGCGGAGCGATCGCCGGGGGGGTGCTCGGCAGCGGCCAGGGCTCCGTCCGCCACGCGATCTCAGACGACGGCTCGCGGGCCTTCTGGACTTCGGCCGGCTACGCCTCCGGAATTGACAAAGGCGCCCTCTATTTGCGAGACCGAATCGCAGGCGAATCGGTGCGCCTGGACAAAAAAGCGGCCGGGGGGAGCGGGACGGGAGACAACCGACCGGCATTCACCGGGGCCAGCGCCGACGGGCACGTCGTCTTCTTCACCGACACCCAGCACCTGACCGCTGACGCTAGCCCCAGCGGCCGCGACCTCTATCGCTGCGAAATCGGTTCCGTCGAAGGCGGGGGGCTGGGCTGCACGGAACTGAGTGACCTGAGCGCACCCCTGGAAGGCTCAGGGGAAAGCGCGGAAGTGGTCGATCAGATGCCGGCGCTCAGCGAGGACGGCAGGAGCCTCTTTTTCGTCGCCCGCGGCGTCCTCGACGAAGCCCCGAACGAGGAAGGCGAAATCGCCACTGCCGGAGAGTCGAACCTCTACCACTGGCAGGAGGGACAGGCCACCCGCTTTGTCGCCAGGCTGGCGAAAGAGGACAGCCTGGTCTGGGGACAGACCGAGACCGGGACCATCGGCTACGCCGTCAACATCAGCGCGACGATCTCCCCCGACGGCCGCTACCTCGCCTTCACCTCGCAGAGAAGCCTCACCGGCTACGAAAACCAGAACGCGGCCAACCAGGCAAACACCGAGGTCTACCTCTATGACACCCAGGCCGGCCCCGACCAGCTCACCTGCATCTCCTGCAACCCCTCGGGGGCCGCTGCGGTGGGGGAGCAGCTGCCCGGAAAAGTGGCCCTCTTCCCGCCCGACCCCGGAGGCCTCTGGGCCGGGCGCTGGGTGGCGGCGACGCTGCCGCAGGCGACCCAGAGCGAATCCTCCGGCCCCTCGTTCTACCGCCCACGCTCGGTGCTCAATACCGGCCGGGTCTACTTCAACTCGGTCGACCCGCTGGTTGCATCCGACTCGAACGGAGAGTGGGACGTCTACCAATATGAGCCGGTGAAAGTTGGCAGCTGCGCTGCAAGCACCAATACCGCGACCCAGACGAGATCGGGCAACGGCTGCGTCGGCCTCATCTCCTCGGGATCGGCCGCGGGCGATGCGGGCTTTCTCGACGCGAGCTCGAGCGGCGAGGACGTCTTCTTCTTGACCCGCAGCAAGCTCTCGGTCCTCGACAAAGACGAAGACGCAGACGTATACGACGCCCGGGTGAACGGGACCCCCGTAGTGCTTAGCCCGGTTCGGGAATGCGCGGGGGAAGCTTGTCAGCCGTCGCCCGGTCCTCCCACGATTCCGGGGCGGGCCAGCGAACTGTTCAAGGGGGCAGAGACGCCGGTGACCTGCCGTAAGGGCCAGCGCAAGGTCCGCCGCAACGGAAAAGTGCTCTGCGTCAAAAAGAAGCAGGCCAAACACAAGAAGCAAAAGCGAAAGCCAGCGAAGAAGAGTGGGGGGGCGGCCCGATGAAAATCGCAAAGCGCATCGGCAGCCCGGCTGCCCTCACCGCGGCGTTCGCCGTCTGCCTGCTTTTCATCCTGCCGCTCGCCTCAGCATCCGCGGCGCCCGCGCCTTGGTGGAAGATCGTCACCGGCAGCCGACCGACGAATCTCTGGGAACCGGAAGGCCCAGAAGGCAGCGGCGGCCTTTACCTCGTCATCACCAATATCGGCGATGCGCCGATGGACTCCGGCAAAAAAGCGCTGACGATCACCGATCAGCTGCCGGCCGGCGTCGAAGCGACGGGCGCAGAAGGAGTCGGCGGCGGTAAAAGCAACGCGGGTCCGGTGGACTGCGAAGTGAAAACCTCCATCCTGATCTCCTGCTCCTTCAAAGGCGTGCTGAAGCCCTTTGACTCGATCGAAGTCGAAGTCGCGGTGGACCTGCTCGGAGCACCGCCGCTGGTGGGCGCGCCAGGAAAAGTGAGCGTCGCGGGCGGCAACGCCCCGGCGGAGAGCGTCGATCAGGAAATCAAGGTGAATCCCGAGAAAACGCCCTTCGGGGTCGAGTCCTTCTCCAGCCGAGTCGAAGCAGAGGGAGGCGAACCCGACACCCGCGCCGGCGGTCACCCCTTCCAGCTGACCACCGCGCTGCAGTTCAACTCGGGCCGGATGAGGCCCGATCCAGATCGCAACCAAAGGCAGGTCGATCAACCCGCCCAGCCCCGCAACCTGCGCTTCCCGCTGCCGGCCGGGCTGACCGGCAAGGTGGCCTCCCTGCCGACCTGCAGCTTCGAAGACTTCAGTCAGGAAAGCGAAGTGATCGAAGCCGCCAACCGCTGTCCCGACGAGGCCGCAATCGGCGTTGCGGCGCTCTCGATCTTCCAACAAGGGGCGATCGGCTTTGCCAGGCCCGCGGTGCCGGTCTTCAACTTGTCCCCCGCTGTCGGCGAGCCGGCCCGGTTCGGGTTCACGATCGCAAACACCGAGGTCATCATCGACACCGAGGTCGACCCCGACAACGAATACCGGGTAATCGCCAGCGTCAACAACGCCAGCCAGGTCGCCCAGTTCCTCGGTTCCGTCCTGACGATCTGGGGAGCGCCGGGAGACCCCCGCCACGACAACGCTCGCGGCTGGGGCTGCGTCTACAACATCGGCATCGGCGAGGAAAGGCCCTGCCAGCGGCCCCCGGGCCTGGGCGAAGACGCCTTCCTGCGCCTGCCGGTCTCCTGCACCACGCCGATGGACTTCGGCGTCGAAGTCGAACCCTGGAACGTGCCCTTCGGCACCCAGATCGCCAAAGCCCCGTTCGCCGGCCCCTCGATGAGCGGCTGCAACCAGATCCCCTTCGACCCCGTAGTGCTCGCCGCCCCGACCAGCAGGCTGGCTGGATCGCCGAGCGGCCTGGACTTCCAGCTCGAGATGCCGAACGCAGGCCTGCTGAACAAGGACGCGATCGCCGAAGGACAGGCCGAAACGATAGAAGTGACCCTGCCCAAGGGGATGACGGTCAACCCCTCCCAGGCCGAAGGCCTGGTCGGCTGCTCCCCGGCCGACCTCGCCCGCGAGAGGTTCGACTCCGCGCCGGGAGAAGGCTGCCCGGAGGCCTCCAAGATCGGGGAAGTGCAGATCCAAACGCCGATCCTCAAAGAGGAAGCCCGCGGCTCCCTCTACGTGGCGAGCCCCTTCGACAACCCCTACGGCTCGCTGATCGCCCTCTATATGGTCGCCAAGATCCCCGAGCGGGGGATCTTGGTCAAGCAGGCCGGAGTCGTCGAACCCGACCCGAGAACCGGTCAGTTGACGAGTGCTTTCGAAGGGTTGCCGCAGGTTCCGATCTCCAGCGTCAAGCTGCATCTGCGCTCAGGCGCCCGTTCCTCGCTGGTGACGCCACCTGCCTGCGGCAGCTACGACGTGGTGGCCGAATTCTTGCCCTGGTCGGCCCCCAATCTCGAAGAACCGAGCGCGGATGAATTCGTCACCCGCACCAGCAGCTTCGAAATCGAACGCGGCGTCAATGGCGGAGCCTGCCCCAGCGGCGGCAAACCGCCCTTCCACCCCGGCCTCTTCGCCGGCACGATCAACAACGCCGCCAAGAGCTTCTCGCCCTTCAACCTGCGCCTGACCCGAAACGACGGCGAACAGGAGTTCACCAACTTCTCGATCAAGCTCCCCCCGGGCGTGATCGGCAAGCTGGCCGGCATCGCCACCTGCACCGATCCCCAGATCGCCGCGGCGACGGCCCGCACCGGCCAAAACGGCGCCCAGGAAGAGATCGAGCGCCCCAGCTGCCCGGCGGGCTCGCAGGTCGGGCGGACCCTGGTCGGCTCGGGGGTGGGGGCGAGCCTCACCTACGTGCCCGGCAAGCTCTATATGGCCGGCCCCTACCACGGCGCCAAGCTCTCGGTCGTTGCGATCACCCCGGCCAAGGTCGGCCCCTTCGACCTCGGCACCGTGGTGGTGCGCCAGGCGCTGAAGGTCGATCCCGAGACCGCCGAAGTCTTCGTCGATGCGACCGGCTCAGACCCCCTCCCCCACATCATCCAGGGCATCGAGGTCCACCTGCGCGACATCATGGTTGAAGTCGATCGGCCCGAATTCGTCCTCAACCCGACCAACTGCGACCGCACCTCCACCGCCTCCACGGTGCTCGGCTCAGGTCTCGACTTCGCCTCTGCCGCAGACAACGAACCGGTGACGGTGACGAGCCCCTTCCAGGCGGCTGACTGCTCCTCGCTGGGATTCAAGCCCAAGCTCTCCCTGCAGTTGTTGGGAGGCACCAAGCGGGGGGCCACGCCGCGCTTAAAGGCGGTCCTCGAAGCCCGCAAGGGCGATGCCAACATCGGCAAAGCCCAGGTCACCCTGCCCCATTCGGCCTTCCTCGAACAGTCCCACATCCGCACCGTCTGCACCCGGGTGCAGTTCAACTCCGGCGCCGGCAACGGGCAGGGGTGCCCGAAGGGCTCGATCTACGGCAAGGCCAAGGCGATCACGCCCCTGCTCGACGAGCCGCTACAGGGCAACGTCTACCTGCGCTCCTCCAACCACGAACTGCCCGACCTGGTGGCCGCGCTTCACTCCAGCAAAGCCGACATCAACCTGGTTGGCCGGATCGACTCGCTGAACGGCCGCATCCGCAACACCTTCGAAGGGGTGCCCGACGCCCCGGTGACCAAGTTCATCCTCGAAATGCAGGGCGGCCAGAAGGGGCTGATCGTCAACAGCACCGACATCTGCCGGGGCAAGCACAAGGCGCTGGCCAACTTCGACGGCCAGAACGGCAAGCTGCATGACTTCAAACCGCTGGTCAAGGCGAAGTGTGGCGGGGGGAAGGGCAAGAAGTCGAAGAAGTGAACGCCGAAGGCGCATCTACGATGCGCTCGATGGCTGAGGAGGCGAATGAGCCGATAGTGGCTGGCGAGGAGCAGGTTCCGGCGCCTGATCCCGGCGGGCCGGGGCGGAAGCCGCCGAAGGAGGCGATCGCCGAGGCTCGGGTGCGGGCGCCGACGCGGGGGAACCGGAAGCTGGAGAGCTTTCTCGACGCGGTCAACTCCGACGAGGAGGTGCGGGCCTGGTGGTACATGACCCAGGTCCATGCCGAGCGGCTGGGGATGTCGGACCACTCCTGGGTCCACATGCAGATCGTCCTCAACATCGCCCTGCGCCTGCTGCGGCTGCTGCTGCGGGCGGGGGTCGAGCCGGCGATGGTCGCCGACCATCGGATGCGCGACCGCGACGCCGAAGTGGTGGTCGCCGGCGGCGCCCTGCTGCACGACACCGGGATGTCGATCCACCGCGTCGACCACGAGGCCTACTCGCTCTTCCTCGCCAACTCGGCCCTGCAGCGGCTGCTCGCCGACGCCTACAAGGAGCCGGAGCGGACCGTCGTCGCCTCCGAGATCCTGCACGCGATCATCGGCCACCGCCGCCGCGGCGAGCCCTACACCTTGGAGGCCGGCGTCGTCCGCGTCGCCGACGCGCTCGACATGGCCCAGGGGCGCACCCGGCTGCCGCTCGAGTCCGGCCACGAGGGCATCCACTCGATCTCCGCCGCCGCGGTCGACGAGGTCACCATCGCCGCCGGCGAGGAGCGCCCGGTCAAGATCGAGATCCAGCTCAACAACAGCGCCGGGATCTTCCAGGTCGACGACCTGCTGGCGACCAAGATCCGCGACACCCCCCTCGAGGGCAAGATCGAAGTCGTCGCCAAGGTCGAGGGCGAGACCGAGAAACGCCTGCTCTCGGGCTTCCGGCTCTCTTAGGGACGCCGGCTCAGCCGGCGGCGCCTAGCTCGGCGACCAGCGCCTCGACCCGGCGCTCGATCTCGTCCCGGGTCGTGCGCACCGTCTCCAGCGATTGGCCCTTGGGGTCGGGCAGGTCCCAGTCGACGTAGCGCTTGCCGGGGATGTAGGGGCACTCGTCGCCGCAGCCCATCGTCACCACCACGTCGGCCCATTCGGCGTCGGCTTGGGTGAGCTTGTGGGGGACCCGGTCGCCGAGGTCGATCCCCAGCTCGGCCATCGCCGCGACTACCTCGGGATGGACGCGGTCGGCCGGCGTCGTCCCGGCCGAGCGCGCTTCGTGGCGGCCCTCGGCGGCGCGGGTAAAGAGCGCCTCGCTCATCTGCGAGCGGCCCGCGTTGTGGAGGCAGACGAAGAGGGCGCGGGCCATCAGGCGGCCTCGGTGACGGACTCGCGCGGGTGCTCGCCGCGGACGAGCTGGTAGGCGAGGGCGCCGATCGCGGCGCCGAGGAGGGGAGCGGTGAGGTAGATCCAGAGGTCGTGCAGCTCGCCGGAGACCAGCGCCGGGCCGAGCGAGCGGGCCGGGTTCATCGAGGCGCCGGTGATCGGCCCGCCGAAGAGGGCGTCGAGGCCGACGGTGCCGCCGATCGCGATCGCCGCCCCGGCGCCGACCGCGCGGGTGTCGGTGGCGACGGCCATGATCACGAACATCAGGAAGGCGGTCAGCACCACCTCGTAGACGAAGGCGCTGCCGACCCCGACCGTGGGCAGGGTCGTCCCCAGCGCCGCCGGCTGGCTGGGCCAGACCGCGGCGAGCAGGCCCGCCGCGACGAGGGCGCCGGCGAGCTGGGCGAGGAGGTAGGCCAGCGCCTCGGCGCGGGGGAAGTGGCGGGTGAGGGCGAAGGCCAGGGTCACCGCCGGGTTCAGGTGCGCGCCGGAGAGGTGGCCGGTCGCGTAGACCATCGCCATCACGATCAGGCCGAAGACGAAGGCGATGCCGATGACGCCGAGCGTGCCGGGATGCTCGGCCTCGGCGACGATCGCGCCGCAGCCGGCGAAGACCAGGGCGAAGACGCCGAAGCCCTCGGCGGCGGCGCGGCGGAGGAGGTCGGGGCGCTTATCCACCCTGTGCGACTCGCTAGTTGAAACGGGCGAGGTCGCTGCGGCGCTGTTCCTTGCGCTTCTCCAGGCGGCCCTGGATCAGCGAGAGGACGATCGGCAGCGCGGCGAAGAAGGCGATCACGCCGAAGCAGAAGAAGGTCACCGTTTTGTCGGTGGTCGGGCCAGCGAGGCCGACGCCCTCGTCGGCCAGGGCGGCCGGGGCGACGAGCAGCATCAGGGCCCAGATCGAGAGCAGGGCTGCGGCGGCACGCTTCACGGGCGGGAATCTAGCGCACCGAGGGGCGTCGCCGCCCGCTCTTGAGCCCCGTTCGGCGATATCCGAATAGCCTCTCGCGGCCATGAGCACTCTCGAAGCGATCGTCCTCGGCTTCGTCCAGGGGCTGACGGAGTTCCTGCCGATCTCCTCCTCCGGCCACCTGCGGATCGTCCCGGCCCTGCTCGGCTGGGAAGACCCGGGGGCGGGATTCACCGCGGTGATCCAGCTGGGGACGATGGCGGCGGTGCTGATCTACTTCCGCGCCGACCTCTGGCGGATCGCCTCCGCCTGGCTGCGCGAGCTGCGGACGCCGATTCCAAGGTCCTCCAAAGATGCGCGTCTGGGCTGGTTCATCATTCTCGGCACGATCCCGATCTGCGTCTTCGGCTTCATCTTCAAGGACCAGATCGAGTCGGGTGCCCGCGACCTCTACCTGATCGGCTCGGCGCTGATCCTCTTCTCCTTCGTGATGCTCGCGGCCGAGCACTACGGCACCCGCCGCCGCCACCTCGACGAGATGAGCGGTCGCGACGGGTTCTCGATCGGGATGGCGCAGGTGCTGGCACTGATCCCCGGCGTCTCCCGCTCCGGGGCGACGATCTCCGCCGGTCTGTTTCGCGGCTTCGACCGGGTCGACGCCGCCCGCTACTCGTTCCTGCTCTCGATCCCGGCGGTCGTCCTCAGCGGTCTCTTCGAGCTGCGCAAGATCGGCGAAGCGGGCGAACCGCCGGTCGGGGCGACGGTGGTCGCCACCATCGTCGCCTTCGTCGCCGGCTACATCTCGATCGCCTGGTTGCTGCGGTACCTGACCTCCCACTCGCTCCGCATCTTCGTCGTCTACCGGGTGGCGCTGGGTTCGCTGGTCCTGGTCCTGACCGCAAGCGGCGCGATCCACTAGTCGTCGCACTACGCTGGCGGGGTGAGGCCGATGCTCACCGCCCTGCGGCTCGGGCCCGAGACACCTTCCGCGGCGTCGGGGCTGCTGGCGACCGCGGCGGCGGTGGCGCTGGGCACCGCTCTCGTCTACCCGCTGAAGGACGTCGCGCCGGCCGTCTCGCTCGGCGTCGTCTACATCCCCGGCGTGCTGCTGATCTCGACCGTCTGGGGCTGGCGCCTCGGCGTCCTCGCCGGCGTCGCCAGCGCGCTGGCCTTCAACTGGTTCCACATCCCGCCGACCGGCCGCTTCGACGTCTCCGCCGACCGCGACGCCGTCGCCCTCGTCGTCTTCGTCTTCGTCGCCGTCCTCAGCAGCTCGCTGGGGGAGATGGCCCGCGCTCGGGCCGCCGAGTCGGAGCGGCGGCGGGGGGAGACCGAGGCCGTGCTGGAGGAGCTGCGCGAGCTCTCGGCCGAGCGCGACCGGATCCAGGCCGAGGCGATCGAGGCCGGGGCGCTGCGCCGCAGCGACGAGCTGAAGACCGCCCTGCTGCGCTCGGTCTCCCACGACCTGCGGACGCCGCTGACCGCGATCATCGCCGCCGGCGCGGCGCTCGACTCGCCCTCGGTGACGGCGGAGGAGCAGCACGAGCTGAGCGGCGCTGTGGTCTCCGAAGGCGAACGGCTCTCGCGGCTGGTCGAGAACCTGATCGACGTCTCGCGGCTGGAGTCCGGCGACGCCGAGCCGCGGCGTGAGCCGGTCGACCTGGTCGGCGTCTTCGAAGTGGCACGGGAATCGGTCGGCCTGGGCGGCGAGGCGGTGAAGCTCGGCGTCGACTCCGAGCTGCCGCCGCTGGTCGCCGATCCGGTGCAGCTGGAGCGCGCCTTCGCCAACTTGTTCGAGAACGGCGCCCGCCACGGCGGCGGCCGGCCGGTGCTGGTTCGCGCCCGCGAGAGCGGTGGGCGGCTGGTGATCCGCGTCGTCGACCAGGGGCCGGGGATTCCGGAGACCGAGCGGGAGCGGATCTTCGAGCCCTTCTACCGGCGCGAGGGCGCCGGCCAGGGGTTCGGCCTCGGCCTGGCGATCGCCAAGGGGTTCGTCGAGGCCAACGGCGGCGAGATCGCGGCGGAGTCGGTGCCGGGGCAGGGGAGCACCTTCGTCGTCACCTTCCCGCTGGCGGGGGCGGCGACGTGAGCGACCAGCCGCGCATCCTCGTCTGCGACGACGAGCCGCAGATCGTCCGCGCCCTGCGGGTGATCCTCCGCGACGCCGGCTTCGAGGCGGTGCCGGCGAGCACGGGGGAGGAGGCGCTAGACCTGGTCGCCGTGCGGCCGCCACAGGCGGCGATCCTCGACCTGATGCTGCCCGACCTCGACGGGGTCGAGGTGACGCGGCGGATCCGCGAGTGGAGCGAGATGCCGATCGTCGTCCTCTCCGCCGTCGGCGAGGAGGACCGCAAGGTCGAGGCGCTGGCCGCCGGCGCCGACGACTACGTGACCAAGCCGTTCGGGCCGCGCGAGCTGGTCGCCCGGCTCGAGGCCGCGCTGCGCCGCGCCCGGCCCGAGGCCGAGGAGCCGGCGATCGTCGTCGAGGGGCTCGAGATCGACCTCGCTGCCCGCCGGGTCAGCCGCGACGGCGAGGACGTCCACCTGACCCCGACCGAGTTCGAGCTGCTCCGAGTCCTCGTCCGCAACCGCGGCCGGCTGATGACCCACCGCAACCTCCTGGTCGAGGTCTGGGGCGTCGAGTACGAAGACGACCTCCAGGTCCTCCGCGCCCACGTAGCCAACCTCCGCCGCAAGATCGAGCCGGAGGGCGAACACGTAGTCATTCGCACCGATCCGGGCGTGGGCTACAGGTTCGCAGCGTAGGCGGGGCGCTTTAGTCAATCCCTAGTTGACAAAGGCGCCCCGGCGCCTTCACGAAATCTGTATACGCAGGCGCCGCTTCTTCATGCGGGCTTGACGGGGGTGGGCGCATAGTCGATCTGTGCTCGTCGACCTTCTCTCGATAGCCATCGCCGCGGGGCTCTTCGCGCTGCTCTACGCCGCGATCGAGCTGATCGACCGGATATGAGCCTGCCGCTCGCGTCCCTGACCGCCGCCGATGTCTTCGGCCTGCTGGTCTCGGCCGTAGTGGCCGCCTACCTGCTCTACGCGCTGCTGCGCGGGGAGAACCTCTGATGGCCCAGGGATGGCTGCAGATCGCCCTCTTCTTCGCCATTCTGCTGGTGCTGGTCAAGCCGGTCGGCCTCTACATGGCGCGTGTCTTCACCGGCCAGCGGGTCTTCCTGAGCCCCCTCGTCGGGCCGATCGAGCGCTTCACCTACCGGGCGTTGCGCGTGCGGCCCGACGAGGGCCAGGACTGGAAGGCCTACGCGCGCAGCCTCGTCGTCTTCTCGCTCTTCTTCTGGGTCGCCCTCTACGTGATCCTCCGCACCCAGGGGATCCAGCCCTTCAACCCGCAGGGCTTCGGCTCCGGCCCCTGGGACCTGAGCTTCAACACCACCTCCTCCTTCGTCACCAACACCAACTGGCAGTACTACGGCGGCGAGGCGACGCTCACCTACTGCGCCCAGATGGCCGGGCTGACGGTGCAGAACTTCGTCTCCGCCGCGGTCGGGATAGCGGTCGTCGTCGCCCTGATCCGCGGCATCGTCGCCCGCAGCGGCAGCGCCCTCGGCAACTTCTGGCAGGACCTGGTCCGCACTCTCCTCTACATCCTCGTCCCGGTCTCCGTCCTCGCCGCCCTCTTCCTCGTCTCCCAGGGGGTGATCCAGAATCTCGACCACACGCAGGTGGTCCAGACGCTCGGCGGCGGCCACCAGTTCCTCGCCCAGGGCCCGGTCGCCTCGCAGGAGTCGATCAAGCTGCTGGGGACCAACGGCGGCGGCTTCTTCAACGTCAACTCGGCCTACCCGTTCGAGAACCCCAGCGGCCTGACCAACTTCGTCGAGATGCTGCTGATCCTGGTCATCCCCGCCGGGCTCACCTACACCTACGGCCGCATGGTCGGCAGCCAGCGCCAGGGCTGGGCGATCTTCGCGGCGATGTCGGTCCTCTTCGTCGCCGGCGTGGTCGTCGTCTACCTGGCCGAGCAGCACGGCAGCCCGGCCCAGCACGCCGCCGGCCTCCACACCGCCGCCTTCGACGGCTCGACCGGCGGCAACATGGTCGGCAAGGACCAGCGCTTCGGGATCGCCGACTCCTCGCTCTGGACGGCGGTCACGACCGTCACCTCCTGCGGGGCCGTCAACGCCGCCTTCGAGTCCCTGACCGGGATCGGCGGGGCCGTCCCCTTCGTCAACCTCGGCCTCGGCGAGGTCGTCTTCGGCGGCGTCGGCACCGGGCTCTACTCGATGCTCCTCTACGTCCTCCTCGCCGTCTTCATCGGCGGCCTGATGGTCGGCCGCACCCCCGAGTACCTGGGCAAGAAGATCGGCGCCCGGGAGATCAAGCTGGTCTCGCTCGGCGTCCTCTTCACGCCGCTGACGGTGCTGCTCTCGGCCGGGATCGCCTCCGCCGCGCCGGCGGCGAAACAGTCGATCTACGCTGGGATCAACCCGAGCGGCTTCTCGGAGACGCTCTACGCCTACCTCTCGCAGGCCAACAACAACGGCTCCGCCTGGGCCGGCTACACCGGCTTCGTCCAGCCGCACGCCCCCGGCAACGCCGGCGCCTCGGGCCTCACCTTCACCGACCTGCTCGGCGGCATCGTCCTCATCGGCGCCCGCTTCGTGCCGATCCTCTTCGTCCTCGCCGTCGCCGGCGCGCTCGCCGGCAAGCGGGTCTCGCCGGCGGGGCTGGGGACGATGCGGACCGACAACCCGACCTTCGTCTTCCTCCTGATCGGGATCGTGATCCTGGTCGGCGCCCTCACCTTCTTCCCCGCGATCCTGCTGGGGCCGGTCTCCAACGGCCTCACCCCGGGGCTCTTCTGATGAAGCGCGACCTGCTCAGCTCGCTGCTCGCGGTCGTCCTCCTCACGGTCGCCCTCGGGCTCGTCTATCCGCTGGCGATCACCGGCGTCTCACAGGTCGCCTTCCCCGGCGCCGCCGACGGCTCCCAGGTCAAGCTCGACGGCAAGGTGGTCGGCTCGAAGCTGATCGGCCAGGAATTCAACGGTAGGGCCTTCTTCCACTCGCGGCCCTCGGCGACGGAATATTCGGGCGACGTCACCTTCTTCGGCAACGCCGGCCCCAACAGCGTCGAACTGCGCGACGTGATCCGGGCCGACCTCGACGCATACCTGAAGCTGGAGAAGCCCTACGACCGCTCGCTGACCCGCGCCGCGGTCCCGGTCGACGCTGTCACCGAATCGGCCTCCGGGGTCGACCCCCATATCTCCGAGGCCAACGCCCAAATCCAGGCGCACCGGGTCGCAGCCGTCCGCGGCCTGCCCCTCGACTGGGTCGAAGCGCTGGTCGCCGGCCACACCGACGGGCGTTCGCTGGGCCTGTTCGGCGAGCCCGGAGTCGACGTCCTGCAGCTCAACGTCGCGCTCGAAGAGAGGCGCCGCTGAGATGACCGAGAAACCCCAGTCTCGCTCCCTGTTCGACCCCGAGATCGTCAGGCCCGCCCTGCTCGAGTCGGTGCGCAAGCTCGACCCGCGGGTGCAGGTCCGCAACCCGGTGATGTTCGTGGTCGAGATCGGCGCCCTGATCACCACCGTCGCCTGGCTGATCCAGGCCTTCGGCGGCAAGCCGCTCGGCGGCGGTCACGAGCCGGCCTGGTTCTCCTTCTCGATCGCGGTCTGGCTCTGGCTGACCGTCGTCTTCGCCAACCTCGCCGAGGCGCTGGCCGAGGGCCGCGGCCGCGCTCAGGCCCAGAGCCTGCGGGCGATGCGGACCGAGACGACCGCCAACCTGCACGACGGCGGCCGCAAGCCGGCCTCCGAGCTGGCGCGCGGCGACGTCGTCGTCGTCACCGTCGGCGAGACGATTCCCGGCGACGGGACCGTGGTCGAGGGCATCGCCTCGGTCGACGAGTCGGCGATCACCGGCGAGTCGGCGCCGGTGATCCGCGAGGCCGGCGGCGACCGCTCGGCCGTCACCGGCGGCACCCGCGTCCTCTCCGACCGGATTGTCGTCGAGATCACCCAGGAGCCCGGCAAGTCCTTCCTCGACCGGATGATCGCCCTGGTCGAGGGGGCGGAGCGGCGCAAGACCCCGAACGAGATCGCCCTCGGCATCCTGCTCGCGGCGATGACCCTGATCTTCATCTTCGTCGTCGTCAGCCTGCGCCCGTTCGCCGTCTTCGCCGGCACCGAACTCTCCGAGACGACGCTGATCGCGCTGCTCGTCGCCCTGATCCCGACCACGATCGGGGCCCTGCTCTCGGCGATCGGGATCGCCGGCATGGACCGGCTGGTGCGGCGCAACGTGCTGGCGCTCTCGGGCCGGGCGGTCGAGGCCTCCGGCGACTGCGACGTGCTCCTGCTCGACAAGACCGGGACGATCACCCTCGGCAACCGCGAGGCGGTCGAGTTCATGCCGATGCCGGGCGTCGCCCCCGAGGAGCTGGCCGAGGCGGCGCAGATGGCCTCGCTCGCCGACGAGACCCCCGAGGGGCGCTCGATCGTCGTCCTCGCTAAGACCTACGGGATCCGCGAGCACGACTTCGACGGCCACGAGCCGACCTTTATCCCCTTCAGTGCCGAGACGCGGATGAGCGGCGTCGACTTCAACGGCACCCGCCTGCGCAAGGGCGCCGGCGACGCGGTCCAGGATTGGGTCGCGGGCGAGGGCGGGCGCGCTCCCGCCGAGCTCGGCCGCGAGCTCGACCGGATCGGCCGCGAGGGCGGCACCCCGCTGGCGGTCGCCCGCGACGAGCGGGTGCTCGGCGTCGTCTATCTCAAAGACGTCGTCAAGGAAGGGATGCGGGCGCGCTTCGACCGGCTGCGGGCGATGGGCATCCGCACGATCATGGTCACCGGCGACAACAAGCTGACCGCGGCGAAGATCGCCGAGGAGGCCGGGGTCGACGACTTCCTCGCCGAAGCGACCCCGGAGCGCAAGCTGGAGCTGATCCGCGAACAGCAGGCCGACGGGCGCCTGATCGCGATGACCGGCGACGGCACCAATGACGCCCCCGCGCTGGCGCAGGCGGATGTCGGCGTGGCGATGAACACCGGCACCCAGGCCGCCCGCGAGGCGGGGAACATGGTCGACCTCGACTCCAACCCGACGAAGCTGATCGAGATCGTCGAGGTCGGCAAGCAGCTGCTGATCACCCGCGGCGCGCTGACCACCTTCTCGATCGCCAACGACGTCGCCAAGTACTTCGCGATCCTGCCGGCGATGTTCGCCGCGACCTGGGCGGCGAGCGGCGAAACCGGTCCGCTGGACTCGCTCAACGTGATGTCGCTGGGGACGCCGGAATCGGCGATCCTCTCGGCGATCGTCTTCAACGCCTTGGTGATCCCGCTGCTGATCCCGCTCTCGCTGCGCGGCGTCCGCTACCGGCCGGTCGGCGCCACCGCGCTGCTGCGTCGCAACATCTTGCTTTTCGGCCTCGGAGGCCTGATCGTCCCCTTCGTCGGGATCAAGGCGATCGACCTCGTCGTCCACAACCTGCTGGGAGCCTGACCGGGGGGACCCATGGCACGCGGCCGCTACAAGATCTTCCTCGGGATGGCGGCCGGCGTGGGGAAGACCTACCGGATGCTGCAGGAGGGCCATGCCGAGGCGGACGCGGGCCGCGACGTGGTGATCGGCTACCTCGAGCCCCACAAGCGCGAGGAGACGAGCGCCCAGGCACGCGGGCTGGAGGTGGTGCCCCGCCGGCCGGCCTCGATCCGCGAGGCGGCGGTCGAGGAGATGGACCTGCCCGGGCTGCTCGCCCGCGCGCCCGAGCTGGCGCTGATCGACGAGCTCGCCCATACCAACGCGCCCGGCCTCGAGCACGAGAAGCGCTACGAAGACATCGCCGCGGTGCTGAAGGCTGGGATCGACGTCTTCTCGACGGTCAACGTCCAGCACCTCGAGTCGCTGAACGACCAGGTCGCCGAGCTGACCGGCGTCAGGGTCAGGGAGACCGTTCCCGACTCCGCCCTCGGCGCCGCCGACGAGGTGGTCCTGATCGACCTCACCCCCGAGGCCCTGATCGAGCGGCTGCGGGCCGGCAAGATCTACCCCGGCGAGAACGTCCAGGCCGCCCTCGACAACTTCTTCAAGATCGAGAACCTCGCCGCCCTGCGCGAGGTCAGCCTGCGCCAGGTGGCCGAGAGCGTCGAGGCGAAGCGCCTCGTCTACAGCGCGGTCGAGCAGGTCGGCACCCGGCGGGAGGAAGGCCGGGTCGCCGACGACGCGCGCCGGGCGGTGGGAGAGCGCCTGCTGGCGCTGGTCCGGCCGCAGCCCAGCTCCCAGCGCCTCGTCCGCCGCGCCTGGCGCTCGGCCCAGCGGCTCGGGACCGGCCTCGACCTGCTCTGGGTGAAGCCGCCCGGGCAGCCGATCGAGGGGGAGCTCGAGGGGCAGGTCACCGCCCTGCGCCGGCTCGCCTCGGTCCTCGGGGCCACCTTCCTGATCGAGGAGCACGACGACCTCGTCGCCGGCGCCGCCAGGGTCGTCCGCGAGCGCGGCAGCACCTACATCATGGTCGGCGAATCGAACCCTCCGAGGGGATTCGCCCGGCTGCGCGAACCGCTGCCGCAGCGGCTGATGCGGGCGACCCCGCCCGGGGTCGACGTCCGCATCGTCGCCCACCGCGGCCTCAAGGAGGAGGGGAGATGATCGAGCACGTCCTCGTCGGGGTCGCCCTGCTCCTCGGGCTGGCCGGGGGCTTTCTGCTCGCCCGCGGACGTCTGCGGCGCTCGGCGGGGGAGACCGAGGTCGTCCACCAGATCCTGCTGCCGTTCACCGGCTCGGAGATCTCCCGCCGGGCGCTCGACGCCGCCCTGCGGCTCGCCCGCGCCGAGGAAGCGACCCTGATGCCCGCCTACCTGGCGCGGGTGCCGAAGAGCCTGCCGCTCGACTGCGCCGTCCCGAAGGAGGCCGACCGGGCGATGGCGATGCTGGAGGCGATCGAACAGCGAGCCACCGCCCAGGGGGTGCCGATCGACGCCCGCATCGAACGCGGCCGCTCCTACCGGCACGCTCTCGCCCGCCTGCTCGACCGCGAAAGCTTCGACCGCGTGGTCGTCTCGGCGACCGCGACCGGCAGCGCGGGATTCTCGGGGGACGATCTCGTCTGGCTGCTGGAGAAGGCGCCGGCCGAGGTCTTGATCCTGCGACCGGGTCCAACCGACGATCGCGTCGTAACCGTCAACGGGAAGGCGCAGCAGCCGCCCGCGCGAAGTGAACCTGGAGGCCCGCCTCCCCGCAAATTCGGCACGAGCCCTGCCGCACTCGTGAAAATCCTGTGAACGCAGGGGAAACAAACAGATACACGGCCTCCCGGTGTGCATACACTGCCCCTATCCGAATCGCCGTCCTCGACACCGACAGCGGTTTCGTCACCGTCCTCGCCCGCCGCGCAGAGGCGGCCGGTTGGCATCTCAGCCAGAAGACCGGCCCCGTGCCGCCGCGCGACCTGGTGGCGATGAAGCTGAACGCCCTCCTGGTCGACCCGGTCGTGCTGGGCGACGAAGCCTGGGCCTACCTCGACCGGGTGGCCTCGATGCTGCCCGACCTCGGCTTGGTCGTCTGCACCGGCCGCTCCACCGTCGCCCAGCGGGTGCGGGGGCTGCGGCTCGGCGTCGACGACTGGATGACGAAGCCGTGCCATCCCGAGGAGGCGATCGCCCGGCTCGAAGCGGTCTCCCGCCGGCGCCGCCGCGGCCGCCAGGAGCACGAGGCGACGCCGCTCGCCGTCGGCGAGATGGAGATCCGTCCCGACCGCTTCCAGGCCTTCGTCGGCGACGAGGCCCTCGACCTCACCCGCCGCGAGTTCGAGCTGCTCTACCTGCTCGCCGAGGAGCGCGGCCAGGTGCTCGAGCGCGAGCAGATCTACCAGCGGGTCTGGGGTTACGCGATGGCCCACGGCGACCGCTCGGTCGACGTCTTCGTCCGCAAGCTGCGCAAGAAGCTGGAGAGCCTCTCGCCGAGCTGGACCTACATCCACACCCACTTCGGAATCGGCTACCGCTTCGACCCCGAACCGGCCGGCATCGTCGCCGCGGAGATCCATCCGGCGCCCGAGGCGGCGCCCGTCGCCGAGCCGCAGCCGGCGCTCGAGGCGCAGCCCGAGACCGAGCCGTCTTCACAAGCCGTTCACAACACCTTCACGCCCAGATAACCGCCGCCCCCTGACTCGCCGCCATGCTCGGGCGCATGGGACGGCTGGAGATCAAGCCTGAGCAGCACGCGGCGCTCGTCGACGGGCGCCCGCTCAGCCTCACCGTCCGCGAGCTGCAGCTGCTGGTCACCCTCTCCGAGCACCCGCAGCGGATCATGACCCGCGAGGAACTGTTCGCCGAGGTCTGGGGCGGCAAGCCGCGCAGCGACGACCGCTCGGTCGACGTCTACGTCAGCCGCCTGCGGGCCAAGCTCGGCGAAGCGCTGCCCGAGGCGCGGCTGATCCACACCCACAACGGGATCGGCTACCGCTTCGCGCCCGACGCCTGACGCGAAGCCATTCGTCTGTTCCTTATCTGCGTATAGCAACGAAAAGGAACAGACGAACAAGCTTTCCCGTCGTTTTTTTACATCTTTTTTACATGCTCGACACAGCCACGTAACAAGGTGCCTGGTAGCCGCTGCGAGGGTGGCTGCAATTGTGAATCGACCCGAAGGAGAAAGAGTTGACCAGCTCTAAGTGGTTCGTGGTGCTGAGCGCCGCGATTGTCCTCGCGATCGCCGTCGCCGCCTGCGGCGGCAGCGACGAAACGACCGGTGGCGGTGGGGGCGGCAGCGTCTCCGGCGAAATCGCCGGCGCCGGATCGACCGCGCAGCAGGCCGCGCAGGAAGCCTGGATCGCCGAATTCGAGAACGAAAACTCCGACGTGACCATCTCCTACGACCCGGTCGGGTCCGGCGGCGGTCGCGAACAGTTCATCGCCGGCGGGACCGCTTACGCCGGCAGCGACGCGGCCCTCTCGCCCGAAGAAGGCGAACTCGAAAAGGCCGAAAAGCGCTGCAAGACTGGTCAGCTGATCGAGGTCCCGAACTACATCTCGCCGATCGCGATCATCTACAACCTCCCCGGCGTCGAAGACCTCCAGCTCGACCCCGAAACCCTGGCGAAGATCTTCAACCAGGAAATCGACAGCTGGAACGACAAGGCGATCGCCGCCGACAACCCCGGCGTCGAACTGCCCGACACCCGGATCACCCCGGTCAACCGCTCCGACGAGTCTGGGACCACGGAGAACTTCACCGAATACCTCTCCGAGGTCGTGCCGAGCGTCTGGAGCTACGAAGTCAGCGGCGACTGGCCCGTCAAGGGCGGCGAAGCCGCCTCCGGCACCTCCGGCGTGGTCGAAGCGGTGGCCGCCGGCGAAGGCGCGATCGGCTACGCCGACGCCAGCCAGGCCGGCGAACTCGGCATCGCCAAGGTCAAGGTCGGCTCCGAATACGCCGAACCGACCCCGGAGGCCGCGTCCAAGGTCCTCGAGCAGTCCCCGCTCGACGAGGAACTGAGCCCGGGCAAGTACACGATCGCCTACAAACTCGACCGCAAGACCGAAGCGGAAGGCACCTATCCGATCGTGCTCACCTCCTACCTGATCGCCTGCACCAAGTACGACTCGGCCGACGAAGCGGCCGCGGTGAAGGCCTACCTGGAATACGTGATCAGCCCCGCAGGGCAGGAACTGGCGGCGGAACAGGCCGGCTCGGCCCCGCTCTCCTCGGCCCTGACGTCGAAGGTGACCCCGGCGATCGAAGCGATCGAAGCCGGTTAGGGAGCCTGTGTCTCAGGTCGACACCACGACCAACGCGGGTCAACTGCTGGCGGCGGCGTCCGGAGGGCGCCGCCGCCTCGGTGACCGCGTCTTCTCCCGCACCGCGGTCGTCGCCGCGGTGACGATCCTGGCCCTGCTGGCCGGGGTCGCGATCTTCCTCGTCTCCGAGGGCTACCCGGCCTTCACCGCCGCCGCCTCCGAACTGCCCGAGGGCAAGACCTTCCTCGACTACGTCGCGCCGCTGGCGTTCGGCACCGTCCTGGCCTCTGCCATCGCCGCCGTCGTCGCCGTCCCGCTGGCGATCGCCGCGGCCCTCTTCATCACCCACATCGCGCCGCCGCGGCTGGCGCAGACGCTCGGCTACCTGGTCGACCTGCTGGCGGCGATCCCGAGCATCATCTACGGACTCTGGGGGATCTTCGTCCTCGGCCCCGCCGCGGTGCCGGTGCTGAAGTGGCTGGAAGAGAAGCTCGGCTGGATCCCGTTCTTCGAAGGACCCGCCTCGGCGACCGGGCGGACGATGCTGGTCGCCGGGATCGTCCTCGCGGTGATGATCCTGCCGATCGTCTCGGCGATCGCCCGCGAGGCCTTCGCCCAGACGCCGCGCAAGCTGGCCGAAGGCGCGCAGGCGCTCGGCGCCACCCGCTGGGAGATGATCCGGATGACCGTCCTGCCGTTCGGCAAATCGTCGGTGATCAGCGGCGCGATGCTCGGCCTCGGCCGCGCCCTCGGCGAGACGATGGCGGTGACGATCATCCTCTCGGTCTCCGGCGCCGTCACCTTCAACCTGATCAGCCAGGCGAACCCCTCGACGATCGCCGCCAACATCGCCCTCGACTTCCCCGAGTCCTCCGGCCTGGCGATCAACGCCCTGATCGCCACCGGCCTCGTCCTCTTCGCGATCACCCTCGTAACCAACATGGCGGCGCGGGCCGTGATCGCCCGCCAGAACCACGAATAGGGAGGGAGAGATGGAGAGCGCAAGCGTCAGCCACAGCCCCGAGCTCGCCCGCCCCTCCTCGCTGCTCGCCAGCGGCGCCGGCTGGCGCCGCCGCGCCAAGGACCGCACGATGACGGTGCTGATCGCCGGCGCCTTCGCGCTGGCGATGATCCCGCTGATCTCGCTCGTCTACGAGGTCACCAAGCGCGGCATCCCCGGCCTCAGCCTCGAATTCTTCACCTCCGACGCGCGCGGCGTGGTCGGCGAGGGGGGCGGCGCCTCGCACGCGATCGTCGGCACCCTGGTGATCACCGGCGTCGCGGCGGCGATCTCGGTCCCGATCGGGATCATGGGCGCGATCTACCTCAACGAGTACGGGCAGGGACGCCTGCGCCGTGCCCTCACCTTCTTCGTCGACGTGATGACCGGCATTCCCTCGATCGTCGCCGGCCTCTTCGCCTACGCGCTCTTCGAGATCTTCCTCGGGCCCGGCATCCGCCTCGGCGTGATGGGCTCGGTGGCGCTCTCGGTGCTGATGATCCCGATCGTGATCCGCTCCGCCGAGGAGGTGCTGAAGATCGTCCCCAACCACCTGCGCGAGGCCGCCTACGCGCTGGGGACGCCGAAGTGGAAGACGATCGTCAAGGTCGTCCTGCCGACCGCCTTCGCCGGGCTCGTCACCGGGGTGATGATCGCGATCGCCCGGATCGTCGGCGAGACCGCGCCGCTCTTGGTCACCACCGGGGTGGTGGACTCGATGAACTCCGACCCGTTCCACGGGCGGATGCAGAACCTCGCCGTCTACGCCTACAACGAGTATCGCTCGCCGGGCGTCTTCAAACAGGCGGCATACGACAAGGCATGGGCCGCGGCGCTGACGCTGATCGCGATCGTGATGCTGCTCAACATCGTCGCCCGCCTCGTCTACCGGCGCTACAAGACCGAGATCCGCTAGAGATGGCGGAAGGAAGGAAGTTGAGATCGATGCTGGGAGCCGCGACCAAGCGCAGCGCCGCCGAGGAGGGCAAGCCCGAGATGAGCGAGCGGCCGGCGGGAGTGACCTCGACCGAGCCCGTGACCAAGGCCGGCCGTGGGGCGAAGACGATCGAGGCCCGTGACGTCGACCTCTTCTACGGCGACTTCCACGCGGTCGAGGGGGTGACGATGACGATCGCGCCGAACAAGGTGACGGCGCTGATCGGCTCCTCGGGCTGCGGCAAGACGACCTTCCTGCGCTCGCTGAACCGGATGCACGAGCTGACGCCGGGGGCGCGGGTCGAGGGCCACGTCTCGCTCGACGGCGAGGACATCTACGCCAAGGGGGTCGACCCGGTCGAGGTGCGGCGGCTGATCGGGATGGTCTTCCAGCAGCCGAACCCGTTCCCGACGATGTCGATCTACGACAACGTCGCCGCCGGGCTCAACCTCAACTCGCGCCGGGTGCCGAAGTCCGAGAAGGACGCGGTGGTCGAGCGCTCGCTGCGCGGGGCGAACCTCTGGGAGGAGGTCAAGGACCGGCTCGCCAAGCCCGGCTCCGGCCTCTCCGGCGGCCAGCAGCAGCGGCTCTGCATCGCCCGCGCGATCGCGGTCGAGCCCGAGGTGCTGCTGATGGACGAGCCCTGCTCGGCCCTGGATCCGCTGGCGACGCTGGCGATCGAGGACCTGATCGCCGAGCTGAAGAACCGCTACACGATCGTGATCGTCACTCACAACATGCAGCAGGCGGCGCGGGCCAGCGACGTCACCGCCTTCTTCAACCTCGACGCGACGGGGAAGCCGGGGCACCTGGTCGAGGTCGGCGCGACCAACCAGATCTTCACCAACCCGACCGAGAAGCAGACCGAGGACTACGTCAGCGGCCGCTTCGGCTGAGACGGGGAGGAGACGGACGATGCCCGAAATAGCCCGCGCCGGATACCTGGAGGAACTGGCGACGCTGGAGGCCAGCGCGCTCGGCGGCCTCGACCTGGTCAACATCGCCCTCGGCCGGACGATGGAAGCGGTCGAGAACCAGGACGTCGAGCTGGCGCAGGTGGTGATCGCCGACGACGACCGGATCGACGGTCGCTACCTCGAGGTGCACCAGAGCCTGATCACGCTGCTGGCGACGCAGTCGCCGGTGGCGACCGACCTGCGCCTGATCTCGGCCCTGCTGCACGTCCTGAAGGGGATCGAGCGGATGGGCGACCAGTGCGTCAACGTCTGCAAGGTGATCCCGCTGACCGGCAACTACGCGCCGGTCGACGCGCGGATGGTCCAGCTGATCCTGAAGATGGGCGCCCACACCAGGAGTCTGACCATGCAGGCGAAGCGGGCCTTCGAGGAGCGCGACGTGGAGATGGCGCGGGACCTCGTCCGCCGCGACGACGTCGTCGACGAGCTGAACCGCGAATGCTTCCACCTGGCGCTGGAGATCGGCGACGACGCCGACCGGCGGGAGTGGGCGATGACGATGCTTTTGGCGGCTCGGGCTATCGAGCGGATCGGGGACAACGCTGTTGACATCGGTGAGCAGGTTGCGTTTGTGGTCACTGGGTTGTTTCGGGAGTTCGAGGACGCTTCTCATCCGTCGTAGGGGAGAGGGTCCGGTGGGGGTCCCTGGGAGCACCTCCGCCGACTAGGTCGGATTTGGCTGACGCCCCGGAGGTCTCTGGGTCGGCTCCATGCTGAGTACCCAGGGACCCCCACCCGGCCCTCGCCTGTGTCAGATCCGACTCGCTTGGGAACATGTGGGATTCCTGTGACTCTTTGTGCGGCGATAGATATCGGTTCCAACACGACGCGCCTTTTGGTGGCTGAGCCTGTTGAGGGGCAGTTGAAGAAGGTGATGGAGCAGCGGGCTTATACCCGGATTGGGAAGGCCGTCGATGGCAAGGGGCGGATTTCTGCTGAGAAAGTTGGGGAAGTGGGGGAGGTCGTTGCCACCCAGGTGCGGCTGGCTCAGGAGCTTGGGGCTGAGGAGATTCGGGCGGTTGCGACTGCCGCGGTGCGCGAGGCTCGGAACTGCGAGGAGGTGGCCGAGGCGGTCGGTGCCGCGGCCGGGGTTCCGATCGAGGTTCTGCCCGAGGAGGAGGAGGGGCGACTCTCCTTCCTCGGCGCGACCAAGACGCTGGGCCACCCGGCTGAGGGGCTGATCGGCGTCGTCGACATCGGCGGCGGTTCGACCGAGGTGATCCTCGGCACCGTCTCCGACGGCGTCCAGAGCGTCCGCTCCTGGCCGGTCGGCTCCGGCAACCTGGCGGACGAGCTGCTCTCCTCCGACCCTCCCTCGGCGGCGGAGATCCGCCGCGCCCGCGACCGCATCGAGGACATCTTCGAGGGCGTCGAGATCGAGCGCCCGGCCCAGGCCGTCGCCGTCGGCGGCTCCGCCACCTCCCTGCGCCGCCTGGTCGGCGCCGTGCTCGAGTACGAGACCCTCGAGCGCGGCATCCGCGTCCTCTGTGGCGACCCCGCCGCCGACGTCGGCCGCCGCTTCGAGCTCGACCCCACCCGCGTCCGCATCCTGCCCACCGGAGTCCTCCTCCTCGAGAAGCTCTCCGACCTCCTCGGCCAGCCCCTGCAGATCGGCAAGGGCGGCCTCCGCGAGGGCGTCATCCTCGACCTCCTCAACGGCAGCATCAACGGCTCCCCCGAGCGCGTCGCGGCCTAGCCGTAGTCTTCGATCAGGGCACGGCGTCGCCGTTCTCGGCCGCGGTCCATTTCTTCGTTTTGCCGTTGCGTTTCGGCGCGCATGCGCAGGATCTCTCTGGCTTTATCGGGCCGCCACTGCACGATTTCGAGGGCCGTTTCGAAGTCGAGAACATCGGAGCCTTCGGAGAGTTGTCTGGCGAGGTCCCGGTATTCCGTATCGTTCATCCCACCAACTCTAATCTCGGTCATCTCTTGTCACCTGGATCTCCCTTTCGAGCCGGTTGATCTTGAAAGTTGCCGTCGTCAGGTCCTCCTGAAGACGGTCGGTGGTCTGCTTCAGCTTCTTGATCGTCGCTTCGTTCCGCACTGCCGTCCCGTTGGCTTCGCTGGCGAACTTGGCACCTCGCGTGGAGATCTCAATCGGCAACTGCCCTGAAGCCAGTGCCGAAAAGGCAGGAGTGATCAAGGCCAGGCAGCCGTAGAACGCCAGCAGGGCGATCTCCAGCCGGTAGAGGGCGGGCTGGCCCAGGGCGGGGGTGGGCAAGTCTTTGGGGGTCGCCGCCAAGCCGGACCCCAAGAGGGCGGCTAGTAGAGCTACGGCGACCAGACTCCGGACACCGTTGCGCGCGAATCGTCCCACCATGAAGGGATAAGGAGGCGGCGCGCCCGATCTCTCCCCCTCGGAGTTGCCGTTTTTCCCGAATTTGCCGGCCTTCTCAGCCGGCGGCGTTGAAGATCGATTCGTCGAAGCCGGTCAGGGCCGGTTCGGCGCCGTAGCCGATTCGTTCGAGTTCGAATAGTTCCTCGATCGTGACCAGCAGGGAGAAGTGGTTGAAATAGGTTTCGCTCGTGGTGCCGGGTTCCACGTAGGGGGAGAGGATGAGCAGCCCCACCCGGCCGCCGCCGCCGGTTTCGCGGACCGGGCCGGTCGGGGGCGCTGCGGCTCCGTCGTCCGGCAGGTTGGGGAAGTCGGGGTCGATGCAGCAGCCGCTGGTGTCGGGTTTTTCGCCTTCCTGCGGGGCTTGGGCGGAGGTGACGACGATCATGCCGCCGTCTTTGTAGGCGAGCGATTTCTTGATTTCGGCGACGAGCGGATCGAGTTGGGTTTCGACCGGGGCGATGTAGGCGAAGGCGGGGAATCTGTTCGCTTTCAGCTTCAGGTCGGCGGCGAGCTGCGGCAGGCCGACGCTGGTTTCGGCGCATTCGGGCGCGTCGACGATCGCGTGGAAGTAGACGAAGGGGTTGCGCCAGGTCTCGTAGGCGTCGGTCGGGGTCGCGGCGAGGTTGGGGTCGGGGGTGCCGAGGACGGGGTGGCGGCAGGCGGTCGGCTGGCCGGTGACGGCGCCGTCTTCGGTCCCCTGCACGTAGGCCTTCCATTTCAGCCCCGCTTCGGTCAGCTGGCCGGGCAGCGTCTTGGTCGCCGCCGGGTAGACGCAGCCGTTGCCTTCCACCTGGCCTTCGGCCGATTCGGTTCCGGGCACGACGTCGGCGTAGTTCGGGCAGTTCGCCGCCGTTTCGGGCGTCGGTCCCTGACCGCTGAGCAACGCGATCTGGTTGGCGAGCACGCCTTTGGTCACCGCGTAGTAGTTGGTCAGCAGCTCGCCCTGCTGGATCAGCCCGGGCGCCGCAGGCGCTTCGAAGCTGCCTTCCTTCAGCATGATCACGAAGACGTGTTTCACTTCCGGCAGCCCGGTCGGGAGTTCTTCTTCCACCAGCGGGACTTCCGGCGGTTTCGGCGTTTCAGGCAGCGGTTCTTCCACCAGCGGGGTTTCCGCCGGGATCGCCGAAGGGGTGGCGGTAGTCGCCGATTCGCCACCTGATGCTTCGGCTTCGGCCGGTGCGGCGGCCGCGGTTTCCGGGGCCGCTTCTTCGGGGGGAGCTTCCGAGGATTCGAGCAGGACCGTCGGGAAACCGGCGTTCTGGGCGTACTGGTCGGTGACCGAACCGATCAGGACGCCGAGCGCCAGCATCCCCAGCACTGCCATTCCCAGAGCCCAGGGGGCGGGCATCTGCTTGTCCTGCTGCTTCTTCTTCTCGGTCAAGGGCAGCGCGAGTATCGCCACGGCCCGTGACCAGGTTGTGAAGATCCTGAGTCCGATTTACAACTCCTAAACATGCGGGGCGGGGGGTCGCGGCGAAGATGCCCCCGTGTCCGACGCCTGCCCCAGCTGTGGATCGTCCCTGCTCCCAGACCAGCGCTACTGCCTCTCCTGCGGGCAACGGCGCGGCGAGCCACGGCTGCCGATCATGGATGCCGTCGCATACATGGACGCGAGCAAGCGTCCCCAGCCGGCCGCGGCGGCGGCCCCCCCTGAGTCGCCGCCGCGCCGGCGTCCCCCCATCTCTGCCAGCTCCTCGCTCGTCGCCGTGGTCGCCACCCTCGTCCTCGCGCTCGGGGTCGGGGTGTTGATCGGGCGCTCCGGCGACAACGGGGCGACCAACGCCGCCGCGCCGCAGATCATCCGCGTCGGCGGCGGCGAAGAAACGGCGACCGCCTCGACCGCGGGAGCGGGCGGGGGCGCCAGCGCGAGCTCCGCCAAAGGCAAGAAAGCCGACCCGGCCACGGTCAAGGAGGCGAAGGAGAAGGCCTCGACCGGCAAGAGCGGCACCAGCAAGGCGACCGAAGAAGTCTTCGAACCGGCGCCGGGGGTGAAGATCGCCCCGCCCGAACAGCAGATCGGCGGCGACTGCGACCCCAGCGTCTCCGGCTGCAACAGCAAGGGCGAATTCGAAGGGAACTTCTTCGAATGAGCCCGGTCGAGGAAGAGCAGCTGGTCGACCTCGAGCGTCGCCGCGAGCAGCTCGCCGCCCGCGTCGCCGAGCTGCAATGGGACCTCGGCGGCCTCGTCTACGAGATGGCGATCCGCAACAGCATCGACGTCGACCTGATCGTTCAGCGGGCGGTGCCGCTGCAGGACGCCGACGCCGAGCTGAGCGAGGTGGAGCGAATCCTGCGGATGGACGAGACCGGCGCCACCGGCGCCTGCACCGCCTGCGGCGCCCCCCATTCCAGCGGTGCCACCTTCTGCTGGCAGTGCGGGAAACCGCTGCTCGCTCAGGTCAGCGGCGACGAGATCCTCAAGCGCTGACCGACCCTCCCTCCCGCAACCGCCCCTAACCGAAGCGGCCGGTTACGTAGTCCCGCGTCCGCGGGTCGCGGGGCTCGGCGAAGATTCGCTCGGTCTCTCCTACCTCGATCAGCGTTCCGACCGGCTTCTCTCCTCCCGTCTCGAGGCTGAAGAAGGCGGTGCGGTCGGCGACTCGGGCCGCCTGCTGCATGTTGTGGGTGACGATCACGATCGTGAAGCGGCCTTTGAGGCTGTGCATCAGGTCCTCGATCGCCCCCGTTGCGATCGGGTCGAGGGCCGAGGCAGGCTCGTCGAGGAGGAGGACGTCGGGCTCGATCGCGATCGCCCGGGCGATGCAGAGCCGCTGCTGCTGCCCGCCGGAGAGGCCGAGGGCGCTGTCCTTGAGCCGGTCCTTGACCTCGTCCCAGAGGGCGGCGCCGCGCAGCGCCGCCTCGACCCGCTCGTCGAGCCCGCGCCGAAGGCCGAGGTTGCGCGGCGCCCAGGCGACGTTGTCGTAGATCGACTTCGGGAAGGGGTTCGGTTTCTGGAAGACCATCCCGATCCGCCGCCGCACCTCGACCTGGTCGACGTTGCCGCCGTAGAGCTCGTGCCCGTGATATCGGATGCTGCCCTCGATGCGGAAGCCGGAGACGGAGTCGTTCATCCGGTTGAGGCTGCGCAGGAAGGTCGTCTTGCCGCACCCCGAGGGGCCGATCAGGGCGGTGATCTCTCCCCGGCGGATGCCGAGGGTGACCGCGGTCAGCGCCTGCTTGGCGCCGTAGAAGATCGAGACGTCGCGCGAGTCGAAGACGAGCTCGGGCTGGAAGGCGGGCGCCGCGGTCGTGCCGGTTACCGCGGCGGGGACCGCCGCGGCGCCGGTCTGGATCCGCACCCGCGAGGGCGCGGTCTTCTCAGGAGGGTTCATGAGCTCAGCTTTCGTTTGCTGCGAGCCAGCAGCGCCCGGGCGCCGAGGCTCGCGAAGAGGATGAATGAGACGAGCAGCAGCGACATCCCCCAGGCTTCGGTGAAGCCTTCGGGGTTGCCTTCTTCGGAGAGTTTGTAGATCCACACCGGCACGTTCGGCATCGATTCGAAGGGGTTGACGGTGAAGCTCTTCGGGTCGAAGACCGAGCTGGCGAGGATCAGCGGCGCGGTCTCGCCCGCCGCCCGGGCGACCGCCAGCACGGTCGAGGTGACGATCCCGCCCAGCGCCGTCGGCAGGACCACGGTGAGGACCGAGCGCCAGCGGGCGACGCCGAGCGCATCGGAGGCTTCGCGCAGGCTCTGCGGCACCAGCAGCAGCACCTCCTGGGAGCCGCGGGCGATCAGCGGCAGCTCGATGATCGCCAGCGCCACCGCGCCGGCGAAGCCCGACTGCTGCTTGTGGTCGACGAGCAGGGCGAAGACGAAGAGGCCGAGGATGATCGAGGGCAGGCCGTTGAGCAGGTCGAGCGTCAGGCGCAGCGCATTGGAACCGCGGGCGCCAGCGTACTCGGTCAGGTAGAGCGCGATCAGCACTCCCACCGGCATCGCCATAGCGGTGGCGACCAGGGCTATCACCAGCGTGCCCAGCAGCATCGGGCCGACCCCGGTCGGATAGCCGGTGAAGACGAAGTCGAGGTCGATCGCCTTCGCGCCGCGGGAGACGACCGTGTAGACGACGATCGCCAGCGCCCCGACGGCGAGCACCGCGGCGGCGGTCGCGGCGAGCTCGGCGGCGCGGCTGACCAGCTGCCGGCGGCGCAGGTTGCCGCTCGGCGTCAGCGGCGCGGCCGGGTCCGGAATCGCCCCCTCGCTCATCGTGCCGTCGCCCCCTGGTAGCTGAAGCGTCGCCCGATCGCCTGCGCGACCAGGTTCGAGGCGAGCCCGATCGCCAGCAGGATCACTCCGCAGTAGAAGAGCGAGGCTTTGTGCAGCTCGGTCAGCGCTCCCGGGAACTGCAGCGCGATCCGCGAGGCCAGGGTGTCGCCGGACTTGAACAGCGAGGCCTGCAGGGTGGAGCCGGCGCCGATCACCTGCGAGACCGCGATCGCCTCGCCGAGCGCGCGGCCGAGGCCGAGCAGGCAGGCCGCGACCACGCCCGAGGAGGTGGTCGGCAGGACCACTCCGCGGACCACCTCCCAGCGGGTGGCGCCGAGGGCGCTGGCGCCGTCCTGGAGCTCACGCGGCACCGACTGGAAGAGGTCGCGGGAGATCGAGGCGATGATCGGGATCACCATCAGGGTCAGGATCACGCTGGCGGTGAAGACGCTGAGCCCGGTCGTTTCCGGCGCGCCGAAGATCGGCAGGAACCCGAGCGTGCCGTGCAGGAACGGCTCGACGTGGGCCTGCAGGAACGGGCCGAGGACCAGCAGGCCCCAGAAGCCGAGGATGACGCTGGGGATCGCCGCCAGCAGCTCGACCAGCGGGCCGACCACGCCGCGGACGCCCCTCGGCGCCAGCAGCGTCAGGAAGAGCCCGATCGCGATCGCGATCGGCGCCCCGAGCACCAGGGCGAAGGTCGAGGTGACGGCGGTCCCGAACAGCAGTGAGCCGGCCCCGAAGGCGCCGAAGTTGGGCTGCCAGGTCGTTTCGTAGACGAAGGCGAAGCCGAACTTGGAGATCGCCGGCGAGGCGCCGTGGACGATCTGGTAGCCGACGAGGACGATGGTCGCGGCGGCGATCAGCGCCGCCAGCAGGCAGACGCCGAACAGCAGCCGGTCGCCGAGAAGGTCGAGCCGTTTGCGCAGCGGGCTCGTCCGCCCGGCACGGCCGCCGACCCGGGCGGCGGGGTGAGAAACCGTACTCATCGGCCGGCAGCCTAGACGAGCAGATGCGGCTCCACCTCCCTTTGAACTCTTTTTTCACAGAATTGACACAACTCCCCGGTACTCACATCTCTGTTACATCGTTTTCACACTGTGGTTTTCACGACATTGACACATTCTGTCCACCCCGCTGCCGCGAACCTTCCAGCCGTTTCAGACACGTAAACGAGTTGAAAGGATCACTTTGCTCCGCAACAGGTTGCTTACTCTCTTGATCGCGGTGGCAGCAACGGTTGGAGGTACGGCAACCGTGACGGCCTCCGCGTCCGCCGCCGGCCTGACCGGCGCCGGCTCCACCCTCGTCGCCCCGCTGATGGCCAACTGGATCAGCACCTTCGAAATCAAAGAAGGGATCCCGGTCAAATACGCCGCCGTCGGCTCCGGCACCGGAATCGCCCAGATCACCGCCCGGACCGTCGACTTCGGTGCCTCCGACGCGCCGCTGACGCCGGAACAGGCGAGCGCCTGCAACGGCTGCGTGCACATCCCGTGGGCGCTGTCGGCGACGGGTGTCGGCTACAACCTGCCCGGCGTCAAGAAGCTGAACCTGACCGGGTCGATCCTGGCCTCGATCTACTTCGGCAAGATCACCAAGTGGAACGACGCCAAAATCAAGAAGGTCAACCCGGGGGTCAAGCTGCCGGGCCTGGCGATCACGCCGGTCTTCCGCAGCGACGGCTCCGGTGACACTTACGCGTTCACCAACTACCTCTCCAAGGTCAGCACCGGCTGGAAGAACGAAGTCGGCTACGCGACCACCGTCGGCTTCACCCACGGGATCGGCGCCAAAGGCAACTCCGGCGTCACCGCGACGGTCGTGAAAACGCCGGGAGCGATCGGCTACATCTCCGCCTACTACCTGATCGCCGCCGGTGTCCACGCCGCCTCGATTCAGAACAAGGCGGGCAAGTTCACCCTCCCCAACATCCCCAACATCGCCAGCGCGGCCTCGACCGTCAAGAGCCTGCCGGCCACCAACACGATCAGCATCACCAACCCCCCGAAAAAGGCGACGATCGCCTACCCGATCTCGACCTTCACCTACGCGATCATCCCGCACGACGCCCCGCAGAAGGGCTTCCTGCAGCAGTTCGCCAAATACTGTTTGACGATCGGCCAGAAATACGGAGCGGCGCTCGATTTCGCCCCGCTGCCCAAGGTCGTCCAGCAGGCCGGGCTGAACGCGGTGGCCGGCCTCTAACGGTTGCCACCTCCGCCTCCGGGCGGAACGTTCCCAGGCCGGTACCGGGCTCGTCCCGGTACCGGCCTTCTCTTTGCCGGTCACGGCCTTTTCACACTTCGGGCGCGGCGGTGGCGAACTCTGTGGGGGACAAGACAGACTTGAAAGGGAGACACCGATGACTTCCCGTGTTGACATGCATTGCCACTCGACCGCGTCGCATTTCTCGAAGCTGGGCGTCCAGCGCTCGCTGGGTTTGCCGGAGTGCGCGACGCCGCCGCAGGAGGTCTACGAGCTCGCCAAGCGGCGGGGGATGGACTTCGTCACGATCACCGACCACGACACGATCGACGGCTGCCTCGAGCTCGCCGACCGTCCCGACTGCTTCGTCTCCGAGGAGCTGACCGCCCGCTTCGCCGGCGAGCCCCAGGCGGTTCACGTCCTCTGTTACGGGATCACGCTCGGAGACCACGAGTGGCTGCAGGCCCATTCCGGCGACGTCGAGGCCTGCGCCGCATACCTTCACGAGCAGGGGATCGCCTGCGCCCTGGCGCATCCCTTCTTCAACGTCGCCGCGCCGTTGACCCGGCGCCACCGGCGGCGACTGGCGGAGCTCTTCCCGGTCTGGGAGGTCCGCAACGGCTCTCGGGCCGCCGAGCTGAACATGCCCGCCGCGGTCTACGTCGAGACCCACGGCGGCACCGGCATCGGCGGTTCCGACGACCATGCCGGCGTCGACATCGGCCGCACCTTCACCGAGGTGCCGGTTGCGGCGACGCCGGAAGAGTTTCTTGCTCACCTGCTGCGGGGGGATGCCGAAGCAGGGGGCGAACAGGGCAGTGCTGCCAAGTGGGCGCATGCGGCTATGGCGTTGGCGACGCGGGCTTTGGCGTGGGGGGATGGAGGGGAGCCCCTCGCGATGGGGGACGGAGGGGAGTACCTCGGCGGACAACAGCGGGGAGGGTCCGACGAGGTACTCCCCTCCGTCCCCGCGGGCGTGGCTGGTCCATCGACTGCGGGTGCCCGCCGCCGGGAGGTCGATCCGGGCGCTGTTCTGAAGATGGCCGAGAGAGTTATTCGGGAGGGGGCTGCCCGGGAGGGGAAGATTGCTGCCGATGTGGGGCCGGAGGATGCTCGGGCGCTGTTGGAGGCTTGGTTGGACGGGGTCGGGCTCGAGCTGCGGGGGCGGGAGTTGATCGCTTATCTGCAGGCGGACGGGTTCTCCCATGCTGATCTTTATCGCCGGGCTCGCCGGGCCCACGATCGGAAGCTGCGGGCGGCGATTGCCGACGGCACCGAGGCAGTCGCCGGGGGCGATTTTCTCGCTGCCGTCGACAGCCTCTTCGAGGCGCTGGTGCCCGCCGTGCCCTACGCGCCGGCGGCGGCCTTTCTCGGGGCCGAGAAGGCGAAGCTGCGGGACCGTCGTGGTGAGCGGCAGCGGGTTGCGGTGATCGCCGACGGGATCGGCTCGATGCACGGGGTGACCCACACGATCGAACAGATCCGCGAGCGCGGCGTGCCCGGCTTCGAGGTCGACATCGTCGGCACCGACCCCGGCGTCGACCGTCGCCTGCCGGCGGCCGCCGAGCTGGAGATCCCCTTCTACGAGGGGATGAGGCTGGGGGTGCCCGGCCTGCCGGACCTGGTCGAGACGCTCGCCGAAGGCTCCTACGACCTGGTCCACGTCACCGCGCCGGGGCCGGCAGGCATCGCCGCCACCCTGATGACCCGGATCACCGGCGTACCGCTGCTGGCCAGCTACCACACCGAGATCGCCACCTACGCCGGCATGCGCAGCAGGGACGGCGCCCTCGAGGCGCTCACCCGCGCCGGCCTCGGCGCCTTCTACTCGGCCCCCGCGGCGGTGCTCTCCCCGAGCCCCTCCGCCGACGCCTCGGTGGTCTCGCTCGGCGCCGACCCGGCCCGCATCGGCCGCTGGGAGCGCGGCGTCGACACCGCGCGCTTCGACCCCGCCAAGGCCGACCGCGACGCCTTCCCGGGCGAGATCAGGGTCCTCTACGCCGGCCGCCTGACCCGCGAGAAGGGGGCCGACCTGCTGGCCGAGAGCTTCCTCCGCGCCTACGAGGCCGATCCGCGCCTGCACCTGCTGCTCGCCGGCGGCGGCCCCGAGGAGGGCGAGCTGCGCGAGCGCCTCGGCGAGCGCGCCACCTTCCTCGGCTGGCTCTCGGGCGAGGAGCTGCCGCGCGCCTACGCCAGTGCCGACGCCTTCCTCTTCGCCAGCAGCACCGACACCTACGGCCAGGTGATCCTCGAGGCGGCCGCCAGCGGCCTGCCGATCGTCGCCGTCGCCGAAGGCGGCCCGGCGGCCCTGATCGAGAACCGCCACACCGGGCTCCTCTGCCGTCCCGACGCCGATCACCTGGCCGGGACGCTGCTGCAGCTCGCCTCCTCGCCCCGGCTGCGCCGCCAGCTCGGCGACGCCGCTGCCCGCGCCGCCCGGGCGCGCTCCTGGGAGCGCTCGATGGCGCAGCTCGGCGCCGGCTACCGGCGGGCGCTCGACGCCGCCGCGGCAGGGGTCTCGCAGGGCATGGCCCGTGCCGCATAATGGGGCGATCGACGACCCCGCCCTCTACTTCAACCGCGAGCTCTCCTGGCTCGACTTCAACCAGCGGGTCCTCGAACTGGCGGAGGATGCCGAGGTGCCGCTGCTGGAGCGGCTCCGCTTCTGCGGGATCTACGCCAACAACCTCGACGAGTTCTTCATGGTCCGGGTCGCCGGTCTGCTCGACCAGCTCGACGCCGGGATCGAAGCCCGCGGGCCGGACGGCCTGACCCCGAAGGAGCAGATCGACGCGATCCAGCAGCGGGTGCTGGAGCTCGACGACCGGCTCTGCGCCTGCTTCACCGGCAATCTGGTCCCGGCGCTGGAGGAGCGGGGAATCAGCATCGTCACCCTCGAGACCGCCACCGACGCCGAGCGGAAGGAGATCGACGAGCGCTTCGAGCAGCAGGTGTTCGCGACGCTGACGCCGCTGGTGATCGGCCTCGGCCGGCCCTTCCCCTACATCTCCAACCTCTCGCTCAGCCTCGGCGTCCTGCTGCGCGACTCCGAGAGCGGCAACGAGATCATCGCCCGGATCAAGGTCCCGAAGGAGCTGCTCGGGCGCTTCCTGCCGCTCGGCGAGGACGGCCAGACCTTCGTCCCCCTGGAGGAGGTGATCGCCGCCAACCTGGACACGCTCTTCCCGGGGATCGACGTCATCGACCATGGCTACTTCCGGGTCACCCGCGACGCCGACTTCACCATCTCCGACGAGGCCGACGACCTCCTGCAGGCGGTCCAGGACGAGCTCCGCCGGCGCCGCTTCGGCGAGGTGGTGCGGCTCGAGGTCGCCGCCGGGATGAATCCCAAGCTGCGCGCCCAGCTGGTCGAGGCGCTGCGGCTCGAAGACCGCGAGGTCTACGACGTCGAGGGGCTGGTCGACCTCGCCGACCTCAGCACGATCGCCGACGTCCCCGGCCACGCCGAGCTGCGCTGGCCGCCCTGGACGCCGGTCACCCAGCCCCGCCTGCAGGGCGAGGAGGAGGACCCGGTCGACATGTTCGCCGAGATCCGCCAGGGCGACCTGCTCGTCCACCATCCCTACGACTCATTCGCGAGCTCGGTCGAGCGCTTCGTCACCCAGGCCGTCGCCGACCCCGACGTGCTGGCGATCAAGCAGACCGTCTACCGGACCAGCGACGACTCGCCGCTGGTCCCGTCGCTGATCCGCGCCTCCGAACGCGGCAAGCAGGCGGTCTGCATGGTCGAGCTGAAAGCCCGCTTCGACGAGGAGGCCAACATCCACTGGGCGAAGAGCCTGGAGGAGGCCGGCGTCCACGTCGTCTACGGCATCCCCGGGCTGAAGACCCACGTCAAGGCGATCGTCGTCGCCCGCCGCGAGGGCGACCAGGTGCGTGAGTACGTCCATGTCGGGACCGGCAACTACAACCCGAAGACCGCCCGGCTCTACACCGACTTCGGCCTCTTCACCGCCGATCCCGACGTCGGCTCCGACGTCGCCGAGATGTTCAACTTCCTCACCGGCTACGGGCGCCCGGCCGAGTACCGCAAGGTGCTGGTCTCGCCGACGACGATGCGCGACCGGATCATCGAGGAGATCGAGCTGACCGCCGCCGCTCACAAGGCGGGCGAAGAGGCGCGGATCGCCCTGAAGATGAACTCGCTGGTCGACGCCCGTTGCATCCAGGCGCTGTACGAGGCCTCACAGGCGGGTGTGCGGATCGACCTCAACGTGCGCGGGATCTGCTGCCTGCGGCCGGGGGTGGAGGGGGTCTCCGAGAACATCCACGTCTCCTCGATCGTCGGCCGCTTCCTCGAGCACTCGCGGATCTACACCTTCCGCCGCGGCGAAGAGAGCCGGGTGCTGATGGGCTCGGCCGACCTGATGCCGCGCAACCTCGACAGCCGGGTCGAGCTGGTCGCCCCGGTCGAAGAGATGGCGCTGAAGGCCGATCTGATGGACGTCCTGGAACGCTGCTTCGCCGACACCGCCAACACCTGGGAGCTCGATTCCGAGGGCGCCTGGACGCGGCGCCGGGCCGACGGCGACGAGCGCAGCGTCCAGGAGGAGCTGATGGCGCGGCATTCCGCTCGTTCCGCCGAGCACCTCGCCGGCCCGCCGACCTCGGAAGCGCAGGCCTTGACGCGTCACTAGGATGCCGTCGCAGTGGCGCGCTTCTCGCTCCTCCCTCGCGACCGGACCTTCTTCGACCTCTTCATCGAGGCCGGTCAGAACTCCGTTCGCGCGGCCAAGCTGCTCGACGAGATGATGCACACCTGGCCCGAGAGCGAAAATCTCTCGCGGGAGATTCTCCTGGCCGAGCAGGAGGGCGACCGGATCACCCACGACATCGTCAAACGGCTCAACTCGACCTTCGTCACCCCGATCGATCGCGAGGACATCTACAACCTGGCGACGCAGATGGACGACATCGTCGACTACGCCGAGGAGGCCGCCGACTACCTCGGCCTCTACAAGATCGAGGCCCCGATGGCGCAGGCGCAGGCGCTGACCAAGGTGCTCGTCGCCTCCTGCGAACAGCTGGCGATGGGGCTGGAGAACCTGCCCTCGTTCAAGGACCTCGACAAGTACTGGATCGAGATCCACCGGCTCGAGAACGACGGCGACCGGATCTCCCGCGACGCCGTCGCCTCGCTCTTCTCCAACGGGATCGACCCGATGGTCGTGATCCGCTGGAAGGACATGTTCGCGGTGCTCGAGGAGGCGATCGACGCCACCGAGACCGCGGCGCAGATACTCGAGGGAATAGTCATAAAGAACTCATGAGGGGCGCCTCTTGAGTTCAGATGTAATCCTCGTCCTCGTCATCGCCACGGCGCTGGCGTTCGACTTCACCAACGGCTTCCACGACACCGCCAACGTCGTCGCCACCTCGATCTCGACCGGGGCGGCGCGGCCGCAGGTGGCGATCGGGTTCGCCTCGCTGCTCAACTTCGTCGGCGCCTTCATCTCGATCAGCGTCGCCGCGACCGTCGCCAAAGACGTCGTCAACGCCGAAGTGATCACCCCGACGATCGTCTTCGCCGGCCTGATCGGGGCGATCACCTGGAACCTGATCACCTGGTACTTCGGCCTGCCCTCGAGCTCCTCCCACGCGCTGATCGGCGGCGTCGTCGGCTCGGCGGTGGCGGCCGTCGGCTTCGACGCGGTGCTCGCCGAAGGGCTGGTCGGCAAGGTCCTGATCCCGGCGGTCGTCGCCCCGATCCTCGCCTTCCTCGTCGCCGGCTTCGCGATCGGCCTCTCCTACCGGGTGGTGGGGAGGCAGCGGCCCGGGATCGTCAGCCGTGGCTACCGCTACGGGCAGATCGTCTCTGGCGGGCTGCTGGCGCTGGCGCACGGCACCAACGACGCGCAGAAGACGATGGGGATCATCACCCTCGCGCTGATCGCCAACGGCACCCTCGGCGCCGAAGCCGACCCGCCGTTCTGGGTGATCGCCTCCTCCGCGGCGGCGATCGCCCTCGGCACCTACAGCGGCGGCTGGCGGATCATCAAGACCACCGGCACCCGGATCATCAAGATGGACGCCGCCCAGGGCTTCTCGGCCCAGGGGGCGGGCGCGGCGGTGATCCTCGCCTCGACCCACTTCGGCTTTCCGCTCTCGACCACGCACGTGATCAACGGCGGCGTGATGGGCTCCGGCGCGGCGAAACGGCTCTCGGCGGTGCGCTGGGGCGTCGCCGGCAACATCATGGTCGCCTGGCTGCTGACCCTGCCGGCGGCGGCCGCGATCGGCGGTCTCACCTACGGGTTCACGCGGATCTTCGGCACCGGGGCGCTGGGGCCGATCCTGGTCGCCCTGATGGGGCTCTCGCTGATCGCCGTCGCCTTCGCCCGCCGCGCGCAGAGCGGCGCCCCGGTGGAGGCGACCGGGACGTGATCGCGACCATCGTCCACACCGACGAACTGCTGCAGACGGTCGCCGCCTCGGTGATCGCGGGAATCGGCGTCACCTTTCTCTTCTCGGTCGGGATCTGGGGCGCCGGTCAGTTCACCGAGCTGAGCCGCAGCGAACGGCCGGTGGCGGCGACTGCGGCGGCGATCGTCGGGACGCTGGCGCTCCTCGGCGTCGCCGCCTCGGTGATCACCGGCATCGTGGTCATGACCCATAAGTAGGTCTTCGGGAGGCCCGGGGGGAGGGGGTCCGGCGGACAACAGCGGGGAGTGTCCGGCGGACCCCCTCCCCCCGGCCCTCCTCTTCGGTTTAGCTCAGAGTGTTTGCTTCGATCCAGATTTTCCAGATGCTTGCCGCAGCGGCGGCGAATAGTAGGAGCCATAGGACCGTGCCGCCGCCGGTGGCGAACATCTTGTCGGAGCCGGCGATCAGCAGCGCGATCAGCCCGAACGCCCCGTAGAGGATCGCCCGGCGGCCGTCGCTGAGGGTCGCCAGGGTCATCTGGTTCTGGCGGCTGAGGGTGTAGAGCATCCAGGAGATCCCGGCCAGCAGGCCCATCGTCAGTGCCGTCAGCAGCGCTTCGGCGAAGTTGTCGCCGTGCGGTAGGAAGGCGATCGGCAGGGCCGCCAGCATGACGATGCCGGCGTTGCGGGCAGCTCGCATGCCCTCAGTTTACGAAGGCGCTCGCCAGGCGCGACGAAGATTTTGCGATCTGCGCGCCACGGGTGCGGACTTCCTCGGCAGGTTTGGCCGATGCCGCCAGGAGCCGGGGAAGCAGCGCACGGGGAGGAGGGGACCGCTTCGGTCGAGCTGGTCGCGGTGGTCCCCTTCCTGCTGCTGGCGCTTCTGGTGGCTGCGCAGATCGCGCTCGCCGGCCAGGCGCTCTGGTCGGCGAGCGTGGCGGCGCGGGCGGGCGCGCGAGCGGCGCTGGTCGGCGGGGACGCCTCCGCCGCCGCCCGCTCGGCGCTGCCGCCGTCGATGAGTGACGGCGCCCGGGTCGAGGAGGACGAAGGCGTGGCGGTGCAGGTCGTGGTGCCGCGACTGGTTCCGGCCCTGCCTCAGGTGCGGGTGGGCGCGGAGAGTGGATTGGAGCCGGGCGATGGCTGAGCGCGGGCAGGCGACGGTCGAGCTGGTCGCGGCGCTGCCGGCGCTGCTGCTGGCCGCCCTGGTGGCGCTGCAGCTGCTCGCCGCCGGCTACGCGCTGACGCTCGCCGACGGGGCGGCGGAGGCCGGGGCGCTGGCGCTCGCTTCGGGCGGCTCGGCCGCCGAGGCGGCGCGTGGGTCGCTGCCCGGATGGGCGGCGGACGACGTCTCGGTCTCGGTTGAGGGCGGCGAGGTCTCGGTGCGGCTGCGGCCACCTTCGCCGTTTGGCGCCGTGGCGAAGCGGCTGACGGTGACCAGCAGTGCTGCGGCGAGGCCGGCGCCGTGACCGTCTTCGTCAACCCGCTGAAGGCGCCGGGAGCGGCGCTGGTGACCGCGGTCGGCGACGCCGAGGGATCGCGCGGCGCGGCGGCGGCGCTGGCCTGCGCCGGAGCCGATGCGGACCGGGCGACGCTGCTGGTCGACGTCGGCGGCCGGGCGCCGCGGCCGACTCTGATCGCCTCCGCCGCGGCGCGGCAGCTGGAGGAGCGTTTGCGGGGCCACCTGCCCGAGGCGCGGATCGCCGCCCGGGGGCAGGTCTGCCACCTCGCGGTCCCAGCCGACTCGGAGGGCCTGGAGATGGCCTCGGCGGCCGCGACGATCGCGCGCGAGTGCGGCGGGGTCCTCCATCTGCCGCCCGAGCTCCTGCACGAGGTCCTCGCCGGGCCCGAGTGGCGGCCGTCGGGAGTGCTGCTGCGGGCGGACCTCGGTGGCGACCGCGCCGTGGTGGCGCTGGCGGTCCGCGACCTGATTTACCGCGGCATCCCGGCGGTCGTCCTCAAGCGCCGTCTCGCCTGGGTAGCCGAGCGACGGGCGCTGTTCGGGGTCTTGCCGGCAGGCGCTCCGGGAGGGATTTCCGCGCGGCACGTGCGGCGGTTGGCGGGCGGATGAGAGCGAGGGCGCGCGACGAGACCGGGCAGGCGCTGGTCTTGGCCCTTGGTGGCGCCCTGGCGCTGATCGCCGCGGCCCTGGCCCTGGTCGCGATCGCCGGCGCCGTCACCGGCAAGGGCAGGGCACAGCGCGCTGCGGACCTGGTTGCGATCTCGGCGGTCCGCTCGATGCGCGACGACCTGCCACGCCTGCTGGCGCCACCGCGCCGGGCCGACGGCACGCCCAACCCAATCCGGATCTCGAAGGGCGAGTACCTGACCCACGCTCGCGCTGCCGCTCTGCTGGCGGCGCGGGCAAACGGAGCGGACCCGGACCGGGTCCGGGTCCGCTTTCCCGACGCGAGCTCGTTCGCGCCTGTGCGTGCCGAGGCGAAGATCGTCGCCTCGCTGCGGGAGAGCGGCGGGCACCGGGTCGAGGCCTCGGCGGTCGCCGAAGCCGCGGCGCCCTACGGGTCGGCGTCGGCCGACGCCACGGCGATGGCCACGGGAAGCGGCTACGGCGGTCCCCTGGCGATGCGCGACGGCGAGGGGATGCGGCCGGACGTCGCCGCCGCCTACGACCAGATGGCCGCCGCGGCCCGGAGCGATGGGGTCGTGCTGATGGTGGTGTCGGGCTTTCGCTCCGACGCCGAGCAGGCGGAACTCTTCGCCGCCCACCCGGACCCGACCTGGGTGGCCCCGCCCGGTCAGTCGCTGCACCGCTGCGCGACCGAGCTCGATCTCGGTCCGTCCTCAGCCTACGGCTGGCTCGCCGCCAACGCCGGCCGCTTCGGCTTCGTCCAGCGCTACAGCTGGGAGGCGTGGCATTTCGGCTTTGCCAGCGGACCGGCGCCCTGCTCGCCTGCCGGCGAAGCCGTCGCGGCGGACGGGGGGGAGGGCTCGTCTCTCACCTCGGCCAGCCTGCCTTCGTTCGTCCCGCCTCAGTACCGGGACCCGATCCTCCGCTCGGCGGCACGCTGGAACGTGCCGCCGGCGCTGATGGCGGGGCAGCTGATGGCCGAGTCGGGCTTCGACCCCACCGTCGGCTCACCTGCGGGAGCCCAGGGCATCGCGCAGTTCATGCCCTCGACGGCGGCCGCCTACGGGCTCACGGATCCCTACGACCCGGTCGCCGCGATCGACGCTGAGGCCCACCTGATGTCGGATCTGCTGCGCCAGTTTGGCTCCCCCGAGCTTGCCCTTGCCGCCTACAACGCCGGCCCCGCCCCGGTCGAAGCCTGCCACTGCATCCCGCCTTACCCCGAGACCCAGGCCTACGTCACCCGCATCCTCGCCCTGATCGGTGGTGCCGGCGCGATCGCGATGCCCAGCTTCGAAGTGCGACTTGTCGAATAAGGAATAAATGCCTGTATCACCGGTGATACATTGGAGGAATGAGCGACGTGAGCATCAGGGAACTGAGAAATCAAGGCGGAGAGATAGTGGACAGAGCCGCGAATGGAGAGCGGATCACGATTACCCGGGACGGTAAGCCTGTGGCCGAATTGAGCCCGCTGCGTCCGGACCTGCCGGCCGAGGTGATTCTCGAGAGGTCGCGACATCTGCCCCCCATCGATACCGAGGCATTCCGCGCCGAGGTTGACGATTTCCTCGACTGGGAGCTGTGACCGTGTCCAGCAAACACATACGAGGCGTCCTCGACACGTCGGTGCTGATCCTGCGGGATCGTCTTTCCGGCCGGGATGTGCTCCCTGCCGTGCCGCTAATCACCGCGATCACCCTGGCCGAGCTCAGCGCCGGGCCCCTGGTCGCAGCCAACGAGGTCGAGCGTGCTCGACGCCTCTCGCACCTGCAGCAAGCGGAGGTTGATTTCAATCCCCTGCCTTTCGATGCCGATGCCGCGAGAGTCTTTGGGAGCGTCTCGGCTTCATTGCGGCAGGCCGGACACAAATCGGCAGCGCGAAGCAAGGACGCGATGATCGCCGCAATTGCCCTGGCCGGGCGTCTGCCGATTTACACCTGCAATGCCCGCGACTTCGAAAGAATCGAGGGCCTCGAGGTGGTCCCCGTTCCGGTGCCGGCCTGACCATGCCGACGCCAACCCTCCTCGTCCAGCTCAGCGACCTCCACATCGGCGGCGATGAGAACGGGATGGACCCGGTTCCGCGCCTGGAAGCGGTGGTCGAGGCGGTGCGAGGCCTGCCGAACCGGCCCGATGCGGTGCTCGTCTCCGGCGATCTGACCGACGATGGCGCCGAGGACGGATACCGGCTCGCTCGCGAGATGCTCTCGCGGCTGGAGGTTCCGCTGCACGTCATCCCCGGCAATCACGACGACCGGGCGCGGTTACGTGCGGCCTTCGACCTGCCGGGGGAGGGGGACGAGCCGATCGACTACTCGGCGAAGGTCGGCGACCTGCGGCTCGTCGCCTTCGACTCGATCGTCCCCGGCCAGGACCCAGGCGACTTCCCGCCCGGGCAGTTGCGCTGGCTCGACGAGGAGCTGGGAGCCGAGCCGCAGGCGCCGACCCTGCTCGCGCTCCACCACCCGCCGCTCGCCACCGGCATCGCCGAGTGGGACGCGATCAACCTCCTCGCGCCCCAGCGCGAGGCGCTGGCCGAGGTCGTCGCCCGCCATCCGCAGCTGCTTGCGATCACCGGCGGCCATCTGCACCGCGTCGCCACCTCTGCGCTGGCCGGTCGCCCGGTCCTCGCCGCTCCCAGCACCTACTGGCAGGTGAGCCCCGACTTCGAAGAGGAGGACAAGTATCGGGTGGTCGACTGCCCCGGCTTCGCGATCCACGCCCTGCGCGAGGGCGAGCTCTACTCGCAGGCGGAGTCGGTCCCGTTCAGCCTTTGACCGCGCTCGGCGCCAGGTGCTCGTGGACGAAGCGCACCACCGCCGCGCCCTCGCCGACCGCGATCGCGCAGCGCTTGATCGAGCCGGCGCGGACGTCGCCGGCGGCGTAGACCCGCGGCACGCTGGTCTCGAGCAGACCCTCGGCGCCGATTTCCGAGCCGGTGCGGATGAAGCCCTTCTCGTCGCGGGCGACCGCATCGCCGAGCCAATCGGTGCAGGGCGAGGCGCCGAGGAAGAGGAAGAGGAACGAGTAGGGGCAGCGGGTACCGTCGCTGAGGGTCACGGATTCGAGCCGCCCCTCGTCACCGTGCAACTCGACGATTTCGCTGCGGTCGCGGACGTTGACGCCGAAGCGGTCGAGCTCGTCGAGCAGGTAGCTCGACATCGTCTCGGCCAGGTCCCCGCGCCGGTGCAGCAGCGTCACCAGGGCGCCGCCGCGCGCCAGCCATACGGCCGCCTGGCCGGCCGAGTTGCCGCCGCCGACGACGGCGACGCGCTGGCCGCCGCAGATCTGAGCCTCGGGCGGGCCGGCGGCGTAGAAGACGCTCAGCCCCTCGTATTCCTCGAGGTCTGAGACCGGCAGTTTGCGGTATTCGGCGCCGGTGGCGACCACGACGGCGCGGGCGGAGATCTCGTTCCCCTCCTCGAGCCGGACCAGGTGGCGGCCGTCGCCGGGCTCCAGCGCCCGCGCCCGGTAGGGAGTCGCGGTGCGGGCGTTGAACTTGCGCGCCTGGGTTACGGCCCGGCTGGTCAGCTCGGTGCCGGTGATCCCGGCCGGGAAGCCGAGGTAGTTCTCGATCCGCCGCGAGGTCCCGGCCTGGCCGCCCAGCACCGTGCTCTCGACGACCAGCGTGTCCAATCCCTCCGAGGCGCCGTAGACGGCGGCGCCGAGGCCGGCCGGTCCGCCGCCGATCACCAGCAGATCGACCTCCTCGCGCGGGCCGAGCTCCAGTCCGATCCCCAGCGCTCGCGAGAGCTCGCCCTCGCTCGGGGCGCGCAGCTCGGCCCCGCCCGGCAGTCGCACCAGCGGGATCTCGGAGGGCTCCAGCCCCTCCAGCGCCCGGGCCGCCTCAGCGCTCTCGGCCGGGTCAGCCCAGGTGAAGGGCAGCCGCTGGCGTTTGGCGAAGTCGACCAGCCGGCGGGTCGGCGCCGAGGTCCGCGAGCCGACGATCTCGATCCCGATGCCCTGCCGCTGCTGCAGCATTTCGCGCCGCTGCACGAAGGCGGAGAGGAGGACGTCGGAGAGCGGCGCGTCCTCGCGCAGTAGCCGGCGCAGCTCTTCCCGCTCGACCGCGATGTATCGCATCGGCTCGGTCACGACGGCGGTGAGGAAGACCGTCTGGCCGGAGAGCAGGTTCATCTCGCCGAGGAAGCCGGAGGCGCCGTGGCGGACGATCTCGTTCCCGGCCCCGTCGAGCACCGCCGCCTCGCCCTCGAGGATGGCGATGAACGGGTAGGTCTCGTCGCCGATCTCGAAGAGCTTCTCTCCCGCCGCCGCCGTCCGCTCCTCGCCGTGCTCGCCCAGCATCGCCAGCTGGGTGCTGGAGAGAACGCGACTGACGGGACCGGCCACGCGTCAAGGCTACCCATCCGGGGTAGGTTGCCGGTGACGTCAGCGAGCGAAAGGACCCCATGCGCAACCCGTTCACCCACAAGAAGCTGGAAGAGGTCAAGGACTCGGCCGAGGATTTCGGCCACAGCGACAAGATGGAGGCCCGGTTCGCGAAGGGCGACCTGGAGACCGAGGAGACCGGCTTCAGCTTCCACCGCCTGAAGCCGAACAAGCGGCAGCCGTTCGGCCACCAGCACGAGGACGCCGAGGAGGTCTACGTGATCGTCCGCGGCGACGGCCTGTTCAAACTCGACGACGAGATCATCGAGGTCGAGACGCTCGACGCGATCCGCGTCTCCCCCGAGGTGATGCGGGCCTTCGAAGCCGGCGACGACGGCCTCGAGGTGCTCGTCTTCGGCCCGCGCAAGGACGGCGACGGTTCCCTCGACCCCGAGTTCTGGACCGACTGATCGCCGAGACCGCAAAAAGGCACCTTGGAGGTGCCTTTTTGCGGTCTCGCGAATAGACTGCCCGCCTAATGGCTACGGAGGTACACGGGGTTGAGGGGATGGAGGCGCTGGTCGGCCAGGAGGTCGGGCCGAGCGAGTGGCGCACGATCGCGCAGGCCGACATCGACGCCTTCGCCGAGCTCTCCGGCGATCACCAGTGGATCCACGTCGACCCCGAGCGGGCGAAGACCGAGAGCCCCTACGGCGCCACCATCGCCCACGGCAACCTCACCCTCGCGACCGTCGACGGCTTCCGCACCGAGCTGATCAGCTCCACCGGCTTCGCCCTCGGCGTCAACTACGGCTGGAACAAGATCCGCTTCCCGGCCCCGGTCCCCGTCGACTCCAAGATCCGAGCAAAGGCTGAGGTCGTCTCCGTCGACGACAAGGGCGCCAACTGGTACGAGGTCATCACCCGCTTCACCATCGAAGTCGAGGGCGGCGACAAGCCCTGCTTCGTCGGCGACTCGGTGACGCGCGTGATGGCGGCTGCCTGAGTATTCGATATAGCCTTGCGTCGGTGAGGCGCGGCAGAGGCTTGATGTGTGGGGCTGTCTCCTTGACCACCGGCTTGGTGGTCCTGTTGCTGGCGCTCGGCACGGGTAGTGACGCCGATGGGGCGGAGCCAACGCCGACCGTTCTCCGGGCGACTTTCGCTTCGTTCCCCGACTACCTGGACCCCCAGCTCTCCTACACCTTTGAAGGGTGGGAGGCGATGTACGACACCTACATCCCCCTGCTGACTTACCGCCATGCGGAAGGCAACGCGGGAAGCGAGCTGATCCCCGGCTTGGCCCGAAGTCTGCCGCGGATCTCCGACGGCGGCACGAAGTACGTCCTCTACCTACGGCAGGGGCTCAGGTACTCCAACGGCCGGCCGGTGAGAGCCTCCGACTTCAAGTACACGGTCAGGCGCATGTTCAAGCTCTACTCGGGAGGGTCACCCTTCTTTTCCGACATCGAGCACATTGCAACCGATGACGAGACCGGCAGGATCGCGATCCGGCTGGACAGGCCGCGCGGGACCTTCACCTACGAGCTGGCGCTGCCGTTCGTGGCGCTGGTCCCGCGCGGGACGCCGATGCGGGATCAGAGCGCCACCCCGCCGCCGGCAACGGGGCCGTACGCGATCACCGAATCGAGGATCGGCGAAGGCTGGGGCTACGAGCGAAATCCGCAGTGGGCGTCGACCAACGCGCCGCGTCTGCCGCAGCTTCCCGGCGGCCACGTTGACGAGATCCAGGTGAAGGTGATGCGAAACCCGCAGGCGCAGGTCAGGGCGGTCGAAGACGGGTCCGTCGACTGGATGCAGAATCCGCCGCCGACGTTTCTGGCCGCCGGGATCAAACGGCGGTACGGAGGAAGTCAGTTCCGCCTCGATCCGACGCACAGCCTCTACTACTTCTGGATGAACACCGCGAAGGCGCCCTTCGACGACGTCACGGTGCGGCGGGCGGTCAACCACGCGATCGACCCGAAGGTTCTGCAGGCGATCTACGCGAGCCAGGTCGTGCCCACCCACCAGATCCTGCCGCCGGGGATGCTGGGCTACCGCAGGTTCAACCTCTACCCGCACGATCTCTCGAAAGCGCGGCGGCTGATCGCCAAGGCGAAGCCGCAGGATCGGAAGATCACCGTCTGGGGAGACGACGAATCCCCGAACCAGGAAGCGGCTGAATATTACGCCGGCGTGCTGCGAGAGCTGGGCTTCGAGGTCCACCTCAAGATCGTCAGCGCCGGCTCCTACTTCACCGTGATCGGCAACCTCTCGACCCCCAACCTCGACACCGGCTGGAGCAACTGGTTCGAGGATTACCCGCATCCCAACGACTTCTTCCAGCCGTTGCTCGCCGGCGGATCGATCCTCCGGCGCAACAGCAACAACTTCACCCAGATGAACGTTCCCGCTCTGAACCGCAGGATGGCCGGGCTGAGGGAACAGAAGCGGATACCGGAGGCCGGATACGCAGCCCTCGACCGCGCCTACATGAAGCTTGCTCCGATGGCGCCCTACGGAACCCGGGTTCTCTCGACTTTCGTCTCCAAGCGCGTTGCCCTCGACAAGGTCGTCTGGAGCGACACCTTCGGCGCCGACCTCACCAGCTTCCAGTTCAAGTAGCAGGGGCAGCGGGCAGCCGCCCAAGCGCCTCGACCGTATGGGCGCAGGCGCCGGCCGCCTCCGCGCCCTTCGACTCGAGGTGGTCGAAGAAGAAGCTGCGATGGGGCTCGTGCTCGTGGAATTGGTGGGGGGTGAGGACGGCTGAGATGACCGGAATGCCGGTTTCCAGCTGGACTTGCATCAGGCCGCCGATCACGGCTTCGGCGACGAACTCGTGGCGGTAGATGCCGCCGTCGACGACCAGGCCGGCCGCGACGATGGCGTCGTAGCTGCCGGTCTCGGCCAGGCGGCGGGCGTGGAGGGGGATCTCGAAGGCGCCCGTCACCTCGAAGAAGTCGAGGTTCTCTCCCGGGGAGCCGAGCTCGGCCATCTCACTCGTGAACCCCTTCTTGATCTGGTCGACGAGGTCCTTGTGCCAGCTGGACTGAACGAAGGCGATGCGCGGCTTGCGGTCGGTCATGTGGGGACTCCTTCGCCTCGGATCGTGGTTCGCGCCTCAGCGGTGGGACTTTTGGTCGCCATAGGGGCCAAAAGTCCCACCGCTGTGCCGGGCGCGGCTACTTGACGGTCAGCGTCCCTTCCATCCCGGCCTGGCGGTGGCCCGGGACGGTGCAGAAGTACTTGTAGGTGCCGGGCTCGAGGTTGGCCGTGGCCGAGTCGCTGCCTTCGGCGAGGACTTCGGTCTGGGCGACGGTTTCGCCGGCTTCGTCTTCGATGGCGACGTCGTGCGGGACCGCGGACTGGTTGGTGAAGTTGACAGTCACCTTGCCCGCCTTGCTGGTGGCTTCGTCGGCGGTGTAGGCGAGGTTGCCGCTCGGGTCGGCTTCGAAGTCGGCGGTGGCCGCGCCGGCGGTGCCGCCTTCGGCTTCCTTTTCGCCTTCGGCTTCCTTCGTGGTTTCGGGCGCCGGGGCGGATTCTTCGCTGGTGGTGTCGCTGCCACCGCCGCAGGCGACCAGTGCAAGGGCAGCGAGGAGCAGGGCAAACAGGGCTACGAATTTCTTCATTGCGTTCCTTTCCCGCAGAGAACGGTCAACTCGACTGTAGCCGCGATACGGGCGCCGTGGCCGCCGGGTTCAGCGACCTTGGAGTTCAGCGGCCGTGGAACTCGGGGGTGCCGCCGCTGAAGAAGGTCTCGACCCCGTTGCGGAGGTCTTCGGTCGCCATCGAGTCGGCGATCCCGTGCCGCTCCAGCTGCAGGTGGTCGTTGATCGAGTTCTCGATGCTGACCCCGACCAGCTTCTTCGCCATCCGCACGTAGTGCGGCGCCTTCTTTGCCAGCTCGCCGATCAGCGCCTGGGCGCTCGCCATCAGCTCGTCCGGCTCGACCACCTCGCGCACCAGCCCCAGCTCCTTCGCGTCGGCGGCGCTCAGGTTCGGGTCCTCGAGCAGTAGTTCGAGCGCCTTGCTCGGCCCGACCACGCGCGGCAGGAAGTAGGTCATGCCGCCGTCGGGCGAGGCGCCGATCCGCCCGTAGGCGGGGGCGAAGAAGGCGGCGCTGGAGGAGATCCGCATGTCGCAGGCGAGCGCCAACGAGAATCCCGCCCCGGCTGCTGGCCCGTTGATCGCCGCGACCACGGGGTAGGGGATCCGCCGCAGGTCGATGATCGCCTGGTGCAGCGCCTCGGCCCCGCGGCGCACGTCGGAGGGCAGGTCGATCTCGTCGGACTCGACCCCTTTGCGGAACCAGGTGACGTCGCCGCCGGCGCAGAAGGCCTTGCCCGAGCCGGTGACGATCAGTCCCCGCAGCGGCGCCCGGTCCGCAAGCCAGCCGAAGGCGACGATCATCTCGCCGATCATCTCCGGGCTCATCGCGTTGAAGGCGTCGGGCCGGTCGAGGGTGAGGGTGCCGATCTCCCCGTCGATCTCGATCCTGATCGTGTTCAGCTGCGGCGGGCTCACGGTCTCGCTGGTCATCTCTCTCCCTCTGGACTTCAAAAGTTGGCCGGGTGGCCAGCAGCCTACCCTTAGTGAGATGGCAAAAGGCAGGCGGAAAGCGAGCGCCGCGGAAAACGGCGACAAGACCCTGAGCCGCGCCGAGCGGATCGCCCAGCAGCGCAAATCGCTGCCCGACCAGCCCGGCGTCTACCTCTTCTACGACCGCGACGGCGAGCTGCTCTACGTCGGCAAGGCACGCTCGATTCGCAAGCGCATCGCCTCCCACTTCTCCGGCGGCGACACCCGGCTGACCTCGCGCATCGACCGGATCGAATCGCTCGTCACCGCCAACGAGGCCGAGGCGCTGCTGACCGAGCAGAGCTTCATCAAGCGCCACCGGCCGCGCTTCAACATCCGCCTCCGCGACGACAAGTCCTACCCCTACGTCTGCGTCAGCCTCGACGAGGACTACCCGCGCGTCTACTTCACCCGCGAGAAGCACCGCAGCGGCCGCGCCTACTTCGGGCCCTTCTCCAGCGCCCGGCGGGTGCGGGAGACGCTCGACCTGCTCGGCCGCCTCTTCCAGTTCCGCACCTGCGAGGGGAAGGAGCCGGGACGCCGCTCCGGCAGCCCCTGCCTCGACTACTACATCAAGCGCTGCGGGGCGCCCTGCGTCGAGTACGTCAGCCAGGAGGAGTACCGCCGCAACATCGAGGCGATCGTCGACTTCCTCTCCGGCCGCTACCGCCAAATCGAGCGCGCCGAGGAGGAGAAGATGGCGGCCGCCGCCGCGGGGCAGGAATTCGAGCGGGCGGCGGTCCACCGCGACCGGCTGAAGGCGATCCGCTCGCTGTTCGAGCGCCAGCGGGTGGCGGGAGCGGCGATGGGGACCGCCGACCTGATCGGCATCGCGGTCGAGGGGACCGACGCCAACGCCCAGGTCTTCCAGGTCCGCGACGGGATCCTCGCCCAGCGCCAGAGCTTCTACCTCGAGAACGAGGGCGAACGCGAGCCGGCCGAGGTCGCCGAGGAGTTCGTCTCCCAGTACTACGCGGCCTCGCCCTCGATGCCACGGACGATCGTCGTCGGCCCCTACCTGCGCGACCGCGCCGGGGTCCTGGCCGAGGCGCTGAGCGAGCGCCGGGGCTCCCCGGTCGAGGTCCGCGCCGCCGAGCGCGGCGACAAACGGCGTCTGCGCGAGATGGCCGAGCGCAACGCCCAGCTGGCCCTCGACCAGGACCGGCTTCGCCGCGAGCACCGCCGCACCCGCCGGGTCGAGTCGCTCTCGGCGCTGGCGGAGGCGCTGGGGATGGAGGAGCTGCCGGTGCGGATCGAGGGCTTCGACATCTCGACGATCGGCGGCGAGCACACCGTCGCCTCGATGGTCGTCTTCGAGGGCGGGGCGACGAAGAAGTCCGACTACCGCCGCTTCAAAGTCCGCGGCGACCTGCGCGAGGGCGGCGTTGGCAACGGCGGCCCCGACGACTTCGCCTCGATGGAGGAGGTGCTGGCCCGGCGGATGGCCCGCTACCTCGAACAGGCCGACCTCTCGCCCCACGACCGCAAGCGCGACGCCAGCTTCGCCTCGCTCCCCTCGCTGATCCTGATCGACGGCGGCAAAGGGCAGCTGGCCGCCGGGGTGCGGGCGCTGCGGCCGTTCACCGAGCGCGGCGTCACCGTCGCCAGTCTCGCCAAGCGCCTCGAGGAGGTCTACGTCCCCGGCCGCGCCAAGCCACTCGACCTCGCCGCCGACTCGGAGGCATCGCGCCTCCTGCAGCGGGTCCGCGACGAGGCCCACCGCTTCGCGATCGAGCACCACCGCGGCCGCCGCGACCGCGGCATGCTCGAAGGCTCGGTCCTCGACGAGCTGCCCGGAATCGGCCCGGCGCGCAAGCGCGCCCTGCTGCAGCACTTCGGCACGCCGGAGCGATTCCTCGCAGCCACCCGCGAGGAGCTCGAGGCAGTGCCCGGTCTGCCTGGCAAAGTAGGCCGCGAGATACATGAGCAGCTCAACCGAACCAACTGAGGTGGCGATGGCCAAGCAGGTGACGCTGGTCGTCATCACCGGCCACTCGGGGGCGGGCAAGTCGGAGGCGATCGCCTCCTTCGAGGACGGCGGCTACTTCTGCGTCGACAACCTGCCGCCGCGGATGATCGCCGGCCTCGGCGAGCTCTTCCGCCACGAGGGCAGCGGCGTCGAGCGCGCCGCGGTCGTCTCCGACGTTCGCGGCGGCGAGTACTTCGACGATCTGCTGCAGGTGCTCGACGACCTCGAGGCTGAAGGCCTGCGGCCGATGGTCCTCTTCCTCGAGGCCGACGAGGAGGTGCTGCTCGACCGCTACAAGGAGACCCGCCGCCGCCACCCGCTGGCGCCGGAAGGGCGGATCGTCGAGGGGATCCGGGCCGAGCGCGAGCTGCTGGCGCCGCTGCGCGAGCGCGCCGACAAAGTGATGAACACCAGCGAACTGACCGGGGCCGAGCTGCGCCGCCAGATCACCGAAGAGCTGCTCGGCCGCGAGGAGAGCGGCAAGCTGGCGCTGACCCTGCTCACCTTCGGCTTCAAGAACGGGCCGCCGCGCGACGCCGACCTCACCCTCGACGTCCGCTTCCTGCCGAACCCGCACTACGACGAGCGGCTGCGGCCGATGACCGGGATGGACGAGGAGGTTCGCGCCTACGTCGAGTCCGGGACCCAGGCCGGCGAGTTCTACGGCCGGCTGCTGCCGCTGCTCGAGTTCCTCGTCCCCGCCTACGTGACCGAGGGCAAGAGCCACCTGACGATCGCCGTCGGCTGCACCGGCGGCCGCCACCGCTCGATCACCGTCGCCGACCGCATCCGCCGCGACCTCGCTGCGCGCGAGGACGTGATCGTGCGGGTCAAGCACAGGGACACCGAGTTCGGGTAGTGGCCGGGAGGTACGGGGGGTCCTCTCTGGACACATCTCGCCTATGGCTCGATGTTGAGTGTCCCGAGAGGACCCCCCGGACCTCCCCCCGACAGTTGCTGGGCTGGTCAACCTAGAATCGCTCGCCTTGACCGAACCCGTCATCTCCATTGAGGGCCTGCAGATGAGCTATGGCGCTGTCGAGGCGGTCCGTGGCATCGATCTCGAGGTGCAGAAGGGAGAGGTCTTCGCTTTCCTCGGGCCGAACGGTGCCGGGAAGACGACGACGGTCGAGATCCTCGAGGGATATCGCAAGCGCAGCGGAGGAGAGGTGACGGTTCTGGGCGAGGACCCCCAGCGGGCCGGGCGCGGGTGGCGGGAGCGGATCGGGATCGTGCTGCAGAGCGGCCGGCTCGATCCCTACCTGACCGTGCGCGAGTCGCTCGACCTCTACGCCGGTTACTTTCGCGCCCCGCGCCCCACCGAGGACGTGATCGCGCTGATCGGCCTGGAGGGCAAAGCCGACGAGCGCACCGGGCGCCTCTCCGGCGGCCAGCAGCGCCGCCTCGACGTCGGCATGGCGCTGGTCGGCGACCCCGAGCTGCTCTTCCTCGACGAGCCGACCACCGGCTTCGACCCCTCCGCCCGGCGCCAGGCATGGGACGTGATCGCCGGCCTCCGCGAACTCGGCAAGACCGTCTTCCTCACCACCCATTACATGGACGAGGCGCAGCGCCTCGCCGACCGGGTGACGATCATCGCCGCCGGGCGGATCGTCGCCCGCGGCACCCCGGAGGATCTCGGCGAGCGGGAAAGCGGCGAGACGACGATCCGCTACCGCGCGGGCGGCCGCGAGGTCGTCTTGCAGACGACGACCCCGGTGCAGGCGCTGCACGAGCTGACCGCGAATGCGCTCGCCGACGGCGAGCAGCTCGAGGGTCTCGAAGTGACCCGGCCCTCGCTCGAGGACGTCTACCTCGAGCTGACTGCCGAGGCGGAGACGCCGACCGCCGAGGGGCTTTCGTGAACGGCCTCGCCCTCGTCGGCCACCAGTTCCGCTACGACCAGAAGGCCTTCTGGCGCAACCCGGCCTCGGTCTTCTTCACGGTGATGTTCCCCGTGATCCTCTTCCTCATCCTCGCCGTCGTCTTCAGCGGCGAAGACGTCAACGTCCGCGGCGGGATCGACGCGACGACCTACTACGTGCCGGCGATCATGTCGCTGGCGATCATCTCGGCGACGATGCAGACGCTGGCGATGACCCTGGTGATCGCCCGCGAAGACGGCCGCCTCAAGCGCGGCCGCGGCACCCCGATGCCGCCCTGGGTGTTCATCGCCGGCCGGGTCGGCAACTCGATCGTCGTCGCCCTGATGATGCTGGGCCTGCTGGCGGCGATCGGCGCGCTGTTCGGCGCCGACGTCCCCTGGGACCGGCTGCCGGCGATCCTCCTCACCCTCGTGATCGGCGCCGCCAGCTTCTGCTGCCTTGGCATCGCCCTCACCGCCGCGATCCCCTCGCAGGACGCCGCCGCGGCGATCGTCAACGCGATGCTGCTGCCGCTCTACTTCCTCTCCGGCGTCTTCATCCCCGAAGACCAGCTGCCCAACGGCGTCATCTCCTTCGCCGACCTCTTCCCGGTGCGCCACTTCTTCGACGCCTTCTTCGACGCCTACGTCCCCGCCGGCGACTCGGCGGTCTCCTGGGACAACCTCGCGATCGTCGCCCTCTGGGGCGTCGCCGGCCTGCTCCTGGCGATCCGCTACTTCCGCTGGACCCCCCGGTCGGGCTGAGCCTGGCGACCTGCCGGGAAGCGCCCCTATAGCCTCCATCTCTCAATGCTCCACCACGTCCTCCTGGAGGTCGGCGATCTCGACCGCAGCGCCGCCTTCTACGACTCGATGCTGTCCCCGCTGGGATGGCGACGCCATTTCGAGCAGGATCAGACGATCGGCTGGGGGATCGCCAAACCCGTCTTCTTCGTCTCCTCCAAGCACGACCCGCAGCCGGGCTTCGGCCTCTTGAGCTTCTCGGCGCTGGGCATCGTCGCGGTCAAGGCCGCCTGGGAGAACGGGGTCAAATCCGGCGGCGTCAGCGTCAGCGACCCCGGCGAGCAGCGCTCGCACGGCTCCGGCTCCTACTCCGCTTTTCTCAAGGACCCGGACGGGTACGAGATCGAGATCACCATCGGCTCCGACTAAATACGCGGGGCCGGAAGCGCCGAGTCCTTACGATCGGCTTCCCCACACGAAAACAGGAGGATTGGGTTCATGGCTGTGAAGGTCGGCATCAACGGTTTCGGCCGTATCGGGCGCAACGTCTTCCGCGCCGCCAAGGAGTCGAACGCGGACATCGACTTCGTCGCAGTCAACGACCTCGTCGACACGGACACGATGGCCCACCTGCTCAAGTACGACTCGATCCTCGGCCGCTACCCGGGCGGGGTGGAGGTCGACGGCGACACGATCGTCGCCGGCGGCGACGAGCTGAAGGTCCTCTCCGAGCGCGACCCGGCCGCCCTGCCGTGGGGCGAGCTCGGCGTCGACGTCGTGATCGAGTCGACCGGCTTCTTCACCAAGCGCGCCGACGCCGCCAAGCACCTCGAGGCGGGCGCCAAGAAGGTCATCATCTCCGCCCCGGCGACCGAACCGGACGTGACCGTCGCCCTCGGCGTCAACTTCGAGAGCGACTACGACGCCGAGAACCACCACGTCATCTCCAACGCCTCCTGCACGACCAACTGCCTGGCGCCGCTGGCCAAGGTCCTGCACGAGTCCTTCACGATCGAGCAAGGGCTGATGACGACGATCCACGCCTACACGGCCGACCAGCGCCTGCAGGACATGCCGCACAAGGACCCGCGCCGCTCGCGCGCCGCGGCGCTCAACCTGATCCCGACGACGACCGGCGCCGCCAAGGCCGTCGGCCTGGTGCTGCCGGAGCTGAACGGCAAGCTGAACGGCTTCTCGATGCGGGCCCCGGTCCCGACCGGCTCCGCCGTCGACCTCGTCTTCACCACCCCGAACCCGCTCGACCCCGAGCAGATCAACGCCGCCCTGAAGACCGCGGCCGAGGGCCCGCTGAAGGGGATCCTCGCCTACACCGAGGATGCGATCGTCTCCACCGACATCGTCGGCGACCCGCACTCCTCGATCGTCGACGCCGGCTCGACGATGGTGATCGGCGACGGCCGCATGGCCAAGGTGATCAGCTGGTACGACAACGAGTGGGGCTACTCCAACCGCTGCGTCGAGCTGGCCGGCAAGGTTCTGCCCTAGCGGGCGACGCCGGGCGCCGATGGCATTCGACAAGGCAAGCGTTCGCGACGCCCCGGTCAAGGGCCGCCGCGTCCTCGTCAGGGTGGACTTCAACGTCCCCCTGGCGGGCGGGGAGGTCGCCGACGACACCCGCATCCGCGCGGCGCTGCCGACGATCGAACTGCTGCGCGAGCGCGGCGCGGCGCTGATCCTGATGTCCCACCTCGGCCGCCCGAAGGGCGAGCCGGACCCGGCGCTCTCGCTGGCGCCGGTGGCAAAGCGACTCGGGGAGCTGCTGGGGACCGAGGTGAGGTTGGCGCCGGGAGTGATCGAGGGCGACGTCGACCTGCGCTGCGGCGCGCTCGGCCCCGGCGACGTGCTGATGCTCGAGAACGTCCGCTTCGAGCCGGGGGAGACGAAGAACGACAAGCACCTGGCGGAAAGCCTCTCTCAGCTCGGCGACGTCTACGTCAACGACGCCTTTGGCGCCTCCCACCGCGCCCACGCCAGCACTGCCGGCGTCGCCGATTACCTGCCCGCCTACGCGGGGCTGCTGCTGGAGCGCGAGGTCAGCGAGCTGACCAAGGTGGTCGAGTCGCCCGAGCGGCCGCTGGTCGTCGTCCTCGGCGGCGCCAAGGTCTCCGACAAGGTCGGTGTGATCGACCGCTTCCTCGAAGTCGCCGACCAGATCCTGATCGGCGGCGCGATGTGCTTCGGGTTCTTCAAGGCGCAGGGGATCGAGACCGGCAATTCGCTGGTCGAGGGGGTCGAGCTGGCGGGCCAGGCGCTGGAGCGCGCCAAGCAGTCCGACTGCGAGCTGATGCTCCCTGTGGACTTGGTCCTCGGGCGCGAGTTCTCCGCCGAGACCGAGCGCAAAGAGAGCGATGGGGTGGAGGTGCCCGACGGCTGGATGGGCCTCGACATCGGCCCGCGCAGCGCCGAGCGCTACGCCGAGTCGGTCGCCGGTGCCGGCACCGTGCTCTGGAACGGGCCGATGGGCGCCTTCGAGATGGAGCCCTTCGCCGCCGGCACCCGCACGGTCGCCGAGGCGGTCGCAAAGGCGCCCGGGACGACGGTGGTCGGCGGCGGCGACAGCGTCGCCGCGCTGAACCAGTTCGGCCTCGAGGACGAGGTCGACTGGGTCTCGACCGGCGGCGGCGCTTCGCTGGAGCTGCTGGAGGGTAAGAAGCTGCCGGGCGTAGAGGCCCTGATAGATGGTTGAAGAGGAGACCGCGAATGCCTGAGCGCACCCCGTACATCGCCGCCAACTGGAAGATGCACAAGACCGTTGCCGAGGCGGCCGAGTTCGTCGACGCCCTGCTGCCTCGGATCGCCGCGACGCAGGCGGACGTGGTCATCTGCGCGCCGTTCACGGCGCTGACCGCGGTGGTCGAGCGGCGCTACGGCACCGCGGTCAAGGTCGCCGCGCAGAACATGCACGAGGAGGGCTCGGGCGCCTTTACCGGAGAGGTTTCGGCGCCGATGCTGGTCGAGCTCGACGTCGAGGCGGTCGTCCTCGGCCACTCCGAGCGCCGCCAGCACTTCGCCGAGACCGACGAGGCGCTGGCCCGCAAGGTGCCCGCCGCGCTGGCGGCCGACCTCGAGCCGATCCTCTGCGTGGGGGAGAGCGAGGAGGCGCGCGACGCCGGCGAGACCGAGGAAGTGCTCGAGCGCCAGCTCCAGGCCGACCTCGCCGGCATCGAGCCGGGGCAGATCGAGCAGATCGTCGTCGCCTACGAGCCAATCTGGGCGATCGGCACCGGCCGCACCGCAACTCCCGAGCAGGCACAGGAGGTCTGCGCCTTCATCCGCGACGTGCTGCGGGCGCGGGGCGCCGCCGCCGACGAGGTCCGCATCCTCTACGGCGGCTCGGTCAAGCCCGCCAACGCCGCCGAGCTGCTGGCGTTGCCCGACGTCGACGGCGCCCTGGTCGGCGGCGCCTCGCTCGACGCCGAGGACTTTGCCGCCATCGTTAATGCGTCATGACGAGGTCCAGACGTTGCCAGGCAAGGACGCAAGGAAGGTCGACGAGGAGAGCGCACCAGTTGGTGCGTGACCCGAGGAGACCGACTGAGGACGCAGCATGGCAGCGTCTGGGGCCGTCATGAGCCCGCTCGTCCCCTCCCTGGCCCTGATCATCCTCGACGGCTGGGGGCTGGCCGAGCCGGGACCGGGCAACGCGATCTCGCTCGCCGAGACTCCCGTCTTCGACCGCCTCTGGGGCGATTTTCCCCACACTCAGCTCTCCGCCCAAGGTCCCGACGTCGGCCTGCCCGAGGGGCAGATGGGCAACTCCGAGGTCGGCCACCTCAACCTCGGCGCCGGCGCGATCGTCAAGCAGGATCTGGCCCGGATCGACGACGCCGTCGCCGACGGCAGCTTCTTCGAGAACGAGGCGCTGCTCGCCGCCTGCGAGCGCGCCCGCCAGAGCCCGCGCGGCCGCCTGCACCTGCTGGGGCTGGTCTCCGACGGCGGCGTCCACTCCGGCTGGGAGCACATCGAGGCGACGATCGAGCTCGCCGCCCAGGAGGGCGTGCCCGACGTCGTCTTCCACGCCTTCACCGACGGCCGCGACACCCTGCCGCACGGCGGCAGGGGGTACCTGGAGGAGCTCGAGCGCTGGCTCCAGCAGGCGGGCCGCGTCGCCACCGTCAGCGGCCGCTACTACGCGATGGACCGCGACACCCGCTGGGAGCGGACCAAGCTCGCCTACGACGCGATCGTCCACGCCGAGGGCCTGCGCGCGCCCAGCTCGGCGGCGGCGATCGCCGAGTCCTACGAGCGCGAGGAGACCGACGAGTTCGTCAAGCCGACCGTGATCGGCGAGTACGACGGGGCCGCCGAGGGCGACGTCGCGATCTTCGTCAACTTCCGCCCCGACCGTGCCCGGCAGATGAGCCGCGCCCTCTCCGAGCCCGGCTTCGACGAGTTCCCCCGCGGCGCGGCGCCGTTGGATCTGACGACGATGACCTCCTACCGCAAGGGCTGGCCATACCCGGTCGCCTTCCCCGAGCAGCGGCCGGCGACGACCCTGGCGGAGACGATCGCCGCCGCGGGCGGCAACCAGCTCCACGTCGCCGAGACCGAGAAGTACGCGCACGTCACCTACTTCTTCAACGGCGGCCGGGAGCAGGAGGTCGAGGGAGAAGAGCGGGCGCTGGTCGATTCCCCGCGCGACGTCCCGACCTACGACCACAAGCCGGAGATGAGCGCCGAGGGCGCGGCCGAGACCTTCGTCAGCCACTGGAGCGAGGGCAATTACCGCTTCGGGATCATCAACTTCGCCAACCCCGACATGGTCGGCCACACCGGCGTGATCCCGGCCGCGGTCCAGGCGGTCGAGACCGTCGACGCCCAGCTCGGCAGGGTCGTCGAGGCGGTCACCGCCAAAGGCGGCGCCTGCATCGTCACCGCCGACCACGGCAACTGCGACCACATGCTCGAGCCCGACGGCTCCCCCAACACCGCCCACTCGCTCAACCCGGTCCCGCTGATCGTCACCACAAAGGGAGTCGAGCTGCGCGGCGGCGGCATCCTCGCCGACGTCGCCCCGACCGCCCTAGCCCTCCTCGGCATCCCCCCGCCGGAAGCGATGACCGGCCACTCGCTGCTCGCCGGCGCGGGCCCCGGTCCCACCGCTTAACGGCGATTTCTTCACCGCGCGCAGTTTTGCGGCAAAGGATCTGCTGGCGAACGTCGTTTTGCAGGGGGAATCGGAGTGTTTCGCGAGCGGGAGGCTCTGACCGAAGCTCCCATGAGCAGTCGATCTTGACTATTCGCAGAGTCCTGGGCTAGAGCTATCCACGCAAGCAGAGGTCGGCGACCCAGTTAAGACCCGCCGACCCCAAACCAATGGCTCGGCAGATGAAGCATCGGCCTCGTCTGCCGGGCGCAGAAGAAAGGTTAGTCAAATGAGCAAGAAGTTGATGCTGCTCGCGGCCGGGGTGCTGTCCGCCCTCGCCGTCGCAGCCCTCCCGGCGATCGCGTCGGCACAAGAATACGAAGTCCATTGTCCGACGGGTGTTTGCACCGGGTCAATTACTGGCTTGGCCAGCGAACACGCGATCGAGTTGGAAAACGACGCTAAAGAAAAGGTCAGCGCCGCGGAAGTAAAAGGAAACATCGAAATCTCAAAATCCACAACGACGACAGCGACCGTTTCACTCGAATTCAGAGAAGTTAGAGAGACAATCTCCGGGTTCAAATTCAAATGCAACACTGCGGGTGCTGAATCAGGGGTAATTAAAACCGGACCGCTCGTCGGTCACTTCGTCAATCTGACGACCGGTGGCACAAACCCGGGCATACTTCTGACAAACATCAATGTAACATTCACGTGCGCGGGTGGCCTGAGTACCAAAACAGTGACAGGAAACATCATCGGGACAATTACCGAACCAAATTGCAATAAACCGACGACAACTAACAAGGTCACATTTAACATCAAATCTGGCACCCCCGGTACCCAGGAACACCTGCTGTACACAGGGACGGCGTTTGATCTTATTTCGGGCCCCCATGCGAACGACACGACAACATCAGCGCAGACAGGTCATGGCAACGTCAAATGGAACCAGGACGTCGAACTCACATGCTGAGTAGAAGCAGCGAGTAGGCCGACGTTGAAGCGACGGGCCCCTTGGGGGCCCGTCGCCTTCTGTTCGTTGAGCTTGCTGACTCTCTTGCGGAAATACGCGTGCGACTCAATAGCGAGCCAAGGGAGTGCAGGCTATTTGGCTACATCAAGACATGTAGCCGGTCCGCGTATTCCACTAAGCGCTTTGTGGCGTTTGACCCGAATCCTGCCTTCGTGTAGGTATCGGCAAAGGGAACACCAGGGGAACGAGGGGAGAGGACAGATGTCGGCAGGTCGATGGTGGACGAGGGTTGCGATCGGCGTTTTCGCCGTGGCTCTGATGGGGCTCCTGGCTCAGGGGGCGGGTGCCGCGTCGAAAGTTGTATTCAAGAGCGGGTTCGGGGCCGATGGGACGAGTCTGTCCGGGTTCACCACCGTGGCCTCGGTAGCGGTCGATCAAGAAGATGAACTCGTCTACGTGCTCGACCGCGAAGCCGGTGCCCTCTATAAGTTCGACTACGAGGGCAAACCGGTCGAGTTTTCTGGTTCGTCGCCAGCTATTGAAGGTAACAAGCTCTCAGGCTTTACCCTCGGAGATAGATCGTTTTCGCGGCAGGTGGCGGTGAACCCGGTCAGCCACGTGATTTACGTGACCGACGGGGGCGAAGTCTTGAACCAGGCAACGCGGCTGCGAGCCTTTCAGGCTAACGGCGAACCGTCTCTGTTTACCGCTGGGAAAGGGGAGGGGACGAATGCACTCGCGGGCTTCAAGGATCTCCATGGCGTGGCGGTAGACACGAGCGGAGACATCTACCTCAGCGGTGTAAGCAGCGAAATTGCGAGCCCCGATATCGGCGTTTACGGCCCGACGGGGGCAGCAATAATTCCCAGTGTTTCGGTGCTCAGCCCAAAGAACCTAGCTTTAGATACTCGCGGAAATCTCTACACGATCAATGGTGCGAATGCGATTCGCTTAACCCCCTCCGAATTCCCCGTCACCTCCACCACCACCTACACGGAACAACAGGTCGTAGGCGCGAAACCCGCCCGGGGCGTGGCAATTGACCCCGCCACCAACAACCTGCAGGTGCTCGAGGAATTCAGCGAAGAAGGCAAACAGGTGTCCCGCGTGGAGATCTTCGACGAAGAAGGGAAAGCAGAAGGCACCTTCGCCGGCCCCGGGGAACTGGGAGAACTCTCGAGCCCCGCCGGGATCGCCGCCGGCACCGACTCCGAAGGCTTTCCGAGGGTCTTTGTCGGCACGAACCCGAGCCCCGGCCTGCCCCAGGTCGAGATCTTCGAAGAAGAAACCTGCAAAGTGAACTGCCCGCCGGCGATCGAATCGACCTCGGCGACGGGAGTGACCGGCGACTCGGCCACGCTGCGGGCCAGGGTCAGCCCCAACGGCTTTGAATCAAGTTACTGGTTCGAATACGGCCCCGTGGACTGCGAAGCCGGCGGGTGCACCAAAATCCCCTTGGTCCCGGTGGACATCGGCGCAGGGCGAAGAGGCGTCTCGGTCTCCCAGGCGCTCACCGGCCTCGCTGCGAACACCACTTACCACTACCGCGTGGTCGCCGAAAACCAGTGGGACGCTGAACCCGGCCCCGATATGACCTTTACCACCCAGACCTCGGGTCTCGGTTTCGCGCTCGGCGACAATCGCGTCTGGGAGATGGTCTCCCCCTCCGACAAGCAGGGCGGCGCAATCATCAGTACCGAAGCGACCGCGATCCAGGCGGCGGCCTCCGGCAGCCGCCTCGCCTACGCCACCCTCGGCTCGATCTTCGCGGACTCCGAGAGCTCCCAGATGCCGGTCCCGGCGACGGTTCTCGCCAGGAGGAGCAGTGACGGCCGCTGGAGTGCGGAAGACCTCACCCCACCCCATCACGACCGCCACCGGCTGCAGGCGGGCACCGAACACAAACTCTTCGACCCCGAACTGCTGAAAGCTGAGCTGGAGCCGACCGACGACACGCCGCTCTCGCCCGAGGCATCCGAACGGACTCCCTATCTGAGGGTTGAAGGAAACCCGCCGAGCTTCACCCCGCTGGTCAACCCGGGGAACGTGCCGCCGGGGACGGAATTCGGCGGCGCCAACAACGACCAGCAGTTGCCGCTCAGAATCGCGGCCGCATCACCCGACCTCGACCACATCGCCCTGCTCTCGGCTCAAACCCCGCTTGCATCGGAGGCCACTGGCGCGGCGCTCTACCTTTGGTCTGGCGGCGACCTAGAAACGGTGAGTGAGCTGCCGGAATCAGAAGGCGGGGCGATCGTCTTGGCGATGGCGGGAGCCGGGCGCGGCTCGGTGCGAGGGGCCGTCTCTGAGGACGGCTCCCGCGTCTTTTGGACCCCGGGAGGTGACTTCCCTGGCGTGACCGGGGGCGGCCTCTACCTGCGCGACACGACGATCGAGGAATCGATCCGCCTCGACGAAGTGCAGTCAGGGTCTGGCCTCGGAGCGATCCGCCCGATCTTCAACGCTGCCAGCAGCGACGGCAGCGTCGTGTACTTCACCGACAGCAAACTCCTCACCGCCAATGCGAGTCCCAACGGCCGCGACCTCTACCGCTGCGTAGTTGGCCCGGTGGGGAGCGGCGAAGGCTGCGTGGAGCTGACCGACGTCAGCGCCCCGCTGTCCGGCTCCGGTGAAAGCGCCGAAGTCCTCGGCCAAGTTCAGGGAATCGGCAGCGACGGCGCCCGCGCCTACTTCGTCGCCCGCGGGGTGCTCGACGAAAATGCGAACGCAGAGGGCGAGGTGGCAAAAGCGAAAGAACCGAACCTCTACCTCTGGGAAGAAGGGAGCGGCGTGAGGTTCATCGCCACCCTGTCTGAGGGCGACTTCCGGGTCTGGGGTGCGCTTGGCGCGGAATCGCCCGAACCCGCGCAAAGCTTTGGCGTCCTCCTCAGCGCCGCGGCCTCTCCCAGTGGCCGCTATCTCACCTTCCCCTCCGAGAGGAGCCTCACCGGCTACGAAAACAAGAACGAGGCCGGCGATCCGAACACCGAGGCCTACCTCTACGACGCCGATGCAGACCAGCTGACCTGCGTCTCCTGCAACCCCTCGGGGGCGGTGGCAGTGGGGGAGCGGCTCGAAGGCAAGGTCTTCTTCGCGCCGGACCCCAACGGCCTGTGGCAGGGGCGGCAGATGGCGGCAACGCTGCCGGAGTCCACCCACACCGAAACTCAGGGCCGCTCCCTCTACCGCCCCCGCACCGTCTTCGACAACGGCCGCGTCTTCTTCAACGCCGTCGACCCCCTGGTCGCCGGGGACTCCAACGGCAACTGGGATGTCTATCAGTGGGAGCCGCTGGGAGTGGGCAGCTGCGTCGCCGGCACCAGCACCGCCTCGGCCAGCCGCTCGGGTCCGGGCTGCGTCGGTCTGATCTCCGCTGGCACCTCCGAAGGCGATGCGGGCTTCCTCGATGCCTCGGCCAGCGGCAGCGACGTCTTCTTCATGACCCGCGGCCGCCTCTCGGTCCTCGACACCGACACCGAAGTGGACGTCTATGACGCCCGCGTCAACGGCATCGCCGCGGTGCTCGACCCGATCCAGGAATGCGCCGGGGAAGCCTGCCAGCCCTCCACCGGGTCCCCCAACGACCCGACGCCGGCGAGCGAGGCCTTCCACGGCCCCGAGCCGCAGAAGCCCTGCCGCAAGGGCCAGCGCAAGGTGACCCAGGGCGGCAGGACGGTCTGCAGGCCCAAGAAGCAGAAGCCAAAGAAACACAACAAGAAGAAAAAGCAAGCCGGCAAGAACGGGAGGGCGGGACGATGAGGTCCGGGACCAAAGGAGCCGTCCTTCTGGCGGCGATCGCCGTCTGCCTCCTGGCCGCTCTGCCCGCTGCCCCGGCCTCCGCCGCACCCTCTCCCTCCCCCTGGTGGGAGGTGGTCACCGGCGCCCGGCCGACCAACCTCTCGAGCGAAGGGGGCGAAGGCCGGCTGGTGGTCACCCTGACCAACATCGGCGACGCCCCCCTGAACGCGACCAAAACCCCGCTGACGATCGTCGACGAGCTCCCCGAGGGCGTCGAAGCGACCGGGGTCCAAGCCCGCGTCGGCGTCAACGGGATCTTCGGCCCGATCGACTGCAAAGTGCTGGCGGGTGGGGAAGAAGTCTCCTGCGTCTTTGAAAAAACCCTGCCCCCCTTCGAAGCGATCGAACTCGAACCCTTGGTCGCCGCGCCCGGGCCCTTCGGGGAAGCGGGCGAGGTCACCGTCTCGGGAGGCGACGCCAAAGGCAAAAGCGCGACCCAGGCGGTCTCACCGAGCCCCGACCCCACCCCGTTCGGCATCGAGTACTTCTCCGCGCGCTTAGAAGAAGAGGGCGGGGGGGACGCCACCCGCGCCGGAGGCCATCCCTTCCAGCTGACCACCACCCTGCAGATGAACGCCGGGGCCTATGAAGTCCAGGACCCCCAGATCGGCGACTCGGTCGCCCAGCCCGCCCAGCCGCGGAACCTGCGCTTCACCCTGCCGAGCGGCATGGTCGGGAACATCTCGACCCTGCCGCAGTGCTCCCTGGCCGACTTCTACGCCGGCAACGAAGTCGAGGAAACCGCCAACCGCTGTCCCGACGCGACCGCGATCGGCGCCGCAGCGCCGTTGATCACTCTCGAACCACTGGGCCTCTTGCGAGTGGCGGTGCCGGTCTTCAACCTGCCCCCGGCCGCCGGGGAACCGGCGCGCTTCGGTTTCACCGTCGCCAGGGTCCCGGTCCTGGTCACCACCGAAGTCGACCCCAACAACGACTACAAGGTCATCGCCTCGGTCAAGAACTCCCCCCAGACCCCCAAGGTCCTCGCCTCCACGGTCTCCTTCTGGGGTACCCCCGGCGATTCCAGCCACGACACCACCCGCGGCTGGGGATGCCTCTACAAACTCGCCCAGATCGGCCCCTGCAAACGCCCCACCAACCTCGGCGAAGAGGCCTTCCTGCGCCTGCCGGTCTCCTGCGCGACGCCGGTGCAGACCGGCTTTGAAGCCGAACCGTGGAACGTGCCCGTGGGAAGCCAGATTGCCAAAGCGAGCTCCTCCGGCCCGCAGATGAACGGCTGCAACCAGGTCCCCTTCGACCCCGAGATCACCGCCGCCCCGACCAGCAAACTCGCCGGGGCGCCCAGCGGCCTCGGCTTCGGGCTGAAGATGAACAACAGCGGCCTGCTGCAAAAAGACGAAATCGCAGAAGGCCAGGCGAAGAAGGTCGAAGTCACCCTGCCCGAGGGGATGACGGTGAACCCCGCCCAGGGCGAAGGCCTGGTCGGCTGCTCACCCCAGGACCTCGCCCGCGAGCGCTTCGACTCCCGGCCCGGGGAAGGCTGCCCGGAGGCCTCCAAGGTCGGCGAAGTGAAGATCTCCACGCCGCTGATCAAAGAGGAAGCCCGCGGCTCGGTCTACGTCGCGACCCCCTTCGACAACCCCTTCAACTCCCTCATAGCCCTCTACATGGTCGCCAGGATCCCCGAGCGCGGGATCGTGATCAGGCAGGCCGGGGTCGTCCACCCCGACCCGCAGACCGGCCAGCTGACCACGGTCTTCGACGGCCTGCCCCAGCTGCCGTTCACCGCCGTCGCGCTCGACCTGCGCGCCGGCGCTCGCTCCTCGCTGGTGACCCCGCCGGCCTGCGGCAGCTACGACGTCGTGGCGCGCTTCACCCCCTGGTCGGCCAAAGACCCCGACAACCCGACGCCGGCGGAGATCGTCACCCGCACCAGCTCCTTCGCGATCGAACACGGGGTCGACGGCGGCGCCTGCCCGGGAGCCGGCGCCCCGCCCTTCAGGCCGGGCCTCAGTGCCGGCACCACCAACAACGCCGCCAAAACCTATTCGCCCTTCAACGTCAGGCTTTCCCGCAAGGACGGCGAACAGGAGTTCACCAACTTCTCGATCAAGCTGCCGCCGGGAGTGATCGGCAAATTGGCCGGCCTCGGCATCTGCCCCGACTTCGCGATCGCCGCCGCGCGGGCCCGCACCGGGCCCCACGGCGCCCAGGAAGAGCTCGACTCCCCCAGCTGTCCGGCGAGCTCGGAGATCGGCAGGACCCTGGCCGGCTCGGGCGTGGGGACGAGCCTCACCTACGTCCCCGGCAGGATCTACATGGCAGGCCCCTACAACGGTGCCAAGCTCTCGATCGCCGCGATCACCGCCGCCAAGGTCGGCCCCTTCGATCTCGGCACCGTGGTCATCCGCGAGGCGCTGAAAGTCGACCCCGAGACCGCCGAAGTCTCGATCGACCCCACCGCCTCAGACCCGCTCCCCCACATCATCGCGGGCATCGAGGTCCACCTGCGCGAGATCCGCGCCTACGTCGACCGGCCCGAATTCACCTTCAATCCGACCAACTGCAAACGCACCTCCACCGCCTCCACGGTGCTCGGCTCGGGCCTCGACTTCGCCTCTGCGGCCGACAACGAACCGGTCACCGTGACCAGCCCCTTCCAGGCCGCCGACTGCTCCTCTCTCGGCTTCAAGCCAAAGCTCTCGATCCATCTGCTCGGCGGCACCAAGCGGGGCGACAATCCCAAGCTGCGGGCGGTCCTGCAGGCCCGGGGGGGCGATGCCAACATCGAGCGGATCCAGGTCACCCTGCCGCACTCGGAGTTCATCGAACAGGGCCACTTCAAAACGATCTGCACCAGGGTGCAGTTCAACTCCGGAGCGGGCAACGGCGCGGGCTGCCCCGCCAACTCGGTCTACGGCTACGCGCGGATCTTCACCCCGATCCTCTCAGAACCCGTCGAGGGCCCGGTCTTCCTGCGCTCCTCCAGCCACCCCCTTCCCGACCTGGTCATGGCCCTGCACAACAAATACGTAGACCTGAACGTCGACGGCCGCGTCGACTCGGTCAAGGGCGGCCGTCTGCGCAGCACCTTCGAAATGCTCCCCGACGCCCCGGTCACCAAGGCCGTCCTGAACATGCAGGGCGGCAGGAAGGGCCTGTTCGTCAATTCCACCAACCTCTGCAAGGGTGCCCACAACGTGCTGGTCAACTTCGACGGCCAGAACGCGAAGCTGAACGACTTCAAGGCGCCGATCAAGGCGCAGTGCGGGGGCGGGGGAAAGAAGAAGGCCGGGAAGCGGGCGCGCTGAGGGGGGCTGACTTCGCTGCCCGGTGGCCTGGTGACGAGAACAGTGAAAAGGCAGCATCATCGGCACAATCACCACGGCGAACTGCAACGCCGCATCCGCATTCACGTCACATTCAGCATCTAACCCACGGTGAAAGGCACACAGGAACACGAGCTGTGGACAGGTAAAAGCTATAGCCAGATCTCCGGTGCCCATGCGTCCAACGGCACAGCATCGGCGCAGTCAGGCCGGGGCAACATCACTTGGCAAGCTGGAAACAAACCGACCATCACATGCCCCTGATGGTCTGAATTCCCAGTGCGAAGGGGTTCGCACAGGGGGACCCCTTCGTTCTAGCTGCCAGGCCAAGTGCGATCCCTCCGCACGCGGAGAGCGGGAGGAATAGGCCGACCCGTACCCTGCGCTCCGTGCGCAACCACTCCGAGCGACTCCGGTTCGAGATCTCCGCCCGCGACGGGGCCGCCCGCGCTGGCGTCATCCACACCGCGCACGGGCCGATCGAGACGCCGACCTTCATCCCGCTGGCGACGAAGGGGACGGTGCGGGGGCTGGAGTCGGCCGAGGTGGAGGCGCTCGGTTATCAGCTGATCCTCGGCAACACCTACCACCTGTTCGTCTCGCCGGGGCCGGAGCGGATCGCCGCCGCCAGCGGGCTGCACGGGTTCATGAGCTGGGACCGGGCTCTGATCACCGATTCCGGCGGCTTCCAGGTCTTCTCGCTGGCCCACGGCGGGGTCGCCAACGAGGTCAAGGGCTCGGGCCGCTCCGGCGATCACGGCTCCAGGGTCGAGATCACCGAGGAGGGGGCGCGGTTCCGCTCGCCGCGCGACGGCGCCGAGCTGTTCATCTCGCCCGAGGTCTCGATGAGCGTCCAGGCCCAGCTCGGCTCCGACATCGCCCTCGTCTTCGACGAGTGCACGCCCTTCCACGCCGACCGCGAGTACACCGCCCGTTCGACCGAGCGCACCCACCGCTGGCTCGAGCGCTGCCTCGCCTGGCATGGCCAGCACGGGCCCGAGCGCCAGGCGGTCTTCGGCATCGTCCAGGGCGGGACCCACGAGGACCTGCGGCGCGAATCGGCCGCGGCGATCTCCGCGGCCGGGGTGGACGGCATCGCGATCGGCGGCACCCTCGGCCGCGACAAGGAGGAGATGGCGTCGGTCCTGGCGATGACCGCGCCGCTCCTGCCGGCAGAGGCTCCAAAGCACCTGCTGGGGATCGGCGAGGTCGACGACCTGCTCGGCGGCATCGCCCTCGGCCTCGACGTCTTCGACTGCGCCGTCCCGACCCGGCTCTCCCGCCACGGCGTCGCCCTCGCGCCCTCGCCGGAGACCCGCTGGCGCCTGGACATGCGCAAGGGCGGCTGGGTAGGCAACCGCGAACCCCTAGTCGAGGGCTGCCCCTGCACCACCTGTCAGCGCCACGACCGCGACTACGTCAGCTACCTCTCCCGAGCCGAGGAGCTGACCGCCGTCCGCCTGATAGTCATCCACAACCTCACCTACATGCACGAGCTCACCACCCACGCCCGAGCAGCGATCCAAACCGGAACCTTCGACAGCTACCGCGCCGCCGTGCTCAACGGAAGGGCCCCCTGGAACGCCTAGCTATTCCTTGTTGTTGTTGACGATGTCTTTCAGTTCTTCGACGACAGCGTCGACCGTTTCGCCCGCCACCTTGCTGACCTTGACCCCGGCCGCCTTGTCGGTGGTGACGATCACGGCGGTCGCCACGGCACCGGCGACCAGCACCAGCGCCACGGCGGCAAGGAGGAAACGGGCGAAGCGGGAGAAGAGGCCGCGCTTGGGTGGGCGGGCCGCTCGTGGCTGCGCCGCGACGGGCGGTGGGGGAGCGACCCGCGGCTGCGGCCGCCGGGTCTGCGACTGCGCCGGCCGGTATTCGGTCTGGGCGGTGTCGCGGCCCATGTGGCGGGTCGCTGCGGTCTCGCCGCCGAGGACGTTGGTCGCCGCGGTGCCGTCTCCCAGCGGTAGCGTCACGTCGCCGCCTTCCATTCCCAGCCGCAGCCCCGCCGCGAGCTCGTCGGCGCTGGCGTAGCGCCGGTTCGGGTCGCCCTCCAGGGCGCGCAGCACCGCCGCCCCGAGAGTCTCGGGCACTTCGCTGTTGTAGGTGTCGGGCGGCAGCGGCTTCTCGTTTTGCTGGCGCACCGCCAGCTCGGCCAGGGAGGAGCCCTCGTAGGGCAGCCGGCCGGTGAGGAACTGGTAGAGGACGACGCCGAGCGCGTAGACGTCGGTCGCCGGCGTCGCCTCCTCGCCGCGCACCTGCTCGGGCGCCAGGTAGGCGGCGGTGCCGACCACCGAGCCGACCTGGGTGATCCGCGTCTGCTCGATCGCCCGTGCGATCCCGAAGTCGGTCAGCTTGACGACCATCTCGCCGCCGCCCACCGGGCCGCCGACGATCATCAGGTTCCCCGGCTTGACGTCGCGGTGGATGATCCCGCGCCGGTGCGCGTAGTCGAGGCCGGCGCAGGACTGGATCCCGATCTCGGCGGCGATCTCCGGCTCCACCGGCCCCTGGCGCTGCAGGATCTGCGCCCCGGAGCGGCCCTCGACGTACTCCATGACGATGTAGTGGCGCCCATCGTCGACGCCGGTGTCGTAGACCTGGACGATGTTGGGGTGGATCAGCTTCGCCACCGCCAGCGCCTCGCGCCGGAAGCGGGCGACGAAACGCTCGTCGTCGGAGAGGTGCTCGGCGAGGATCTTCACCGCGACGGTCCGCTCGAGGATGCGGTCGGTCGCCTTGTAGACGTTCGACATCCCGCCGCTGCCGAGGCGCTCCGCGGTCTCATAGCGACCCGAGAGAGTTCCCGCGCCCGCCTCCATCATTCGACTCCCACGCCAGGACCTACCCCGCCGGTGGACGGGGTTTCTTCGGTTTCGCCTTCGGTTTCGGCCGGAGGTTCGCCGCCGCCTTTGCCTTTTTCTTCGCCCTGGCCGTTCGACTGCGGCGGCAGCGCCGGTCCTTCGGCTTCGGAAGGCTCTTCCTTGGGTTCCTTCTCGTCCTTTTCGGGCTTGTCCTTCTTCGGCTTCTCTTCGTCTTCCAATTCTTCGGCTTCGACATTCGATTCCAGCGAAGGTTCCGTTTCTTCGCTGGTGGTTTCTTCGTCGCAGCTGCTGACCACTTCGCTCAGCCGCCCGGTTCCTTCCTGCAGTGCCGCCTTCAGCTTCAGGTCGACGCCTTCGAGTTCTTCGACCTCGGCGGCGACCTCGGCGACGGCGTCTTCGGCCCCGATGCAGTCTTCTTCGGCGACCAGTTCGTCGACCCGGTCGAGGTTCGATTCGATCTGGTCCGCGGTCGTCCCCGGCAGCAGCTTGGCGTCGCCGCCACCGCCGCAGGAAGCCAGCGCCGCGGCAGCGCCGGCGCCGAGCAGGAAGGCGAGCAGGAGTGGGCTCAGACGGGCCATGATTCGAGTCTAGACAAAGGGCGTAAAGGGATATTTCCCCTGCATTTAGAGGTCAACGACCGACCTCCAGGCGCTCGGCGAGGACGTCGGGAAGGCCAGCCGCGCGGATCGCCGCCGCCGCTCCCTCGACGTCGTAGGCGACGCGGTGGTAGCGGGCCAGCCAGCGCTCGGTGTCGAGCTCCAGCCAGGCGGCGTGCGGGTCCCCGTCGCGGGGCTGGCCGACGCTGCCGGGGTTGAGCAGCCATTCGCCGTCGGCGATCTCCAGCTCGGCCCCGTCCGTCGCCTGCGCCCCCTGGGTGTGGCCGTGGGCATCCGTCGCGGCGCGGACGAAGAAGAGGGCGATGTGGGAGTGGCCGATCAGGCCGACCCGCTCCTCCTGGGCGTCGAGGCCGGCGTCGGCCTGGTCGGTCGAGAGCACGTACTCCCAGACCGGGTCGCGCGGAGATGCGTGGGAGAGGCTGACCCCGTTCTGCGAAGCCGCCGGCTCGAGCGAGGCGAGGAACTCGAGCGTCTCGGCGCCGACGTTCTCGCGCGTCCACTCGACCGCGGCCGCCGCCGCCTCGGAGAAGGTGGAGATGTCGAGCGCGCCCAGCACCGCCAGGTCGTGGTTGCCGACCAGGCAGACGGAGGAGCGCTCGCGGACCAGCGCCGTGCAGGCGTCCGGATCGGCGCCGTAGCCGACCATGTCGCCCAGGCACCAGACCTGGTCGACCCCGGCCTCGTCGACCGCGGCGAGGACCGCCTCGAGTGCCTGCCGGTTGGAGTGGATGTCGCTGAGAACAGCTGCGCGCAAGCGGCCAGCGTACCCGCCTGCACCTCCGGTCCATACGATTGGCCTGTGACCGCTACCGATTCAGTAGCCGCGCTGAGGGGCGCGGTGGAGGGTGCCGCGCGGGCCTTGCGCGACGGCGAGCCGATCGAGCCCTCCCCGACCCTGGAGCGCCCGCCGAAGCCCGAGCTCGGCGACTACAGCTCCAACGCGGCGATGCTCCTCGCCGGGGCGATGGGAGACAACCCGCGGGCGGTGGCCGAGCGCCTGCGCAGCGTTCTGGAGGCCGACGACGGTCTCGCCGGCAGCCTGGAACGGATCGAGGTGGCCGGCCCGGGGTTCATCAACTTCTTCCTCGCCGACCCCTGGTACCTGCGGGCGCTGGGCGATCTGCTCGCCGCCGGCGAGAACCTGGGGCCGAGCCCGACGCCGCACCCGGAGAAGGTCCTGGTCGAGTTCGTCTCCGCCAACCCGACCGGGCCGATCCACGTCGGCACCGGCCGCAACGCCGCCTACGGCGACTCGCTGGTGCGGCTGCTGCAGGCGGCCGGGCACGCGGTCCAGCGCGAGTACTACGTCAACGACGCCGGCAGCCAGATCGCTCGCTTCGCCGACTCGCTGGCGGCGCGGATACGCGGCGAGGAGCCGCCCGAGGACGGCTACGCCGGCGAGTACGTGACCGAGATCGCGGTGCGGCTGCAGGCGGAGGGCGTCGACCCCTCCGATCGCGAGACCCTCGAACGGCGGGGCATCGAGGAGGTGCTGGGCGAAGTTCGGGGGACGCTCGAGCGCTTCGGCGTCAGCTTCGACAACTGGTTCTCCGAGCGCAGCCTGATCGCCAAAGGCGAGGTCGAGACGGCGCTGGGCGAGCTCGAGAAGCGCGGCCACACCTACCGCCACGAGGACGCGCTCTGGCTGCGCACCACCGACTTCGGCGACGACAAGGACCGGGTCCTGATCCGCTCCAACGGCGAGGCGACCTACCTGACGCCCGACATCGCCTACCACTGGGACAAGCTGCAGCGCGGCTTCGAGCGGCTGATCGACGTCTGGGGCGCCGACCACCACGGCTACGTGGTGCGGATGCGCGCCGCTATCGAGGCCCTCGGCGCCGATCCGGAGCGCTTCGAGGCGCTGCTGATGAGCCTCGTCCACATTGTCGAGAAAGGCGAGCGGGTGCAGATGTCCAAGCGCAGCGGCGACTTCATCACCCTCGACGAGCTGATGAACGACATCGGCGTCGACGCGACCCGCTGGTTCATGCTCTGGCGCAGCCACGAGACGACCGTCGATCTCGACCTGCAGCTGGCCCGCAGCCAGTCGAGCGAGAACCCCGTCTACTACGTCCAGTACGCGCACGCCAGGATCGCCGGCATCCTGCGCAAAGCCGGGGAGGAGACGACGACCGAGCCGGCCGCCGATGTCGAGCGGGCGCCGCTGGCGGACAGCGAGAAGGTCCTGGTCAAGCGGCTGCTCGAGTTCCCGGAGGAGGTGCGGACCGCGGCGGCGCGCCGGGCCCCGCACCGGATCTGCGCCTACTCGACCGCGGTCGCCGCCGACTTCCACGCCTTCTACCGCGACTGCCAGGTGGTCGGAGCCGAGGGCGCGGGGGTCGAAGCCTCGCGGCTGGCGCTCTGCCTGGCGACGAAGCGGACGATCGCGGTCGCGCTGGGACTGCTGGGGATCTCCGCTCCCGAGCGGATGTGATGCTGCGGGGCCGCGCCAGGCTCCCGCTCCTGGCGGAGATCGCCGGGCCGGCGGAGGCGACGCGGAGCTGGTCGCTGCGGCGGGACGACTTCGGCGCGCTCGGCGAGGTCCTCCCGCAGTTGGCTGAGCACCGCGTCGTGGCGGTGGCGGGGGAGGGGGGCGAGCCGGCGATCGCGGCGATCGCCCTCGCTTCCGCGGCGGCCGCCGCGGGCTGCCGCACGATCCTCGTCGAGTGCGCCCTCGCCCAGCCGCGGCTGGGCCAGCACCTCGGCCTCGCCGCCGCCCCCGGCCTGCACGAGTACCTGCGCTGGGAGGCCGAGCCGGCCGACGTCCTGCAGCCGGTGATGCTCGCCGGCCCGGCGGCGGGCGGCCTCGCCGAGCCGCTGGTCTGCGTCTGCGCCGGCCGGCCCGCAAGCGACGCCGAGACCTTGCTCGGGCTGCCGAGCTTCTCCCACATGACCGCCAAGCTGCGCTCCGCCTACGAGCTCGTCCTGCTCCTCGCCCCGCCGGTGCTCGGCGAGCCGGGCGCCTGCCTGGCGGTCGCCGCGCAGGCGGATGCGACGGTCGCGGGGCTGCGTGAGGGGATGACCCAGGGCCGCGACGGCCGCGCGCTGCGTGCCGCAATCCGGCACCTGCCACCGCCCGCCCTGGGCTCGGTGGCGGTCGCCGGTGTGGCCTGGATTCAGAGGTCGTAGCGGGCCAGGTCGGCGTCGAGGCGCTCGGAGTCGGCGTCGCTCGGGCCGGCCGCGGGCGCCGGACCCTCGGGACCGCCGCCGCCCGCCCGGCGCCAGCGCAGCACGCCGACCGCCAGCGCGGCAAGGGCGACAAGAAAGGCGAAGATCGGGACGACGTAGGCGGAGAGGCTGAAGCCGGAGCGGGGCGGCAGCGCCAGCACTTCGTCGCCGTACTCGGCGACCAGGGCGTCCTTGACCTGCGCTTCGGTCCTGCCTTCGTCGATCAGGCGATTGATGAAGACCCGCTCGCGCTGCGCCTGCGGCGATTCGGCGAGCTGCAGGAGCGTGCCGCAGACGGGGCACATCACCTGCTTTTCGATTTCGGTCAGCGAAGCGGCCTGCTCGGCACCGGCGGCCGGCACCAGCAGGGCGAGCGCCAGGACCGCGACGGCGAGGACCCGCGCGGTCACTGCTTGGCCTTCGGCAGCAGCGGAGCGACTTCGTTGCTGAGGTATTCCTCGCCAACCGGACCCGGCGCGTGCAGGCGCACCGTTCCGGTCGGGTCGACGAGGTAGTTCTCCGGCACGCCGGTGGTGCCGTATTCGTGCGCGGCGTCGCCGTTGCCGTCGCGCAGCTGGGGATAGGAGAGCGCGTACTCGTCGACGAACTCGCGACCGTCGCCCGTCAGGTCGCGGCTGTCGATCCCGAGGACCGTGAACTTCGGCCCGCCGTAGCGCTGCTGGAAGGCCTCGAGGTCCGGCGCCTCGGCGCGGCAGGGGATGCACCAGGAGGCCCAGATGTTGACCAGCACCCAGCGACCGCGGTAGTCGGCAAGCGATTGCGAGCCACTCCCTTCAAGCCGCTCCAGTGGCGCCTTGGGCACCGGGTCCCCCGGCCCGACCCCGGAAGAGCCTTTGCTGGCCAGCCCGACGACGAGCAGGCCGAGGACGGCCAGCACGCCAAGCACTGCGATGACAGAGCGAAAGCTCACGGACGCAGAAGACTAGATCCCGCGGCCGGCTGGCGGAGATCAGTCGATCGAGCCGGCCGGCGCGACCCATTGGCTGGTGAAGGCGAGCACGGTCGCCAGCGTGTCGAAGTGGCGGTCGTAGTGCAGCACCCCGAATCCCCGCTCTGCCGCAGCGGCGGCGATGAGGGCGTCGGGGACCCTGACCCGGTGGGCGCCGGGGGCGCCGCGCTGGGCCAGCTCGCGGATCGCCCAGGTCGCAGCGTCGGTGACCGAGCGGCTGAGCGGCGCTTGGCGAAAACCAGCCATTGCCACCGCAACGCGCTCGACAGCGTCGCGGTCGGGCGCGTCGAAGATCATCTCCATCGTCACCGGCGCACAGGTGACCAGCTCACCGGCCTTCACCATTTCGCGCCAGCGCGGCGCGACCTCCTCGGCACCGGCGCGCGCCCAGGCAGAGGTGTCGGCGACCCAGGGGCCTTCGGGCCAGTTCACCGGCCCCAGGCGCGCTCGCGAACGCTCCGCAAGCGCTCGAGATCGAGACCGGAAGTTCCGTTGGCGACGCTGAGCGCGAAGTCCACAGCTTTCCTCTCGGCGGCCTCGTCGCCTTCGAAGGCCTCGGCGCCGCGCAGAGCCAACTCCCGCACGACCTTCGAAGTCGGCATCGAGGGCCCCATTGCGGCGCGGCCACGCTTTATCGCCCGGTCCAGGGCCGGGTCGCGGGGTACCTGCACCCGGTCATTGCGTTGTTTGCGCTGCGTTGCCATGAGGCGAGTGTACCCGCTTGCGGGTACCAGATGAGAGGTCGCACCGAATCGCGCCCTACTAAGCTCTCCCATCAGGCATCACCCACGCGGACGTAGCTCAGTTGGTAGAGCGCGAGCTTCCCAAGCTCGAGGTCGCGGGTTCGACCCCCGTCGTCCGCTTTCAACGCGATGAAGGAAGTCAGGGGCAGGCACCTTCGACCAGCGAACCGACCGGACCCTAGTCACGATGAAGCTCGAGGTAGACGAGCAGGGCTGACGGGAAGGCAATGACGCGCTGCGGATCGCCTATGGGCGAATCGGCGAGGTTGAATTGCAGGCGGGGGCGCGGTCCAGGCCGAAGGAGCAAAATCGTTCTGCATGACCACCTCGCTACCCGGCTACGAGTCTCCTGTGTAGGTAGCGGAGTAGGCCAGCGTAGGCGGTGGCTGCTGACGGTATGAAACGGCCAACGTAACCCCCGGAGGTGACGAAAGGAAGAGACTTGACCTGAAGTTGTCAGGTACGAGGCTCTAGGGCACCGTGTCCATTGAGCTGCTTTAAACGGCACCCTAGAGCCGTCCGAGAGGTCTTTCTAGATGGACAATGTGTCCGCAAACCACTTAGTTGGATTTAAGGCAAATTTTTAGTATCTCCAATTCGTCGCCGTTCCTGTTGGGTACCGACCGTCTGCAAGAGGTCCTTTGAAGCGTCCATTCCAATCGAGAGGGGGGAGCGGGAAGCAGCGTCGATCTGAACTACCATCCGGCGTGATTCAAATGGGAGCTCGACTCTATGTTCTTGGGGTTGGACGTTTCCTTTCATTGGATCCCATTGCGGGTGGATCTGCAAGTGCATATGACTACGCAAATGCCGATCCAATCAACGGCTTTAATTTGGAAGGAACTGCGGCTTGCAGTGTTTCCCTGAAGCCCAAACTCGCAATGAGTGCAGTGATCGAGGGTCACCAAATTATCGGTGGGTTTTCGGCGACCGCAACCTCTGTATGCACTCGCAACGCCCGAGATATCGCGCTCTCCGTGCAGATTACTGGCGGCTACGTGAATCCTCCTGTGCCGTATGCCAGGGTCGGGATTCCTGGCAGTCCATCCTCTACGGTAAGTGGCTGCAGTAGGATTTGCACGCATTCGGCCTCCGGGAGTGTGTCGTTTCCGAGTCACTGTGGAGGTGTTGCAACTGGTATCGTGCGCGTTACCGCAAGGGTGCCATGGATGCCCCGCGGAGGCCATCGGCGAAGAACGGCCGTCGTTCATGAAACCTATCGTCTTAGATACACTCACCTATGCGCTCCTGCGTATGGGATCTTGAGAGTGAGATTCAAGGGGTCATCACGACTGGCTATCGCTATGGTGCTGGTCATGAGTATTTCTGCATTCGGAATAGTGAGCAAGGGTGATTCAATGACAAGCAAGAACCCCGGGGAGTCAGTCAAGGTTGAGCAGATTGATGGAAGCGATTTAGGGGTGACCGAAGAATGGGCTCGAGGCATTTGCCGCGGCGTAAAGGTGAGCGCAGCAGCTGAGGCGCTCAACGTGGAACCATCTTTGCCTGCAGTAATCGAGGCGCTCACCGGCTCATTGCCACCACTCGCGCAGAGCCGCGCGGCGGCGATTTGCCGGGAAGAATTGGTTACCTGAAGGCTGGCTAGGTTGCTGGACCGTCAGGCGATCCTGCTTGGTCCCCCGAGTTTCTTGCACCTTGTCCTCGAACGGACTCGCATTTGACGGTTGTCGAATCCACGGATCTTGCGGCTATAAAGACTTAGGCGCAGGATTGGTGTCGCGGGGCGATCGTAGACGATCTGTCGAAGGCTTTAGGCGTCAATGGGACCAAGACCGCCATTACTGAATTTCTATCAAGGGGACTTGCAGAAGACGCAAGAAAGATCCTCACGGAGGTGTGCGAACAGAAGCTAAGAAGGACGGCAACTATCGGTTCGATAAGTGAGTGAAGACGCGGGTTCGACCCCCGTCGTCCGCTTTGCAGCCCTGCCCAGCCTGCGACTGCTAGGCGATCGCCCAGGACGGCGCTGCCGGCTCTCCGCTCGGCTCGGTCTCGGCGACGAGGCCGGGAAGGCGGTAGAAGTGCTCGGTGGCGCCCCGGACCTGGCGCTCGCGGACCAGTTCGATCAGGCCGGATTTCGCCAGCTCGGTGACGTGGTAGTTGGTGTTGCTGAGGGGGATCTGCAGCTCGCGGCTTAGATCGCTGGGGGAGAGGACCCTGCCGCCGTCGATTCCGAGGATTTCGAGGATCGAGACCCGCAGGGGGTGGGCCGTCGCCCGCGCCAGGCGCTCCCAGTTCACCGGCACCGAGGAACGACCGTTGCCGTTGCCATTTTGCGCCTGATTTGCAGGGGAATGGCCGTTTGCGGAGTGACTTGGGGGGGAATGTCCGTTTTGGGATGGCATAGCGCGAGATTACCAAAAATTATTGACTCATGTCATCAATTTCGGGTAGTCTTTTCGTCGAGAACTACTTTCTGGGAGCTTTGGGAGGAGAATTTTGACTTTCGCCGGCAGGTACGCACCAGCACTTCTGGTCTCTTTACTTCTGATCTTTTGCGCGATCGGATCAACTGCCGCCGCGGACACCGGCGACATCATCGCCCCGAGCGACCCGACGCACCCCTCGGTCGAATCCGGCTGGCAGGCCGGGACCTGCAACGCCGAACCGCCCGAACCGGGGGCGAAACTCTGCTCGATCGCGACCCCGGCCCAGTTCTTCGACACCGCGGGAGCCCACCCCAACTGGGGCTTCACCCAGTTCATCATCAAGCACACCACCGAAGAACCCGTGCCGGGGACGAAATTCGAAACTCCGGTCGACGAACTGAAAACGGTCCGGGTCGATCTGCCGGTCGGCCTCAGCGTCAACCCCGGCGCCACGGTCCGCTGCAAACTGGTCGTCTTCGAAGCCGGCGCCTCCGGCTGTCCGGTCGGCTCCGAAGTCGGGAAAAGCCAGGTGACGGTCTCGCTGCCGCCGCTCGGGACTTCCTCGCCGCCGACCGCGCCGCTGACTGAAGTCCCCGTCTACAACGTCGAACCGAAACCGGGGGAGGCGGCCCGCTTCGGCCTCGAACTCGCCAAAAACCCTGTCTACCTCGAGGGCGACGTCGACTGGTCCGGCGACTACCACGAGGGGTTCACGATCCACGTCCCGGCGGCGCTGCCGGAAGGTCTGGGGGAAATCCTCGGGCTGTTGGGCGGCGAAAAAGGGCTGATCCTGAAAAACCGCCTGGTCTTCGACGGCCGCTCCGGCGACGGCACCTTCCTCACCACGCCGACGACCTGTTTCGGCCCTGCCTACAAAGCCGATTGGCTACCGGGGCAGCAGCCCGGCGGGCCTTCAGGGCACGTCTACTCGACCTTCCTCAGGGCCGAGGGAGTGAGCGAAGCCAACCCGAACTTCCCCGCGGGCTACACGGCCTTCGAGTCGCCGATTCCGCCCGTCAGCGAAACCAGCGGGCCCGGGACCGAACCCAAGAAATGCACCTCGATCCCCTACGACCCGACGATCGACGTCGATCCCGGCACGGCCCAGACCGACTCGCCGGCTGGCGCGACGGTCAGCGTCGACGTCCCCCACCTGCTCCCCGATTACCTCGCCGGCAAAGACGAACAGGACAGCTCCCAGACCAAGCAGGCGACGGTGACGCTGCCGCTCGGGATGGGTCTCAACCCTTCGGCCGCCAACGGCCTGCAGACCTGCAGCGACGCCCAGTTCGGCAAAGGCACCCGCAACCCGGTTGCCTGCCCGCCGCAGTCGATCGTCGGCCGGGCGAAGATCGCCTCGCCGCCGCTCGAAGACCAGACCAACCCCCAGCCCGAAGAAGTCCTCGAAGGCAACGTCTACGTCGGCAGGCAGCTGAGCCGGGACCCGACCTCGGGCGAGGAGTACCGGATCTTCATCGAGGCAAAGTCCGACCGCTACGGGATCGCGGTACGGCTGATCGGCAACGTCCGCGCCGACCCCCAGACGGGGCAGCTGACGACGACCGTCTCCGAAACCCCGCAGGTCCCCTTCACCTCGTTCGACCTCACTTTCAACGGTGGCGCCCGCGCGGTGCTGACCAGCCCGCCGACCTGCGGGCCGAACCAGGCGGGGGCGACGATGACCCCGTGGGCCGGGAACCCGCCTGCGCATCCCGGCGACAGCTTCGCGATGACGAGCGCGCCCGGCGGCGGCAAATGCGCGAAAACGCTCGCCGAGCGGCCCTTCGGCCCGGCGTTCGGCGCCGGCCCGGCGAGCCCGAAGGCGGGCGCCTTCAGCCCGATCTCGATCCACATCGATCGCGGCGACGGCCAGCAGGAGCTGAAAGGGGCCGACGTCGTCCTGCCGCCGGGGATGACCGGCAAGCTGCGCGGGATCCCCTACTGCCCCGAGGCCGCTCTCGTGTCCGCCGCGAACCGCTCCGGAGCCGAGGAGAGCGCGAGCTCGAGCTGCCCGGCCGCGAGCCAGGTCGGCACCGCCGCGGTGGCCGCCGGCAGCGGTCCGAGTCCGTTCAAGATCGTCGGCAAGGTCTTCCTCTCCGGCCCCTACCACGGGGCTCCTCTCTCCCTCGCAGTGGTCACCCCCGCCACGGCCGGGCCGTTCGACCTCGGCACGGTCGTGGTCCGGGTGGCGCTGTTCGTCGACCCCGAAACGGCGCAGATCCACGCCGTCTCCGACCCGATCCCGCACGTCTTCGGCGGCGCCCTGCTCGACGTCCGCTCGGTCGACCTGAAGATGGACCGGCCGGACTTCACCCTCAACCCGACCAGCTGCGAACCGTTCGCCACCACCGGCGCCCTGAAGGGCGGTGGGGGAGACCCCGCCGACCCGGCGGCCTTCAGCAGCTTCGCGGTCAGCGCGCCCTTCCAGGCCAGCGGCTGCGACGCGCTTGCCTTCAAGCCGAAACTGTTCACGAAGCTGATCGGCGGGCGGAAATCGATGCGCCGCAACGGCCACCCGGCCTTCCGCGCGGTTCTCGTCGCCCGCGGCGGCGACGCCAACATCAAGCGCGCGGCGCTGACGCTGCCGCACTCGCAGTTCCTCGACCAGGGTCACATCGGCACGATCTGCACCCGGGTCCAGCTCGCAGCCGCCGCCTGCCCCGCCCGCTCCATATATGGATACGCCCGGGCGCAGACGCCGCTGCTCGACGACGAAGTGCGGGGGCCGGTCTACCTGGTCGCCTCCGACCACGAACTTCCGGACCTGCTCGCCGACCTCCACGGGCAGGTGAACGTGCGCTTGCGCGGCGTGATCAGCTCGGCCAAGGAGCGGCTGAAGACCGTCTTCTATCCCGTTCCCGACGTGCCGGTGAGCAAGTTCACGATCAACATGAAGAGCGGCAAGAAGGGATTGCTGGTCAACTCGCGCGACCTCTGCCGCGGCCGCAATCGCTCCTTCCTCAACTTCAAAGCCCAGAACGGCAAGCAGCTGAAGGTGAAGAAGCTGCCGCTGCGCACGCCGGGCTGCCGCAAGGCGCGCAAGCAGAAGAAAGGCTAGGTGGGTTTTGTTTACCTGGCCACCAGAGGCGGGTATGCGGTCCGCGATGCAGAGGGGGATCGCGATCGGAGTCGTGCGGCGTGCCGCTGTGCTGGCCGCCGTGACCGTGCTCTGCCTGCCGGCCGTCGCCGCGGCCGACACCGGCGACATCATCGCCCCGCAGAACAACCCGCCCACCGCTGCCGACGGTTGGCAGGCGGGGACCTGCAAAACCGACCTGCCGGAATGCACGCCGGAGACGGAGAGCCAGTTCTACACGCAGGCGGCGGGCCACCCGGACGTCGGCTTGACCCAGTTCATCGTCAAGAACAAACCGTTCGAACTCATCCCCGGCGTGCCGATCCCGGGCACCCAAAACCCGGTCGGCACCCTCAAGACCCTGCGGGTCGAGCTTCCGGTTGGGCTCAGCGTCAACCCCCAGGCGACGCCGCGATGCGAGCTGGCCAGCTTTCAGGCCGAACAGTGCGCGGTCAGCGCACCCGGCTCGCAGGTCGGCACCAGCGCGGTAACCGCCGCGCTGGAAGGCCTGCCGGCGCCGGCTCTCGACGGGCTGACCAAAGTGCCGGTCTACAACCTGGTGCCGAAAGAGGGACAGCCGGCGCGCTTCGGCTTCCGCATTCTCAGCAGCGAAGTCTTCCTCGAGGCGGACGTCGACTGGTCCGGCGACTACCACGAGGGCTTCACGATCGCGGTGCCGAAATCGCCGGTCGGCGAGATCCTGAAGAACCGGCTGGTCTTCCAGGGCCGCGCCGGCAACGGCACCTTCCTCACCCTTCCCAGCACCTGCTACGACCCCACCCAGGCCGGGTTCGGGGACGTCTACTCGACCCTGCTGCGAGCCGACTCCGTCGAGCAGCCCAACCCGAACTTCCCCAGCGGCTCCTCCTTCTTCAAGGCGGGGCTGCCACCCGGCGTCAAGCCGACCGGCTGCGACAAAGTTCCGTTCCAGCCGACCACGGCGGTCAACCCCGGCACCGACCAGGTCGACTCCCCCGGCGGACCGGCGATCGAGGTGAAGGTGCCGTTCGTGGAGTCGGGAACGGCGATCGCCAACTCGAACGTCGAGGACGCGGTCGTGACCCTGCCGCGGGGCATGGGGCTGAACCCCGCCGCCGCTCCCGCCCTGCAGATGTGCACCAACGACCAGTTCGGCAAGGGAACGCGGAACCCGATCGGCTGCCCGGCGGGGTCGAAGATCGGCACCGCGTCGATCGAGACGCCGCCGCTGCCGGCGGGCTCGCTGGCGGGCAGCCTCTACCTCGGCCAGCAGCTGAGCCGCGACCCGCAGTCCGGCAACGTCTACCGCGTCTTCTTCGACGCCGCCTCGACCCGCTACGGCGTCGACGTCCGGCTGATCGGAAACGTCAGGGCCGACCCGCAGACGGGGCAGCTGACGGCGATCTTCCCCGACAGTCCCCAGGTCCCGTTCACCACCGCAAAGGTGAGCCTCGACGCGGGTAAGGGCCTCCTGACCAGCCCGCCCACCTGCGGCCCGAACGCCGCCACCCACGCGATGACCGCCTGGTCGGGGAGCCCCGATCAGGGTCCGAAGGAAGGCGGGTTCACTCTCGCCAAATTGCCCGGCGGCGGCGCCTGTCCGAAGACGATGGCGGAGCGGCCGTTCGCTCCGGGGTTCAACGCCCGGCCGAAAAGCGACGTGGCCAAAACCTTCACGCCCTTCTCAGCCAACATCACCCGGCCCCAGGGCCAGCAGGAGCTGAAAGGCCTCGACCTGGTCCTTCCCGAAGGCGCGACCGCGAAGCTGAAGGGCGTTCCCTACTGCTCTGCTGAGGAGATCGAGAAGACCGAAAGCCGGTCCGGCGCGGCGGAGAAGAAAAACCCCACCTGCCCGAAGGAGAGCAAGGTCGGAGTCACCACCGTTCGAGCCGGCACCGGCACGAAACCGCTCGAGATCGACGGCGACGTCTACCTCGCCGGGCGCTACAAGGGCGCGCCGCTGTCGATGGTGGTCGTCACCCCGGCCCTCGCCGGACCCTTCGACCTCGGCAACGTCGTGGTTCGGGTGCCATTCTTCCTCGACTCCGAAACCGCGCAGATCCACCCGAGGACGAGCGCCATCCCCGACGTCTACGGCGGCGCCAAGCTCGACATCCGCTCGGTCTTCCTCAACGTCAACCGCGACGAGTTCACCCTCAACGGGACCAACTGCCGCAAAGGGGCGACCAGCGGTGCGATCAACGGTGGTGGCGCCAACCCGCTCGACCCCGGTACCTACTCGGCCTTCAAGGTCGCCGACGAGTTCCAGGCCACCGGCTGCAAGCCGCTGAAGTTCCGCCCGAAGCTGAAGATCAGGCTGTTCGGCAAGACCCAGCGGGCCAAGCACCCGAAACTGCGCGCGGTACTGAAGGCGCGAGGCAAAGACGCCAACATCCGCAAGACGTCGGTGGCGCTGCCGCACGCTCTCTTCCTCGACCAGGCGAGCCTCGCCAAAGTCTGCACCCGGGTCCAGTTCGCCGCCGAAAACTGCCCGAAGAAATCGATCTACGGCAAGGCCCGCGCCTTCACCCCGCTGCTCGGCAAACCGCTCGAAGGGCCGGTCTACCTGCGCTCCTCGAACAACACCCTGCCGGACATGGTCGCCCACCTCGCGGGGCAGGTCGACATCGACCTGGTCGGCCGCATCGACAGCTTCAAAGGCGGCATCCGCACCACCTTCGGCCGCGTCCCCGACGTGCCGGTGACCAAGTTCGTCCTCACCCTGCCGGGCGGCAAAAAGGGCCTGCTGGTGAACTCCCGCAGCCTCTGCGCCAAGCCGGTCCGGGCGATCATCAAGATCAAAGCCCAGAACGGCCGCAAGCGGAACAGCAAGCCGAAGCTGCGCACTCCCTGTAATGGGAAGAAAAAGCATTCTAAAAAGCACGGCTGAGAAACCTAGTCACCGAAAAGTGTCACGTCACAGTTTGGTGACACGGTTACCTGGGTAGTAACAGCGCGACGCACTTGACCCGCCTGCGCCGATGTGTAATGTCTTCAGCGGGAGAGAAGTTCGTGGGCGTCACAGGGGGCGTCCTCGTTACGGGAAATAACGAGGAGGAAATTGAATGGCGAAGCGTTCGGTCGCACTGCTTCTTTTGTGTCTCGGGGTTCTGTTTGCGCTGCCGGCGTTTGCGGCTGCGGATACCGGGGATGTAATCGAACCGCAGCATGAACCGCCGACGGCGGCAGACGGCTGGCAGTCAGGGACCTGCAACGAAAACCAGGTGGGCGAAGTGCCGGAAACGCCGATTCCCACCAAACCGACTGACGTGAGCAAACCGTTCTGCTCTCCCACCACTCCGGAAATCTTCTACACCCAAGCCGGAGGCCATCCTCCGTTCGGTTTCGACCAGTACATCGTCCGGCACGAAACGAAAGTGCCTGGCGTGGTTGAACCCATAATCGAAGACGATGATGCAGAAGGACTTCCCTTCGAAGACCGGACCTTGAAAACGGAGCGGGTCGACCTGCCCCCGGGTTTCACCGAGAACCCGCAGGGCAGCCCGCAGTGCACGCAGGAAGACTTCGAAAAAGTCGTCATCATCGAAGGCCAGCCCCGCCGTATCCCGGCCTGCGACCCGAGCACGATTGTCGGCCGCGAGGAAGTGTGGCTCGCGATAAACACCGCAGAAGCAGTGCCGAATCCTTTGGAACCGGGCAAATTCCTCCCGAAAGGATTCGTCGTCAATCCGGACCCCGCGAAAGGTACCCGCGTCGCCGTCTACAACTTGGAGCCGAAAGAAGGAGAACCGGCCCGACTCGGTTTCGTCATCGCCTTCAGCAAAGTCATCGAACTCAAAGGCGACGTCGCCTGGGAGAACGACTTCCACGAGTACTTCACGATTGCGCTACCGGCGCCTTCCGTCCCGTTCTCGACGCTGAAAAGCCGTCTGATCGCGTTTGGTCAATCCGGCGATGGGACCCACATCACGACGCCGACCACCTGTTTCGATCCGAACGAGTGGACGCACCTCTACTCAACCTGGTTTCGGGGAGAGTCATACGGCGAACCCAATCCGACCTTCCCGGAAGGCTCGACCGCCTTCGAGGGAAAGCTGCCGCCCGGGGTGGCACCGTCGGGTTGCGATGGCGTTCCGTTCGACCCGGGTCTCAGCATCGACCCCGGAACGGATGCGGTCGACTCTCCCGCTGACGCGACGGTGACGACCACGCTGCCGTTCGATCCCGCCAAGGAAGGCGGAGAAGTCAGGAACGAAGGCAAAGAAGGAATCTCGCAGTCGCACGTCCGCAAAGCGGAAGTGGTGCTACCGCGGGGCATGGGGATCAACCCCTCTGGGGCCCAGGGTCTGGTGGCCTGCACGGACGATCAGTTCAAGAAGGGCCAGCGGGTCTTCGACAACAAATGCCCGGCCGCCTCCGACATCGGCAGCGTCGAAGTCGTTTCGCCGCCGCTTTCCGAGCCGCTGGTCGGCGATGTCTACGTCGGCACTCAGAACAGCCGCGATCCCGAATCGGGCGATCAGTTCCGGATTCTGCTCGAAGCCAAGAGCGAGCACGAGGACATCAACGCCCGCCTGGTTGGCCGCATCGTGGCGAACAAGACGACCGGCGACCTGACGGCGGTCCTCAACGACAAGCTGGTGGGCCAGTTCGCCGGCGAGCTGCCGGAAGGCCTGCCGCAGGTTCCGTTCGAATCGATCAAAGTCCACATCGACGGGGCGAAAAACGTGCTGACCAGCCCGCCGATCTGCTCGGCGAGCGGGACCAGCCGCTTCGAACCGTGGGCACGACCGGGTGAACTGAAGCCTGTCAACTCCTCGGTCACCCTGACCAACGATCCGACCGGTGGTGCCTGCCCGGCCACGATGGCGGCGCGGAAGTTCACGCCGCTGTACAAAGCCAAAGTCGACAGCAGCAAAGCCGGTGCCTACTCGCCGCTCCACGTCAACATCGCGCGTCGCGACGGCGAGCAGGAGCTGAAGGTCGTCAACGTCACCCTGCCGAAGGGGCTGACCGGCAAACTCGCCGGGATCCCTTACTGCTCGGAGGCGGCCATCGCGGCCGCTGCCGGGAAGAGCGGCAAAGCCGAGCAGGCCAGTCCGAGCTGCTCGAGCGACAGCCGCGTCGGCGCGGTCACGACCAAGTCCGGCTCCGGGGCAAATCCGCTGCAGCTCGGCGGCAACGCCTACCTCGCCGGTCCTTACAAGGGCGCGGCGCTCTCGCTGGTGACGATCACGCCGGCGGTCGCGGGTCCGTTCGACCTCGGTACCGTGGTCGTCCGGGTTGCGCTCAACGTCAACCCGGAAACCGCCCAGATCAACGCGGTCTCCGACGTCATTCCCGACGTGTTCGGCGGGGTGAAGCTGGACATCCGCGTGATCAACCTCGACGTCGATCGCAGCCAGTTCATGCTCAACCCGACGAGCTGTGCCGCGCAGGCGACGACCGGGGCGATCAACGGCGGCGGTGCCGATCCGACCAACGCGGCCGCGTTCAGCTCCTACGCGGTCAACGACCCGTTCCAGGCGATCGAATGCAACAAGCTCGCCTTCAAGCCGAAGCTGAAGATCCAGCTCTACGGCGGGACCAAGCGGAACAAGAATCCGCGCCTGAAGGCGACGCTGACCGCCCGCAAGGGCGATGCCAACATCGCCCGCACCGCGGTGACGATGCCGCGCTCGCTGTTCCTCGACCAAAGCCACATCGGCACCGTGTGCACGAGGCCGCAGCTGGCCTCCCACACCTGCCCGGCGGCCTCGGTCTACGGGAATGCCGAAGCGAAATCGCCGCTGCTGAGCGAAAAGTTGAAGGGCAAGGTCTACCTCGTGTCCTCCAACAACAAATTGCCGGACCTGCTCGTCGACCTGCGCGGCCAGGTTGAGATCTACCTGCGCGGCGTGATCGGCAGCGGCAGCACCGGAGGCCTGAAGACGGTCTTCCGCAAGGTGCCCGACGTGCCGGTGAGCAAGTTCACGCTCAACATGAAGGGCGGCAAGAAGAGCTTGCTCGTCAACTCGCAGAACACCTGCGCCAAGCCGCAGCGAGCGATCGTGAACATGAAGGCCCAGAACGGCAAGAAGAAGAACGCCAAGAAGTTCAAGCTGAACGTCGTCTCCTGCGGCAAGAAGAAGAAGTAGGAGTCGCATTCAGCGCACGTCGCAAGCGCCGGCGCGGATGGCCGAATAGCCTCCGCGCCGGTGCGCCCGACGCTCTCAGTCCTGATCGTCGCCTACGAGAACCGCGGCGATCTCAGCAAGACCCTTCCCGCGCTGCTGCCTGAGTTCGGCGAGGGCGACGAGCTGATCGTCGTCGAGAACAAGCCGGGCGACGGCAGCGCCGAGCTCGTGCGGGAGCTCGCCCCCGAGGCGCGGATCGTCCCGATGGGCGGCAACGCCGGCTTCGCCGCCGGGATCGACGCGGGCGCCGGGGCGGCGGGCGGCGAGCTGCTGGTCATCCTCAACCCCGACGCCGCCCCGCGGCCCGGCTGGGGCGAGGCGATCCGCCGGCCCTGGACGGAGGGGAGGGGGTGGGGCGCCTGGCAGGCGCTGGTCGCCGGCGGTGAGCTCCGCTCCGTCAACTCGGCCGGCAACCCGCTGCACTTCACCGGCATCACCTGGGCGGGTGGCCACGGCCGGCCGCTGGACCCGGCGCCGCCCTCGGGCGAGGTGACCGTCGCCTCCGGCGCCTGCCTGGCGATCCCGGCGACGAACTGGCGCCAGGTCGGCGGCTTCCCGGCCGAGTTCTTCCTCTACCACGAGGACGTCGACCTCTCGATCCGGCTGCGGGCCGAAGGGCACGCGGTCGGGATCGAGCCGACGGCCGTCGTCGCCCACGACTACGAGTTCGGCGCCAACGCCGAGAAGTGGTTCTGGCTCGAGCGCAACCGGCTCGCCTTCCTCGTCCGCACCTATCCCGGCGTGCTGCTGGCGCTGCTCGCCCCGGCGCTCCTCGCCACCGAGCTCGCCCTCCTGGCCGTCTCGGCCACCGGCGGCTGGGGACGGCAGAAGCTGCGCGCGAACCTCGCCTTCCTCCGCTGGCTGCCGCGGCTGCTGCGCGAGCGGCGGGAGATCCAGCGCCGCCGCACCGTGAGCGCGGCCGAGTTCGCCGCCTGGCTCACCCCGGACCTCGACTCCGACCTGATCTCGCCGCTGGCCCGCTCCCGCCCCGCACGTCTGCTGCTTCGTGGCTACTGGCGGCTGGTCCGCAGGTTGCTATCTGCGTAACCGATTTCGAGCACACCCCGGTGTGCCGAAAGTCGGAAGCGCTTAGATCGGCTGGGTCGTCGGCCGGACGAGGATCTCGTTGACGTCGACGCCGGCCGGCTGTTCGAGGGCGAACATCACCGTGCGGGCGATGTCCTCGTCCTTCAGCGCCCACTCGCCGGGACGGTTGTCGAAGAACGGGGTATCGACCATCCCGGGCTCGATCAGGGTGACCTTGATCCCCTGGTTGTCGTGCATCTGGCGCAGCTCGGCCCGCAGCGACTCGCCGATCGCGGTCGCGGCCCACTTGGTTGCCGAGTAGAGCGAGCCGGGCAGCGCCACCCGGCCGGCGATCGAGCTGGTGACGAGGAAGTGGCCGTCGCCGCGCTCGAGCAGATGGGGGAGGGTGGCGCGAATCGTCAGCGCCACGCCGTAGACGTTGGTCAGCACCATCGAGCGCCAGTGCTCGGGGGACTCCTCCAGGAAGCCGCGGGTGGCGCCGAAGCCGGCGTTGGCGAAGACGGCGTCGATCCGGCCGAAGCGCTCGAGCGCGGTCGCGGCGAGCGCCTGCACTTCGTCCCACTCGGTGACGTCGCAGCGGACGGCGATCGCCCGCCCGCCGCCGCCCAGCTCCTCGGCGAGGTCCTGTAGCTGCTGCTCGCGGCGCGCCGCCAGCACCAGGCGATACTTCGAAGCGGCAGCTCGGGCGGTCGCGGCGCCGATGCCGCTGCTGGCTCCGGTGATCAGCAAAACGGGGTCGTCGGCCATGCCGCCATTCTCCCAGGTCGGCGGCTTGCGATAATCCCGATTGCCTGTGGACCCTCAGCGAAAGCGGAAGATCCGGCTCGTCGTTGCGCTCAGCGTTGCCGTGCTGCTCTCGGTGGCGCTGATCTACACCTCGTTTTCGGCCGCGACCGAGGCGAAAGAGCCCTCGCAGTTGGTCTCAGCAACGCCCGGGACGACCTACGAGATGACCGGCCGGGTGGTCAAGGGTTCGATCGGGCACCACGGCAACGGCATCGCCTTCCGCGTCGTCGACCGCGACGGCGGCGGCCCGGCGCTGCCGGTCACCTATAGGGGGACCGTCCCCGACCCCTTCCGCGGCGGCCGCGAGATCGTCCTCACGGGGGAGATCGAGAAGAGCGGCGTCTTCGTCGGCGAACCGGAAACCCTGATCACGAAGTGCCCGTCGAAGTTCACGACCAAATCTGATGGCTAGCCTCGGCAGCGCCCTGCTGGGCATTGCCTTTCTCGCCGCCCTCGGCGCCGGTGCGCTGGCGCTCGCCGGCCGCAACGGCGACGAGCGCCTGCTCACCTACTCGCGCCGCACCGTCTACGGCTTCTGCGGGCTGCTGACCGCCTGCGTGGTGATCATCGAGATCGCCTTCGCCGGCAACGACTTCTCCTTCAACATCGTCCAGCAGCACTCCTCGATCGAGACGCCCGCCGGCTACAAGCTGGCGGCGATGTGGTCGAGCCAGGAGGGCTCGCTGCTGCTCTGGGCCTTCGTCCTCTCGATCGCCGCCAGCGCCGCGCTGTATGCCACGCGCAACAAGCTGCGCGAGCTGGTCCCCTGGGCGACCGCAGTGATGATGGGCGTCGCCGCCTTCTTCACCGGCCTGATGCTGTTCGCGCCCGACGTCGATCCGTTCGCGAAGGCGCCCCTGCTGATGGGCAAGACCCCGACCGACGGCGTCGGCCTCAACCCGCTGCTGCAGCACCCGAGCATGATGATCCACCCGCCGATGCTCTACTCGGGCTACGTCGCCTTCACGGTGCCGTTTGCCTTCGCGATCGGCGCCCTCGTCACCCGCCGCCTCGACGCTGAGTGGATCCGCGCCACCCGCCGCTTCTCGCTGATCGCCTGGACCTTCCTCGGCTTCGGCCTCCTGCTCGGCGCCCGCTGGTCCTACACGGAGCTCGGCTGGGGCGGGTACTGGGCCTGGGACCCGGTCGAGAACGCGGCGCTGATGCCGTGGCTTCTCGGCACCGCCTTCCTGCACTCGATCATGGTCCAGGAGAAGCGGGGGATGCTGAAAGTCTGGAACGCGACCCTGATCGTCGGCACCTTCTCGATGGCGCTGCTCGGCACCTTTCTGGTCCGCTCCGGCGTCCTGCAGTCGATCCACGCCTTCGGCGACAACACCGTCGGCCCCTACATCCTCGGCCTGATCGGGGTGGTCCTGATCGGCTCGACGGCGCTGATCGTCAGCCGCCTCGACGACCTGCGATCGCCGAAGCGGATCGACTCGCTCGCCTCGCGCGAGTCGGTCTTCCTCGTCAACAACCTGCTCCTGGTCGGGATGACCCTGGTGATCTTCTGGGGCACCTTCTTCCCCCTGATCTCCGAACTCTTCACCGGCGAGAAGGCCTCGCTGGCCGCGCCCTGGTTCGACCGCTACACGACGCCGCTGGCGATCGGGCTGGTGCTCTTCACCGGGATCGGGCCGCTGCTCGCCTGGCGCCGGGTCAGCTGGGAGTCGGCGAAGCGGGTCTTCCGGGCGCCGCTCGCCGTCGCCGCGGTGGTGACGCTGGGGCTGATCCTCTTCACCGACGCCGCCGAGCAGCTCTGGGCGCTGGCGCTCTTCGCCTTCGCCGCCTTCGCGCTCACCGGCCTGGCGCAGGAGTTCTGGACCGGCGCCGCCGCCCGCAAGCGGCTCAGCGGCGAGCCGGGCGGGCAAGCCCTGGTCGGACTCGTCAGCCGCAACCGCCGTCGCTACGGCGGCTACATCGTCCACGTCGGCATCGTCGTCCTGCTGATCGGCGTCGCCGCCTCCTCCAGCTTCCAGACCAACCGCGACGTCGAGCTGCGGCCGGGGGAGAGCACGGTCGTCGATGGCCGCACGATCACCTACGTGAAGCCGACCGTCACCGTCGACGAAGAGAAGCTCGGCTTCGGCTCCGTCCTGCGGATCGAAGAAGACGGCAAGGTGGTCGACACCCTGCGGCCGAGCCGCCAGTTCTTCCGGCCGACCGGCCAGGAAACGGGGACGATCGGCACCTACTTCGCCGGCGAGGCGACCAGCGAGGTGGGCCTGCGGCCGGGCCCCGGTCACGACCTCTGGATCGCCGAGGCGCCGAACATCGCCGGCGTCCAGCGCGGGGTGCGGCTGGCCGACAAAGGCTTCCAGGCGTGTGTGTCGGGGGCGCCCGGGACGCCGCCGCAGTGCAAAGCGCTGGGGGCGCTGATGCGCGCCTCGGTCGGCAGCCCGACGCGGGAAGCTCAGGCCCTCGAGCAGATCACGAAGCTTGAGGGCCTAGCGGCCGTGCGGGTGGCGAACACCTTCCTCACCTCCAAGGCCCCTTCGACCTTCAAGGTGATCGTCAACCCGCTCGTCACCTGGATGTGGATCGGCGGGCTGATCGCCCTCGCCGGGGCCCTGATCGCGCTCTGGCCCTCGCGTGGCCGCCGTCGCGGCGCCTTCGTCCGCACCGAAGCCGACGCCCGCAAGGAAGCGAAGTACCGCGAGATCCGCGATGCCGAGCTCGATCACGCGACCGGCAAGCTCTCCGACGAGGACTTCGCCCTGCTCGACGCCGAGCTACGGCGCGAGGCGCTCGAGATTCTCGACGGAAGCGAGAACGGATCTGGCAACGGGAACGGCAATGGATCCCATCCCCATGAGCGGGAAAAGGTCGATCGGGCCTAGATCGCCTAGAATTCCGTCCTCATGTTCACGTTCTTCAGCATCATCCAGGTGATCGTCGCCATCGTCTTGATCTTCCTAGTGCTTCTGCACTCGGGGAAAGACGCAGGGCTCTCCGGTGCCTTCGGCATCGGCGGGGGCGGCAGCAGCATCGGCGGCGGCTCGATGGTCGAGCAGAATCTGGATCGCGCGACTGTGTTCTTCGCTGTGATCTTCGTGCTGAACACCTTCCTCCTGCTGAAGATCTAAGCGGTCTCTCTAGGGGCGGAGGGAGGACCCCTCCGTCACGATTTGGGAGGTTCCTCCGGGGTCCTCCCTCCGCCCATGCGGGCGCAGTTTGTCGCGCGACAAAGTTGGCTGCGCTGTATGGCTGCTTGACACATCTGCTGTTTGTGTAAAGATAGGTGACGAACTTTGGGCGATTGACAAGGAGGGGGCATGGAGGCACACGCGGAGCAGGCGCATCATCACCACCATCACGAGCACGTGGACGTCAATCCGGCGGCTTGGACGGATGGCAAGCGCTATGCGTGGCTGCTGGGGATCATCGTCCCGCTCTCGCCGTTCCTCGCCTGGTTCTGGGTCTCCGTCACTGGCTTCGGAGGGATGTGGTTCCTCGGTCCCGTCCTCGTCTTCGGCCTCTTCCCGCTGCTCGACATGGCGATCGGGCTCGACCGGACCAACCCGCCCGACAGCGTCCTCAAGTTCCTCGAGCAGGACCGCTACTACCGCTGGTGCACCTACGTCTTCATCCCGATCCAGTACGCGGGCCTCGTCTTCGCCTGCTGGGTGTGGTCGAGCGGCGACCTCACCCTCGTGGAAAACATTGGCCTGGCGCTGACGATGGCGGTGGTCGGCGGGATCGCGATCAACACCGCCCACGAGCTCGGCCACAAGCGGGCCAGCTCGGAGAAGTGGCTCAGCCGCATCGCCCTCGCCCAGACCGGATACGGCCACTTCTTCATCGAGCACAACCGCGGCCACCACGTCAAAGTCGCGACCCCCGAGGACCCGGCCAGCTCGCGGCTGGGAGAGAGCTTTTGGGCCTTCCTGCCGCGCACCGTCGCCGGCAGCCTGCGCTCGGCCTGGGGGATCGAGACCGCCCGCCTCGACCGGCTCGGCAAGTCGCACTGGAGCATCCACAACGACGTGCTCAGCGCCTGGGCGATGACCATCGTCCTCTTCGCCGGCCTGGCGATCGTCTTCGGCCCGGTCGTCCTGCCCTACCTGCTGGTCCAGGCGGTGATCGGGTTCTCGCTGCTGGAGGTCGTCAACTACCTCGAGCACTACGGGCTGCGGCGGCAGAAGCGAGAGGACGGCCGCTACGAGCGCTGCCTCCCGGCGCACAGCTGGAACAGCAACAACGTCGCCTCCAACGTCCTCCTCTACCACCTGCAGCGCCACTCCGACCACCACGCCAACCCGACCCGCCGCTACCAGGCGCTGCGCCACGTCGACGAGGCGCCGCAGCTGCCGACTGGCTACGCGGGGATGATCGTCCTCGCCTGGTTCCCGCCGCTCTGGCGCCGGGTGATGGACCCGCGCCTGCTCGACCACTACGAAGGCGACGTGACCAAGGCCAACATCCAGCCGCGCAAGCTCGGCCGGGTGCTGGAGCGCTACGGGCGGCCGGCGGTATGAGCGCCTGGCGCTGTCCCAGCTGCGGCTACGTCTTCGACGAGGAGGCCGGTCATCCGCGGGAGGGATTCCCGGCGGGAACGCCGTTCAGCGAGGTCCCCGACGACTGGCCCTGCCCTGACTGCGGCGTCCGCGACAAGGTCGACTTCGAACCGGTCACCGCCGACGCCTGAGCGACGCCTGACCGCCGGCGCTGCGACGATAGGGGCCGTGTCCACCGGGAGGACCCCCTATCAGGAGGCCGCACGGGAGCTATTGAGGCAGACGGTCTTCGACGCTGCCCGCGACCAGCTCGGGCGCCAGCCGTGGTCGGAGATCACGATGGCCGACATCGCCACCGGCGCCGGCGTCAGCCGCCAGACCCTCTACAACGAGTTCGGCAACCGCAACGAGTTCGGTTTCGCCTTCGTCATCCACGAGGGCGAACGCTTCATGGACGCCGTCGAAAAAGCGGTCCTCGCCCACGCCGACGACCCGCGGGCCGCGGTGCTCGCGGCGCTCGAGCACTTCCTGCGGACCGCCGGCGAGGACCCGCTGATCCGCATCCTCCTCAGCGACGACGGAACCGGCGGCATGCTGCCCTTCGTCACCACCCAGGGCCTGCCGGTCGTGCAGTGGGCGACGGCGCGACTGGTCAGCGTGATCGAAGAAGGGTGGCCCGAGGCGCCAGAGGCGGACGTCCAGAGGCTCGCCGAGAGCCTGGTGCGGCTGGCGATCAGCTACGTGACGACCCCCGGCGACTCGGCCGAGGAAGCGGCCCAGGCCGTGGCCGAGCTGCTCGGCCCCTTCATCGACAAGGCCCTCGGCTCCGCGGTCGAGTGATGCTCGGAGGAGTGGGGGAGTGGGACCACATGAACAAATGAACCCGGCTGTTTGGGCCGGGCGGGCCTTTGCGTTGAGGCGCGTCGGCGGACTAGCGTCGGTGCAAGCCAAACAGGAGGTCAAAGCATGAGCGCACAGGCAAACAAGGAGACGGCCGAAGCCGCCTACCGTGCCTTCGCCAACGGCGACGCCGCCGCCGCGATGGAGAACATGGACGATGGCGTGGTCTGGAAGACCCGCGGCGACAATTCCCTCAGCGGCACCTGCCACGGGAAGGAAGAGATCGCCGGTCTCTGGGCCAAACTCGCCGAGAAAGGGCTGAAGACCGACCCGCACGACTTCATCGCCGACGGCGACAAAGTCGTGGTTTTGACCACGGTCACGCTCGATGGCCAAAGCGACGAGGACGCCGACGTCCTCACCTACAACGGGGACGGCAAGCTCGTAGCCTTCGATTCGCTCGGCGATCCGGCGGTCGCCAACAGCGTCTTTCCGCGTTGAGATCCAGCGGGAGGCCGCGCGAAGGCGTGCGGCCTCCCAGCGGGCTTGGGAAGATGGCCCATGCGTCCTAACCCGCTGTTCGCCTGCGAGGATCCGGATCTGGTGCGGGAGCTGGTGCGCGAGCACCCGTGGGCGACCCTGGTGACGACGGCGAGCACCGGCCTCGTCGCTTCCCACTATCCGGTGATGCTCGACGAGGAGGCGGAGGACCTCACCCTGCTCACGCACCTGGGGCGGCCCGACGACGAGGTCCTCGAGATCGACCGCGGCGAGATCCTCGTCATCGTTCAAGGCCATCACGGCTACATCTCGCCGAGCTGGTACTCGGAGAGCGAGCGCCTGGTCCCGACCTGGAACTTCACCGTGGCCCACCTCCACGGCACGCCCCAGAAGCTCGGCGAGGACGAGAACCTCGAGGTGCTGACCCAGCTCGTCCACCACTTCGAGCGCCACCTGGAGGAGCCGTTCCACCTCGACCGCGGAGAAGCGACCCCGATCGCCAAGGGCACCGTCGGCCTCCGCATCCCAATCGACCGCTTCGAGATGAAGCGCAAGCTGGGCCAGAACAAAGACGAGGAGACGCGGCAGAAAGCGATCGCCGCCCTGCGCGAAGAGGGTCCGTATCGCCACTCGGCGCTGGCCGAGGAGATGGAGCGGGAGATGGACGCCTAGCGCGATTCCCGTTGATGGACCGCGCGTGAAGGCGGCTGCTAACTTCGGAAAATGTCGCGTGCAGGCCCATATGACCTATGGAGAGTGGTGGCCTGGCTGCGACACTGGAGACACCGCTGATGACAATTGTCGTAGCCCTAGATTCGTCGCCCGCAAACGTCCTGCGCTCGATGCGCGGGCCGATCGTCGATGCCCGCACGGCCTACCCCGACGTGCTTCACGTTGAGCTTCGCGATTCGGATGGAGAGATATGGCGCTTGGCCACGCAGGACGCCGAGTGGACCCCGACCGATCCGGCCGAGCTGGTCGGCAAAGCGATCGAGGATGCAGAGATTGATGAGGAGACCGGCGAGTTGCGCTGCCGCCTCTCGGGCGGTTCGCTGCTCGACGTAAAGCCCGCCGTTCAGGAGGCCAGGGACGATCCGCCGAACTGGGAACTAATCACCCCGGGCGGAGTTCTCCTGGAGTTCGGGCCAGGGGTGCGTTGGCAGATCAGCAGCGCTACTGATCCGGTTTCGGCGCGGCGCTAGGCATCGCCTATTCCTCGTCGTCCTCCTGCTTGGCACCGGGGATGAACTCGAAATACGCCTCCTCGATCCTGAGGTTCTTCGTGTCCTCGTTGAAGCGCACGTAGTAGATGTGCCCGGCGCTCAAGTTGAAGACTGGCTCTGCATAGGCGATTCCGACAGCTTGGTGGTGAGGACCCGAGGCTAGAGAATTGCGAGCCGTCGGTGTAGACGATCACAGCGCTTTCGTCGTGCAACTCCATGGCTGGTGGAAGCTATGGATAGATGAAGGATCAGACAACCGAACGCCGCCGCTGGCGTTGCGCGAGCGCTGTCTGACTGGTGCACCGACTGGCACACCACGGGTCGAGGTGTGCTGTGCAAATCGGGTCTGACAACAGAAAAACCCCCTGCTACCGGGGGTTTTCCTATGCGGCTGAATGGAGTCGAACCATCACGGGTGTTTCCACCCACAAGGCCCTCAACCTTGGGATTGGGGGAGATTTCAGTTCCATTCAGTGCTCTCAGGTGACCTGAAGTGCTCTGAAGCTACGCAGGTTAGCGATCTGGAGGTCCGCAAAAAGGTCCGCAGTCTTTGCGCCGGATATCGTCGGGGCCGTGCGGGGGAAGGTGATCAAGTTTTGGCGAGCCGTCGAGATGTTCAGCCCGCCGGCGATACCGGCGGCTCGGCCGTCCCAGAATGTGTTCGACATCGAACCCGATCAACCGCTGCCATGGGAGAAAGGCCACCCGCTTCGTCGACAGCAGCTGAAGGACGGGCAAACTTGGCGCCACACCGTCTACCTCGGACTCTTTCCGCGGGAGAACGTCTTCGAGGTGCTGAAGGGTGTCTTTCCCGCTGACTCCGACAGCTTCGAGGAGAGGCCTTCCGGATCCAGCGCATTGCTCGCCTTCGCGGTCTCCGAAGGGGGCATCATGTTGGAGAGCTCGGTTGTACTGTCGGCGTGCGCTTGGGCAACGGGGCGCGCGCTCGACCCCGGTCCGACGGCCGCCGACTGGCTCGAGGGGTTCGCCGACATCGAAGGCCAATTCGCCCTGCGCCTCGAAGAGATCTACCTCGGCTGGGAAGACGGGAAGAAGCATCCCACCGTGCTCCGGCAGTCTTCTCTCGCGGAGTGTCTCGCCGCCGCCGCCAAGGAGCTCGGGGTGGCTAAAGCGCTTGGGGCCGAGGGCGTGCGTGTTCGCAGCGAAATCGTCGCAGCACGGAACGCCGAGACGGTCGAGCACGACTTCCTGAACAGCTTCATCGCCGACGACCTCGCTCGTGTGGCAAGCGCCGAAGATCGGGGAGAGGTAGGACCGGCGCTGGGGGAGTACCTGAGGCCCAACGCTGAGATCGAGACCGACGCCCGGGTTGATGTGCGGACCGAGTTGACCGAGGTCCGGCTCGCGACTGCTCCCGAGCATGTTCCGCTTGGCCGCTGGCCCGCGAGCCCGGATCACCCGCTTGCCCTCGGCCAGCAGCTTGCCGTCAACGAGGCGGTGGCGTCAAAGGATCGGGGCGGCGGCCTCTTTGCCGTCAATGGTCCGCCGGGAACCGGGAAGACGACGATGCTCCGGGATCTGGTCGCCGGGCTGGTGACCGAACGAGCAGAACGACTGGAGATGCTGCGCGATCCCGCAGACGCTTTTCTCGAGGAGCCCAAGCGCTGGAAGACCACGCACTATCAGCGCACCGTCCACCGCCTGCGCCCCGAGCTCACGGGATTCGAGCTCGTCGTGGCCTCGAGCAACAACGGCGCGGTCGAGAACGTCACCCTCGAGATGCCCTCCGATAACGCGATCGACACCGTCTGGGGTGAGCGCGCCCAGGAGATCGACTACTTCCCGACACTCGCCGACAGGGCGATGAGGACAGGAGACAGGAAGAGCGCCCGGCGAGGATTACCCGAGCCGGAGGCCTGGGCTCTGGTCGCGGCGCGACTGGGCAACAGCAAAAACCGGAAGGACTTCGTCAACGCCGTCTTTTGGACCGAACACAATGAGCCTGGGGATCGCCCGCCCCCGCCCACCGGTCTCCGTGATCTCCTCAAGGGATGGGAGGTCGATCCCGAGGGGCCTTCCTGGGCCGATGCCGTTGCGGCCTTCGGGCGGGCTCGCGAGCGGGCAGCTTCGATTCGCGATAGGCGCCAGCACGTGTACAGGCAGCTCGACCGCCTGAGGGAGGTGGAGTCAGATCTTGAATTCGCACTCCAGGTCGAGCGGAAGGCTGCCGAGCGCGTCGAGTCCTCGCGCCCGCGCCACGAGCAGATCACGCTCTCGTTGCAGACCAATGAGGAGGAGCGCGAGCGCCGGGTCGGCGAGCGCCAGGAGTTGCGCCGACTTCGACCCTCGGTATTCAGGCTGCGGGCGCGCGCCGAGTGGCGCGAGCACGATCGTCGGCTTGCCGCCGAGGTCTCGAAGCTCGACGCGAGGCTGGCGGAGGGTCGCGAGGAGTTGCGGCCGCTGGAAGACGAGGTGCGAGACCTCGCCGAAGCGAAGGCCGCGGTTGTCGCCGCCGAACGCGAACACGGTGAGTGCCAGGAGGCCTTGGCGCGCTACCGCGAACGGTTGGGTGCCTCGCTGCCAGACGATGAGTGGCTCGAGGACCGCCGGGCACGCGAGCTGCGGGCGCCGTGGAGCGACAACGAATGGAACGAGGCGCGCAGCGAGCTATTCCTAGCTGCGCTCGCTTTGCACAAGGCGTTCCTCGTCCACGCCGCCCGGCCAATGCGCGAGAGCCTCGACGGGGCGATGGAGCTCCTCTCCGGAAACGCCCCTTCGGACCTGTCGGCCGACGCGGCGCTCGCCGCCTGGCAGGCCCTCTTCCTGCTGGTTCCGGTGATCTCGACGACCTTTGCCTCGGTCTCGCGCCTCCTGGGTCCCCTCGGTCCCGAGGCGCTTGGCTGGCTCTTGGTCGACGAGGCTGGCCAGGCCACCCCGCAGAACGTGGTCGGGGCGCTCTGGCGCTGCCGGCGCGCGGTCATCGTCGGCGACCCGCTGCAGCTGGAACCGATCACCTCGATTCCATTCCGGGCTGAGCAGGCGATCCGCGAGCACTACGGAGTGGGGGAGGAGTGGCTGACGGGGCGCGGATCGGTTCAGGGCCTTGCCGACCGCCTGAACCGGCTGGGCACGAGCCTGCCAGGACCCGAAGGGAAGGTGTGGGTCGGCGCTCCGCTGAGCGTCCATCGCCGCTGCGACCGTCCGATGTTCGAGATCTCAAACGAGATCGCCTACGACGGTCTGATGGTCGACGCCACCGATCCCGCGCTGGCCGAGGCGTTCGCGGAGCGCTACCCGACGCTTCCGAAGAGCAAGTGGATCGATGTCCGCTCCGATACATCGCGCGGCCACTGGATCCCGGCCGAGGGAGGGGAGGTAGACCGGATCCTCGCCCACCTCGGAAAGATCGGGTTCAGCCTCTCCCAGGTGATGGCGATAGCGCCCTTCCGGGACGTCGCCACGCAACTCAGTGAACGCGCCCGCTCGCATTTGGGTCTGAGGGCGGGAACGATCCACACCGCGCAGGGCAAGGAGGCCGACATCGTGATTCTCGTGCTCGGCTCAGACCCATCTCGCGAGGGGGCGCGGGCCTGGGCGGCTAGTAGGCCCAATCTGCTGAACGTCGCGGTCAGCCGCGCCAAGCGCCGGCTGTATGTGATCGGTGATCGCGAAGTGTGGATGCGCCAGCGGTACTTCGACCTACTCGCCGATTGCCTTCCAGTGAGTGGTCGCTCTGCGAATTGCCGGCGCGACTCGAACTGCTGACCTCTTGAAATGGGGGCGCGAGGTCCCGAGCACTTAGAGCATTTTAACGACTCCGTGAGGTCTTAACAAAGAACAAACTAGTTTTTAAAACAAGAAATCCCAAGTGCTATAGCTTTCCCGCGCATTCAGATCACTGGAACTAGAGGAAGGGGGAGGAATTGGCGTACCTGGGTCAAGAGAGGGCCGCACTGGAGAAGTACTTGCCTGGCCTTGATAGGGAGCTAGAGCAGATACCCCTCGCCGAGTTGGAGGGGGAGGACAGCCCCGGGATCGAGATCTTCAGGAACGTAGGTGGTCCGGGCCTGATAGTCCCCTGCGAGGACCGCGGTTTGGGAGCGCCCCCTGTTGACGCACTGCTGGTCCAGCGAGCGATCGGTTCTCGCAGTCCTTCTCTTGCTGTCGCCACGACCATGCACCACTTCTCGGTAGCCAGTCTCGTCGAGTTGCGCAGAAAAGGGGGCGGGCTGGAGTGGATGCTGCTGCAGGGGATCGCCGAGCAGCGGCAGCTGGTCGCTTCCGCTTTTGCCGAGGGGGTGGCGGGGCAGCACGTCTTCGTTCCGAGCATGCGTGCCGTTGCCGGCGAAGACGGAAAGCTCCTCGTCAGCGGCGTCAAGAAACCCTGCAGTCTCTCGCGCTCAATGAATCTCCTCACCGCCTCGATGGCGATAGCGAGGGAGGACGGGCCCGACGATTTTGGGGTCGCGATCATCGCCGCCGACTCGTCCGGCATCGAGGTGGAGCCGTTCTGGGCGACGCAGGTGTTGGGCGGTGCCCAGAGTCACGCGGTGGTGCTCAGCGAAGTGGTGGTCGACCCGGCACTGGTCGTCACCAGCGGCCAGGTCGGGGAAGCCGCGCTCGATCACATGCAGGCCGCCTCGTTCCTCTGGTTCGAGCTGCTGATGACGGCGTCCTACGTCGGCATGGCCAGCGGCGTCGTCGAGCGGGCGCTGGCGGGAGGGCGCGGAGCCGCCAGTGCACGGGCGATGCTCGCCACCGAGCTCGAGGCCGCGATGGCCGGGCTGGAGGGAGTCGCCGCGCGAATCAGCGAGGAGGAGCCGGCGGAAGCTCTGCTCACCCGTGCGCTCGCGTGCCGCTACGCCACGCAGGGCGTGATCGACCGCACTGTCTCGCTGGCGGTCGAGCTGGCCGGCGGGATGGCGTTCATCAGCGACCCCACCGTCAACTGCCTCGCCTCCGCAACGCGGGCCTTGGCCTTCCACCCGCCCTCGCGCGAGCGGATGGCCGACGCGATCCTCGACGCGGTGTCCGAGGGCGAGCTCCAGATCGCCTAGGCCGATGCACGACACACCGCAGATCTTCCTCACCGGCGCCAGCGGTGTCCTCGGCGTTGCCCTGACCGAGCGCCTCGAGGGAACGCCGCTGACCTGCCTCACCCATCGCCAGCCGATCACCGAGCGGGCGAGGCACGAGGAGATCCAGGGTGACGTGACGAAGCCCCGATTGGGTCTGGCGCAAATGTCCTACGCCGAACTAGCGCAGCGGACGGAAGTGGTTGTCCATGCCGCCGCCTCCACCGACTTTTCCGCCGAGCCCGACGAGATTAAACGGCTCAACGTCGAAGGGACCAAGTCTGCGCTTGAGTTGGCCACTGCCGCCGAGGCCTCCATCATCTACGTCTCGACGGCCTTCGTCGACCGCATCGACGTTACCCTCGCCAGCGGCCTCGACAGCCCCGCAGCCGCGGGCAGAAACGCCTATCTCGAGTCGAAGTTGCTCAGCGAGCAACTCGTCGCCGCCAGCGGGATCCCCCACGCGATCGCTCGCCCTTCGGTGGTGATAGGCGATTCCAAGACCGCGCAGATCGCCCGAGCGCAGGGCCTCCACATGATGCTGCGGGCCTACTGCAAGGGGACGTTGCCGTTTATCCCGATGGGGGAAGCCAGCTCGATCGATTTCATCCCACAGGACCTGGTCGCAGAGGGTCTCGCCCGGCTGGCGCTGCTCCCCGTCGGGGAGCTGCCGTCCCAGCCGGTTTGGCTGACCGCCGGGCCAGCGGCGGTGACGGTCGAGCAGATGGCGATCGTCGCCGGGCAGGTGCTCGCCGATTGCGGGGTCGAAGTCTCCCCGCCCCGCTACTTCGGGCAGGAGGTGCTCGATCGACTGATCGTGCCGGCCTTTCTCGAAACGCTGCCGGAGGAGCTCCAGCAACGGATGTGGAACTTTCTGGTCCTCACCACCCTGTTCTCGACCGCCCTTCCCTTTCCCTCCTCCTTCGGGGAGATGGGCTTCCTTCCGGGGGCGGCTGCGACGCAGGACCTTGCGGAGGCCCTGCGTCGGACGATCGAAGTCAAGTGCCTCCCGAAGGACTTCCGCCCCTCAGGCGCCGAGGCCGGCTCGTGACCGGCCGCGAGGAGGTCATCGACCTCTATCGGCGCCATGTCAGCCGCGGGCTGGCCAGCCTGGCGCAGATCATGGGGAGCCCGATGGAGGTGCAGTCGTGTGGGAGCCGCGTAGTGACCCCCGATGGCGAAGAGCTGCTCGACTGCGGCGGCTACGGCGTCTTCATCCTCGGCCACTGCCACCCCACCGTGGTCTCGGCGGTGATCGGACAACTGCGCCGACACCCCTTGGCGACCTCCTACCTGCTGGAGCCGGAGGTTGCGTTCACTGCCAAGGCGCTGGCGGAGGTCACCCCGCCGGGGCTCGAACACGTCCGCTTCGCCACTTCCGGCGCCGAGGCGGTGGAGGCCGCCCTGAAGCTGGCGCGAGCCAACGGGAAGAAACGCATCATCGCGGCCTGCGGCGGCTACCACGGGAAGACCCTGGGAGCGCTCTCCGCCACCCCCAACCCTCTCTACCAAGCCCCATTCGAGCCGCTGCTGCCGGCGGAGACGGCGGCCTACGGGGACACCGAGGACCTGGCCCGTTTGCTGGCGAAGGGGCCGGAGGCGTGCGTACTGGTCGAGCCGGTCCAGGGAGAGGGCGGAGTCGTCGTGCCACCGGAGGGTTATCTGACCGAGGTCGCCCGCCTCTGCCGGGAATTCGGTGCGCTGCTGGTCGTCGATGAGATCCAAACCGGTCTTGGCCGTCTCGGCGAGTGGTTCGGCGTCGACCGCGAGGGAGTCGTCCCCGACATGCTCTTGGTCGGCAAGGGCCTATCTGGTGGGGTTGTTCCGGTGGCGGCGATGGTCGCCACCACCGAGGCCTACCTCCCCTTCGACCAGGACCCGGTCCTGCACAGCTCCACCTTCGGCGGGTCGCCCCTCGCGATGGCGGCGGCGCGGGCGGCGATTACGACGATCGCGGCAGAGGAAATCGTCCCCCGCTCCCGTCGCCTCGGGGCAGAGCTACTGGCCGAGATCGACGAGATCACTTCGGAGATGCGGCCGGAGCCGGTCGTCGAGGTCCGGGGGCGTGGGCTGCTGATTGGGATCGAGATGAGCCACCCTCATCTGGCTGCCGATCTGGCCCTGGCGCTGCTCGAACGCGGGATTATCGTGAATCACTCCCTCAACTCGAATAGCACCATTCGCCTAACCCCACCGGCAGTGCTGAGTGACGCCGATATGAGCACACTGTTTTCGGCGCTCAGTGACAGCCTTCATGAGCTTGATCAATCAGACGAGCAACAGCGAAGGAACAAGTTGCATGCCTAAAGTTGAGGTAGAAAAGCGTGTTGAGGCAGTTAATCCCTATAATGTTTTCGAGCGCATGCGCGATTTCGGCAGCTACCCGACGATCGCAAGTTCGGTTCGACGCATCGAGGTGGAGGATGTAGGCGATGGCACCGTGCTGTCGAGGTGGGAGGTCACATTCCGGAGGGGGGTTATGAAATGGGTCGAGCGGGATGAAATCGATCCCGAGAATCGGGTCATACGCTTCCGGCAACTTGAGGGCGACCTCAGTGACTTCAGCGGAGACTGGCGAGTCACCTCTTCGAACGGCAGCGTGACCATTCAGTTTGTCGCTGAGTTTGACCTTGGGATTCCCACTCTTGCTGCGATGCTCGATCCTGTCGCGGAAGAGGCGTTGCGGGAGAACGTGACCGAACTGATCGACGCCTTCTGTGGAGCGTGACCATGAGTACGCCCCCTACCGCCTCTTCCCCACCGCCTGTGCCGGATCTTGTCGCCCGCAGCGCGATCGAGATCCTGCAGCGCCACGGCGACCATTCGAGCATGGCGCTTGCGCTGAATCAGGGGGTCGACCACTTTCTTGCCCCGGGCGAGGCCGGGATGGTCGCCTACCGGCGAATCGGCAAGACCATGGTGCAGATCTGCGGACCGTTCTGTCCGCCCGAGCAGCGAGAGCGGACGCTGGAGTCGTTCCTGGGGTTCGCCCGCGACCAGGGTTGTTCGGTAGTGGCAGTGCAACTGCGGCGCTGCGACGTCGACGCCTATGCCGAGCGCGGCTTCAGCGTCAACCAGTTCGGCTGCTCCTATTCGATCGACCTTCGGCAATTCACTCTCAAGGGGACCCGCTTCATGAAGGTGCGGAACAAGATCTCGCGCGCCCGCCGCCTCGGGGTGACCGTCAGCGAGGCATCCGACGGGGGAGAGGATCCGGAGCTCTCGGGCATCGATAGCGAATGGCTCCGAGGCAAGGGGCGCCATGTAAACGAACTGTCCTTCCTGGTCGGTGAGCGCGGCGGCAGCGGCGCCCCTCTGCGACGCATCTTCGTCGCTCGCCTGGACGAGCAGCCGCTCGCCTACGTGACCTACTCGCCGGTCCTCGGCAGCGAGCGGCCGGGCTGGCTCTACGACCTGACCCGACGCCGTCCGAGCGTGCCGCCCGGGACGATCGAGCTGATCTTCGTCACCGCGTTGGAGGAGTTGCGCGAGCGCGGGGCCGAGTGGCTGCACCTCGGCCTCACCCCCTTCGTGGGTCTCGCCGAGGAGTTCGAACTGCCCGCTCGCAGTGCCCTGATCACCTATTTGGGGAGGCAGCTCGCGGAGCATGGTGAGTTCGTCTATCCCGCTCGGAGTCAGGAGACCTTCAAGCTGAAGTGGGCGCCGAGCGTGATCGAGCCCGAGTACATTGCTTTTCAGGGTGGCCCCTCGATGCGGGCTACGCTGGGATTGCTGCGCCTGACCAAGGTGATCCCATGGTGAGCTCTCTGCCAGGCGGGACGGAGTTGCACAACTGGACGAGAGACCAGCTTTGGGTACCGCGGGCGCTCGAGGCGCCGGCCGATCGCTCAGAGCTCGTCGATGTGCTTGTCCGGGCCGCGGAGTGGGACTGCCCCGCGCGGGTTGTCGGTGGCGCCCATTCGATGAACGGGGGGCCGATCACCGACGGAGTCGCGATCTCACTGCACCGGATGAAGAGTGTCATCGACGTCGATCGCGCTAAGGGCAGGGTGCGAATCGAGGCCGGGATCGAGCTTGACGAGTTGAACGAGTTCCTCTGGCGCGAGGGGCTGGCGCTGCGAAACCAGGGGGACATCGGCGACCAGTCGATAGCGGGGGCAATCGCCACCGGCACCCACGGCACCGGCAGCGGCCTGCACGGCATCGCCGCGTCGGTCCGCGCCCTGAACCTGACCCTCGCCGATGGGGGCCGGATCGAGATCGATGAGGAGGACCCCGAGACGCTAAGAGCTGCGCAGGTGAACCTCGGGGCGTTGGGCGTGATCACCGAAGTGGATCTCGAAGTGGTTCCAGCCTTCACCCTCGCGGGTTCCGACTCGCCGATGCCGTTGAACCGCGTACTGGGAGAACTCGACCACCTGCTTGCCGAGAACGACCACTTCCAGTTCTACAAGTTCCCTTACAGCGAAACCGCGGTAACGCGGGTCGCGAATCGGGTCGAGGGACCGCCCCGCCCGCCGGGCAGGCTCCGCGGCAGCGTCGAAGAGATGTTCCATCGCTCTTTCGGTCCGATCTGTCGGGTCGGCAGATCATTCCCGAGAGCGATTCCCTGGATAAACAAGGCGGTCTCCCGGTCGGCCGGAACGCCGCAGAGGATCGAGCGCTCCTATCGGATTCTGAACCGGCCACAGCCGGTCCCCTTCACCGAGATGGAGTACGCGCTCCCGCGCGCGCACACCGCTGAGGCGATCCGGGCGATCGACGAGATCACCCGGCGGCACCGGTTTGCCGCCCCGTTTCCCCTCCAGGTCCGGTTCGCGGCCCCCGACGACGCGCTCCTCAGCCCCGCCGCCGGGCGCGCCACCGGCTACATCGCGGTCCACATGTTCACCGGTATGCCCTGGGAGCCCTACTTCCGCGCCGCTGAGGACATCCTGACCTGCCTGGGCGGTCGACCCCATTGGGGGAAGCGACACTCCCTTGCGGCGGCGGAGCTGAGGCGTCTCTACCCAGGCTGGGATGACTTCTTGGCCGTGCGCGAGCGCTTCGACCCCGGGGGGCGCTTCGTCAACGATTACCTTCGTCGCGTTCTCGGCAGCGGTGGCAGGGTGGCGGTGAGTGGCGATGTCTAAGCGCATCGGCTTCATCGGGCTTGGGATCATGGGCTCGCGCATGGCGGCCAACCTCGCTGCCGCCGGTTTCGAGCTGACGGTCTGGAGCCGCACCACCCCCGCCGCCACGGAGTGGGCCGACCACCACGGGGCCAAGCTCGCGACCACTCCTGCAGATCTGGCTGCCGAGTGCGGAGTGGTGATCACGATGGTCGTCGACGGCGAGCAGGTGGAGTCGGTGATGCTCGGGCCCGAGGGTGTCGCCGAGGGTGCCGGCGAAAACCTCCTCTGCGTCGACATGTCGACGATCTCTCCGACGGAGACCCGGCGCCTCGGGACGGCTCTGGGAAAACATGGGATCCGGCTCGTCGATGCGCCGGTGACCGGGTCTTCACCGCGGGCGGAGGACGGGACGCTGACGATCATGGCCGGCGGCGAGAAAGTCGACGTCGAGCAGGCCTGGTCGCTGTTCGAAGCTATGGGGGAATTGATCGTCCACGTCGGCCCCCTCGGGCAGGGGGAGATGTTGAAGTTGATCAACAATGCGGTAGCCGCGTCAAACCTGGTCACCGTGGGACAGGCGCTGCTCCTCGCCCGCGCCACCGAGATCGACCTAGATGCATTGCACGAGGTCCTCGCAGCTGGCTCGGGGGGGTCGACGATGCTCGAGTTGAAGGCAGGGCCGATGCGGGAGCACGACTACACGACGCTTTTCAAGCTCGACCACATGCTCAAGGACGTCTCGCTCCTCCTCGCCGAGAGCCGAGCGGTGGAGGTGCCGTGCCCTTCGGTGTCACTCGCGCAGGAGATGCTGCTCGGCGCCGCCAAACGAGGCCATGGCGAGGACGATTTCGCCGCCGTGATCGAGGCGCTGGAGGGTCTCGCCGGCTTCCGGCTCTGAACATCGATGACGCGCCTTGGGACCATCGTCTTCCGGCACGCCCGTCTGATCCTCTGCGCCGGAATCCTATTTGCGGCGCTCGCCGGCATCACCGGCGGCTCCGTCACCAAGGTCCTGGAAGCGGGAGGGTTCGAGGACCCGGGCTCCCAGAGCATGGTGGCGGCCGACGAACTCACCGAGGTCACCGGGGCCGATCCCGGGCCGGGCATCGTTGCGACCGTCGATACTTCGCCGGCGCCCGTGCTCTCCCCGTTGGGGCGCGCTCGCGTTGCCCGAGTCGTGCGGGCGATCCGCGCGGAGCCGCTCGTCGCCAAGGTGACCAGCGTCCTCGGCAGGCCACACCGCGCCCTGATCTCGCGAAACGGGCAGCAGACCTACCTCGTCGCCTACTTCGGTCCGGCCAGTGAGAACGAGGCGAGGGAGGTGGCGCGGCGGATCGCCGAGCGCCTCGACGAGATTCCCGGCGCGAAGGCCGGCGGGCCGATCCTCAACGAGACCCAGATCGACGATCAGGTGGAAATCGACCTCAAACGCGTCGAGCTGGTCGCGCTGCCTGTCCTGCTCCTGCTCTCGTTCCTCGTCTTCCGTGGTCTGGTGGCGGCTGTGCTCCCAGTCCTGATCGCCGCCGTTTCGGTCACCTCCACCTTCATGGCGATGCGCTTGCTTGGCGAGGCGGTCTCGCTCTCGGTCTTTTCGCTCAACCTGGTGACCGGGCTCGGGCTCGGGCTGGCAATCGACTACGCGCTCTTCGTCGTCAGCCGCTACCGCGAGGAGATCGCCATCCACGGGCCGGGACTCGAGGCGATTCAGCGGACTCTGGCAACGGCTGGTCGCACGGTCGCCTTCTCCGGCGTCACGGTGGCAGCTGCCCTGCTGTCGCTGCTGGTTTTCCCGCAGCGGTTCCTCTACTCGATGGGGATCGGTGGCTCGATTGCCACTCTCAGCGCGGTCGTCGCGGCGCTGACCGCCCTCCCCGCCGCCCTTGTCCTGCTCGGGGACCGGGTCAACGCGCTCGCTCCGGCGAGGCTGCAGCGTTCGGGCCGGCGGGCCAGCACCCAAACGAGTGAAGGCGGCTGGTACAAGCTCGCCCGCTTCGTGATGAGGCGCCCCGTGGGGACTGCGATGCTGGCGACGCTCGCCCTCGTCGTTCTCAGCCTGCCCGCCCTGCAGGTGAATCTGATTCAGGGGGACCGGCATGTCTTGCCCGGGGACTACAGCGCTCGCCAGGTCACCGACGCCCTCGATGAGAAGTTCTCGGTGGATGCGACCAACCCGGTGATCGTGACTCTCGATGCACCTCCCGGGGCCGGCGAGCGGCTCGCCCGCTACGCCGCCTCGCTCTCTTCGCTTCCCGCCGTGGCCGAGGTGGGCACTCCGTACGAAGTCGCAGCCGGCAAATGGCGCGTCGACGTCGTGACGAAATCGAACCCGATGACCCGTTCGAGCCAGGACTTGGTCGAGCGGATCCGGGAAATGCCTGCGCCGGGGAGACACCTCGTTACCGGCGAAGCGGCAGTTCTGCTCGACGTCGACGCAACCCTCGAATCCCGCCTTCCCCTCGCCATCCTGATCCTTGGCGCGGTGACGATCACGGCCCTTTTCCTGATGACTGGATCGGTGCTGCTGCCGATCAAGTCCTTGTTGATGAATGTGCTGACGCTGACCGCGGCTTTTGGTGTCCTCGTCGTGATCTTTCAGAAGGGCAACCTGGAATCTGTCCTTGGCTTCGCTTCCTCCGGCTCGATGGAGCAGACCAACATGGTGCTGCTCTCGGTTCTCGTCTTCAGCCTCTCCACCGACTACGGCGTCTTCCTCATCGCCCGCATCAAAGAGGCCTATGACGCAGGGGCCTCCAACCGGGAAGCCGTCGCGATCGGCCTCGAGCGAACTGGACGGGTGGTCAGCGCCGCCGCACTTCTCTTCTGTGTCGCGATCGGAACCCTCGTGACCTCGGAAATCGTAATCGTGAAGACGCTCGGCCTCGGCGCTGCGATCGCGGTCTTGATCGACGCGACCGTGATCCGTGCCTTCCTTGTGCCTGCCCTGATGGTCCTTCTCGGTCGCTTCAACTGGTGGGCGCCAGCATCACTGCGAAGTCTCCATCACCGCTTGGGGGTCGCCGAGACCCCGGCTACCCCGAGCTCATGAGGCCGCACACGAGATCTGCGGTGGAAACGATCTGGCAGCAATGTGCTCCCGAAGGCTCAAGGCTCTGCCTATGCCGTCCGCATCTGCGGCTCATTGATCTTTCCTGCCAATAGCCACTACACGCCCTGGTAACTAACAAGAAAGGAACCTGTGCAAAAAGTACGTAACGCATTGATAGGACTGGCGGTCACGGCCCTTGTCCTTGGATTCGCCGCACCTGCTGGAGCCCAGACGATTCGGTTCACCGAAGGGGGCCAGCCGGTCGCCTCTGGCCAGGTCGAAGGAGAAGAAGCGCACGGGGTGATCCACTGCCCCGCCGCTGCTGAATTCTTCAGCGGAGCCCCGAAAGGAAGCGCACCTGGGGTTGTCGTGATCAGTCCTGTTGGCACGCGGCTTGGAGCTCCGAAAGGTGGGACCTGTGAAGAAATTTCCGAAGTCTTCGGCGGCTGAACCCATATGAGCTACCGGTAGATGTCATGTGAGCGCGCTGATTTCGGCGCGCTCACATGAAAACCTCACGATCAGAACCTGCCGTCCATTGCGGAGCTAGATGTTTGGCCAAGCCGGAGCGGTGTTTGGTCGAAAGGTTCTTCGGATTTCGACGATAGGACGGAAACTGTGGCAAGACGCTGACTCGGGCTGATTCTGCGGGCCGCAGCCAAAGGATCGCCGCTCGGAGTTCACTCTCCATAAGACGGGGTTATCGGGCGTCGGGGCTCGTGGCCAGGCTCGCGACCGTCCCTTGGCAGCTGGCGATTTAGGCGCGATCCGGTGGTACCGTTAATGGGCGATGACCAAGACCGAGCTCCACAAACTCGTCGACGCCCTGCCCGACGAATCGTTGCCCGCGGCGGCGATTCTGCTGCGGCGTGCCCAGGACCCTGTCGCGGCCAAGCTGGACGCCGCTCCCTATGACGATGAGGAGTTGAGCGACGAGGACCTTCGCGCCGTCAAGGAGGCGCGGAGCGAGGCAGGGATCTCCTGGTCAGATGCCAAGGCGGAGTTGAGCGCTGGCTGACCCGGGCCAGTGGCGGATCGAGATCCGCCCGGCTGCCCTGAAGTCCCTCCGCAAGCTGGGTCGGAAGGATCGAGAGCGCATCGCCGAGGCGATCGGCCGGCTTCCCGAGGGCGACGTCAAACGCCTCCGCGGGCCCGAGCGTCTGTGGCGGCTCCGCGTCGGCGAGTGGCGCATCCTCTTCGATCGGCGGACGAAGGGGAAGGTGATCGACGTCCTTGCTGTTCGACCGCGAGGCGGCGCCTATCGCTGAGTCTGTGGTCGGCTGCGCTAGTGCTTCTAACAACTTCGACCTCTGAGCTACGCCTTCTGCCGGAGTCGCTCCTAGAGCCCAATCCCGCTTGAGGTTTCCGGTCGTGCAGAGCGCAGCGCGACGGAAGACCTGTGCTGCGACTCCAACGTCGAGTGTGAAATGTCGGCAATCTGCGGAGCGTTTTAGGAAATCGCATCCTGCGACCAGAAACCGCAGTAGGCTCTGAGCTTCCAGGAAGTAATGATTAGTCGGGACAAGAAATTTGAGCCTGCGAGTCCGGGCGGGAGCGAAGCGGGCGGGGAGGATCTCGGCGCCCTCCACGTCCGGCTTCACGAGCACTTCTGCGGCCTTCGGGATTCCCGATCGGCGATTGGTGCCCCCGTCTTCGCGCTAGAGCATGGGCTCGCATCGGCCGAGGTGTCACTCCTATGTGAGGTGGTCGTCTCGGCCATTTCCGAAGGCGCCATCTACTCCGATACATGGCTTCCCCTGGTGGTTTATGCAGCGGAGATCGGCTACGAGTTCTCAGGAGACGAGTACTGGCAGACGTTCGAGAGCCGGACTCCTGGCTGGACCGACGGGAAAAATCGCACCTACCTTAGGCAGAGGTTCTGCGAGTTCAAAGACCTGTATGGCGGCGCGGAACCAGTCGGACCGTGGGCGAAACACTTTTCCATTATCTGCTGGCCGATTTCGCACGCCGTGTTGCCGGCAGACCTTCAGCGACACCTCGCACGCCTCTTGTACGAATACCGGCGCGCGCTTACTTCGGATTTGTTGGCCGACCCAGAAGAGCTGGGTCGGCACCTGGCGGCACGAGCGTTTCATACCTCCTCCCGCTTCCAGCACTTCGCACAGAATGTCGGACTGCTGGGTCGGGTCGCTGCCTCGTTGTTGTTAGGGGAGAGAGATCAGTCCCCCTTTCTCCTGGCATCGACGCTCAATCGGATCCTTGAGGATCTCTCGGACGAACGGGCCGCACGTCGGTGGCTTCATGACGCGCGAACTGCGGCGGCCCGACTCCGGACGCGCGGTTTCCTGCCAACGTTGCATTCGAGAGGCAATGGCGGGGAAGAAGGAGTCGTCCTAGCCCCACTAACCGACCCGAAGCTTTCTCTGCAGATGGATGAGGGCGGTTGGAGCGCATACATGGAGGTGCCCGATCTCTCGCCCTTAGCAGGGCGCTTCCCAGAGGTCGCCGATGAGCTGGGTCGCCGGCGCGCTCTCCTTGCCGGCGTCGCTGGCCCTCCGATCGCTAGGGGCCGCCTTCTCTACCCTGGCCAGCGCTTTCGCTTGGATGAATGGCCGCCTGATGTCGAGCCGCTCCTTATGGTGGAGGGCGGGGAGAGTGCCACGAACTCGATCCTTGCGGATCAATCTGTCTTGCCGCCAGGGCCGTGGCTGTTCAGTCTCCGGGCACCGGGATATGCAACCGAGGTGCGCTCCAAGCAGGTGCGACCGGGTGCCGAGTACATCCTTGTTTTAAAAGACGCTCCGCCGCCGGACCTTCCCCAATGGGCCTTCGGAGTCGCTGTTGAGACCGTGGGGGTCCATGCTCTCGAGCTGCAAGTTCCATCGGTCATAGACGAAGGGCATGTCGCGAGCCTGCGACGCATGGGGATCGGAGTGCTGACCGATCTCGAGGTTCGGCCAGCCGGCCTCGTTCCCGCATCATGGGACGGGGAGGGGCAAGCCGAGTGGTTGGCCGCAGAGGACCCTGTCCTGTTTGTCACCTCCACCCGTCGAATCAGTAAATCCATTTGGGTGATCGATGATCAGCCGGTTGTGATCCCATGGCCAGACGGCGAGAATCAGGTGTTCATCGAGGTCGGGGATCTCGCCATCGGCCGTCACGAGGTACTCGTTTCACTTTTCGACCCCGACAACGCGCTTGTGGCAGAAGAGACGGTGGTGCTGGATATACGGCCCCCCCGCCTCCGACCGGAAAGCGGAACCGGCCGGGAGGGACTGGTGATCCTCGCGACCCCGGTCAGCCCGACGCTCAACGAGCTGTGGGACGGAGAGGCGGTGGTGGAGGTTCGGGGACCTCCCGGAGTTGAGGCAAGAATTGACTTGGTGCTCCGTGACAGATCTGGAGCGAAACTTGCCCTCGCAAGGGAAGGGGTGCATCTCCCGGTCGAAGCCCAGGACTGGGCCGGTCTGTTCGACCGGATTCGTGGGGACGAGAGCGTGCAGAAGGTTTATGACGAGGTGGAGACTTGCGAGATCCGGGTCTCTCACGACGACCTTGGCGCCGTCGCGCTTCGGTGCGAGCGGCCGTTTGCGGCGCTGCGGTGGGCTGCGGCCAGGGATGGCCAGGGCCCATTTCTACGACTCATCGACAACACGGAGGGGAACCCCGTCGAGATCAGCCTGTACGACTTCTCGAGTCCCGATCACCCGGAGATCGTCGCGGTTGATGACCACTCCCACTTGAGGTTCAAGGCCGGTGGTCTTGCTGTCGCCTCGGCAGGCACTATCTCGACTGCCATGATCCTGCCGCCGACTGTGCGCCATCTCGGAGACTTCCAGCCGGTCCCACGGCTCAGGCCGGGACGCGCCTCCCTGGAGGGCATCTCACACAGGATCGAACTGGCCGGAAAGTGGGGGGCGGCTTCCCGTTCCTCCAACCCCTTCGGCGAGTTTGGGAGGGTTAAGGTGCTGCGGTCTATAACTGCCGACATGGCTGGGCTGATCGGAGGCCATCAATGGTTCGCCCTCGAGCGCAGGACAACCGAGAAGGAAGACGTGAGCGAAGAAGTGCTGCTCAGGGCGATCGGATCCAAGGGGTATCAGCGTGCCGTCGCTCATGACGTTTCGAGATGGACCGAGCGCCTCGTCTCTGAGCCGCCCCAGGAGCGTGCTGAGTCTTTCGCGGTGTCCCTCGCGGCCCACGCGCGTATCCCCAGGTATCGCTCAGAAGACCCCAGATTTGCCGAGTTCCTCCTCCGTCTCGCGAGCGCACCGGATTCGCTTTGTGGCTGGGATTCGGAGGAGTTGTCGATCCAGGTCCAGCGGGTACTGCAGGCGCCATTCCTGATTCGCGCCGCCCGTTGCCTGGTGCTCGCGATCGAGGCACGCACGAGCGATGGTTTGCCGGCGACTTTCGAAGGATGGGCATGGAGATAGCGAGGATCGAGCGAACCCAGTTGGCGCATCGCGTGGTCGAGTCACTCGGTCTCGACCCCCAGACGGCCCGCCTCGATTCGTCGACGGCGATCGCGGCCTCTGTGCGCCGTGCCGCCTCTTTCCTTTGCCCGACGCCACCGGCCGCCCTGGTTCGAGAGGTGAACGATGCCCTTTTTGGGCTGACCGAGAGTCCTCTGCAAGAGATACGGGACGCGATCTATTCGGCCGTGAATGCGCTTGTTGCGCTCGGCGATCTCGTCGAGTTACCGCTCGAAGACTCTGGTGGTCTGTCACGCCGGCATCTCTTCCTCGGTCCACCCTCCTATGTCCCACAAGCGTCTCGGTGCATAGTGCTCGGAGTGCGGCCCGAGGGTGCGCCGATCCTGTCCGAAGGGATGCTCGGGCGGATCGAATACGACGGCGAAGTTCGATTCATCCGTCGGCGGGAGGAGTCGGAGGACCTGGAGGAGTTACTCGCTGGAGAAGGACTCTTCGGGCTGGGGTTGGAGCATTGGCTCAAAGCTCCACGTCGGGCGTCGCCGGGCGACCTCGTCGAGGAGTACATTGCGCGCCTGGATGCGGCGGGAGACTCGGGCGACATCGAGGGGATCCGGATGATCGATCCTAGCTCCGATGTCGTCTATTACCGTGGCCGTTGGCGGGCACCGAAACAGGACGACGATGGCCGATTCGTAGCGAGGAGGCCTCAAGCCTACGGTGCCGATCTCTGGTGTTTTGCCGAGGTCCGTGACGGCAGGGTCGGGAAGCTGATCGACCTACCCATCGCTTCTCCCATCGCACGGGGGGCAGATGAGGCATGGCGACTGCAGGCCGCGATTGATCGGCTTTCTGGCAACCCTCAGCGACTCCGGATCCGGCGCCTGCCAGGTCAGGCTCCGATCGTCGATGTCTTTTCGCCGTTGCCGAGTTGGCATCAGCGCCGCCTCGAGTACAACGCCGCGCGTGCGGATCGCTCGGGAGGGGCACTCTTTTCGTATTCGCTCGCCGCCGATGACGTCGCGGAAGAGGTTCGTTACCTGACGGAGATGCTGTGGCTAGAGAGCGAAGAAGCAGGGGGCAGCGACCATGGCAGCCGCTGACGCCCAGACTGTTGGGGACAGCATCGCGGAGATTCGCAGGACGCTGCAGGACTACATCGAGGCGACCTACCACATCGGGGATCCATCGCTCGTGGAGCAGCGGCGTCGACTGCTCGACCAGGAGGGCGTGCTTTTCCGGGCTCCATATATAGAGAGCACCCCCCGCTACACGGCCTCGGCGCCGTTCGCAGACCTTGACATCCCGGAAGCCGCAAAGACGCTCTTCGAGGAGATGGCTCATCCCCAAAGCGGTGAGCCGCTGCTTCATGATCCGCCCTACAGCCATCAGGCGGAGGCGCTTGGATCGGCGACTAAGGACGGCCTCAGTCTCGTGGTGGCGACCGGGACGGGATCCGGAAAGACCGAGGCCTTCCTGTTTCCGATCCTGGCCAAGCTGGCGACCGAGGCGCAAGAATCTGCCAGCTTCGGGGAGCCGGCAATCCGGGCGATCCTGCTGTACCCGATGAACGCGCTCGTGAACGACCAACTCGGTCGTTTGCGGACCCTGTTAGGAAACACGCACGTGGCCGACCTGTTCACGGCCTGGGGTGGGAGGCCGGCGCGGTTCGCGCGCTACACCAGCCGGACGCTCTACCCGGGGGTCCGCACGGTGAAAAAGGACCAGCGGAGGCTTCGCTCGATCGAGCCGTTCTATATTTCGCTCCTCGAAAAGGCTGGCGACCCGCACTCGCCGCACCACGTCCAGGCCGCGCGGTTGATCGAGAATCTCCGTAGGCGTGGCAAGTGGCCCGCGAAGCCTGACCTTCAAGGGTGGTATGGCAGCAAGGGGCAGAGGTGGCTGGACGCTGAAGGCCAATTTGCCCGTGCTGTTATGCGCCCGGAGGACCCGGAGCTCTTCACCAGGCATGAGGTTCTCGATAATCCGCCCGATCTTTTGATCACCAATTACTCGATGCTCGAGTACATGCTGATGCGGCCCCTCGAGCGGCCGATCTTCGACGCTACTCGCGAATGGCTGGAGCGCAATCCCGAGGAGCGGCTGCTCCTCGTAGTCGACGAGGCACACTTGTATCGCGGCTCCTCCGGTTCGGAGGTCGGCCTTCTTCTCCGGCGCCTCCGCTCCCGCCTTTCACTGCCTCCCGAGCGTCTGCAAGTCATCTGCACGAGCGCAAGCTTCAACGAGGAAGAGCACGCGAGAGCGTTCGCCGCGCAACTGACCGGAAAGCGCGTCGAGGAATTCAGGACCATCCGGGGAGAACTCGCTCCCCGACCAGGAGAAGGCGCGGGCAGCGAGGCTGATGCCAGGGTGTTGGCCGATCTCTCCCTCGATGACTTCTATGAGACGACGAGCGAGTCAGAGCGAATGGAAGCCGTTGCCGTCTTCCTGGAGCACCGAGAGGTTCAGCCAACGGGCGGCTTGGAACTGAGTCTTCATCGGGCACTTTGTGACTTCGCCCCGATGAGCCGCCTTGTGAACCTCAGCATGCAGGAAGCCAAGCCGGTCTCGGAGCTGGGGGGGGAGATCTTCGCAATCGAGGATCAGGAACTGGCAGATCGTGCGACGACCGCCCTGATCGCGCTTGGCAGCATCGCCCGCGAGAGACCCGGAGAGCCTGGCCTACTGCCAAGCCGGATACACGCGTTCTTCCGTGGACTGCCAGGTCTCTGGGCCTGTGTCGACCCCGACTGCTGTGCGGTGCCGAACGATCTACGTGGTGGTCCGGTGGGAAAGCTCTTCGCGCAGCCCCAGGTCGTGTGCGACTGCGGGGCTCGCGTATTCGAGCTCTACACCTGCCGCAACTGCGGTTCAGCCTATGCAAGGGTCTATACGGATGACCTCGAAACGCCGAGCTTCCTTTGGCATGAGCCTGGTCGCCGCTTCGAAGCGGCGACCGGACACGTCGGCGAACTTCGGGCGCTCGACCTACTCCTGGAGCAGCCGACTACGAACGAGGTACAACCTGCCGAACTTGACCTTGTCACCGGACGTCTCGATCCGATTTCGCTCGGTGAGCGCAATCGCCAGGTCTTCCTCCGACGGGATCGGATCGATGGTCCCCCGAGCGAGGAAGCTGAGGATGCCGATGGCGGTACCGGCGGTGAGTTTCGTCCTTGCGGTGTGTGTGGAGAACTGGCCGGTTACGGACGCTCCTCGGTGCAGGACCACCAGACGAAGGGCGACCAACCGTTTCAGGCCCTGGTAACGAGGCAGATCCAGGTTCAGCCCCCGGGCCCACAGCCATATTCCGACTTTGCGCCGCTCAGAGGCCGCAAGGTCTTGGTCTTCTCGGACTCGCGCCAGACTGCCGCCCGGCTCGCCCCGAATCTCCAGAGATACTCGATGCAGGATGTCCTCCGTCCACTGATCCTCAGGGGCTTGCGCGAGATGGAAGGACTCGGAACCTTGGCGCCCCTTCTGAGCCTTGAGGATCTTTATCTCTCGACCCTGTTGGGGTCCCGGCTCTTGCATGTAAGGCTCAGACCGCAACTGAGGGATGGCGAGTCGCTTCAGGGTTTGCGCGAGGTCGTGGAGGTATTAGATCGCGGCGGTCTGAAGAACGACGCCGAGATCCTCCAGTTGGCAATGACTATGCGCTCGGAGGCGATACCGCAATCCCTCCTGCGGGGGATAGTGACCACCGTCAACGATCGGTGGTATGGCCTGCAGTCGCTTGCCCTCGCTTCTCTCCGGGGCCGGTCCGACATCGAGCCTCATCTCGCGCGCCTTCCTGACCTTCCCGGTCTGGCCGAAACCGAGGACCAGAAGCTCGCGCTCGTCCGTTTGTGGATTGCTCAGTGGTCGGGTCCCAGTGCCGGGATCTGGTTTCAAAACATGGATTCAGCGAATTGGATGCAGACCCGCGGAGGCATCAGGCCACACACGGGCAAGTTCGCGCCTTTTTCGCGTTGGCTTGGGAACCGGGAAATTAAAAAAACCTTCCAACAGGAGTGGCTACCGGTTCTGTTGGAACGATTCTGCCAGTCGAGTGGCGACAAGTTCCGAATCCGGGCGGCCAATCTTGCCCTCGACCTGGGGGGGGAATGGGGGTACTGCCAGGCGTGCCGTACGACCCAGCGTCCGTTCCCAGGAACGGCGAAGTGCATAGCCTGCGGGCGCGACACAGTCCGGGAGATCGATCCCGAGCACGACTCGGTCTTCACCGCGCGCAAGGGCTACTACCGTGCCAGCTCGGTACGGGCGCTGGCGGCCGACCCTGAGCCCCCCATGGCGGTGATCGCCGCCGAGCACACGGCGCAACTGAATGCCGCCCAATCGGATGAGGTCTTCTCGAAGGCCGAGGAGCATGAGCTGCTCTTTCAAGACGTCGAGATCGGAATCCCCGGCCCCGGAGAACAGCCGGATGTCGCCATCGACGTTCTCTCCTGCACGACGACCATGGAGGTCGGGATCGATATCGGCAGCCTCTCCGGTGTAGCACTGCGGAACATGCCGCCCTCGCGAGCTAGCTATCAGCAGCGTGCCGGCCGGGCCGGCCGCCGCGGGAACGCCGTGGCGACCGTGCTGGCATTCGGCAGCGCCGACAGCCACGACGAGAACTATTTCTCCAAACCGGACGCGATGATCCGGGGGCTCGTCGACGACCCGATCCTGACGTTGGACAATCCGCAGATCGCGCGGAGGCACTTGACGGCCTTCCTGTTCCAGCGCTACCACGCAGATCGCCTGCCTGAGATCGCGCCCGACGACCAGCCCCAGCTTTTTGAGGTGTTGGGCTCGGTGGGAGGTTTTCTGACCTCATCATCTCCGCTGAATCGTGTCGACTTCGAGGTGTGGATGCGGGAGAACGAAGACGGGTTGCGGACGGAGATCGACGCGTGGCTGCCGGCGGAGCTCAGCTCATCCGATCGCCAGCGACTGCTGGGAGACTTCGTGACCGAAACGCTAAGAACGGTCGACGCCGGACTTCTCGGGAGCCGGTCCGACAGTGCAGAAGGCTCGCGGCCAAGTGCCGATCAGGATGACGAGGCGACGGTGGTCGACGCCCCTGCAGAGGAGGGCGAGGAGCACGCCGCTCCTGATCGCGCCGCCGACAACCTTCTCGACCGGTTGCTCTACAGGGGAATCCTGCCGCGATACGCTTTTCCAACCGATGTCGTTTCGTTCAACGTCTTCGACCGCGAGCGTTCGACGCGGTTTCGACCGGCGTTCCGCTACGCCCCTAGCCAGGGTCTGCCCACCGCGCTCAGCCAGTATGCGCCGGGGAAGCGGGTATGGATCGATGGCAAGGAGTGGCGGTCCGGCGCGATCTACTCGCAGATGTCCGAAGACCGCTTTCGTGCCTGGCGGGACAAACAGCTTTATTTCGAGTGCGACAACTGCCACTTTGCGATCACCGAGAGCTACGAGCGGGCAGATCGCGGTGAGACTCGATCGTGTCCAGCCTGTGGTGCCGAGAAATTCGGTCCGGCCAGGAATTGGATGCGACCCCCCGGATTCGCACATCCGCATACCTGGGAGGAGGAGACGTCTCCCGATGATCAGCCGGCCCTGAGCTACGCGACCCGAGCCAAGCTGATCGCAGCAGGGCCTCCCGATTCGGCTGAATGGAAGGAGGTGGCGGACCGGATCGACTCGCACTACGCGCGGACTCCGCTGCTCGTCACGAATACCGGTCCTCAAGGGGAGGGTTACAGCTATTGCACTCTCTGCGGACTCATCGGCCCGACGGCAATCCCTGGCCACTCGATCCATGCCGGGCACCCGAAGCCCTACCCCGATGATCGGGAGCCGACCTGTGAGGGTGCGGTAACGCGCGGTCTCGTGCTTGGGACGGACTTCATCTCCGACGTGCTCCTCTTCAGGCTCGCCGTCGATCCGCCTTTGATGCTGCGACCCGGAGCGCTGGCGACCGACGTAGCACTGCGGACCCTCGCCGAGGCGATCACGATCGCCTCGGCCCGACGACTCGACATCGACGCCAGCGAGCTGCAGGCCGAGTATCGCCCGGCGCTCAGCGACGGCGGACAGGCTGGACTCGAAGCAGAGATCTATCTGTATGACACCCTGGCGGGGGGTGCAGGGTTCGCGCGGCGGGTTGCGGATCATGGAGTTGGTGTGCTTGAGGACGCGATCCGCCTGTTGGAGGACTGTCCGGCTGGTTGCGACCGGTCCTGTTACCGATGCCTACGTAGTTTCAGGAACCGTTTTGAGCACGCTCTGCTCGATCGCCATCTTGGCGCCAGTCTGCTGCGCTACCTCGTCTTCGACGAGGAGCCTAAGTTGAATCCGCAGCGGATCGAGCAGGCGGTGGATCGTCTTCATGTTGACCTGTCCCGCCAAGGAATCGACGGTGTCGAGTTCCTTCGGGGGGAGAAGGTTGAGATCCCAGGAATCGGGACGGTCGAGGCTCCGGTGCTGGTCCGATCCCCCGGAGGACAACTCATCGTCGGCGTCCACGGTCCCCTGACGCCGGATCAGCCGAACGACGACAGCCTCGTCGAGGCCAAGGAGTTCGGAACGGCGGTCCCGGTGCAATTCGTTGATGAGATCGTCATCTCGCAGAACCTGCCGATGGCGACCAAGAGCGTCCTCGAAACGATCGGTTGAACGACACGGGCGACCACTTTGTGACGGCGGTTCAGGGTGTCAGCGGCACCTGGCCGACGGCACCCAGTCTCTGGAGCTACTCGAGCCTAGGAGTGGCCGAGGAGTGTCCACGTCGATGGATGCTCTCTCGTGCCGATTACGGCGACCTCTGGGAAGGCCACGGCTATCCATCTCGTCCTGCCCTCGCGGCCTTGACCGGTTCTGCCGTCCACCGGTGCCTCGAACTGCTGCTGACCGCATTTCATGAGCGTGAGTGTTCTTCGGTCGCGGACCCGGCCGCGGTGGAGGCGCTTCGGCGGCTCGGCGGCTATAGCAAGCTGGTCGAGTCTGTGATCGCCGAAGAGATCGCTGCGCTCAAGGACAATCCGCGGGCGGCCGATCTGGGGCCGGCCTTGACGAGACAAATGACCAAGGGGGTTTCTCGTATCCGCGAGCGAGTGCAGATGGCAATCAGCCGCGCCCGGCTCGCGCCAGGCGATGGTGATCTCGAGATGGACCGGAAAAGCACGGACGAGCTAGGCATTACCCGCGGTTCCCATACCGAGATCGAGCTTCGGGACGACGAGTTGAGGCTCATGGGTCGCGCCGACCTAATCACCGTCCGCGAGACGGGATGCACGATCACGGACTACAAGACTGGGGAACCGAGCGAGGGCCATGCCGATCAGTTGCGCCTCTACGGGCTCCTATGGAGCCGGGATCGGCGGGTGAATCCAGATCGGATCCCGATCGAGGCCCTCGTCGTGTCCTACGCAACGCACGACCATTCGATCGATGCCCCTTCGGCCGCCGACCTTGCAGGTTTGGCCAGTGAGATCACATCACGAATCGCGACGACGGAGAAGCAACTTGCCCTTCGGCCTCCCCCCGCGAGACCGAAGCCAGAGATCTGTCGATTCTGCGACGTCAGGCATCTCTGCGACGACTACTGGACGACCGTTGGTTCGACCCTCGACGTGGAGCCGATGGAATCTTCGAAGAGCTTCGTCGACTGCGAGGGCGAGATCGTACGGCGCAACGGTCCAGCGAGCTGGGTTCTGAGCCTGGAAGGCGAGCCCGCCTCGGCTCTCCTCCGCACGACCGATGAGCGTGGCGAGTTTAGTGTCGGCGATCGTGTTCGCCTGCTTGGTGTCGCGGCCGGGACGGTTCAGGCGGAGGGGGCCTCCCAAGTGGTGCTCACGATGACGCCGTTCTCCGAGGCATTCCTTGTCGATCCTTCCTAGACGCCAACGGGTGCGGATCGTGTTCCTAGGTCACATCGGCGCCGCCGCACGATGCCGCGCCTGGCCGAGCTAGTGTCCGGGCGTGGCCACCACGGGCAGGAACCGCTACAAGTCGACTGACGAAAGGAAAGAGGCCGCACGGCTGCGCAGGCGTGTCCGAGAAGAGCTGAAGAGATCTGGATTTGTGAGCGAGAATGGGCGTCTTTCCCCAGGTGAGGAGCCGACCAAGGAGACGATCCGACAGCTCCATCAACGCCAACGGACTGCGCTCCTGAAGCGAAGCCGACCATTCATCGAGCGGTGGGAGGATCGGATCATCGGTGAGTTCGCCAACGGGGATGAAGTCGATCCGCGTCGGATCCGTCCGGTCGTCGAGCAGGTGAGAGGCGACGGCTACGATGCCGCCCTTTTCAGATTCGCGACCCTTCACTGGAGCGTTCCGGTTTCTGTCGGTTACGGTCGGCGGACGCGGTTTCTCGTACGTGATCGCTCAACCGAGAAGTTGATCGGCGTCTTCGCTTTGGGCGATCCTGTCTACAACCTCCGGAGCAGGGACAAACTGATCGGCTGGAATGTCGAGCAGAGGAGTGCCCGCCTCTACAACGTCCTTGATGCCTTCGTCCTCGGCGCGGTGCCCCCCTACAGGGAGTTGCTCGGCGGCAAGCTAGTGGCGATGGCTGCCACGAGTCGGGAGGTCGCCGCCCAGATCGAGGCGAAGTATGAAGGAAGCGAGACTGTCATTAGCGAGGCCCGCAAGGACCCCCGGCTCGCCTTGATCACGACCACTTCGGCGCTCGGTCGTTCGTCGCTCTACAGCCGGCTACGGTTTCGGGATCGAATCCTCTATCAGCCGGTCGGTTACACGGAGGGGTTTGGACATTTTCAGTTCTCTGAATCCTTGTTCGCCGGGCTCTGTGAATTCCTAAGCAACGATGGCGGCGTCCCCGACTACGAATACGGCAGTGGACCGAACTGGCGGTTGAGGACCATACGTCAGGCCTTAGGCAAAATCGGGATTGAAGACGATCTTCTCCATCACGGAGTGAGGAGGCAAGTGTTCTTGGCCCCCCGAGCGATCAACTGGAAGAAATTCCTGCGGGGGGAAACGGAAGATCCAACCTGGTATCGCCTTCACCTCGATGAGATGGCCGCCTTCTATCGACGGCGCTGGGCGATTCCGCGGTCCGAGCGGGACGAAAGATTCAAGGCCGTGGCCCGAGACCAAATGCGACTTTCGACCGTCTCTAAGCCAGCCTCGGGAGGTCGAAGCAGCAGTCCCTGACGCCGAGGGTCGGAATCTCGAACTGTCGACCGGCGGTTCTATGAACTCCACGCTGTTCGACTGGGTCAACGAATCTCTTGGTGCGGTACGCGATCTACTCACTCACATCAAGGGCGATGTCAGGGTTGGGGTCGACGTAATGCCAGCTATCGGGCGCAAGGTCCTTTAAGCCTGGCGGTTAGCTCTGGAACTAGGCCGAGAGAAGGCAGCGTCGACGAGACCGCTCTCTTCATCTCCAGGTTCGTAGTCCGCGTAGATCAGCGTCGTCCGGTAATCCCGATGCCCCATCCATGCCTGCAGGACCCGCATCGGCACTCCGGCGGCGGCGATCCTGGTGCCAAAGGTGTGGCGCAGATCGTGGAAGCGGACCTCCCGCACCCCGGCCACCCTCAGCGCCTTCTTGAAGCGGCGCACCAAAGGGCCGTGGGGGAGGACCTCGCCGCTCAGCGGGTTGGCGAAGACCAGGTCGTCCTCGCCGGCGAAGTGAGTCCTGTGGAGGTGTGCTCTCAGCTCCGCTTCGACCGTGCTCGAGAGTGGAACCGACCGTTCGCCGCTGCGCGACTTCGGCGTCGACCAGTGGCCACGGGTGTAGATGCGGCGGACCCGAATCCGCTTCGCCTGCCAGTCAACGTCGCGCCAGCGGAGCGCGAGCAGCTCGCCTTGGCGCATGCCGGTCATCGCGGCGGTGAGGAAAATCGCCCGGTCGGTAGATCCGAACGGCACATCCGAGACGTCGATGGAGGTGGTCAGCGCATCGAGCTCCTGTTGGTTCAGGAACCTGATCTCCGAGCATTCCCGGACCCGCGGGCGACGCACCGAGCGGCAGGGGTTCTCCTCGCACCAGTCGTGTCGCATGGCGAAGTTGAAGATCTGCGAGAGGAGCTTGAAGATGCCCGAGCGCGTTCGCGCCGCCAAGCCGGCCTCGGTTAGAGCCGCCATGAACTCCTCGACGTCTCTTTTCCGCACCCGGTTGACGGCGAGCTCGCCGAACCGCGGTAACAGGTGCGCGCGGAGGATCGCCCGGTAGTTGTCGAGGGTGGTCTTCTTGCGTTCGAGTGCTTCGAGATCGCGGAGCATCAGCTCCACAACGCTCGCGAAGGGCAGGGTCGAGCCTCTCGCCGGCGGTCGTTCGCGAACCATCCGGCGGCGCAGCTCGGCCTCGGCCTGGGTGCGGTTGAGACCGCGGCCGGTTCCGCGCCGGCGTTTCGGTCCCAGACGGCGGTTGACCCGTCGCTCGCCCAGATACCAGCGGCCGTACCAGACCTCGTGGCCGTTGGCCTGCTTCTGGGCATAGAGGGTGCCGGTCCCGTGGGCTCGGCGACTGCTCATGGTGTGGCTCATGCGCTCTCCTTTCGGAGCCCCCCAGGCGAAGTGATTCGCCCCCGTCAGTCACACAAGCAAAGTTCCTGCGGCACAAAACCGGTGATCTTGCCCTGCCTGAGAAATCGCCTCGTCCACGCACGGAGATTCGTGTGGAGACGCCGAGGAATGCCGCGTTGCTGCCAAAACGGACCGTAATGGACCGTCAGGCCAAGCAATGCGGCTTCCGCGGACTTCGGCGGAAACGCATCTTTTGCAGGTCCTATGAATGCGGCTGAGAGGAGTCGAACCTCCACGCCCCGTGAGGGGCACAAGGCCCTCAACCTTGCGCGTCTACCAGTTCCGCCACAGCCGCTCGAGGGCGGTCGATTCTAGATGTTTGCGTGCAGGGGGAGGGCGGTGGTTGCGGTCGTCCGGGGGAGGCGGTAGCCTTGCGAACAAGTGTTCGAAGGGAATTTGCGGCTTTTTGACCCTGGTGACCCGGCATCGGAGGGATCTGGAACGACGATGGAACTTGACCTGACCAAAAGGCAGAAGGAGATCTTCGACTTCATCCGCAAGTACGCGGCGAAGACCGGCTACCCGCCGACGGTGCGGGAGATCGGCAAAGCCGTGGGCCTGCACTCGTCTTCGACCGTGCACGCTCATTTGGCCAACTTGGAGAAGCTGGGGCTGGTCAAGCGCGACCCTTCGAAACCGCGGGCGATCGAGTTGCTCTACGAGAAGGCCAAGCGGACCATCAGCCCCAACGGCGGGCTGCCGCTGGTCGGCCAGGTCGCCGCCGGTGAGCCGATCCTCGCCGAAGAGAACATCGAGGAGTACCTCGAAGTGCCCGACGTGATCGGCGGCGAGGACGGCGACTACATTCTCCAGATCCGCGGCGAAAGCATGAAGGACGCCGGGATCATCGAAAGCGACTACGTGATCGTCCGCCCGAGTGACGACGCCGCCGACGGCGAGATCGTCGTCGCCCTGATCGGCGAGGACGCGACCGTGAAGCGGATCTTCCACGAGAAGGACCACATCCGGCTCCAGCCCGAAAACGAGGAAATGGAGCCGATCCTCACCACCGAGGCCCGGGTTCTGGGCAAAGTGGTGGGGGTCTTTCGAAAGGTCTGACAGGGCGAGTCGGCCGGGCTTACGGCCACTTACCGCTTTCGATCAGTTGCTTGTAGCGCCGCTGCTTGCGGCGCGCGTCCCACATCACCAGCGGCAGCAGCCGCAGCGAGAGGCGCGGGAAGAGGTCGACGAACCGCAGGAAGGGTCCCCGCCAGCGGGGCACGATCAGGATCGGACGGGGGCGCTCGGTCAGCTTGCCGACCTCCTTCGCCACCTCCCCGGCGGTCAGGAGTCGGCCGGAGAACGATGGAGCGGCGTCGGGGTCGTCGAGCTTGTCCTCGAGCATCGGCGTCCAGATCCCGTCGGGGCAGACCGCCGAGAGCCGGATCTTCTTCTCGCCATTGCGACGAAGGTCGAAAAGCGTTCCAAGGGTGAAGGCCATCGCCGCGTGCTTCGAGGCCGAGTAGGCGACCTCGCCGGGGGCGGCGACGATTCCGGCGAGGGAGATGACGTTGACGACGTGGCCGGCGCCGGCGGCGCGCATCGGGCCGAGTGCCGCGACCGTCCCGTTCATCAGGCCGGTGACGTTGACGTCGAGCATCGCTTGGCGCGTCTCGGCGCTCTGCTCCCAGGGTGGGCCGCTGAAGAGGACGCCGGCGTTGTTGACCCAGAGGTCGAGGGAGCCGGTGCGCCCGATCGACTCGGCGAGCCCGCGACAGGCCGCCTCGTCGCGGACGTCGAGGGCCGAGCCCCGAGCCTCGGCACCGAGCTCGGCGGCGACCCGGTCGGCCGCACCGGCGTCGACGTCGGTGACGTGGACGCGGTAGCCGCGCTCGATCAGATCGGCGGCGATCGCGCGGCCGAGGCCGCTGCCGGCTCCGGTCACCACCGCCGTTCGCATGGCAGCCACCATATCCCGCATTCAGCTTGGCCCAAGGCCGCGGCGGAGCTACCATCGCTGGGCGGGCCGAGCGGACCGCGGGGGGAGAGAAAACCCCTCGAGGAAAGTCCGGACACCACAGGGCAGGGCGGTGG
>DATAMR010000019.1:0-15084 GCA_036260485.1 Solirubrobacterales bacterium | reverse complement strand
GTTGATCCACTCGGTCGCGACCGACTCGGTCCTGGCCCAGCTGGAGAAGCACGGGACCCCCGAGACCGAGGTCCTGATCGAGGTCAACGTCTCCGGCGAGGAGGGCAAGGGCGGGGTGGAGCCGGACGAGCTGCCGGCCTTCGTCGAGCGCTGCCCGGTCACGGTCGCCGGCCTGATGACGATGCCGCCGTTCAGCGCCGATCCGGAGCACTCCCGGCCCTATTTCGCCCGCCTCGCCGAGCTGGCCGGAGCCAACGGGCTGAGCCGGCTTTCGATGGGCACCTCGCAGGATTGGCGGGTCGCGGTCGAGGAGGGGGCGACCATCATTCGCCTCGGACGCGGGCTCTTCGCGTGATTTCCCGCCAAAACTGGGGATAATCTGTAAAGGAGTCGGCCTCTGAAGGCCGAATCACGCTGCAGATATGGCTCTCAAAGACACTTGGCATCGCGCACTCGTCTACTTCGGCCTTGCCGAGGATCACGACTACGGCCCCGAGTACGAGGAGGACTTCGATCCCGAAACCGGGACCGAGGAGGTTTTCGAAGGCCGCCGCGAGCGCGGCGAGGGCGGTTCTTCGGTCCGCCGCCTGCCGACCTCGCGCCGGCCCCGCCGCGACGAGATCGACGACATCTTCGCCGACGACGAGCCGATCGCCGCCAGCCGCACGCGTACGCTGCGCCCGGTCGACAACGGCGGCGACGGGGGGGACCTCCAGGTTCACCTCGTCATCCCGCGCAACTTCAACGACGCCCAGCAGGTCGCCGACCAGTTCAAACGCCAGGTGCCGGTGATCCTCAACCTGCAGACCGCCGATCACGAGCTCTCGAAGCGGATGATCGACTTCTGCTCCGGCCTCACCTACGCCCTCGACGGCGGCATGCAGCGGATCGCCGAGAAGATGTTCCTGCTGACCCCGCGCAACGTCGACGTCTCCGCCGAGGAAAAGGCGAGGCTGATCGACAAGGGCTTCTTCAACCAGTCCTAGTCGTTCACCAGATGGACACCAGGTAGCCCCACTTTCTTCACGGGCTGCCGATTCCCCGTTCTTAGGTTGCGGTCGTTCCACATACGACTCGAAACCAACCCAGAAAAGGGGAATAGATGAAAGGCAAGCGTCTTTCGGCGTTGCTCGCCGTGGCCGTGGTCTTGACGGCGGTTGGCGCCGCCTCGGCCGTTGCGCATGGCGGGTTCTGGTTCAACCATCGCGACAGCCAGGAGAAGGCGGTCGTCGCGGCTCTGCACGACCGCGACCCGAAGAACGTGATCTTCCTGCTCGGCGACGGCATGGGCACCCAGGAGATCACCGCGGCCCGCTACTACCTCGGCGTGCACAACTCGCTGAACGTCGACCGGATGCCGTTCACCGGGTTCGACACGACCTGGTCCGTCAAGCCGGGACCGAGCGCGCCCTACCTGCCTGACTACGACCCCGACTCGGCCTCGACCGGGACCGCCTGGGCGACCGGCCGCAAAACGATCGACGAGCGGATCTCGCAGGGTCCGAGCAGCGCCGAAAACGTTCCCGGCCCGAACCTGACCACGGTGCTCGAGCTGGCCCAGAAGCGCGGCATGAAGGTCGGCGACGTCTCCACCGCGGAGATCACCGACGCGACCCCGGCCGTGCTCGCCTCGCACATCTCCCTGCGCGGCTGCCAGGGACCGGCCAACATGGCCGCCTGCCCGACGGAGACCAAGGGCGCCGGCGGGCTCGGCTCGATCGCCGAGCAGGAGGTAGACCACGAGGTCGACGTGCTCCTCGGAGGCGGTCGCAACCGCTTCACCGCGACGATCGGCAGCGGCCCCGACGCGGGCAAGACCGTCGTCGAATCGGCCCAGGCGAAGGGCTACCAGTACGTCACCGACGCGGCGGGCCTGGCGGGTGCGAGCGGCGCAAAACCGGTCCTCGGCCTGTTCAGCACGGGCAACATGTCGCTCGAGTGGACCGGCCCGGCCGCCGCGACCGGCAAGGGCGCCGCGCCGGCCCCGTGCACCGAAGGCCAGCGCCCGGCGAGCGAGCCGAGCCTGGCGGCGATGACGCAGAAGGCGATCGGCCTGCTCGACAGCGGCAAAGGCCACAGCAAGGGGTTCTTCCTCCAGGTCGAGGGAGCCTCGATCGACAAGCAGGACCACGCGACCAACGCCTGCGGTCAGATCGGCGAGACGGTCGCCTTCGACCAGGCGATCGGAGTGGCGCTCGACTACCAGCAGAGTCACCCCGACACGCTGGTGGTGGTCACCGCCGACCACTCCCACACCAGCCAGATCGTCGCCGAGGACGCCAGCGGCAGCGGCCTGCCGACCGGCTACTCGACGAACCTGCTGACCAAAGACGGGCAGACGCTGAGCCTCACCTACGGCACCGCCGGCTACGGAGGCCCGGGCGCGGCTCCGGTGGCCGCGCCCCCGAGCCAGCAGCACACCGGCGCGGTCGTGCCGGTGTGGGCCTCCGGCCCGGGCGGTCTCGGGGTGCTCGGGACCAACGACCACACCGACCTGTTCGAGACGCTGGGCGGGTAACCCGCCGCGATCATGGCCCGGGGTAGTCTCCCGGGCCATGATCGTTGGCTTCGTGGGGTCCGGCAGCATGGCCGCGGCGATGGCGCGCGGCTGGGTCGGTGAGTTCGAGCAGATGCTCTTCTCCGACGGCGGCTCCGGCCGGGCGCAGGAGCTGGCCAGGAGGATGAGGGGAGAGGCCGTCTCCAACGAGGAGATCGGCCGGCGCGCCGACCTCGTGGTCCTGGCTGTGAAGCCGAACCGGCTCGCCGAGGTGGCGCCCGACCTGGGGGAGGCCAAAGCGGTCGTCTCGGTCCTGGCGATCACGACCCTGGAGCAGCTGCGGGCCGCTCTACCCGCCGCCGAGCACGTTCTGCGGGTGATGCCGAACGTCGGCGTCGAACTCCGCAAGGGCGTCCTCTGCGCGGCGGGGTCGGCGAGCGACTGGGGCTGGGGGAAGCTGGCCGTGCTTGGGCGGATGGTCGAGATCGCCGAGGGGGACTTCGACGCGGCGACTGCAGTGATGGGCTGCTCGCCGGCCTACCTGGCGCTGGCCGCCGAGGCGATCGCCGCCGCCGGCGTGAAGGACGGGCTCGACCCCGACCTGGCGCGCGAGCTGGTCGCGGACACCGCGGTCGGAACCGCCGAGCTGCTCCGCCACCGCGATCCCGCCGAGATCCAAAGGGCCGTCGCCTCGCCCGGCGGCGCCACCGAGGCGGGCCTGGAGGCGCTCGACCGCGAGGGGGCCCGCCGGGCCTTCGCGGCGGCGGTCGAGGCCTCGCTGGAGAGGATGCGCGGCTGATGGCGGTGGCGCTCACCCGCGGCGATCTCGCCGACTACGTCAGCGCCCTCTTCGTCGTCTACGTGATCCTGATCTTCATCCGGATCGTCGCCTCCTTCGTGCCGCGGATGCCCTACAACCCCTACCTGCGCGCGGTGCTCGACTTCGCCCACGAGGTCACCGACCCCTACCTCAACTTCTTCCGCCGCCTGATCCCCACTTTCGGCGGGGGCGGCGGCTTCGGGCTCGACCTCAGCCCGATGATCGGGCTCCTGGTCCTCTTCGTCGCCCAGAGGGTCGTCGTCGGCCTGATCGCCGGGTGAGCGCCGCCGCCCGCGCCTGGGGCCTCGCCGCGATCCTCTGCGGCGCGATCGTCGCCGCCGACCAGGCGATCAAGGCGGCGGTCGAGGCCCACCTCTTCGTCGGCGAGGAAGTCGACGTCTTCGGCCCGCTCGGCCTCACCCTCGCCCACAATCGCGGCGTCGCCTTCGGCCTTGCCGGCGGCGCCGGGATCGGGCTGGTCCTCTCGACGGCGGTGGCCCTGGCGGTGATCGCCTTCATCTTCGGCCGCGACCCCGAGCGGCGGGGGATGTGGGTCGCCGCCGGCCTGCTCGCCGGCGGCGCGCTCGGCAACCTGATCGACCGCCTCCTCGCCGGCGAGGTGACCGACTACGTCGCCGTCGGCTCCTGGCCGCCGTTCAACCTCGCCGACGTCGCGATCACCGCCGGCGTCGTGCTGATGGTTCTGATCTACCTGCGCGACGCCGAGGACGGAGCCGAGGGTGGCTGAACCGGAGCTGCGGATCGTCCACCTCGACGAGTGGCTGGCGGTGGTCGACAAGCCGGCCGGCCTGGTCGTCCACCCGGCCCCGTCCCACGCCGGCCCGACCCTGGTCGACGAGCTGGCCGAGATCCTCGGTGGGGGTGGGGACCCGGAGCGGCCGGGGATCGTCCACCGCCTCGACAAAGGAACCAGCGGCCTGCTGGTCGTCGCCCGCGACGACGCGACCCACGCGGCGCTGCAGGAGCGGGTCCGCAAGCGCGAGGTCGAGCGGGTCTACCTGGCGCTGGCCGGCGGCCGGCTCGCCTCGCGGACCGGCACGATCGACGCGCCGATCGGCCGCGCCGCCCGCCAGCGGCACCGGATGGCGGTCTCCGGCGCCGCCTCCCGGCAGGCGCGGACCCACTTCACCGTGCTCGAGCTGCTGCCGCGGGAGACCTACCTGGCGGCGCGGCTGGAGACCGGCCGCACCCACCAGATCCGCGCCCATTTCGCCGCGATCGGCCACCCGCTGACCGGCGACACCACCTACGGGGGCGCCGACCGCTACGGCCTCGGGCGCCAGTTCCTCCACGCCCACCGCCTCTCCTTCCAGCACCCGCACGGCGGCGAGCGGCTGAGCTTCACCTCGCCCCTGCCGGAGGACCTGGCCGCGGCGCTGGAGGCGGCCCACGCCGAGTAGGCGCTCCGCTCTACAATCGGCGGTCCAAACCAACCCCCGCTCACTGCGAGCCCGGATCCTGCCTGGCCACCAACCAGGTCCCGGTAAGCGGAGCGGGGAGCTTCGCCAATTTAAGGAGAAACAAGCAATGCCCCAGGCAGAACTCAGAGAGCTGCTCGAGGCCGGAGTCCACTTCGGCCATCAGACCCGCCGCTGGAACCCGAACATGCGCCGCTTCATCTTCGGCGAGCTGGACGGGATCCACATCATCGACCTGCTGCAGACCGAGGCGCTGCTGGAGAACGCGCGCCGCTTCGCCGGCGAGCTCGCCAGCGGAGGCGGCACGGTGCTCTTCGTCGGCACCAAGAAGCAGGCCCGCGACACGGTCCAGGAATGGGCCGAACGCTGCAAGATGCCCTACGTCAACAAACGCTGGCTCGGCGGGCTGCTGACCAACTTCAACACGATGTCCGGCCGGATCGGCCGCCTCCACGAGCTCAACGGCTGGAAAGAGGAAGGCAAACTCGACCTCCTGCCGACCAAGGAGCGGATGGGGATGGAGGCCGAACTCGCCAAGCTCGAGTTCAACCTCGGCGGCGTCCGCGACATGGACCGGCTGCCCGACGCGGTCTTCGTCGCCGACCTGAAAACCGAGGAGATCGCGGTCAACGAGGCGGCGCGCCTGCGGATCCCGATCATCGGCCTGGTCGACACCAACTGCGACCCGACGCCGGTCGACTACGTGATCCCCGGCAACGACGACGCGATCCGCTCCTGCCAGCTGGTCATCGGCACGATCGGCGGCGCCGTCGAGGACGGGTCCAGCTCCTGGCGCGTGCAGGAGGAGAAGCGGATCGCCGAAGAGATGGAGCGGCGCAAACGCGAGGAAGAAGAGCGAAAGAAGCGCGAGGAGGAAGAGAAAGCGCGGGTCGAAGCCGAGGAGGCCAAAAAAGCGGCTGCCGACGCGGAGAAAGCCGCGCAGGCTACTGCCGCCGCCCAGCAGAAAGCGCAGCAGGTCCAGGGCCAGCCGCCTAAATCGCAGCAGCAGCAGCAGGGACAGGGCGCTGGGGGCGCGGGTCCTGTCGCGGGGGGTACCTCCCCGTCCTCGCAAGCTGCGGGCGGAGAGGCACCCCCCACACCACCCACGCCAGAGGCCGCTAAACCCGAGGCTCCGACCGTGGCGGGGGAGGCCTCCGTCGCCGAGGTGAAAGAGGAGGCTTCCGAGGAGCAGCCTCCGCCGCCTCCCGCTGAGAGTGCCGAGCCCGCCGCTGAGGAGAAAGCTGAGAGCGAGGGGGAGTCGAAATGACGGTTACCGCTGCTGACGTGAAGGCGCTTCGGGATCGGACCGGGGCGGCGATGATGGACGCCAAATCGGCGCTGGTCGAGGCCGATGGGGACGTGGAGCGCGCGGTCGAGCTGCTGCGGGTCAAGGGGCAGGCCTCCGCCGCCAAGCGCGAAGGGCGCGGCACCGACGAGGGGGTCGTCGCCTCCTACATCCACGCCAACGACAAGGTCGGGGCGATGGTCGAAGTCCAGTGCGAGACCGACTTCGTCGCCCGCAACGAGGAGTTCCGGGTCTTCGCCTACCAGGTGGCGCTGCACGCGGCCGCGACCGCGCCGCAGTACGTCACCACCGAGGAAATCCCCGCCGAGGAACGCGAGGCCGAAAAGCGGGTCTTCGAGGAGAAGGCGCGCGAAGAAGGCAAGCCCGACAACGTCGTCGAGAAAATCGTCGAAGGTCAGCTGAACAAGTGGGCGGCCGAGGTCGCGCTGCTCGACCAGACCCACGTCAACGCCGAGAAACACGAGGGCAAGACGATCGAGGAGCTGCGCCAGGAGCTGGCGGCGAAAACCGGAGAGAACATCCGCATCGCCCGTTTCTCCTACTTCCGCGTCGGCGAATAGAGTCCCACCTCAGTGGCTGACTCTTCTCCCGAGCCGCGCTTCGGGCGCATACTGCTGAAGCTCTCCGGCGAGGCCCTGATGGGCAGCCAGGAGTTCGGCACCGACGGCGCCGAGGTCGACCGGATCGCCAAGCAGGTCGCGGCGGTCCGCGACCGCGGTGTCGAGGTGGCGATCGTGGTCGGTGCCGGCAACATCTACCGCGGCCTCGACGGGGCGGCGAGCGGGATGGACCGCGCCACCGGCGACTACATGGGAATGCTGGCGACGGTGCTGAACGCGCTGACCCTGCAGGACGCGCTGGAGCGGCTCGACCAGCACACCCGGGTGATGTCGGCGATCGAAGTCCAGGAGGTCGCCGAGCCCTACATCCGCCGCCGGGCGATGCGCCACCTGGAGAAGGGGCGGGTGGTGATCTTCGCCGCCGGCACCGGCAACCCGTTCTTCACCACCGACACCGCGGCGGCGCTGCGCGCGCTGGAGATCCACGCGGCGGCGATCCTGATGGCGAAGAACGGGGTGGAGGGGGTCTTCGACTCCGACCCGGCGACCAACCCGGAGGCGAAGTTCATCCCCGCGATCACCCACAAGGAGGCGATCGAGCGGGGGCTGAAAGTGATGGACTCGACCGCGCTCTCGCTCTGCATGGACAACGACTTGCCGATCTACGTCTTCAACATGGGCGACGAGGGCAACATAGATAGGATCGTTTGCGGCGAAAAAGTGGGGACGCTGGTCTCGAGTTCCCCCGCCGACTGACGAGGACGGGAACCCTGTGGAGCTGATCGACGAACTGCTTGCGGACGCCAAGGAGCGGATGGCCAAATCGGTCGACTCGAGCCGTGGCGAGCTGGCGACGGTCCGCACCGGGCGCGCCTCGCCGCATCTGCTCGACCGGATCGTGGTCGACTACTACGGCAACCCGACGCCGCTGAAGCAGCTGGCCAATGTCAGCGCCTCCGACGCCCGCCTGCTAACCGTGACGCCGTTCGACAAGAGCGGCCTGGGGGCGATCGAGAAAGCGATCCAGGAGTCCGACATCGGCCTGACCCCGAGCAACGACGGCAACCTGATCCGCCTGCAGATCCCGGAGATGACCGAGGAGCGGCGGCGGGAGATGGTCAAGGTCGTCCACGGCGTCGCCGAGGAGGGCCGGATCGCGATCCGCAACGTCCGCCGCGACATCATGAGCGACCTGCGGGAGCTGAAGAAGGAAGGCGAAGCCGGCGAGGACGACGAGCGCCGGGGCGAGGACGCACTGCAGAAGCAGACCGACGCCGCGATCGCCGAGATCGACGCTTTGCTCAAGGGCAAGGAAGAAGAGATCCTCGAGGTCTGAGGCGGCCACCGCAGCGTGACCGCGCCCAAATACGTAGCGATCATCACCGACGGCAACGGCCGCTGGGCGCGGCAGCGCGAACTGCCGGTCGTCGAGGGCCACCGGGCCGGCGCCGACACCCTGAAGGCGCGGCTGCGCGACGCGGCCGAGCTGGGAATCGAGGAGCTGACCGTCTACTCGTTCTCGACCGAGAACTGGAGCCGGCCCGAAGAGGAGGTCCGCGGCCTGCTGGCGATGATGGGCGAGCGGATCGGCTCGGAAACGCCGGAGCTGAAGGGCGAAGGCGTGCGGATGCGCTACATCGGCCGCCGCGAGGGCCTCGACCCGGCGCTGGCCGAGCGGATGCGGTGGTCCGAAGAGGAGACCGCCGCCAACGACCGCATCGTCCTCTACGTCGCCTTCAACTACGGCGGCAGGGCCGAGATCCTCGACGCGGCCGCCAAGTTCCAGGGCGAGTCCGAGGAGGAGTTCCGTGGGCTGCTCTACGCGCCGGAGATGCACGACCCGGACCTGCTGATCCGGACCAGCGGCGAGCAGCGCCTCTCCAACTACCTGCTCTGGCAGTGCGCCTACTCCGAGCTCGTCTTCCGCGACGAGCTCTGGCCGGACTTCGACCGCGCCGCGCTGGAAGCCAGCCTGCGCGAGTACGAGACGCGGCAGCGGCGCTTCGGGAGCCGGGCGTGACGGTGGACCTCTTCGACGACGAGATGTTCGAGGACGAGCCGCAGCCGCCCGAGCGCCCGCCGCGCGAGCCCCGCAAACGCCGCCGCGGCAGCGGCGAGACGGCGAAGCGGGTCCTGGTGGCACTGCCATGGATCGCCTTCGCGATCGCGATCACGGTCGCCGGCGGGCTGGTCTTCGCGGCGGCGATGATCGGGATCGGGATCCTCGCGATCCGCGAGTACGCCGGCATCGCCGCCCGCTACCGGCCGCTGCTGATGCCCGCCTACGTCGCCGTCGCGGCGCTCGTCGTGGCCGCCTACTTCGGCACCGCCTTCAACATCCTCTACGTCGTCGCCGGCACCTTCCCGCTGCTCTTCGCCTTCGCCGCCGACGCGCGCCACCGGGAGGGCGCCACCGTCTCGCTCGGGGTGACGCTGCTGGGGGTGCTGTGGATCGGCATCCCGCTGGCCCACGCGGTCCTGCTGCGCGAACTGCCCGACCACGGCGCCGCGCTGCTGATCGACGTCCTCGTCGGCACCTTCGTCGCCGACACCGCCGCGTATGCGACCGGCCGCATGTTCGGCAGCCACAAAATCGCCCCCAACCTCTCGCCGAACAAGACGATCGAGGGCTTGATCGGCGGCTTCGTGATCGGCACCATGGGCTTCTGGTTCGCCGGCCTCTACCAGGACTGGCTCTCCGGCGTGGACGCGCTGATGATCGGCGCCGCCGTCGCCGCCGTCGCCCCGGTAGGCGACCTCTTCGAGTCGATGCTGAAGCGCGACCTCGGCACCAAGGACACCGGCACCCTCTTCGGCCCCCACGGCGGCCTCCTCGACCGCCTCGACGCCGTCTTCTTCACCATCGTGATCGGCTACTACCTCTCGGTCGCGGTCGTCTACTGACCCTCCGGGGACGGTGACTGCAATGCTCCCGTCGTGGCAGGGACGCAGGCGGTCTACTGTCGCGACGATCACGGCTCGGAACCGGTGCGTGAGTTCACCGACGGGCTGTCGCCGAAGCGCGCGGCGAAGATCGACGCCTACGTCGAGGAGCATCTGAGCGGACAGGAGCCAGAAGCGCCGCCGCCGGAGTTCCCGATCACTTCGCAAATCGAGGAGGGGCTGCGCGAGCTACGGGTTCGGTTCGCGAATACTCGCTACCGCATCCTCTATCAGCGGTCCGATGACCTCATCGTGCTGCTGCACGCCTTCGAGAAGAGGACGGGGCGGTGCCAGCGATCGAGAAGGTTCTGGCCAAGCGGCGGATGGCTGATTTCAAGCGGCGGATGAACGCGAAGCCACGAAAGCCGCCCCGAGCAGCAGGACGCGACGCTCCGCGCCGGAGTCGGGTCCGTAATCGTAATATTTATCAATTCAGATAAACTTCCCGTCATGAGAGAGCGCACCAACGACCACGTCAGCCCGAGAGGGAAAATGGCCGCTGGGGTCTCGGAAGGGCGAAGCCGGCAAAGCGACGCATATCGCGACGCAAGAGACGAGTACGAGGCGATCCGCGAGCTGCGGAGCCGGAACTGGATCGCTGCGCACATCCGCGAACGGCGTTACGAGCTGGATTTGACCCAGAGACAGGTGGCCGAACGGGCGGAGACCTCCCATTCCTTCATCTCCAAGGTCGAGAGTGGAGATCACATGCCGACGATCCCAGTCCTGAGGCGAATTCTGGCTGTCCTGGACGAGGAGCTGCTGATCGGGTTCGAACGACAGGTGCCCGACGAGGAGCCCGAGCGCGAGGTTGCCCCACCACCCGAACTTGCGGCCGCCTGAAATCGGGCTCTTGACGATGAACGACGACTGGCGAGTGCAGGTCGACTTCCGCGCCAACGGAGTGGCGGATGCACTGCACGATCGCCTCGACGCCAAAGAGCTCGAGCACGATTTGAGCGAAGCCTTCCAGGACCGGGTGATCGTCTCGCGGAACGGCACGACGATCTTCCTCTACGCGGGAGACCAGGCACAGGCCGAAAAGGCCCGGGTGCTGGTCCTCGGCCTCGCGAAAGAGGACGGGGAGGAGGTGGACGCCGACTTCAGGCGCTGGCACCCGGAATCGCTCGAGTGGAAGCCCGTCGACGAGCCTTTGCCGGAGGACGATGCCGCAAGGTTTGCCGAGCACGAGGCGCGGGTGGAAACCGAACGCAGGGAGTCGGAGGAGCAGGGATACCCGCAGTACGAGGTCCGGGTGAATCTGTCTTCGTGGAGCGAGGCGGGCGTCCTTGCCGAGCGCCTGCGCGCCGAGGGTCTGCAGACGGTCCATCGCTGGCGCCACGTCCTCGTCGGGGCCACCGATGAAGACGCCGCTCTGGCCCTGCAGGAGCAGATTCGAGCTGAGGTGCCTGTTGGCACCGAGGTGGTCGTCGAGGCGAACCTGAAGGAGATCCAGGACGAGATCCGCAATCCATTTGCCTTTCTGGGCGGCCTCGGCGGGTAGCGGTAACCGCCTCCGTATCCTCTTTCGGGCATGAAGAAGGTCCTCATACTCGGCTCGACCGGGTCGATCGGCACGCAGGCGCTGGAGGTGATCGGGCGCTCGTCGGAGCTGCAGGCCGTGGGCCTGGCGGCCGGCTCGGGCTGGGAGATGACGGTCGAGCAGGCGCGCGAGCACGGCGTGCCGGTGATCGCGCTCGCCGACGCCGACGCTGCCGAGCGCGCCCGCGGCGCCTGGAGCGGCCGGGTCCTGGACGGCGAGGAGGGCGTGCGGGAGCTGATCGTCTCGACCGAGCCCGACCTCGTCCTCAACGCGATCGTCGGCGCCGCCGGCCTCGGCTCGACGATCGTCGCCCTGACCGAGGGGATCGACGTCGCCCTCGCCAACAAGGAGAGCCTCGTGCTCGGCGGCGAGCTGGTGATGGCCCTGGCCGAGGCAACGGGTTCGCGCCTCCTGCCGGTCGACTCCGAGCACAGCGCCCTCTTCCAGCTCGTCAACGGCGAGGCGCCGGGGACCGTGGAGCGGTTGGTGCTTACCGCCTCGGGCGGCCCCTTCCGCGGCCGCGACGACCTCTCCGGGGTCAGCGTCGCCGACGCCCTCGCGCACCCGACCTGGCGGATGGGGGGGAGGATCACGATCGACTCGGCGACGCTGATGAACAAGGGCTTCGAGGCGATCGAGGCCCATCACCTCTTCGCCGTCGGCTACGAGCGGATCGGCGTCGTCGTCCACCCGCAGTCGCTCGTCCACTCGCTGATCCACCTCAACGACGGCTCCTCGCTGGCACACCTCGGCTATCCGGACATGCGGGTGCCGATCTCCTACGCGCTGCACTACCCCGAGCGGGCCGACGTCGACGTGCCGCAGCTCGACCTCGCCATGGTCGGCTCGCTGACCTTCGAGGAGCCCGACCCGGAGACCTTCGCCTGCCTGCGCCTGGCGCTGGAGGCGGGGGCGGCCGGGGGGACGGCGCCGTGCGTCCTCAACGCCGCAGACGAGGTCGCGGTCGCTGCCTTCCTCGCCGAGCGGATTCCGTTCACCGGGATCCCGGCGGTGATCGAGCGGGTGCTGGAGGAGATGCCGGCCCAGGCCGTGACCCACTTCGACGACCTCTTCGCCGCCGACGGCGAGGCCCGCGAGCGCAGCGAAGAGCAGATCCGGGGGTTGATGCCCGCATGAGCTGGTTCTGGGTCTTCGTCGGCTTCTGCCTGCTGATCATCTTGCACGAGGCGGGGCACTTCTTCGCCGCCAAGGCGACGGGGATGCGGGTCGAGCGCTTCTTCCTCTTCTTCGGGCCGACGATCTGGTCGATCAAGCGCGGCGAAACCGAGTACGGGGTGAAAGCGATCCCGATCGGCGGCTACGTGAAAATCACCGGCATGAACCCGGAGGAGGACGTCCCTCCGGAGCACGAAGCGAACGCCTACTTCCGCAAGCCGGTCTGGAAGCGGATCGTCGTCGTCGCCGCGGGCCCGGCGGTGAACATCGTCCTCGCCTTCGCGATCCTCTTCGGCGTCTACTGGGTCAACGGCCACGAACGGATCGACCAGAGCGTGGGCGAAACCCGGCAGGGCAGCCCGGCGACCAAGGTGCTGAAGCCGGGCGACGAAATCGTCGCGGTCGACGGCAACCGCTACGCCCGCCTCGACACCGAAGACCGGCTGATCCGCTTCAGCAAGGTCGTAGGCTCGCACGAATGCGCGGGCAAGCAGGTCGACGGCTGCGTCGCCGCGACGCCGGTCGAGCTGCAGGTCCGGCGCGACGGCCAGCTCGAGACGATCTCGGTCCGGCCCCGCTACGACTCCGAAGCCGAACGGGCGCTGGTCGGCTTCTCCTACGGCGCCGAACAGATCGAGGTCGGCCCCGGCACGGCGGCCAAGGATGCCGGCGACGCGATCTGGGAAGTGGCCTCCGGCACCGTCCACGTCTTCACCCACCTTTTCGAATCCGAACAGCGCGAGCAGGTCTCCGGCGTCGTCGGGATCAGCGACGTCGGCCACCAGGTGATCGAAAGGGGCCTCGAAAAAGCGCTCCTCCTGCTGGCCCTGGTCAGCCTCTCGCTCGGGCTCGTCAACCTGCTGCCGATCCTGCCGCTCGACGGCGGCCACATCTTCTGGGCGGTGGTGGAGAAGCTGCGCGGCCGGCCGGCCTCGCTGCGGGTGATGGAGCGGGCGACGATGGTCGGCATCGCCCTCGTCCTGATGCTCTTCTTCCTCGGCCTCTCGAACGACATCGGCAGGATCACGGGCGAAGGGTTCGAAGTCCGCTAGGACCGATCCATGGCCAGATACAGCCACGACGTGTTCATCTCGCACGCAAGCGAGGACAAGGAATCTGTGGCGCGCCCCCTTGCTCGAGCTTTGACCGATAGCGGTTGGACTGCATGGCTCGACGAGCTCGAGATGACGATCGGCGACAGCCTCTCCAGGCGCATCGACGAAGCGCTTTCTCGCAGCCAGTTCGGCGTGGTCGTTCTCAGTCCCAGCTTCTTCGCGAAGCACTGGCCGCAACGTGAGCTGGCAGGCTTGGCGGCGCGGGAGGCCGATTCCGGCACCAAGGTGATCTTGCCCGTGTGGCATCGGGTGACCCGGGGGGACATCGTCCAGTTCTCTCCGACCCTAGCGGATCGCTTGGGAGCCCCTACCTCAGACGGCATCGACAGCGTTGCCGGTCAAATCATTCAGGCTCTGGAGAAAGCGACGGGCACCTCGGTCGTGAGAGCCAAGGTGACGGCTGCGGAGCTCGGGAGGTTGGGCGCCGGGGCGCCGCCAACGCTCGTCGAGGAAAGTTCACCGTGGGAGCCGATTGGACGCAACGATCCGTGCTGGTGCGGTAGTGGCAAGAAATTCAAGAAGTGCCACGGTGCATAGTTAGGCAGATGGCTGGGCCGGGACGGTTCTCTCAGTAGGCTTCAGATGTGGCTTCAAAAAGGCAAATCTTCGTCGGCAACGTGCCGATCGGCGGCGGTGCCCCGGTTGCCGTGCAGACGATGACCAAGACCGAGACCGCCAACCTGGCGGCGACGATGGAGCAGATCCGCAAGGTCGCCGACGCCGGCGCGGACCTGGTCCGCTGCGCGGTGCCGCGCGAGCAGGACGCCGAGGCGCTGAAGACGATCGTCAAGGAGTCGCCGATTCCGGTGATCGCCGACATCCACTTCAACCACACCCTGGCGCTGAAAGCGATCGACGCCGGCGCCCACTGCATCCGGCTCAACCCGGGCAACATCGGCGGCCGCGACAAAGTCGCCGAGGTTGCGGTGAAGGCGAACGCCGCCGGGGTGCCGATGCGGATCGGGGTCAACTCCGGCTCCCTGCCCAAGCACCTGCACGAGCTCGAGCGCGAGGCGCCGGTCGAGGCGCTGGTCGCCGCCGCGATCGAGTTCGTCGAGCTGATGGAGGGCCTCGACTTCGAAAACTTCAAGGTCTCGATCAAGTCGACCAACGTCCCCTACACGATCGCCGCCAACCGGCTGCTCTCGGAGAAGATCCCCTACCCGCTCCATCTCGGCGTCACCGAGGCGGGGACGAAATGGGGCGGCTCGCTGAAAAGCGCCGTCGGCTTGGGGACGCTGCTGGCCGACGGAATTGGCGACACGATCCGGATCAGCCTCTCGACCTTCCACGCCGAGGAGGAGGTCAAGGTCGCCTGGGAGATCCTCAAGGCGCTGCAGCTGCGCGAGCGGGGTCCCGTCCTCATCGCCTGCCCGACCTGCGGCCGCCTGCAGTTCGACATGGATTCGGTCGTCGCCGAAATCGAGAAGCGCCTCGAAGGCTACGCCGAGCCGGTCGAGGTCGCCGTCCTCGGCTGCGCGGTCAACGGCATCGGCGAGGCGTCGCACGCCGACTTCGGCATCACCGGCGCCAAGGACGAGGGCCTGATCTTCAGCCGCGGCAAGCCGCTGCGCAAGGTCCGGACCGAGCAGCTCGTGGACGAGCTGTTCGCCGAGATCGACAAGTACTACGCCTCCTCGAAGGAGATCGTGGTCGACGAGCACCTCGCCGCCGAGGGCGCCGAG
>DATAMR010000002.1:0-6415 GCA_036260485.1 Solirubrobacterales bacterium | reverse complement strand
CCAGGGTGTTGTAACCAGCCAGGCCGAGCGTGAGGCCTCAGGCGCCCACAGCTACGGGCGCTACCTGGAGGAGTTCGAGGTCGGCGCCACCTACAAGCACTGGCCGGCGAAGACCGTGACCGAGGCTGACGACCACCTCTTCTGCCTGATCACGATGAACCACCACCCGCTGCACCTCAACGACGTCTACGCGAGCGGCTCCCAGCAGGGCAAAAACGTCGTCGTCGGGCCGCTCGTCTACTCGCTGGCGCTCGGTATGTCGGTCTCTGACATCTCCGGCAAGGCGATCGCCAACCTGGCGACCGAGGAGCTGAGCCACCCGAACCCGGTCTTCCACGGCGACACGCTCTTCTGCGAGACCGAGGTCCTCGACGTCAAGCCGTCGAAATCGAAGCCCGATCGCGGCATCGTCAAGGTCCACACCCGGGTCCTCAACCAGGACGGCGTCCTCGTAGCCGAGTTCAAGCGCCTGGTCCTCGTCCCCAAGAAGAACCCGGGCCAGAGCCCGGAGCCAGCGGCCGACAACGTCGAGTAGCACGCAAGACGCGGCCCCAAACGGGGCCGCGTCCCGGGAACAGGCGCCACCAGAGGCGCCGCGCCGCCCGAATTCGCGCAAAAGCGCGAATTCGGGCACAGAGCTGACCCAAACCGCGCACCACAAGTGCGCCCCGGCCCCTCAGGGTTCCAGCCATGCCCGGAACTCAAAGCGACGGATCCGAACTGCATCAGATTCTCTATCTGCTGGGTGGAGAATCTGATGCAGTTCGGGTGGGGAGGGTTGCGTGGTGAGGGACCGGGGGGCGACCGCTGCGATCCGCGCGTTAGCGGAGCGACAGCACGGCGTTGTTGCGCATTGGCAGCTACTCGAGTTGGGAGGAAGCAAGGCACTTGTCCATGGCCGACGGGACGGGGAACTCCTGATTCCGCTGCACCAAGGCGTTTACGCACTGGGCCACCGTCTCGTCAGTCGCGAGGGGAGGTGGATGGCTGCGGTTCTCGCCTGCGGGCCCGGCGCAGCGCTCTCACATTTCAGCGCTGGGCACCTATGGAATATGTGCGGCTCGCGTGGGCCAATCGAAGTGCTGAGGCAATCCGGCGGGTTCACGCCCGCCGGTGATCACCGCGGGGTCCGGCTTCACCAAACCCGTCGACTCCACGAGTACGAAGTCACTCTCGAGAGGGGGATCCCGGTGGTTGTCCGGGAGCGGGTGCTGCTTGATCTTGCGGCTCGTACGGATGCGAAACGGCTGGAGCGGGTGGTCGTTCAGGCTTACAAGAGCGGTCATTTGAACTGGCGGCGATTGGGCCGGATCACCAATCGCAGGCGGGGCTGCAAGGGGGTCGGTCGCCTGAGGCAGATCGCGTTGGAAGTAGACCCCGAGGCTCTGGAAGCCAGATCGGTCCCCGAGATCGACTTCCTCGCGCTCTGGCGTGAGACGAACATGCAGATCCCTGCCTGCAATGTCTTGGTCGAGGGCCATCTCGTCGATTTCCTCTGGCCCGCCCAGAAGGTCATCGTCGAAACCGACAGCTGGAGCCATCACGGCGATCGTCCCACCTTCGAGAGCGATCACCAGCGGGACGTCGACCTGGTCGCTGCCGGCTACGACGTCCATCGCACCACCTACGAGATGCTCGAGCGCAACCCGGACCCCTTCCTCCGAAACGTCCGCCGAGCCCTCCTCACCCGAACTGCATCAGATTCTCTACCCAGCAGAGGGAGAATCTGATGCAGTTCGGGAAGGGTGGGGGTGTGGCGGCGCGGTAGGGGACCGGTGCTCGCTCGTTGGCGCTCGTTGCTAGTGCGCCTCGCCGGAGGCGTGGGCTGGGGGTCTTGACTCCTCGGCCAGAGAGGTGATCTCCAGCTGGCCTTGGGCGGCGTCTTCCAGGACGTCCGTTGCCTCTTGGGCCGAGCGGGCGTAGAGCTCGACCAGGAGGTGGACGACGATCTGCTCGTCGTCGTGCTTGTGGAAGCGGACGTGGGTGAAGAACTCGCGGACGCCCGCGTCGCCGAAGGCGCCGTAGGTGAGGAACTCGATCGCCTCCGGCCCCGAGCAGCTCTCGACCCGGTCCTGGTCCACCTGCACCGTGCAGGAGGCGACCCAGGGGGTGCCGGCGACCATTCGCTCCCAGCGGTCGCCGATCGGCACCACGCGGTCGCCTTCGAAGGTGAGGTGCGGCTGGTCGTGCATGCAGTCGAGGCACTGGACGACCGATTCCTGCACCTCGTCGACCCCGTCGGCCAGCGACCCCGACTCGGGGTCCACCCGGCGGATCGCGTCGTAGTGGATCTGGATCTCGAGGTTCTGGGACCAGCAGCGGTAGCACCGCAGCCAGGCCGTCCGGTCGCCATTCAGCTCGCTCATCGCACCATTGTTGCGAGCGGAGCGGTTCGACGCGAGGCGGCGGCGCTCAGGCGGCGGCGCCGGCGCCGGCCCGCTGGCCGACGAGCTCGACGATCTCGCCCATGATCTTGTTCACGTCGAAGTCCTTCGGCGTGTAGACCCCGGCGACGCCGGCCGCTCGCAGGCGCTCGGCGTCGGCGACCGGAATGATCCCGCCGACCACGACCGGCACCTCGACGCCCTCCTCCCGCAGCAGCCGCACCACCTCGGGGATCAGCTCCAGGTGGGAGCCGGAGAGGATCGAGAGGCCGACCACGTCGACGTCCTCCTGCAGGGCGGACTCGGCAATCTCCTCGGGAGTCAGGCGGATGCCCTGGTAGATGACCTCCATGCCGACGTCCCGCGCCCGCAGCGCCACCTGCTCGGCGCCGTTGGAGTGGCCGTCGAGGCCGGGCTTGCCGACCAGGATCTTGATCCGGTGCCCGATTTTCTCCGAGGTCGCGTCGACCCGGCGGCGGATCGCCTCCATCTGCTCGCGCTCGCCCGGGGCCGAGGCGCCGTCGACGCCGGTCGGCGCCCGGTAGGGCCCGAAGACCTCGCGCATGGTGTGAGCCCACTCGCCGGTGGTCGCGCCCGCCTTGGCGGCGGCGATCGTCGCCGGCATGATGTTGACGCCGTCGTCCGCGGCGGCCTTCGCGAGGTCCTCCAGCGCGGCCTGTACCGCGGCCTCGTCGCGCTCGGCCTTCCACTGCTCCAGCGCCTCGACCCGTTCGCGCTCGACCTCGGGGTCGGGCGTGAGGATGCCGCCGTCGGCGCCCGCGGTCAGCGGCGATTCCTCGGTCTCGGTGAAGCTGTTCTGGCCGATCACCTTCTGCTCGCCGGCCTCGATCCGCGCCACCCGCTCGCGGTGGGACTCGACCAGGCGCGCCTTCATGTAGGGGACGGCCTTGACGGCGCCACCATGCTCCTGGACGACGGCCATCTCCGCCCGCGCCCCGGCGGTCAGCTCCTCGACCAGGCCGTCCATCACGACCGAGCCCTCGAAGACGTCGGGGTACTCGAGCAGGTCGGTCTCGTTGGCCAGCACCTGCTGGATCCGCAGGCTCCACTGCTGGTCCCAGGGGCGGGGGAGGCCCATCGCCTCGTTCCAGGCCGGCAGCTGGATCGCCCGCGCGCGGGCGTCGCGGCTGAGCGTCACCGCCAGCGCCTCGAGCACGATCCGCTGGATGTTGTTCTCCGGCTGGGCCTCGGTCAGGCCCAGCGAGTTCACCTGGACGCCGTAGCGGAAGCGCAGCATCTTCTCGTCGGTGACGCCGTAGCGCTCGCGGCCGATCTCCTGCCACAGCGCGCTCATCGTCCGCAGCTTCGCGATCTCCTCGACCAGCCTGATGCCGGCGTTGACGAAGAAGGAGATGCGGCCGAAGACCTTGGGGAAGTCGGCGTCGGCGACCTGGCCGCGCGCTTTAACCTCGTCGAGCACGGCGATCCCGGTCGAGAGCGCGTAGGCGATCTCCTGCACCGGCGTCGCCCCGGCCTCCTGCAGGTGGTAGCTGCAGATGTTGGTCGGGTTCCAGCTCGGCACCTCGTTGACGCTGAAGGCGACCATGTCGGCGATCAGCCGCATCGAGGGCTCCGGCGGGAAGGCGTAGGTGCCGCGCGAGAGGTACTCCTTGATGATGTCGTTCTGCGTCGTCCCCTTCAGCTGGGAGCGGTCGACACCGTTCTCCTCGGCGACCGTGACGTAGAGGCCGAGCAGCCAGGCGGCGGTCGCGTTGATCGTCATCGAGGTGTTCATCTCGTCGAGCGGGATGCCATCGAAGAGCTGGTGCATGTCGCCCTTGTGGGCGACCGAGACGCCGACCTTGCCGACCTCGCCGCGGGCGAGGACGTGGTCCGGGTCATAGCCGGTCTGGGTCGGCAGGTCGAAGGCCACCGAGAGCCCCGTCTGGCCCTTGGCCAGGTTCTTGCGGTAAAGCTCGTTGGAGCGGCGGGCGTCGGAGTGGCCAGCGTAGGTGCGCATCACCCACGGGCGGTCGGGCTGGGGAAGTCGGTGGTCGCTCATGCCGGGAATGATATTCGGCGTTCGTCCTTGGTAGCCCAGGAGGGGTACAAAGGACGAACGCCGCGTTTCAGGGCGGCCCCGGGCGCATCTTTCGGCCTCGCCTGTGTTTAGGCTGGCGACTCGATGAAGGGCAGATTTGCAGCCACCTTCCTCGCCGCGCTGGTCGTGGGCGTGCTCTCCTGCGCGGTCGCCGGCGCCGCGATGATCGGCGTCTACCGCAACAGCATGGAGTCGCTCGCCCAGCGCGCCCAGCTGGTCAAGCTCTCCGGCAGCAACTGCGCCCGGGCCGGGGTCAACGGCGCGATGCGGATCACGCTCGGCAAGAAAACCGCCGCCTGCTCGTTCCGCACGCCGGTCGTCGGCCGCGACCTCGAGATCGCCGCCACCGAGCGGCTGCTCAGCGGCACCCCCGAGAACCTCCAGCGCAAGGCCTTCCTCGGGCTCGAGCTGCGGGCCGGGGGCGGGGCCAAGTACCAGCTGCTCGTCTTCCCGCGGCAGAAAAAGGCACAGCTGGTCAAGGTGACCGCGGCAGGCACCAAGTACCTGGCGATCGCCAAGAACGAGAAAGCCGTGATGGGGATCAACGAAGCGAACAACCTGCAGCTGCGCGCCGTCAACGTCACCAGCGGCCCGGAAAAGGGCCAGGCCAAGCTCTTCGCCTACGTCGGCACCACCCTGGTCGGCGAAGCGCTGGACGCCGGTGCCGGCGAGCTCACCGGCCGTGCCTCCTCGGTCATCGTCGGCACGATCAAGAACGGCAACGGGATCGTCGGCAGCGTCGACGACGTCGTCGTCCGCGTTCCCAGTCCGTTTTAGCGGCGTAACCTGCGAACCATGTCGACCGGCACGATCGAGCGGCCACGGACCGCTGGGCCCGGCTCCGGCCTCGGGGGCAACTGGCGCGTGATCGTCCGCAACGACAACCACAACACCTTCGACCACGTCGCCCAGACCCTGGCGCAGGTGATCCCCGGCGTCTCGCTCGATCAGGGCTACCGGCTCGCCGACACGATCCACAACGGCGGCCAGGCGATCGTCTGGTCCGGCCCGCGCGAGCCGGCCGAGCACTACTGGGAGCTGCTCGACGGCGCCGGCCTGACGATGGCGCCGCTGGAGCGCGGCTGAAGCTGAGGTGGTGGCCGCGGCTACTCGGCGGCGACGAGGGTGTGCCAGGCGGGCAGCAGGGGGATGTCGTAGACGTCGATGATCGCCGCCCGGGCCTGGGCGATCTCCTCGGCGTACCAATACCGTTCGAAATCCGAGCGCTGCTCCCAGATCATCGTCTGGCGGAAGGCCTGCGGGTCGTCGATCGAGCGGATCAGCGACCAGCTCTTGGCGCCGTACGCCGGCGCCTTCGCCGCGACCGGTTCCCAGAGGTCGAGGAAGCGGTCGGACCGGAAGGGGACGATGTGCCAGTCGAGCGTGCAGACCTCTGCCATCAGATTCGCCTTTCGGGTCGGGTGACGTCGACGCTCATGCGCCGACCTCGGCCCGGATCGCGCCGGGGCCATCCTCGTGCTTGCCTTCGTCCTCGGACTCGGCGCCAACGATGATCGCGATCTTGCCGAGGTGCTTGTTTTCGTGCATCAGCTGGTGGGCGTGGGGGACGCCCTCGAAGCCCATCGTCTCCGAGAGGACCGGCCGCACCTTGCCCTCGGCCATCAGCTGGTTCGCCTTCATGCACTCATACGCGTTGGCGAAGTGGGAGCCGATGATCTGCTTCTGCTTCATCCACAGGTAGCGCACGTCGAAGTCGAGCTGGTAGCCCGAGGTGGCGCCGCAGATCACGACTTTGCCGAACGGCTTGACGGTGAAGACCGAGGTCGGGAAGGTGGCGCGGCCGACGTGCTCGAAGACGATGTCGGGAGCGTCGCCGAGGATCTCTTTGACCCGCTTGGCGAAGCCGCGGGAGGCCTTGAAGCGCTCCTTGTCCAGCGCCGGGTCGGCGAGGTTGGCGTCGGTCCTCATCATCTCCCCGAATTCGGAGCGGTTGATGTAGTCGACGGCG
>DATAMR010000053.1:0-18577 GCA_036260485.1 Solirubrobacterales bacterium | reverse complement strand
AGCATCGCCCAGGCGGTCATCTCGGCCCCGGAGCCGTCGCCGGGGGCGGAGCCGAAGCCGCCGTCGCGGTTCTGGGCCGAGGCCAGCCAGCCGGCGGCGCTGGGGACCCCGGCGGCCTGTGCCCGGGGCGGCGCCAGCGCTCCCAGCGCCAGGGCGATCAGCGCCAGCGCGGCGATGCCGCCGCCGCGCAGGCCCGGGCTCAGCCCGCGGCCGGCGACGGGCAGCGGTGGCGGCGGCGCGTCCCCCCTGCCCCACTCGAAGCGCTCGCGGAAGCGCGAGAGCATCCGCACCAGGGCCGGGCCGGCAATCAGCGCGAAGGCGACGTTGCCGGCGGCGTGGGCGAGGTCGAACGGGATCGCGCGCGCCTCCAGGACGCCGAAGCGCTCCAGCGAGAGGTCCCCTCCGTAGGTCGCCATCAGGGAGAAGTTGAGCAGGGCGCCGTAGGCGATGCCGGCGAAGCCGCAGGTGGCGGCGAGGCCGAGGCGGCCGACGTTGCGCCCGCCCAGCGCCAGGGCGGCGCCGAGGATGCCGCAGAGCCCCCAGCCCGCCATCTGCCACGGCGTCCACGGCCCCTGCCCGAACCAGAAGTTGGAGACCAGCGCGGCAAGGGCGCCGACCGCGAAGCCGGGGGCGCCGCCGAGGGCGTAGCCGGCGAAGATGACGATGTCGGTCGTCGGCTTGACGTTGGGGAAGGCGGCGAAGGCAATGCGGCCGGCGATCGCCAGCGCGGCGAGGGCGGCGACGAGGGCGACGACCTGCGACGGCGGCCGCGAGCGCTCGTACCAGGCGAAGCCGGCGAGGATCACCGCGCCGACGATGAGGAAGCTGGCGACCTCCCAGCTCACCGGCGCTCCTCCGCCAGGGCGGCGGCGCCCTGCTCGGGGGTGACGACGCCGGGCAGGTCGAGGACGCGGGCGACCTCGGTGGCGAAGTACCAGCCGCCGGAGAGGATCTCCTCGGCGGGCCCGTCGGCGATCACGACGCCGTCGCCGAGTAGGACGACGCGGTCGGCGAAGCCGGAGGCGAACTCGACGTCGTGGGTGGCGACGACGACAGCGGCGCCGCGTGTCGCATTTGTGGACTCATGGGCCACAAAGTCGACATTGCCGGCGAGCCGGGCGATCAAGGCGACGAGGTCGTCCTTGCGCGCGTGGTCCATCCCACGCGTCGGCTCGTCGAGGGCGACGACGCCGGGTAGCTGCTCGCCTTCCATGCGACCGGCGAGCGCGATCGCGAGTGCGAGCCGCTGCCGCTCGCCGCCGGAGAGGTCGCGCGGGTCGGCGTCGACCTTGTCCTCCAGGCCGACGACGCCCAGCGCCGCCGCGCCTTCGTCGCCGGGCAGCTCGTCTCCGACCCGCTCGCGGACCAGGTAATCGCCTGGGTTTTGGGTGAGGAGGGCGATCGAGTCGACCTCGATCTTGCCCGCGACCGGTTGGTGAAGTCCCGCAGCCGTTCTGAGCAGCGTGCTCTTGCCCGCGCCGTTGCGGCCCATCAGCGCGACGCGTTCGCCGCGGCGGACCGTCAGCTCAATTCCTTTGAGCACGTCGCGCGGATCTTCGCCGCGGTCGAGCTCTACCCACAAGCCCTTCGCCTCCAGGGCGGGGTCAGATGGATGGGGATCACTCACCCTCCTAATCGAGCCAGTAGGAGGGTGAGTGATCCCCATCCCTCGCAGCGTTTGGCGGGCGTCGCGGACGCCGACGGGGAGCGGGTCGATTCCGGCTAGGGAGAAGAGGCGGGCTGCCGGAGTCTCGAGGGCAGGGTCGTTTGAACTGGCCCAGGCGAGGAAGTCCGCAGGGCCGCCGTCGAAAGAGATGCCCCCGGACTCCATCGCGACGACGCGGTCCGCCGCGGCGAGACAGCGCTCGAGCCGGTGTTCGGCAAGAAGCACCGCTACCCCCCACTCCTCGTTGAGGCGGCGCAGAAGCCAGATCAGCTCGTCGCCGGCCACAGGGTCCAACTGAGACGTCGGCTCATCAAGCAGGATCAGGCGCGGGCGAGTGACGAGCGCGGCGGCGAGGGCCGCCCGCTGCAACTCACCCCCCGAGAGGGTGTCGACGCTGCGGTCGAGGAGGTGCGGGATCGCCAGGGCGAGGGCGACCTCCTCGACGGCGCGGGCGCGGTCGGCGGGCTGGTCGCCTCGCATCTCCAGCGGCAGCTCGATCTCGGCCGCGACGGTGGTCGAGACCACCTGGGTCTCCGGGTCCTGGGCGAGGTAGCCGACGGCGGCGGCGAGCTCTCCCGGCCCGGCGGCGATCGCGTCGAGGTCGGCGACCCGGACCTCGCCCTCGATCTCGCCGCCGTGGAAGTGCGGGACCAGGCCGCAGGCGGCTTTGAGGAGCGTCGACTTGCCCGAGGCCGAGCGGCCGGCGAGGAGGACGAACTCCCCCGGCGCCACCTCCAGCGAGACGTCCGCGAGCGCCGGTCGCGCCGAGTGCGGGTAGGCGTAGCTCAGTCCGTGGACGGCAAGCGCCGGCGCCGCCCCGCGTCGTATCGCCAGCTCAGACACGCGCCGCCTCCGCGTGTCGACTTTGTTCACCTATGCCGAACAAACTCGACACGCCCCAGCGCCGCAGCGGTGCGAGGCCGCTGAGGGCAACGATGGCGCTGAGCGCGAGGGCGGCGGGGCCGAGACCGATCTCCACCGCGGGGTAGGTGTCGAAGTCGTCGGCTCCCATGGCCTTGCCGGCGATCGCGGCTACGAGGACGAGGGCGGCGACGGCGTAGAAGCGGCGGTCATAGCGGGAGCGGGTACACCGGCCGCGCGCCGGCGGGGCGTCGAGGCTGTAACCGCGCAGCTCGAGCGTGGCGGCGACGTCGACGGCGCGGTCGAGGGAGCCGGCGAGGAGCCGGCGGGCGAGCGGCGCCTTGCCGACAGCGGCGGCGCCGGGCCCGCGGAGGCGGGCGGCGTCGCGGAGGCGGGCGGCGTCGGCCGCCGCGACCGGGACCAGGCGCGAGACCAGGGTCGCGGTCAGGGCCGAGCGGCCGGCCAGCGGGCGCAGCGCCCGCAGCACCCGGTCGGGGTCGACGCAGGCGCTGTAGACGGCGCCGACGACCAGGACGACCGCCGCCCGCAGGCCCATCGAGGCCCCGGCGACGATCGCCTCGAAGGTGACGTCGACGTTGCCGAGCAGCGGCCAGTCGCCCAGCCGCGCGACGACGGTCTCGCCGCGGCTGACGACGAGGGCGTTGACGACGACGATCAGCACGGCCAGCGAGAAGCCCATCTTCAGCGCGAACCCGACCGCGCGCCGGGCGCCGGCCAGCAGTCCCGCCAGCACCGCCGCGACCCCGGCCGCGACCAGGACCAGCGGGTTCGAGTAGAGGAAGGCGACGACGGCGATCGCGCCGAGGTAGGCGACGGCGGCGCCGGGCGAGGCCAGCTGCAGCGGCCGCGGCCGCGGCTGGTAGGCGAAGGGGGACCTCACCGCTCCCCCAGCGGCAACGGCGTCGCCTTCCCGTCCGTGACAGCCACCGCGTAATGGTCGCGCAGGTGCTCCGCGTCCAAGGACTCGGCCGCCATCCGCACGCCCGCCGCCGATCCTCCCGTCACGACCCAGACCGGCAGGCCGCCGTAGCGGCTGGTGGCGGCGACGAGCCCGGCGCCGGGACCGAGGTCGCGCCCCACCTTGCCCGCTTCGTCCAGCGCCAGCAGCTCGTAAACCGCTTCGGCGTTCGTCCTTTGTCGGCCGTCGGGCGACAAAGGACGAACGCCGGGCTGGAAGTCTGCAAATACGCCGCTTTCGGCCGGCCCGGCTTCGATCAGCGCCGCGGCCGAGTCCCATTTCACCCGCGCCCAGGGCCCAACCAGGACACGGATCGCGTCGTCGGGCGCGTCGGAGGCGACCCTCACGCCTTCGCGCTCGAGCGCCTCTCTCGTCATCTCGCAGTTCCGTGGTTCCTTTCGGTCGCCACCCGTCCGCAAGGAACCACGCGCTTCAAGGCATTCGAGGACCACCGGGTGCTTTTCCCCGCCGATGCCGTCGCCGAACGGCGCCGGCCAGGAGCCGACCACCGCCGGGACGTGGTTGACCGCCCCCCAGTTGCGGTAGTCCCACCAGACGCGCTCGCCCCCCTCGAGGTCGTACTCGGCGGCGCCGATCGGGGATTCGACGCCGTCCACATAGAAGAACCAGTCGTAGGGATCGCCGTCGTGCGAGCCCTCGGCGATGCCGTCGATCGAGTGGACGAAGCCGCCGCCGTAGCGGGTCTCGACATCGGCCTCGCCTTCGAGGACCCGCATCACCGTGTCGGATTCGTTCGCCCCGACGCTCTCCTCAAGCACCGGCACGGCGCCGAATTCCTGCGTCGCCGTCACCTGCACGTCGCCGACGCCGGCGCCGGGACCGAGGCCGCAGCCGGCGGTCGCGAGCGCCGCGCAGAGCAGCGCGCCCACGACCGCCGGTCCGCGGCGTCCCCTCATTTAGGGCACTTGCCCCCGATGCAGACCGCCACGCGGGCCGAGGGGATCTCCCCGGTCGCCTTGGCGCCCAGCTTCGCCGGCTTCGCCAGCGTCACCGTGGTGCGGCCGTCGGCGCCGGTCGGCTCGGCCGCTCCGGTCACCTTCGCCCCGGCCTGCGGCGTCTTCTTGCCTTTTTCGTCGTAGGACCAGACGCGGACGGTGAACGAGCTCCCGGCCTTGGCCGAAGCGGGCGCGCTCAGCACCAGCTCTTCGGGGTACTTGTAGTCGGGCGCTTCGGTGCTCGACAGTGCCCACAGCACTTCGTCGCCAGCCTTGATCTTCGCCACCTCGCCGCCGACCTGCAGCGACTCGTGGTTGATCTTCAGGTACCAGGACGAGCTGCCCTTGGCGACGCTCGACCCGATCCCGCAGAGCGCGAGTCCGAAGTCGAAGTGGTCGCTGATCGAGAGCGGCCGCAGCGCCGGGATGGTCTTGGCGCCGCTGGCGAGCAGGCCCATCGCCGTGTTCCCTTTCAGTTCGACGCTGTCGCCGCTGCCGCCGGTTCCCGGCCCGAAGCAGGTGGCTTTCGAGCTGGTCTTGACGGAGACGTTCGCCGAGGCGACGGTCTTTTCGGCGAGCACCTTGCCGCCGCTGCCGACCACGCGCAGGTCCGCCATCAGACCCTTGGCCGATGCGACCGCGGTGATGGCAAACGTCAGGGACAAAGCCAGCGCGCAGACGGCCGCCAGCCGGAACGGGGTGAATCTTGGCATTTACGCCACCCTTTCCTCGAGGGTTGAATTGGCTAGGCCGGGGACAGGTCTCCTGGCTTCCGGGATCGGGGAGGACGCGCCTTCCCGGGGACGAGGTGTCGTCCCCAGTGGCTGACGCGCGAGGCGCCTGCGAACTCCTCCACCCGGTCACAGTGGCGGGACCACGCCGGACTTGCACCGGACTTCCCTTGACCACCGACCGATATGTACGCGGCGAGTCTATCCCGCCGCGGCGTCAGGGTATGGCGCACCGTGGAACGCCCACACCGCCATCGGCCGCGAGGGCGGCACACGCCCGGCCGCCACCTCCACTGGCGGGCGGCCCAGCAGCGCCACCGCCTGCTGCGCGCCGGCGGCGTCGCCGCGCTGCTGGCGGTGGTCGGTCCCGGCATCCTCGCCGGCCTCTCCGACGACGACCCGGCCGGGATCGCCACCTACTCGATCCTCGGCGCCCGCTACGGGTACGAGCTGCTCTGGGTCCTCGCCCTCTCGACCGCAGCGCTGATCGTCTTCCACGAGGTGGGAGTGCGGCTCGGCGTCGTCACCGGCAAAGGGTTGCTGACCCTGGTCCGGGAGCGCTTCGGGCCGCGGTCCGCCGCGCTGGTCGCCGGCGCCCTGGCGATCGCCAACACCGGCACGCTCTGCGCCGAGTTCGCCGGCGTCGCGGCGGCGATGGAACTGCTGAGCGGGACCAGCCGCTACGTCAGCGTGCCGCTGGCGGCGATCGGGGTCTCGATCCTCGTCCTGCGGGAGAACTTCCACCGGGTCGAGCACCTGCTGCTGGCCCTCAGCTCGGTCTTCGTCGCCTACGTCGTCGCCGGGATCCTCGCCCACCCCGATTGGGGCGAAGCGGCGCGCGGGCTGGTGGTGCCGAGCATCCCGCTGAACCGCGACGCGCTGCTGGTCGCGGTGGCAACCGTCGGCACGACGCTGGCGCCCTGGGGGCTCGCCTTCATCCAGTCCTACGCGGTCGACAAGCGCCTGCGGGTCGAGGACCTGCGCTACGAGCGCGCCGACGTGATCGTCGGCGCCGTCCTCACCGGGGTGATCGGCTTCTTCGTCGTCGTCGCCTGCGCCGCGACCCTGCACGTGCAGGGCATCGACGTCGACGACGCGAGCGACGCGGCGCGGGCGCTGGAGCCGGTCGCCGGCAGCGCCGCCGCGACCCTGTTCGGGCTCGGCTTCCTCGGCGCCGCGCTGCTGGCGGCGGCGATCGTCCCCCTCTCGACCGCCTACTCGATCTCCGAGACCCTCGGCCGCCGCGCCGACCTCGACCGCGGCTTCCGCGAGGAGCGGACCTTCTACCTCAGCTTCGGCGCCGTCACCGCCCTCGCCGCCTGCCTGGTGCTGATCCCGGGCGCGCCGCTGATCGAGATCCTCTTCCTTAGCCAGGCGCTGAACGCGGTGCTGCTCTTGGTCCTGCTGCCGTTCATCCGCTCGCTGGCCAACGACCGGGAGCTGATGGGAGCCAACGCGCTGGGGCGCTTCGACCGGGTCTCGACCGCGGTGGCGATGGCGATCGTCGCCGCCTCGGTGCTGGCGCTCGCGGTGCTGGCGCTCTTTTAAGCGCGCGCGGGGATCCGCTCGGCGTACATCCGCCAGAAGTAGACGCCCGCGCCGCCCGACCCGGCGAGCACGGAGAGCGCCGGGACGACCAGCTCGACGGGACCGCTGACGAGGCCGACGGTCAGTGTAAATACGGCCATCGCCGCCACCATCACCAGGACCGCGAGGACGGCGACGAACCCCTTGCGCAGCCAGCCGAAGCTCTTGCGTTCCTCCTGGGCCATCCGCAGTTCCTCGCGCTGGTGCTCGAGCTCGATCTCCTCGGCGGTCGAGAGGTCCGAGGCGTTCGCCGGCAGGTCTTCGAAGCTGCGGCCAGCTCTATTATGCAAATTCCCCTGATCGTCCACCCCGGATGAACGTAGTTCGCGGCCCGGAGTCTTGTCAAGGAATGGGGCAGTCCTGCGCCAACCGCTCAGACGCCGAGTAGGAGATCGAGCACAATCATCACCGCCGCCCCCGCCGCGATCCCCAGCGTCGGGCCCCGCCAGCGCCGGCGGTCGGCGTAGGCCTGGGGCAGCAGCTCGACCGCGATCAGGCTCAGCATCGCCCCGGCGGCGAAGGCGAAGGAGAACGGCAGCAGGGCGTTGACCTGTTCGACCGCGAGGTAGGCGATCACGGCGCCCACCGGCTGCGGCGCGCTGGTTGCGACCGCCGCCCAGAACTGCCGCGCCCGCCCGTACCCGGTGGCCTCCATCGGGATCGCGACGCTGGTCCCCTCGGGGACGTTCTGGATCGCGATCGCGAGGATCACGAAGAGGCCGAGGCCGGCGCGGTCGGAGGCGAACGCGGTCCCCACCGCCAGCCCCTCCGGCAGGCTGTGGACGAAGAGGACGGCGAAGACGAGCGCCGAGGTCCGCGCTCCCGGCCCGCTGCGGCCCATGAAGACCGACTCGGTGTCGAGCCGCGCCCGCGCCACCCCGAGCAGGACGCCGCCCAGCACCAGCCCCGCCAGCAGATCCCAGACCGAGCCTTCTTCGGCCGCCGGCAGGAGCAGGCCGACGACGGAGGCGACCCCCATCACCCCGGCTGCGAGCCCGAGCAGGAACGGCGTCAGCGCCGCCGCGCGGTCGCCGAGGAACCAGACCGGGATCGCGCCCAGGCCGGTCGCCAGCGCGGTCCCGCAGGCGGCGAGGAAGAGGACGAGCAGATCGGGCATCGAGCCCGGAAGCTAGCGATGGGGTCGGCTCAAGAAGCGAGCGGCGGCGGCGTCACGGCGGGGAAGGCGGCGACCCCGACGACGATGCCCTGGGAACCCTCGGCGCCGGACCGCTTGCGGCTCGCCTCGGCGGCCCGCCGCACCCTGGCGTCGAACTCCTCGCGGGCGGCGCGGATCTCCCGCCAGGCGGCCTCGTCGACCTGTGTCAGGGACCAATCCCAGGCGCTGCCCTCCAGCGCCGCGAAGGCGTCGGCGTCCATCGCCGAGACGGCGACGATCAGGCACTCCTCGAAGGACATCCGCCGCGAGGCGGGCTCGGTTTCGCCCTCGCCGACCGGATCGGCCTCGCTGAGGGCATGGAACTTGAGCCGGTAGAACTTCTCCACCGCCCCCCGCCGCGGGACGCTCTCGGCGAGCTCGACGATCTCGCACTCCTTGGCCAGCACCTGGCTGAGGTGGTAGGAGACGGCGCCGACGTCCATGCCGATCTCCTGCGAGATCGTCGTGGCGCTGCCGGCGCCGTCCACCAAGACACGCATGATCCGCCGGCGGACCGGGTGGTTCAGCGCGCGCAGCACCCGGTCGAGGGGAGCGCCGGCGGAGTCTGCGTGGGGGGGCTTCGTGGGGGCGGAGGAAGTGATCACGGGCTATCTCCGGCCGAGCGCCGGCGCCGCCCCAGCAGCCGCAGGGTGCGGGTCGGGTTGGGGACGCGGAACATCGCCATCCGGCCGGGTGAGCTCTCTCCCGCGTTCCGCTGGAGGTGGTTGCGATCGAGGTGGCGGGTGACGCGGAGGACGAGCTGCACCTCGTCGTGTCCGGCGACGAGGGAGGCGAGCACCTGCTCCGCCCCCCCGGGGGCCGGGCGGTCGCCGACGACCCCGACGCATTCGGAGTCCCTCAGGACCAGGGCGTGGTAGGCGACTTCGCCGCGCCGCAAGGGTGCCAGGTCACCAAGCATCTCTGTGACGCTGCGCGAGCGGCTTTCGTCGTGCAGCGCGCGGAGGATCTCGCGCCGGGTGGGATGGTTGAGGGCGTCCTGGAGCTCAGGCCCGAGGACGGCCAGCATCTCAGCGGCAAGACGTCCGTCCTCCGCCGTCAGACCCGCGTCGCGCATCGCTCCTCCTCCGCCGTTTACTGAAGTTCCCATGACCACTGGAGACGGTCCGGGATCACCCTAGGCGGAGGAGGAATCGTTTACGAAGGCAAAACCTGGCAGTAATCGGAGAGGTGGTCGCGGCCGCTACCGATGGCGGCAAAGATAGATCGCCTTGGTGTGGAATTCTTCGTCGACGCCGGGAGTCAGGGTCCCTTCCAGCTCGCCGAATACCGAGATGCAGCGCAGGCCCGCAGCGTCGAGAGCGCCAAGCACCTCCGCTTCGCCGAAGTGCCGCTGGCGGTGAACGTGTGTGAGCTCCGAGTCCCCGGGCGAGTCGAAGCGGGCTTCGGCGAACATCCCGGGCGCGATCTCCGCCGGAGTCTGCTGCCCACGCCAGACCAGCTTCTGGCCCTTCCCCTCGACCACGATCTCCTTGCTGAAGAAGTTCCGGTAGGTCACCAGCGTGTTGATGTCGAAGAGGACGATTCCCCCCGGCGCGAGGTTGCGCCGCATCCCCCGGAAGGTCGCTTCCATCTCCTCGATTGAGAGCAGGTAATTGAGAGGGTCGTTGATGGCCCAGATCAGGTCGAACTCGCCCAGGTCGGGCAGATCCCGCATGTCGGCCACCAAGAGATCCGCTTGCTCGCCCGCCTTTTCACGAGCCAGGTCGAGCATCAGCGGCGAGATGTCACAGCCGGTGACAGTCCATCCCCGCTCGAGCAGCGAAACGAAGCTCAACCCGGTGCCGCAGGCGACGTCGAGTAACCGCGTCCCTTCCATGCCCGCCTCTTCTGCCTTGCCGAGCAGCCGGCCGGTCCACCGCTCGTACAGGTAGCCGCTGTTGAAATCGTCGTACACCGGAGCGAACGTGTCGTAGGTCTCCCTTACCCCTTCGCTCGCCTTCCACTGTTTCTGCATCTCGTCCTCCAGTAAGTCTCAGTTCTATTTAGGAACTCACTACACACTTTTTGCGAACAAAATCGTTCCCAGGAAGTCGCCCCCCTCCACCCGAAGGCGGAGAGGGGCGAGCCCATGTCAGCCAGCCTTCGTCGTGCTGACCGCGGGCAAAGTTGCCGTCGTGACCTGAACCTTCATGCTGCTCACCCCCCTTCACCAAACTGAGCTGTTTGATGAGAACTGGTTTACCGCTGGCTTTAGGTGGCAGCACCTGGCGATGAGGCACTTTGGGGAAAAAACAAAAGTGCTGTGTAAAGCATTACTGTTATCTCTCACACTCAGCTTCTACTGAGGTATTTCATGCCTTCTTCGGTCAAAATCCTTACGCCGGCTCCCTGGGGCATCAGCGCCAAAATGGCGAAGGCCCTCGCGGACCACTGGCGGGTACGGATCCTGGCTGAGTTGAGCGTGCGCCCGATGAGCCCCTCCCGCTTCGCGGAGGAGGCCGGCGGGGAGCTGACCCACATCGCCCGCTGCTTCCGGCAGCTCGCCGATTGGGGCTACATCGAGGTGGTCGAAAAGCGGCCGGGCCGGCGACAAGGGGCCGCAATCGAACACGTCTACCGCGGCATCCAGCGCGCCCACTTCGACACCGCGAGCTGGAACGCGGTCCCGCACCAGGGACGGAACGCCGTCTCCTACGCGGCAGTGAGCTCATACTTCGCGCGCGTCAGCGAAGCGGTGGATGCCGGCACATTCGACGCCGAGGTCGACCGTCATCTCTCCTGGGACAGCCTCGCTCTCGACAAAGAGGCTTGGGGTCGGCTCGGGCGCCGGCTCGACGACGTACTCGAGTGGCTACCTGAGCTGGCGGTCGAAGCGTCCAGGCGCCTGGACGCTTCCGGCGAGGAGCCAATTCCCACCGTCGTCGGCCTCTCGGCGTTCCGATCGCCGCAGTCACCGGTGACGATGCTGCAGGTCACCCGGTTTCACGATCAGGCGCCCGCGCCCAGCGACGAGGAGTTCGTGTTTGCGTTCGGACCGGCGATGGCCAAGGCGCTGTCGAACAATTGGCGCTGCCGCATCCTGCTGGAGCTGACCCACCGACCACTCAGCCCGTCCCAGTTCGTTGAAGAGATCGGCGGTTCGATGACCCACATCGCCCGCTGCTTCAGGGAACTCGCGGAACTCGGCCTGGTGGAGGTCTTCGAAGAGCGGCCGGGCGGTAGGCATGGCGGTGGCGTCGAACGGATCTACCGTTGCCTACGCCGTCCCTACTTCGATGCGACGACCTGGGAGACGCTGCCGAGACTGGTGCGCGAAGAAATGTCCCAGTCCTTCCTCGGTTCCTACCTGGACCGCGTGGCTGAAGCGATGTCGAACGACACCTTCGACGCCGAGGAAGACCGTCATTTCTCCTGGAAGCCGGTCCTGCTCGACCGAGCAGCGTGGCGCGAAGTCAGCGGCAGACTCGACGAGATTCTCACCGGCCTCCCAGACCTCGAGCAGGAATCGGTTGCCCGGACACCCGAACTCGACTCCCTGATTCCCACCATCGTCGGGCTCGCCTCGTTTCGCTCGCCGGCCGGCTGACGCGAATCGGATCTTCGCTTAAGCAGCGCGCCGACATCCGTCCAAGGTCGAATTTCCACGGTTAGGGTGCCGCCACTTCGAGTGGCTCTGGCGTTCGGGGTGGCTCGATCTAGTCAACGGGACCGAAGGAGATTGCAATGGGCAAGGGACTTCGCCGGCAGGCGCCGGCGCTGGTGGTTGCGGGCTTGGCGCTGGTGGTTGCGCTCGGCGGGACGGTGTACGCGGCGGGAAAGATCAGCGGCCGGACGATCAAGGTGAAGAGCCTGCCCGGGAACCGGCTGGCGGTCGGCTCGGTGCCGGGCAACCGGCTGAAGCCCGGAGCGCTAAAGGGCAGCCAGCTGGCGCCCGGGTCGATCACCGGGATCCAGATCGACGCCTCCACCCTCGGCCAGGTCCCCACCGCCGTCCACGCCGATACGGCCGACTCGGCGCACGACGCGGAGACGGCGCTGAACTCGGCCAACGCCGTCAACGCGAAAACGGTCAACGGCTACGAAGCCGGCTGCAAGGCCGGGACCCGCGCCTTCGCCGGCGCCTGCTGGCAGCAGGCCGCGAGCGGCACCGCACTCAACGCGCCCGCCGCGGCGGCAGCCTGCGCGGCGCAGGGCGGCGAGCTGCCCGATGCGCTCTCGCTGGCTGCCTTCTCGCAGCAGGCGGGGGTGACGCTGGCGGCCGGGGACGAGTGGAGCGGGGACATCCCAGTGGTGTCGAGCGTTGACGTTTACGCCGTGGTCACCGTTGCCGCGGACAGCAAAGTCTCATCGGCGATCTCCACCGCCACGAGGAAATTCCGCTGCGTAATCCCCCTCGTCGGCTGACCCCTGGCGGCGCCATCTCCGCGGCCGCGAGAGACCGGCGTCGAGCAGGCGGCGGTAGTAGCGGTAGTCGCGCCGCTCGGGGCGGAGATTGCAGGCGAGCGCCAGGTGATGGCGGGCGCGGCGCTTCTGGCCGGTCTTGCTGAGCGCGCGGCCGAGGCAGAAGTGGGCGAAGTCGTTGACCGGGTGGGATTCGACCACGGCCTCGAACTCGGCCGCGGCCGGGGCGAAGCGGCCGGCGCGGAAGTAGGCGCGGCCGAGCGCCTCGCGGACCGAGGTCTTCTCCGGTGCGCGGCGGGCGGCCTCGGCCAGCGGCGCGGTCGCGTGCTCGAAGTCGCCGTCCTCGAGCAGCTCGAGGCCGCGGCGGTAGAGCGTGTAGGTGGGCTCCTGGGCTCCCTCGATGGACATGGAGAAAGTGTAGGAGGCCGGTGAAGCCGGGAAACGGGGCAAGGGTGCCCGATAGCAGCGAAATCGTGCGTGAAAGCAGGGCAAAAGGGTGACCCTGCTACGGTAGGTGAACGGGTTTGGCAGTCGCGCGCCGCGCCGACCCACTGTTCTATGACGACGACTACGACCGCGAAAAAATGGACCTGCGATCAATGCGGGGTGACCGTCAGCCGCCTCGGCGGTGAGAAGGTCGAGCTGCCCACCAGCTGGGCGGACTCCAAGGAAGGCACCTTCTGCCTCCTCTGCCGTCGCGAGCGCGCCGCCCAGGCCGCCCTCGACGCCCTGCCCGAGGACAGCGGCCTCGAAGACCGCGCCAAACTGCGCCGCGCCGCCCTGGTCGAGTTCGAGGTGCGCCGCCGCCCCGGCCACGGCAACGGCGAGATCGCCAAAGCCTGCCGCTCCTCCGTCGCCGCGGTCGTCGCCGCGCGCAAACGGCTGAAGATCCCGGCGCCGAACTAGCTCCCGCTCAGCCTCCGGCCTGCGTCACCGCGGCCAGCTCGCTGAGCAGCGCCTCCATCCCCCGCTCGCCGTGGACGCGGCGCTGGCGGTCGGCGCCGTTGCCCTCGGCGACGATGCGGTCGATCTCCTCGAGGGCGTCGGCGCCGCCGAGCTGCTCGGCGTAGGGGCGCGCCTCCTCCAGGGTGCCGCGGGCGACCTCGAGGGCCGGCGCGGCGGTCTGGTCGTCGACCATCAGGCGCGCCTGCAGGCCGTAGCGGCCGGCCTGGTAGTAGGACTCCTCGATCGCCTCGCGGGCGAGGCCGGGGGCGCCGGGGCGGTCGATCTCCTTCGCCGCCAGGGCCTGGATCAGGGCGGCGACGGCGGCGTTCTGCTCGGGCCGCGGCTGCACGTCCATCCCCCGCACCTCGACCGTCCCCAGCTTCGGGTGCGGGCGCACGTCCCACCAGATGTAGGTGTAGTCGTCGACGCCGGCGGCGGCGACCACCTGGTCGGCGACGCGGAGGAAGTCCTCGTAGTCGCGGAAGGCGCGCGGCAGTTCGAAGCGCGGGTAGCTGCGGACGATGCTGGCGCGGGCGCTCGCCATGCCGGTGTCCTCGCCGTCGCTGAAGGGCGAGTTGGCGGTCAGCGCCGCCAGCAGGGGCAGGTGGTGGCGCATCGCGTTGGCAACGGCGACCGCGGTCTCGGGGTCCGGGACGCCGACGTGGACGTGCAACCCGCAGGGCGGCGTCGAGAGCAGGCTGACCAGGTCGTCCTTGACCGGCACGTAGCGGGCCTTTTCGACCAGCGCCGGCTCGCCGGAATCGCCGGGGTAGAGGCCCGAGCCCATCAGCCGGGCGCCGGTGGCGGCGACAGCGCGGCGCACCTCGGCCAGCTCGCCCGCCGCCTGGGCGGCGTCGAGGCAGACCCCGGTCTTCAGCTCGATCTGGGTGGCGAAGATCTCGGTCGAGACCGCCCCCCGGTGGCCGGGGTCGATCGCCTCCAGCAGCTGTTCGGCCTCGGCGACCAGGCCGCAGCCGGCGTCGACCAGCAGCAGCTCCTCCTCGACCCCGATCGTCAGCGGCGGCGAGGCGCCGAAGCGGTGCTCTCGCACCACTTCCCCCTCGTTTTTAGATGAAGTCCCCATTTCGGTGTGAGGGCGAGGTACCCGCGGGTCGGAGCTCCGTAACCCGGTCCTATCCTGGCCGGATGCGACGGACGAACCGCCTTGCCGTGCTGCGCGAACCGAACTACCGGCGGCTCTTCCTCGGCCGCACGACCTCGCTGATCGGCGACGGGATGGCGCCGATCGCGATCGCCTTCGCCGTTCTCGGCCTGACCGGCTCGGCGACCGACCTCGGCATCGTCCTCGCCGCCCACAGCGTCGTCCTGATCGCGCTCCTGCTCGTCGGCGGCGTCGTCGGCGACCGCGTCTCGCCGCGGCTCTCGATGCTGGGCGCCGACTTCGCCCGCACCTTCTCGATGGGCGCGATCGCGGTGCTGCTGCTGACCGGGACGGCGGAGATCTGGCAGCTGGCCCTGCTCTACGCCGTCGACGGCGCCGCCACCGCCTTCTTCAACCCGGCCTCGACCGCGATCGTCCCCCAGATCGTCCCCGGCGCCCGCCTCCAGGAGGCGAACGCGCTGCTGAACATCTCCCGCCACGGCGGCAAGGTCGCGGGCCCGGCGCTGGCCGGGGTGCTGCTGGCGCTTGGCTCGCCGGGGTCCGCCATCGCCGTCGACGCCGCCACCTTCGCGGTCAGCGCCCTCTGCCTGCTCGGCGTGCGGGCGCCGAAGCTGCGCGGGGACGACGTCGAGCCGGCCTTCCTCTCCGAACTGCGGCACGGCTGGCGCGAGTTCGCCAGCCGCAGCTGGATGGTGGCGATCGTCGTCTCGGCGGCGGTCAGCAACGCGATCTTCTTCCCGGTCTTCATGGTGCTGGGCCCGGTGGTCTCCAGCGAATCCCTTAACGGCTCCAGCTCCTGGGCGCTGATCGCCGCCCTCTGGGGCGCCGGCGGGCTGCTCGGCGCCGTGCTCGCCCTCGGGGTGCGGCCGCGCCGCCCGCTGCTCTTCGGCGAGGGCCTGATCATGCTGATCGCGCTGCCGGCGGTGCTGCTGGCGATTCCCGCCTCGGCCCTGGCGATCGGGCTCGGCGCCCTCGTCTCCGGCGCCACCGTCGGCCTCGGCGAGGTCCTCTACGACACCGTCTCGGCGCAGGAGGTGCCGCCGGAGTCGCTCTCGCGAGTGGTCGCCTACGACTGGTTCGGGGCGCTGGCGCTGGAGCCGCTGGGCCTGGCGCTGATCGGCCCGCTCGCCGCCGGCCTCGGCGTCTCGACCACGCTCTGGCTCGGCGCCGCGACGATCACCGTCTGCCAGGCCGGCGTCCTCCTCGTCCCCAGCGTGCGCCGGCTGGAATCGCGGGTGACGACCGACCCCGTGCCGACCCCTCTCCCCCGCCCGATCGAACCGGGCGACTAGCGACCGCGGCAGAGGTTATGTGCCTCATACGGCCCATAACCTCTGCCGCGGCCTGACTAGAGCGTGCGGAGGACGGCTTCGGCGGCGTTGTAGCCGCAGACGCCGTGGGCGCCGGGGCCGGGCGGGGTCGCGGCGGAGCAGATGTAGAGGCCGGGGGCGCCGGTCGCATAGGGCATGGCGGTGAGGCGGGGGCGGATCGTCGTCTGCCAGGGGGTGTTGGCGCCGGTGAGGATGTCGCCGCCGAGGAAGTTGGCGTTGCGTGCCTCGATCTCGGCCGTGGTCGTGACCGTCCGGGCGACGATCCGCTCGCGGAAGCCGGGCGCGAAGCGTTCGATCTGGTCCAGCAGCGCCTCGCTGGCGTCGCCGCTGTAGCCGCTCGGCACGTGGGCGTAGGCCCAGAGCGGGTGCAGGCCGCCCTTCGAGCGGCTCGGATCGGCGAGGTACTGCTGGCCGACGAGGACGTAGGGGCGCTCGGGCATGCGGCCGCGGTTGACCTCGGCCTCGGCGGCGACGATCTCCTCGAGCGAGCCGGCCACGTGAACGCTGCCGGCGCGGCGGGCGGGCTCGAAGCTCCACGGCACCCCGCCCTCGACCGCGAAGTCGACCTTGAAGGCGCCGGGCCCGTGCTTGTAGCGACGGTAGGCGCGGGCGGTGCGGTGCGGCAGGCGATCCCCCGCCAGGTCGGCGACGGCGCCGGGGGCGAGGTCGAGGACGACCGCGTCGGCCGCCGGCAGCTCGTCGAGCGAGCGCACCCGCCGGCCGGTCTCGATCCGGCCGCCGTGCTCGCGGATCACCGCCGCCCAGGCGTTGGCGATCGCGATCGAGCCGCCCTTGGCCACCGGCCAGCCGTAGGCGTGGCCGGCGCAGGTGAGCGCCATCCCGACCGCCGCGCTGAAGGGACGGTCGAGCGGCGCGTAGGCGTGCGCGGCGATGCCGGCGAAGAGCGCAGCCGCCTCGGGGGTCCCCAGTCGACGAGCGAGGGTGGTCGCCGGCATCGCCGCCGGCAGGCCGAAGCGCGCCAGTCGCAGCGGGTGGCGCGGGAGGTGGATCAGCGGCCGGTAGAAGTCCTCGCTCAGCGCGTCGTAGCCGCGCGAGGGCGGGCCGAAGACCTGGGTCCAGCGGGGTCCTGCCTCGCCGAGCCCGGCGGCGGTCGCCTCCAGCGAGCGCACCATCGTCTCCCCGCCGCCGTCGAGCGGGTGGGCGAGGTCGACCTCCGGCCAGCACCACTCGAGCCCGTGGCGCTCCAGTTCCAGCCCCCGGGAGATGACCGCCGGCGAGGAGACGACCATCGGGTGGGCGGCGCTGCACTCGTCGTGCAGCAGGCCGGGTTCGGTCAGTTCCGAGCTGCGGGTGCCGCCGCCGATCTGCTCCTCGGCCTCGAGCACGGTCACCTCCACCCCGCGGCTCGCCAGCGTCGCAGCGCAGGCGAGCCCGTTCGGGCCCGAGCCGACGACGATCGCGCTAGGCATGTCGCGCTTGTCCCCGCATACCGGGGACAACTGTGTCGGGGTGCAAGATCCGCCCGTCGCCCCGCCAGGGCTGGCGCTTGACCATCTCGCGGACGTCGACCCAGCCCTCCTCGACGAGGCCGTCGGCGGCGTCCCAGATCCGGTAACGCTGGCGCTGCACGTGGGCGGGCTGGGACTCGAGCGTCACCACCCGCAGCTCCCCCGGGGCGAAGTGGCAGCGCTCCTGGACCGCGGCCAGCAGGCGGTGGTCGTGGAAATGACCGTCGCCGAAGTTGTAGCCGAGGACGACGCCGGCGACGAGCTCCCCCTCGCGCACGTCGTATCCCTCGATGTCGTCGACCGCCCGCGCCGTCAGCGCGTTCAGCGCCCGCCCGTGCGAGTGCATCGAGCGGAAGGCGAGGCCTTTGTAGACCAGCACGTCGATCATGTCCTGCTCGTAGAAGTCCTGCAGCTGCCTGGTGACGATCGGCGCCGACTTGACAATCTCGCGGTCGAGCTCGTCCTCGGCGCCGCTGTCCTTGCGGAAGAGCCACTGGCTGGTCGCCCAGTTGCCGGCGTAGTAGCGCATCGAGGGCAGGAAGGAGACGAGGTCGGGGCGGAAGTTGCCGAGCACCGGCAGCCCGACGCAGAGCAGCGCCAGGATCGCCAGCAGCAGCGGGTCGTCGAGCGAGGACCAGGGGACGTCGGCGTAGTGGCCGAAGAGGAAGAAGAGGCCGAAGACCATGAACACGTTCCACTCCAGCGGCACCGCCAGCGGGAACGTGGAGAAGATGTGGACGTGGAAGATCACCATCCCGGCGAGGGCGAGGGTGCCGAGCAGGCCGCCCTGGGTGAGGATCAGGATCAGCGGCAGGGTGAACTCCAGGACCGTGCCGAGGTGGGCGCTCGCCGCGCCGATCCGCGAGGGCAGCAGGTTCTCGGGGTGGTCGGTGTAGAGCCGGGCCTTCGCGCGGCGCGATCTGTTCCACGGGGTGTTGCTGATCATCACCGTGACGACGAAGGGGAAGTGGCGGTTCAGCTTCGAGGACGCCGCCCCCCACCAGATGCAGAAGAAGACCAGCTGGGCGGCGATCACCATGTTGGTCAGCGGGAAGAGGAAAATGATCGCCAGGGTGCCGTAGATCTCGGCCCGGGCCGCCAGGAACGGGACCTTGTCGCGGAGGCCGAGGGCGGCGAGGAAGGCGAGGAGGGCGCCGACGGCGACCGGCCGCAGGACGTCGACCTGGGTGATGATCAGCGTCATGAGCCCGAACGGATCGGTGGTCCACAGCCACTTCGCGGTCGCCTCCTCCCCCGGCGAGACGAGCAGGAAGACCGCCGTCGCCACCAGCCCCGCGTAGAGGGCGACGTCGAGCCAGGTCCGCGTCGTCCCCCGCGTGCCGGGCACGCGCCCGGGCCAGGGCGGCAGCCTCGTCGTCCCCGGCCGCAGCCAGTAGAGGACGCCGCCGAT
>DATAMR010000012.1:0-35334 GCA_036260485.1 Solirubrobacterales bacterium | reverse complement strand
ACCCCCGGCGGGTCACCAAGGACGAACGCCGCGGGGGGTGGGGGGCCGGTGACGGGGACGCGGATCCTTGTCAACCTCTCCGAGCCCTCGCAGCTGGAGCGGGTCGCCTCGCTCGACGTCGACGGGGTCGGCCTGCTGCGGGCGGAGCTGATGGTGGTGGAGGCGCTCGACGGGGTCCACCCGCGGGTCCTGCTCGAGGCCGGCGAAGGCGAGCGCTTCGTCGAGCGGATGGCCGCCTCGCTGACCCAGTTCGCCGCCGCGTTTGCGCCGCGGCCGATCACCTACCGGACGATCGACTTCCGCAGCAACGAGTTCCGCGGCCTCGAGGGCGGCGAGCGCTTCGAGCCCCGCGAGGCGAACCCGATGATCGGCTACCGCGGCGCCCTGCGCTACATGCACGAGCACGATCTGCTGGAGCTGGAGCTGCGGGCGCTGACCCGGGTCTGGGACGGCGGCCACGAGAACCTGCACGCGATGCTGCCCTTCGTCCGCACCCCGCACGAAGTCGAGGCATGCCGCGAGATGTTCGAGCACGCCGGCCTCCTCGACCACCCGGGGTTCGAGCTCTGGGTGATGGCCGAGGTCCCCTCGGTCCTCTTCCACCTGCCGCGCTACGCCGAGCTCGGCGTAGCCGGGATCTCGATCGGCTCCAACGACCTGACCCAGCTGCTGCTCGGCGCCGACCGCGACTCGGAGCTGGTCGCCGAGGTCTTCGACGAGCGCGACGCCGCCGTCACCGAGTACATCGCCCGCCTGCTCGGCCGCGCCCACGATCTCGGCCTGCGGACCTCGATCTGCGGCCAGGCGCCGTCGGTCTACCCCGAGTACGCCGAGCTTTTAGTCCGCAACGGGATCGAGGCGATCTCGGTCAACATCGACGCGGTCGACCGCGCCCGCCGTCTGGTCGCCGCCGCCGAGAAGCGGCTGCTGCTCGAAAAAGCACGAACCGAAGGAGTTCCCCGATGAAGGCCTACCAGCTGACCGAATGGCAGCATCCTGCCGAGCTGCACGAGGTCGAAGTCCCCGAACCGGGGCCGGGCCAGGTTCTGGTCAAGATCGGCGGCGCCGGCGCCTGTCACTCCGACCTGCACCTGATGGAATGGCCGCCGGGGACGATGGGCTTCGACGTCCCCTTCACGCTCGGCCACGAGAACGCCGGCTGGGTCGAGGCGGTCGGCGCCGGGGTCGAAGGCGTCGACGTCGGCGAAGCGGTCGCCGTCTACGGGCCGTGGGGCTGCGGCCGCTGCCGCGCCTGCCGTCTCTCGGCCGAGAACTACTGCGAGCACCAGGCGGAGATCGGCGCCTTCGGCGGCGGCCTCGGCCGCAACGGCGGGATGGCCGAGTACATGCTCGTCCCGCACCCGCGCCTGCTGCTGCCGCTCGGCGACCTCGACCCGCGCGAGGCCGCACCGCTCTCCGACGCGGCGCTAACTCCGTACCACGCGATCAAGCGCTCGCTGCACCTGCTGGTGCCGGGATCGACCGCGGTCGTGATCGGCGTCGGCGGCCTCGGCCACATGGGCGTGCAGATCCTGCGGGCGCTGAGCCCGGCCCGGATCATCGCTGTCGACGTCTCCCAGGAGAAGTTGCGGATCGCGGCCGAAGTCGGTGCCGACGGGACCGTTTTGGCGGGCGAGGGCGCGGCCGAGGCGATTCGCGAGATCACCCACGGCCGCGGCGCCGAGCTGGTCGTCGACATGGTCGGCTCCGACGAGACGATCGCGCTCTCCGCGGCGATCGCCAAGTTCGAGAGCGAGTTGACGATCGTCGGCCTCGCCGGCGGCAAATACGAGTTCGCCTTCGGCGCCATGCCCTTCGAGGCCCAGCTCTGCATCCCCTACTGGGGGACGGCGGTCGAGCTGATGGAGTGCCTGGAGCTGGCCCGCCAGGGCAAGATCCACGCCCACGTCGAGCGCTTCTCCCTCGACGAGGCCCCGCAGGCCTACGAAAAAATGCGCGTCGGCGAGCTCGACGGCCGCGCCGTCATCTGCGCGAACGGTTAAGAGGCGTCGTCGATGAGGGCGGCGAGCAGCTCGACGTATTCGCGCAGGCGGTGGACCGCGAGGTAGCTGTCGACCACCCGCTGGCGCCCCGCCTCGCCCATCGCCGCCGCCCGCTCGGGGTCGGCGAGGAGGCCCTCGATCGCCGCGGCGAAGCCGGCCAGGTCACGAGGGTCGGCGACGAGGCGACCGGTCTCGCCGTCGACGATCTGGTCCTGGATGCCGCCGACGCAGCTGCCGACGACCGGCCGCCGCTTCCACATCGCCTCGGCGACGGTCAGCCCAAAGCCCTCGGCGATGCTCTTCTGGACGACGACGTCGGCGCGGCGCTGGAGCGCGTTGACCATCGCCCCGTTTTCTTCGAGGTCGTGCATCGGCAGGCTGACCAGGTGGACGCGGCGGCGGTCCTCGTCACCGAGCGCCCGCCAGGCCCCGCAGGCTTCCGCATAGACGGCGGCGCCCTCGGGGTCGTCGGCGACGCCTTCGGTGTCGGGGCCGGCGAGGACCAGGTGGAGCGCCGGGTCCTCGAGGTGGCGCGCGAGGATCTCCAGCAGCCCGAGCGGGTCCTTGAGCCGGTCCCAGCGCGAGACCTGGGCGACGACCTTGGCGCCGCTCGGGACCGGTTCCTCCTGCAGGATCGTCGCCTGTCGCTCGACCCGGCCGGGGGTGCCGTCGGCGCGTTCGAAGCTCGGCAGCGCCTCGAGCCCGTCGGTGAGGAGACCGACCTCCTTCAGGATCGCCTCGACGACCTCGGGCTCGATCTCCTGGTTCTTCGGGGAGAAGGGGTCGATCACCGGCGGCATCAGCCAGACCTTCTCCTCGTCGAGGCCCTCCCAGCGGTACTCGCGGCGGGAGAAGATGTAGGCCTCGGCCGGCTCCACGTAGGGGCGGAGGAAGTCCCAGGCGCCGCGGACGAGGTCGTTGGGCCGGTCGACGCCGACGTGGCAGCGCCAGACGACTCGCAGCCCCCGCTCGCAGAGCGGTGCGACCATGCCGGCGGTCTGCGGGTCGTGCAGGTAGACGATGTCGCCGCGCTGGATCAGCGACTCGAGCGCTTCGACGTTGGCCCGGGAGACCTCCTCGTAGACGCGGCGGGCCTCGTCGCCGAGCGCCCCACCGTCGCCGGGATCGCCGTGGAGGTGGTTGTGGAGGCGCTTGGTGATCGCGAAGAACTCGGGCCCCTCGCGCATCACCACCCAGCGCACGTCGACGCCGGCGTCGCGGGCGTAGGGCAGCAGCGTGCCCAGCAGCTCGGCGACGCCGCCGCCGCGGGCGGTCGAGCTGAGGTGCCAGATCGCCCGGCCGGCGAAAGTGGTCTGCGCCCAGGCGGCGACCTTTTCGATCTCCGCGTACTCCTCGCCTAGCAGGGGCCGGAAGCGCTCCAGCGGGTGGGTCCCGATCTGGACGAATTTGGGGTCGGCCATTTAGTTAGAGGCTCCCCTGGGAGACTCGACTCATCAGAGGCTCCAGTAGTGGGAGACGTGGGAGGCGGCGCGAGAGGTGAGCAGCGGCTCGGGCGCGGCGGAGACCGCCTCGCCCTCGCCGCCGAGCGCCGCGATCGTCGCGACCACGGAGTCGGCGAGCGCCGCGAGGTCGTAGCCGCCCTCGAGCACGGCGCCGACCGGCGCGCCCCAGCCGGCGGCGGCCTCGCGCATCTGGCAGGCCATCCGGGCGAAGGAGGAGGTCTCCAGCCGGCACTCGGCCAGCGGGTCGTCGCGGTGGGCGTCGAACCCGGCCGAGACGAGGACCAGCTGCGGCCGGAACTCGTCGGCGGCGGGGAGGACGACGTGCTCGAGCAGCGAGAGCCAGACGTCCTCTTCGCTGCCCGCCGGCACCGGCAGGTTGATCGTGAAGCCCTCTCCGGGTCCCGAGCCGGCGTCGCCGAGGGCGCCGCTGCCGGGGAAGATCCCGCCCTGGTGGATGCTGGCGAAGAGGACGTCGGCGCGGCGGCGGAAGATCTCCGCGGTGCCGTTGCCGTGGTGGACGTCCCAGTCGAGGACGAAGACCCGCTCGAGGCCGAGCTCGGCCAGCGCCAGCGCCGCGGCGACGGCGACGTTGTCGAAGAGGCAGAAGCCCATCGCCCGCGCCGGTTCGGCGTGGTGGCCGGGCGGCCGGCCGGCGGCGAAGCCGACCCCGGCCTCGCCGGCGAGCAGCGCCCGCGTCATCTCGCAGGCGGCCCCGGCCGAGCGCAGCGCCGCCTCCCAGGAGGCAACGCCGGCGAAGGTGTCGCCGTCGAGCGCGCCGCCCCCGGCGGCACAGAGGTCACGAATCCGCTCGACGTGTTCGGGCTCGTGGACCAACTCCAGCTCGGCGACGCTCGCCGCGGGCGCCTCACGCCGCTCCCAGCCGAGCCAATCGCGCTCCGCCAGCGCCGCTTCGATCGCCCGCAACCGTCCCGGTTGCTCGGGATGGCCGTAGAGCCCCTCCCGCGGATCGTGCTCCAGGCAGGCCGGATGGCTGAAATAGAGCATCGGAGCCACTGTAGCCCGTGTCGAATTGCGAATCCGACTTTCTGGCTACGGCTGTTTGCAGATAGAACTCGAGGCGACGCCCTTGGGGTTGCCTTGAATCCATAACAAACACCGAATTCTCTTGATTGTTCGGGGCCCGCTCGGTTACTCATCACAACAAGTGGGACTGAAAGTCCGAATAGACAAGCGAGCCGAACTAATTAGACAAGCCGGCCGAATCTAATGGCGGCGGTAGGGCGTACATAGCCATGCTGCCGGAGAGAAAGGCAAGTTCAAATGAGCAAGAAGACCATGCTGCTGATGGCGGGGGCCCTTACGGTGATCGCCTTCACTGCGCTAGAGGGTATCGCTACGGCAAAAGAAACAAAGATCAGATGCGAGGGGGCGGGCGCCTGCACGTTCACGCTTAGCGGCGGCATAACGAAGTTTTCCATGACCAACAATGACACACTTCAGTGCTCAGGCTCATCAGGCAGCGGGCAAGTGACTGAACTTGGCGCTGAACGGGAGTCTGCGACAGGCACCATCCAGATTCTCTACACCGGCTGCAAAGAGCAAAACTCCGGCTTCAACTTTTCCTGTTCCAACACAGCCACCGCCGGGAGTATCACAACCAACCAGGTTGTGGTGCACAGCATCGCGTTGCCCGGCACTACGAATGAAGCTGGAGTGTTGGTAACAAATATTGGGGTGACATATACTTGCGCCGGAGGTTTTGCCGCGACCCAATCAACAGGCAGCATAATTGGTGAAGCCGAGGAGAGATGCAACACCAACACAGGAACGAAACATACGATCAACTTCACCACCACGGGTGACGGTATCCAGTCCCTTACGAGCTATACAGGGGTGACCTTCAAACTCGAAGCCAAGACAAGTCATTCTGGTGGCGGCAGCTACACCACGGCCGCTCAGTCTGGGACAGGCACCATGACCTTCAACCAGAACGTCATCGTTACATGCGCGTAATGAGCGATTTTCTCTGAGGCAATATCTCGCGACGGGACCGCTTCGAGTGGTCCCGTCGCGATCAGGTCGGACGGCCCAAGAAAGTGCGTCGCCGCTCCGTACCCGTGCCGGATTGCGAATTCGATTCTTTGGCGCGCGAGGTTTGCAGCTAAATACCGTCCTTTAGACCTAGATCCTGAACAGTCAGGATCTATAGCTGCAATGCTGGCCGCGCTGCGGCTCGGTCAGAAGAAAGAAAGGTCGGTTCAGATGAGCAAGAAGATGATGCTTCTGGTGGTGGGCGCCCTCACGGCCCTGGCTTTCACGGCTCTCGCGGGGACCGCTACGGCGAAAGAAACAAAGCTCAGGTGCGAGGGCGCGGGTGAATGCACGTTTACCGCCAGCGGGGGTGAAGCAAAATTCTCATTGGTCGGTGGCGACACAGTGAAATGCACCGGCATGTCCGGCATCGGAGCGGTGACGAGCCTCAACGCCGAACGGGAGTCGACGACAGGCACGGCTCAGCTTCTCTTCACCGGCTGCAAAGAGCAGAACTCCGGTTTCCAGTTCTCCTGTACCAACACCGCTACCGCCGGGAACGTGACAACCAACACGATGACCGTGCACAGCATCGCACTGCCCGGCACCACTAATGAAGCCGGCACGTTGGTTACAGGATTGGGGGTGACATTCTCTTGCGCTGGAGGCTTTGCCTCGACCCAATTGACAGGCAGCCTCATCGGTGAATCCGAGAACAAATGCAACACCAACACAGGAACGTCGCACAAGGTGCTCTTCACTGCCACGAGTGATGGGCTCCAGGCTCTGACGAGCTACACAGGCGTGACTTTCAGGCTCGAAGGAAAGACAAGCCACACCGGCGGCGGAAGCTACGCCACCGGCGCCATGTCAGGCACAGGCACGCTCACCTTCAACCAGAACGTGATTCTCACATGTGCGTAGCGGGTGGGAAGCCCCGATACTACGCAGAAGAGAAAGGGTAGTACAGATGAGCAAGATGATACTTCTGGTGGTAGGTGCCCTCACGGCCCTGGCTTTCACGGCTCTCGCGGGGACCGCTACGGCGAAAGAAACAAAGCTCAGGTGCGAGGGCGAAGGACGCTGTCTTTTCGTTGGTACCAGTGGTCAATCGACGTTTTCAATGACGAATAACGACACAGTAAAATGCGAATCAGGCGAAGGAGAAGGCGAAGTTACCGGGCTCAACGCCGAACGAGAGTCGACTACAGGACTCATCCAGGTACGCTACAAAGGCTGCAAAGAGCAGCTCACGGCATTCCACTTCGCCTGCACCACCCCTGGTCAGGCGAGCGGGAACGTGACAAGCAACGTAATGACGGTGCACAGCATCGCTCTGCCCGGCACTGCTCATGAAGCGGGCGTCTTGCTCACAAACGCCAATATTACATTCACCTGTGCTGGAGGATTCGCTTCGACCCAGGTGACAGGGAACGTGATCGGTGAATCTGAGGAAAAATGTAACACGAACACAGGAAAAGCACACACGACGAATTTCACGACCACGGGCCATGGACTCCAGTCTCTTACTAGCTACACAGGAGTGACCTTTAAGCTCGAAGGACAGACAGCCCACACCGGTGGCGCCTACGCTTCGTTCGCAAAATTGGGCACAGCCAGCCTCACCTTCAACCAGAACGTGATCCTCACATGCGCATAGGGAGCGGGATGGCCTGAGGGTAGTTGTAGCGACGGGGACCACTTCGGGGGCCCCCGTCGCTCACGGGTCTAGACTCGGACGGTGAGCAGCGGCTATCCCGCCCACCGCGAAGCCGACGTGGTCCTCCACGACGGCTCGACCGTGCACCTGCGGCCGGTGCGCCCCGAAGACGAGAGAGGTCTGCGCGAGTTCCTCGCCGGTCTCGGTGCCGAGTCGCGCGCCTTCCGCTTCTTCTCCGGCGCGGTCGACCTCGAGCGGGCGGCGGCCGTCTTCGCCGACGTCGACTACGCCGAGCGCTACGGCTTGGTAGCGGTTCGCGGCGAGCGCGGGATCGTCGGCCACGGCCTCTACGCCGGCGGCCCTGAGGGCCGGGCTGAGGTCGCGTTCGCCGTAGGCGAGGCGCTGCAGGGACGCGGTCTGGGGACGATCCTGCTCGCGCACTTGGCCGAGGTCGCCTCCGAAAACGAGTTCAACACCTTCGTCGCCGAGGTGCTGCCGCGGAACCACCGGATGATCGAGATGTTCCGCCAGAGCGGTCTGCCGACGCGTACCGACGCCGAACCGGGCGTCCTGCGGGTGACGATGCCGACCTCGTTCTCGCCCGCTGCGCAGGAGCGCTTCCTCGACCGCGACCGGCTCGCCGCCCGCGCCGCGGTCGCCTCGGTCCTGCAGCCGCGCTCGGCCGCCCTGGTCGGCGCCTCGCGGCGGCCGGGGAGCGTCGGCGCCGAGGTCCTGCGCAACTTGGTCGAGGCCGGCTTCACCGGCGAGCTCTATCCCGTCAACCCCGCGGCGGAGACGCTCCGGGGCCTCCCCGCCTATCCCACCCTGGAGGCCGTGCCGGGGGAGGTCGAGCTGGCGGTTGTCGCGGTCCCAGCGGCGGCCGTCGCCGCGGTCGCCCGCGAAGCGGCGGCGAAGGAGGCGCGGGCGCTGGTCGTCCTCTCCGCCGGCTTCTCGGAGACCGGCGAGGAGGGGACCGCGCGCGAGCGCGAGCTGCTTGCGATCTGCCGCGAGCACGGGATGCGGCTGGTCGGCCCCAACTGCCTCGGGGTCCTCGACACCGCGCCCACTTCGCGCCTCGACGCGACCTTCATCCCGCACCCGCCGCCGGCCGGCAACGTCGGCTTCGTCAGCCAGAGTGGCGCCCTCGGCTTGGCGCTGGCCGAGTTCTCCGAGGAGCGGGGGCTCGGCGTCTCCTCCTTCGCCTCGGTCGGCAACCGCGCCGACCTCACCGGCAACGACTTCCTCGAGTACTGGGAGGAGGACGACCGCACCGCGGTGGCGCTCCTCTACATCGAGTCCTTCAGCGACCCGCGGCGCTTCGCGCGGGTCTCGCGCCGGGTGGGGCGGAAACTGCCGGTCGTCGCCGTCAAGAGCGGCCGCTCGGCCGCGGGCGCGCGCGCCGCCAGCTCCCACACCGGGGCGCTGCTCGCCGCCTCCGACCGTACCGTCGACGCGCTCTTCGCCCAGTCCGGCGTGGTGCGGACCGAGACCCTGGAGGAGATGCTCGACGTCGCCGCGCTCTTCGCCGGCCAGCCGCTGCCGGCGGGGCGGCGGGTCGGGATCGTCACCAACGCGGGCGGGCCGGGGATCATGTGCGCGGACGCCTGCGAGGCGGCTGGGCTGGAGGTGCCGGAGACGCCGCCCGAGGTGCGCGAGCGGCTTGCGAGCTTCGCCGCCGCCGAGGCCGGGCTGGGGAACCCGGTCGACCTGATCGCCAGCGCCGGCGCGGAGGAATACCGGCAGGCGATCGGGGCGCTGGCGGCGTGGAAGGGAATCGACGCCCTGGTCGCGATCTTCATCCGGCCGCTGGCGACGATCTCGGAGGACGTCGCCGCCGCGATCAGGGAGGCGGCTGCCGCGCTGCCGCGGCCGATCCCGGTGCTGGCGGTCTTCCTCACCACCGGCGATCGCGCCGCGCTGGCGAGCGCCGCGAGCGTTCCCGTCTTCCGCCAGCCCGAGGACGCGGCGCGGGCGCTGGGGCGGGCGGTCGGCTACGCCGAGTGGCGGCGGCAGCCAGCGACGGTGCCGGCCCAACCGGAGGGCACCCGCGGCGACGAAGCGGCCGGGGTCATCGCCGAAGCGCTGGAGGCGGGGCGGGAGTGGCTGAGCGCGGGCGAGTGCGAACGGCTGCTGGACAGCTACGGGATCGCGACGCCCGCGGCGCGAATCGTCCCCGACGCGCGCGCCGCCGCCACCGCGGCCGCGGAGCTGGGAGGGAGGGTGGCCCTCAAGGCCCACGGCGCCGGCATCCTCCACAAGACCGAGCTCGGCGCGGTGGCGGTCGGTCTCGCCGGCGCCGAGGAGGTCGAGCCGGCGGCGGCGGAGATGGAGATCCGCCTCGCGAAGCACGATCTCCGCCCCGAGTCCTTCCTCGTCCAGCAGATGGTCGACGGCGGCACCGAGCTGCTGGTCGGGGTAGCCACCGACCCGGTCTTCGGCCCCGTCGTAGCCTGCGGCGCCGGCGGCACCGCCGTCGAGCTCCTGGGCGACGTGGCCCTCCGCGTCTGCCCCCTGACCGAGGCCGACGCCGCAGCAATGATCCGCTCCCTTGCCACCTTCCCCCTCCTCACCGGCTTCCGAGGCGCCGAGCCGGTAGACCTCGAGTCCCTGGAAGACCTGATCCTCCGAGTAGGAGCCCTAGCCGACACCCACCTCGAGATAGTCGAGCTGGACCTGAACCCGGTCCTGGCCACCCCAACCGGCGCCATAGCCGCCGACGCCCGAATCCGAATCGCCCCGCCGTCACCCCCCAAGTCCTGGCCTCGCACCTGGGCGTGACTGTCCACGCTTTCACGCGTAATTCCGCATGGACAAATACATCGAAGTATCTTGACTGGTCTATCGTCGTTCGGCACGCCTAGTGCCGAACAGCCCGGCGGCGCACAAACGCCGCCGGGAACAGACGAAAGGCAATCATGAACAAGAAGTCGATGCTCCTGCTCTTCGGGACCCTCGCGGCTCTGGCTTTCACGGCGCTTCCCGGCGCCGCCGCGGCGAAAGAAACAAAGCTCAAGTGTGAGGGCGAAGGCATCTGTTCGTTTACGGTTAGCGGTACTGAAACGAAGTTTTCCATCGTCGGTGGCGACACAGTGAAGTGCACCGGCTTGTCCGGCAATGGCTCGGTGTCCAACTTAGACGCCAGTAGAGAGTCGACGACAAGTACCGTCCAGCTTCTCTTCACCAACTGCAAGGAGCAGAACTCTGGGTTCCAATTTAGCTGCACTAACACCGCGACCGCCGGAAATGTGACAACTAATGTAATGACCGGACATAATGTCGCACTGACCACGGGGACCGAAGCGGGCGTTCTGCTGACAAACGCAGGCGTGACATTCACCTGCGCCGGTGGGCACCTTCCGACCCAGGTCACAGGCAGTGTAATCGGTGAATCAGAGACGAAATGCGGCTCTAACACAGGAACGGTGCAGAAGCTGGTCTTCAACACGACGGGCGATGGCTTGCAGTCCCTGACGACCTACACAGGGACCACCTTCAGGCTCCAAGCCAAGACAAACCACTCCGCTGTCGGTACCTACGCCAATGCAGCTGAGTCCGGCACAGGCACTGTTACCTTCAATCAGAACGTCGAACTTACATGCAACTAGACGATCTGGTCTGAAGTGAGTTGCTGTGCTAGCGACGGGACCGCTGCGGCGGCCCCGTCGCTCCTACGTATCGATCAGCCCGTTGTCCAGCGCATACCGAGTCAACTCCGGCCGGCTGGACAAGTTCAGCTTCTGCTGAATGTGCGCCCGGTGGGTCTCGACGGTGCGGACGCTCAGCGAGAGCTGCTCGCCAATCTCGCGGTTGGTGTGGCCTAGCGCCATCAGCTTCAGGACCTCGGTCTCGCGCGGCGAGAGGAGCGGGCGCCCCTCCTCGCCCTTGTCCTTCAGGCCCGCGGCCACGGCGGGGGAGAGGTGGCGCTCGCCGCTGGCGGCGGCGCGGACGGCCTCGATCAGCTCGAGGTGGGCGGAATCCTTGAACAGGTAGCCCTTGGCGCCGGCGGCGAGGGCGCGGCGCGCGAGGGTTAGGTCGCGCTCCATCGTCAGTAGGACCACGGCGGTCTCGGGCGAGCGCTCCAGCAGCCCCGGCAGCGCGTCGACTCCCAGTCCGTCCGGCAGGTTGACGTCGAGGACGAGCACCCGTGGTTGCAGGTCGGCCAGCGCCTCGCCCCCGCCGGCGACGTCGCCCGCCTCTCCCACCACCTCGAGGTCGTCCTGACCGTCGAGCAGCGCCTTCAGCGCCGCCCGCACGACGGCGTGGTCGTCAACGAGGACGACCGAGATCCGCCCTTCTTGCTGTCCGCCGCTCACGCAGCGAGCGTAACGAGTGCGAGGTCAGGCGACGGGAGACCGGACGCGAACTCCCGCACCGCCGTCGGGCGCCATCAGGGCCACACTCGCGTCGAGCCGCCGGGCCAACAGCGTCGCCGTCCGCCCTGGGTCCACCGCTCCCTCGACCCTGTGCATGGCGCCCATCTCGTCGAGAGCGACGGGTGCGCTCGCCGCGGCGGTGCAGATCACCAGGGCCCCGGAATCGACCAGGACTCGCAGGCTGCGGACGCCGGCGATCGCGTGCGGTTCACCCGGGTTCTCGGGGTCGACCACCATCTGGGTGAGCACGCCGACCACGTCACGGTCGGGCAACGCGTTGCGCAGCGCCAGCTCCAGCAGGTGCCCGACACTCACCTCGGCTTCGTGCATGACGACGACCTCGTGCTCGGCGGCGAAGCTGGCCACCGCGGCGGCGGCCGGCCCGACCGCGTCGGGCCGGAGTCGGCCGCCCAGCGCAAGCAGAGTTCTCATGACTCCAGGATCGCGCCACCCCGGCCGCTTCTCATCGGCCGAAATCCACAATTCGGGATGCGGGGTTTTCGCACCGCCCACCGCCGTGCGAGACTCAACCCGGGAGAGCGATGGAGAGCGGCGCCAAAGAGATCTCGGTCGTCCTGGCGGACGACCACAACGTGATCCGGACCGGTCTGCGGGCGATGCTCGAAGCCGAGCCGGACCTGCGGGTGATCGGCGAGGCCCCCGACGCGCAGGCGGCGCGGAAACTGGTCCGCGACCGGCGCCCCGACGTCCTCGTCCTCGACCTGCAGATGCCCGGAGCGGAGCCGGCGACCGACGTGCCGGAGCTGCGCGAGGAGGCGCCGGGCACGGCGATCGTCGTCCTGACGATGCAGAGCGACCCGCGCCGGGCGCGGGAGATGCTGCGGGCCGGCGCCTCCGGCTACGTCCTCAAGCAGGCGGCCGAGCGGCAGCTGACCGAGGCGATCCGCGCCGCCGCGGCCGGCGGCTCCTACATCGACCCCGAGCTGGGTGGGCAGGTGGCGCAGCTGGGGGCCGACCCGCTCGAGGAACTGGGCGAGCGCGAGCGCGAGCTGCTGCGGCTGCTGGCGCTCGGCCACACCAACCGCGAGATCGGCGAAAAGCTCTTCCTCAGCGTCCGCGCGGTCGAGGTCAACCGGGCGAAACTGCTGGACAAACTCGACCTCGAATCGCGCCCCGACCTGGTCCGCTTCGCGATCGCCAACGGCGTCATCGACGCCAAGCGGGAAGCCGGCTCCTAGCGCGACGCCTGGCGCTCCTGCAGGGGGACGCTGGCAAGGATCTCGGTCCCCGCGCCGGGCTTCGAGCTGACGTCGATCTGGCCGCCGAGCAGCTCGATCCGCTCGCGCATCCCGGTCAGGCCGCGGCCGCCGGTCGAGGTCGCCGGGTCGAAGCCCTCGCCGTCGTCGCGCACCGCGATCTCGATCCTGCCGCCCGCTTCCCGCGCGCTGATCTCGACCTGCGAGGCGGAGGCATGCTTGACGACGTTGGTCAGCGCCTCTTGGACGAGTCGGTAGACGAGGCGCTCCTCGTCGCCGCTGGGCTCCTCGCCGATCTCGATCGTCGTCGCGACAGCGATCCCGCTGCGGGCCGCGCTCTCTTCCGCCAGCGCTTGCAGCGCCCCCGCCAGGCCGAGTCGCTCCAGCGCCGCCGGCCGCAGGTCGTTGATCAGGCGGTTGAGGTCGTTGATCTGCTCCTCGAGCCGCTCCAGCGTCTCCTCGGCGGCGCGCTCGATCCGCGCCGGCCGCTCCTCGGCCTTGCTCTGCAGCGCCGTCGCCAGGTTGATCCGGATCGCCGCCAGCCCCTGCAGGGCGTCGTCGTGGAGCTCGCGCGCCCAGCGCTCGCGCTCCTTCTCGGCCGACTCGACCTGCTGGCGCAGGCGATCGGACTCGACCGTCTGCGCGGTCGCGACCGCGGTCGCCGCGCTGGCGGCGAAGGACTGCAGCAGGCGCAGGTCCTCCTGGTCGAACTCGACCCCGCCGGCTTCGCGGTCCAGCGCGACCAGGGCGCCGACCGAGCGGCCGCGGAAGAGCAGCGGCACGACCAGCGCCGCCTCGGCTCCGAGGCGCTCGCGCAGTCGCGCCTTCGAGGGCGGAGAGCCGCGCTCCAGTCGCTGCGAGACACGGTCCTCCATCGCCGCCGCAAAGATCGCGTCGTCGGGGGGGACGACGAGGTCGCGGATCTCATCCGGGACCTCGCCGGCGCGGGCGGCGACGTAGAGCTGGCCGTCGCGCTCGAGGAGAACCAGCAGCGCGCGCGCGTCGACCAGCGCGCGCGCCCGCTTGACGATCAGGTCGAGGACGCGCTCGACGTCGGTCTCGCCGCCGACGGTGCGGGCGATGTCGACCGAGGTCTCGGCCCGGCGCAGCGCCTGCTCGACCTCGGCCTCGCGCTCGCTGAGGGTGGTGTAGAGGCGGGCGTTCTCGATCGCGATCCCGGCCCAGCTGGCGAGGGTCACCGCCGCTTCTTCGTCGGCCTCGTCGAACTCCTCGGCCCCTTCCTTCTCGGTCATGTAGAGGTTGCCGTAGGTCTCGCCGCGGACCGCGATCGGCACCCCGAGGAAGGAGTGCATCGGCGGGTGGCCGGGAGGGAAGCCGTAGGCGTGGGGATGGGCGTTGACGTCCGCCAGCCGCAAGGGCGCCGGCTCGCGGATCAGCTCGCCGAGGACGCCCCGGCCGCGCGGCAGGTTGCCGATGTCGCGCCGGGTCTCCTCGTCGATGCCGACGTTGATGAAGCGTTCGAGTTCGCGCCGCTCGCGGTCGAGCACGCCGAGCGCCGCGTAGCGGGCGCCGGTCAGCTCGCGCGCCGCCTCGGCAACCGACTTCAGCACCGCCTCGAGGTCGAGCTCGGAGAGCAGGTTGCTGCTGACCTCGATCAAGCGCCGGAAGCGCTCTTCGTCGACCTGATGAGCGGATTGCTCGGAGCCTTCCATGCCAGACGAATACTCCCACCAATCTGGCGCAATTGAACAAGCGCGACCGCGAGACCGCAAAAAAGCACCTTGAGGGTGCCTTTTTGCGGTCTCGGCGGCGGCTAGTGCTGCAGTAGCCCGGCGACGGCTTGCGCCACGCGTTCGCCGCGCGGGGTCAGCGTGTACTCGGTGTGCGGCGGGCGCCCCGGGACCAGGTGCCTCTCGACGATCCCCGCCGCCTCGAGCTGCTCGAGGCGGTCGGAGAGGGTCGTCGGGGAGACGCCGGGGAGGGACTGGCGGAACTCGTTGAAGCGGACGGCGCCGCTGGAGCAGGCGTAGATCGTCGCCATCGTCCAGCGGCGCTCGAGGATCCCGGCGGCGGCGCGGAGCTCGGTCGGGACCGGGGAGCAGTTGCGGCAGCGGGGGGTCATGACCGCACCTACGCCACCGCCGCCTCGTGCCCCTTCTCGGCCGGCTCCAGCGCCAGCGCCAGCACCTCGTCGATGCTCATCACCGGGTGGAAGCTCATCTGCTCGCGCACCTCCTCGGGGACCTCGTCGAGGTCGCCGCGGTTGCGCTCGGGCAGGATCACCTCGCTCAGCCCGGCCGCGTTCGCCGCCAGCACCTTCTGCTTGAGGCCGCCGATCGGCAGCACCCGGCCCTGCAGGGTGACCTCGCCGGTCATCCCGACCGTGTGCTTCACCGGCCGCCCGGTCAGCAGGCTGACCAGCGCCGTGGTCATCGCCGTGCCGGCGCTGGGGCCGTCCTTGGGGATCGCCCCGGCGGGGACGTGGAGGTGGAACTCGCGCTGGAACGCATCGGCTGGGATGCCGAGCTCCTCGCGGTGCGCCCGCACGTAGGAGAGCGCGATCCGCGCCGACTCCTTCATCACGTCGCCGAGCTGGCCGGTCAGGACAAGGCCCTTGTCGCCGTCCATCGCGGTCGCCTCGATGAAGAGGATGTCGCCGCCGGCTCCGGTCACCGCAAGGCCGGTGGAGACGCCCGGGATCGCGGTCCGCTCGACCGACTCCTGGAAGAACTTCTGCCGTCCGAGCGCCTCGCGCAGAGCGTCGCCGTCGATCGCGACGGTGCCCTCGGCCTCGCCGGCGGCGATCTTCGTCGCCGCGACGCGGACGAGCTTGCCGATCTCCCGCTCCAGCCGCCGCACGCCCGCCTCGCGGGTGTACTCGGTGATCACCTGGCGCAGGACCTCGTCGCTCGCCTCGACCTCCTCCGGGCGCAGCCCGTTCCGCTTCAGCTGACGCGGCAGCAGGTAGCCGCGGGCGATCGCCAGCTTCTCCTCGGTCGTGTAGCCGTCGAAGGCGATGATCTCCATCCGGTCCAGCAACGGCGCCGGGATCGTGTCGACCAGGTTGGCGGTGGCGATGAAGACGACCTCGGAGAGGTCGACCTCGACGTCGAGGTAGTGGTCGCGGAAGGTGTCGTTCTGGGCCGGGTCGAGCACCTCGAGCAGGGCCGCCGAGGGGTCCCCGCGCCAGTCGGCGCCGACCTTGTCGACCTCGTCGAGGAGGATCACCGGGTTCATCGTCTTCGCGTCGCGCAGGGCGCGGACGATCCGTCCCGGCATCGCGCCGATGTAGGTGCGGCGGTGGCCGCGGATCTCGGCCTCGTCGCGGATGCCGCCGAGGCTGATGCGGACGAACTCGCGCCGGAGGGCATTGGCGATCGACTCGCCGATCGAGGTCTTGCCGGTGCCGGGCGGTCCGACCAGCGTCAGGATCGCGCCGTTGGCGCGGCTGTCGTCGGAGATCTCGCGCTCGGAGCGCAGCTTGCGCACGGCGATGAACTCGGTGATCCGCTTCTTCACGTCCTCGAGGCCGGCGTGGTCGGCGTCGAGCACCTCGCGGGTGTGGGCCGGGTCGAGCCGCTCCTCGGAGCGTCTGCTCCACGGCACCGCGATCAGCCAGTCGAGGTAGCTGCGGATCATCGAGCTCTCCGGCGACTGCTCGCCCTGGCGCTCGAGCCGCCGCAGCTCCTTCTCGGCCTGCTCGGCGACCGCCCCCGGCATCTCCGCCTCGGCGATCTCGAGCTCGTACTGAGAGATGAGGTCGGCCTCGTCCTCGCCCAGCTCCTTGCGGATCGACTCCATCTGTTTGCGCAGGAAGTACTCGCGCTGCTGTTTCTGCGCGCCGGACTCGACGTCGTCGCGGATCTTGCTGCGCACCTGCAGCTCGGTCAGCCGCTCGCGCTGCAGCTCGACCGCCAGCTCGAGGCGGGCGGTGACGTCGATCGCCTCCAGTAGCCGCAGCTTGCCCTCGTTGGGGATGTCGGGGGAGAGGCCGGAGGTGTCGGCAAGCGCGCCCGGCTCGTCGATCGAGCGCAGGAAGGCGGCGATGCGGCCGTCGTCGCCGCGGTGCTCGAGGATCTCCTCGACCACGGCGCGGTATTCGGTCGCCAGCTCGCGCGTGTGCTCGTCGTTGGGGTGGCCGTCGCGGATCTCCTGCACCTCGACCCGCAGCGCGTCGCCCTCGCCGGGCTCGGCGCCGCCGGCGATCAGCCCGCGGTGCAGGCCGACGACGGTGGCGACCGGGCGGCCGCGGCGGCCGAGACCGGTCTCGATCACCTCGGCGAGGACGCCGACGCGGCCGAACTCGCCGTCGCGGCGCGGCATCAGGAAGACGCGCTCGTCGGTGCCGACGTCGATCGGCAGGGTCGCGGTCACGGTCGGGAAGACGATTGCCTCGTCGAGCGGTATCAGCCGATAAGTCATAACCAAGTCCACTTTCTGTAGTTAGTCCTCGATCAGGATAGCGCCGATAGTTTCCGTGTCAAGGGGCGCTTTTCCGTCCTCTGGGACCGCAAAAGCGCCCTGGGTTCGAATCGCCTACGGTTGAGATGTGGGCAAGGTCAAATGTCAGATCTCGGTCTCCGCCGACGGCTATCTCGCCGGTCCCAACCAGAGCGAGGAGAACCCGCTGGGCGAAGGCGGGGAGGCGCTGCACGACTGGGTCGTCAAGCTCGCCGCCTGGCGCGAGCCCCACGGTCGGGAGGGCGGCGAGGTCAACGCCTCGACGCCGATCATGGAAGAGGCCTTCGGAGGCACTGGCGCCGTGATCATGGGCCGCAACATGTTCGGCCCCGTGCGCGGGCCCTGGACCGAGCCCCTCTGGGAGGGCTGGTGGGGAGACGAGCCGCCGTTCGGCGTCCCGGTCTTCGTCCTCACCCACCACGAGCGCGAGCCGCTGACCCTGGGTGACACCACCTTCCACTTCGTCACCGACGGGCCCGAGCGCGCCGTCGAGCTGGCCCGCGAGGCAGCCGGCGAGGAGGACGTCTCGGTCGGCGGGGGCGGCGAGACGATCCAGGAGCTGATCCGCGCCGGCCTGCTCGACGAGCTGCTGGTCAACCAGGTGCCGCTGATCCTCGGCGGCGGCGTCCGCCTACTCGACGGAATCCCGCCGAGCGTGAAGCTGGAGCAGACGCGGGTGGTCGAGGCACCCGACGTCGCTCACGTCTTCTACAGGCTCGGTTACTGAGAGGAGCTCGGCTAGGAGCCGAGCAGCTTCGCCTTCTGCGCCGCGAACTCCTCCTCGGTGAGGATGCCCTGCGCTTTCAGCTCGCCGAGTTCCTTCAGCTGCTCGATCGGCGAGCTCGCGGCGGGCGCTGCCGGAGCGGGCGGCGGCGGCGCGGCGGCCTGCTGCTGCTGTTCTTCCTGGGCGGCCCAGCGCTCGCCCTGGCGTTTGGAGACGCGGTTGCTGACCGAGGTCGCGGTACCGGCGATGACCGCGGTGCGGGCAACGCCTCGAAGTAGTCCTGGCATCTGCTGCTCCTATCTAGTTCGACTCGGCCGCGTCGAGCGCGGCGAGGATGGCTTGGACGGGAATGCGGCCGCTGGCGACGAGTTGACCGCCGGAGCGGCGCACCGCGGCGGCGAACGGCGCGGCCCAGGTGTTCTCGAAGACGAGCACGGCGGCCGAGGTGCCGGGCTCCAGCGCGGCGGCGGCCTCGGTCAGGTCGTCGTCGGAGAGCAGGCCCGAGGAGGCGCCCTCGAAGACCTCGAGCTCCCCGGCGCCGTCGCCGAGGTCGGCGAGCTCGATACCCGCGACGGTGCCGTCCTCGTCCTTGGTGACGAAGGCGAGGTCGAGGATCCTGATCAGGCCGCGGTCGACGAGGTCGACCAGGTGGGGGGCGACCTCACCGTTCGGCTGGCGCCCGGGCCACTCGACCAGGATGTAATCGACCGGCCCCATCTCGCTCACATCGTTCATCGACCGTCACCTCTCGTTTGGGAAAGAAATCTGACCTGCCTGGTGAACATAGCGGGTGTTCGTGGCCGTCGGCCAGGCGCTCCAGGCGCCCGCTCAGACGCCGATCTCCGCGGCGCCGCCGAGCGGCAGCCAGCGGACCCGGTCGCGGACCTCGGCCGGCGCCTTGGCGAGCTCGGCCTCGACCTGCTCCCGGCCCTGGCGGAAGTGCCGCCAGCCCTCGTAGTGGATCGGGATCGCGGTCTCGGGCCGCAACGAGCCGAGCAGCTCGACCGCCTCGGCGGCGGTCATCGTGTAACGCAGGGGTCCGGTGACCGGGAAGCGAACGCCGCCGAGGTGGACCAGCGCGGTGCCGACGTCGAGGCGGTCGGCGACCTCGCGGATGCCGTCGTAGAGGACGGTGTCGCCGGAGATCCACAGCGCGCCGTGCTCCTGTCCCTCCCACGTGAGCGCGAAGCCGACGACGTCGCCGACCAGCGGCTTGCTCAGCGGCGGGCCGTGGCGGCACGGGGTGGCGGTCACCTCGATCCGCGGTTTGCCCTCGGCGCTCAGCTCGGTCGTCGTCCAGGGGGAGAGTCCGCGGGCGTTGCCGCCGAGCCGCCGCGAGCCTGCCTCGGTCGTCAGCACCGTTCCCACCCGCGGCAGCAGGGCCCGGCCGGCGGCGTCGAGGTTGTCGTCGTGGTGGTCGTGGCTGAGCAGGACCGCGTCGATCGGGCCGAGCTGCTCGGGTGAGAGCGAAGGCTCGCTCAGTTTGGTCGACCCGGTGCCCCAGCCGAAGCGGTACTTGCCCCCGGCGGGGTCGAAGGTCGGGTCGGTCAGCAGGCGCCAGCCGGCGAACTCGATCAGGACCGTGGGGCCGCCGATGTGGGTGAGCTTCACATCCACGCCTTCACCCTAGGTTAGGCTCGCGCCATGAACAAGAAATCGCAGGACGCCGCGAAGCTCTACGGCAACCGTTTCCTGACCGAAGACGCCCCCGCCAAGGACTTTCCGGAGAGCGGCATGCCGGCGCTCGACGCGATGCGCCTCGTCGACGAGGAACTCGTTCTCGAGGGGGACCCGTGGCGCAACCTCGCGACCTTCGTCACCACCTGGATGGAGCCCGAGGCGGCGCGGATCGTCAGCGAGAACCTGCATCGCAACTTCATCGACCACGCCGAGTACCCGATCTCGGCCGAGATCGAGCAGCGCTGCATCCGCATGCTGGCCAACCTCTACCACGCGCCGGGGGAGACGACCGGCTGCCGCACCCAGGGCTCCTCGGAGGCGATCATGCTCGGCGCGCTCTCGCTGAAGTGGAAGTGGAAGGAGCGGCGCGAAGCGGCGGGGAAGAGCACCGACAAGCCGAACCTCGTCTTCGGCGGGGACGTCCACGTCGTCTGGGAAAAGTTCTGCCGCTACTTCGACGTCGAACCGCGGATCGTCCGCCTACGCGAGGACAAGTTCGTGATCGGGCCCGAGGACGTCGAGCCCCACATCGACGAGAACACGATCGGCGTCGCCGCCGTCCTCGGCACCACCTTCACCGGCCACGCTGACGACATCCCCGGGATCAACGACCTGCTGCTGCGGCTCAAGGAGGCCAAGGGGATCGACGTGCCGCTGCACGTCGACGCGGCCAGCGGCGGCTTCGTCTGGCCCTTCCTCTACCCGCACTCCGAGTGGGACTTCCGGCTCGAGCAGGTGCGCTCGATCAACGTCTCCGGCCACAAGTTCGGCCTCGTCTACCCGGGGATCGGCTGGCTCGTCTTCCGTGAGAAATCCGACTTGGCCGAGGACCTCGTCTTCTACGAGAACTACCTCGGGAAGACCGACGCGACCTTCACGCTCAACTTCTCCACCGGCGCCTCGATGGTGCTCGCCCAGTACTACAACTTCGTCCGCCTCGGGCGCGAGGGCTACACCCATGTGATGGAGGCGATGAACCAGAACGCCAAAGCGCTTGCGCAGAAGCTGGAGGAAAACGGCAACTTCGAGCTGATCGGGGCGGACAAAGAGCAGCTGCCGCTGGTCGCCTTCAAGCTCGCCGGCGAGCACGACTACGACGAGTTCGATGTCTCCTGGCAGCTCTCGGCCGAGCGCGGCTGGATGCTCCCCGCCTACACGATGCCGCCCGACGCCGAAGAGGTGAAGATCATGCGGGCGCTGGTCAAGGAGACCCTCAGCCGCGCCCAGGTCGACCGCCTCGCCGACGACATCAAGGAAGCCTGCGAGACGCTGGAGAAGAAGGGCGGCGTCCACCCGCACGAGCGCAAGAAGATGAAGCGAAGCCCCGGCTTTTAGCCACGCCCGTCGAACTGCATCAGATTCTCTATCTGCGAGGGGGAGAATCTGATGCAGTTCCGGCTTTCGAGGGCCACCAGGCTCGGTCGCCCAGCCGGTAGGTGATTGCTGGGATGAGGAGGGCACGGACCAGGAAGGTGTCCAAGAGGACGCCTACGGCTACGGTGGCACCCACCTGGACCAGCTCCTCGAGCGGCAGCAGGGTGAGGGTGGCGAAGGTGCCGGCGAGGATCAAGCCGGCGCCGGTGACGACGCCGCCGGTGCTGACCAGGGCGGCGAGGACCCCCTCGCGGGTGCCGCGGACGGCCGCCTCCTCGCGCGCCCGGGTCATCAGGAAAATGTTGTAGTCGACCCCGAGGGCGACGAGGAAGATGAACGCCATCAGCTCGAGGTTGAAGGCGAGCCCCGCCATCTGGAAGACCTCGGTGAAGGCGAAGGTGGCGAGGCCGAGGGTGGCGGCGAAGGAGGCGACCACGGTCGCGATCAGATAGGCCGGGGCGACCAGGGCGCGCAGGACCGCGATCAGGATCAGGCCGACGACGAGCAGGACCAGCGGCACGATCAGCTTCGTGTCCCTGGAGTTGGTCTGCTCGACGTCGAGGTTCTCGACCGTGATCCCACCGAGCAGCCCGCCCGGGGCGACCGCGTGCAGCCGTTCGCGGATCTCTTCGACCGCTGCTTCGGCGTCGCTGCCATAGGGGTCCTGGTGGAGGACGAGGACGAGCACCGCCTCCGCCGCGTCGCCGGGAGCCGGCGTCGGCAGCACCAGCTGGACCGAGTCGAGCTTTTCCATCTCTTGCCTCGCTGCCGGCGCCTCCTCGGCCTTGACGACCGCCGTCAGCGGCGCGCCGAGCCCGGCGGGGAAGTGCCGTTCCAGTGCTTCGGTGCCGCGGCTCGAGTTCGTCGCCCGCGTCACTCCCTGGCCGAACCCGAGCGTTTCGTGGTTGGTCAGGTTGCCTAGCGAGAGGACGGCGAGCAGGGCCAGGACGCCGATGACGATCCGTCCCGAGCGCCGCCGCACCAGGTCTGCGGTTCGTTCCCAGGTGTTGGGGCGCGGGGCAGGGGGGTCCCCTCCGTCACGAATTGGGAGGTTCCTCCGGGGACCCCCCTGCCCCGCGCCAGTGGCGGGGTTGGCGGGCCAGAAGGCTCGGTCTCCGAGGATGGAGAGCAGGGCTGGCAGCAGGGTGAAGGAGGCCAGAAGCATCACTGCGATTCCGATGGCGAGGACGGGTCCCAGCCAGTGGGTTGACTCCAAGTTCGCGACGAGCAGGACGAGCATCGCGGCGATCACGGTCCCGCCGCTTGCAAGCAGCGCCGGGCGCGTCTCCCTCACAGCGCGATCGAGGGGGGTCCGGGGGGTCCCCGGAGGAACCTCCCCATCTTTGTGACGGAGGGGACCCCCCGGACCCCCTTCAGCGCCGAGCTCTTCTCGGTACCGGTGGACCAAGAGCAGCGAATAATCCGTCCCCGCTCCGAAGATGAGGACCAGGAGGAGCATGGTTCCCTCGGCGTTGACGGTGATCCAGCCGGCCTCGATCAGGAGGTAGGCGATGCCGGTTGCGACCAGATAGGCGATGCCGACTACGAGGAGCGGGAGGAGGGCGAGGATCGGGGCTCGGTAGACGAGGAGCAGAAGGAGGAGGACGAGGCCGAGGGTGGCGACGAGGAGGGTGCGGGCGGCGTCGCTGGCGATCGCCTCGAGGTCGGCGGCGATCCCGCCCGGCCCGGTGACGTAGGCGTGGACTCCGGGTTGCTCGTGGGCCCGCAGGTAGCGGCGGATCTGCTCGACGCCTTTGACGACCGCACCGCGGTTCTGAGCGTCGATCGCCAGCACCAGCAGGGCCGCTTCGCCGTCGCGGGAGACCGGGCCGATCCCCTTTGCGAGGCGCGCCACCTGCCTCAGCTCGTTGCGGTGTTCGCCGGAGAAGGGGTCGACGATCGGCGTCGCGCCGGCGAGTTCGAGCTTGCCGAGGCCGTCGCCGATCCGGCCGATCGCCTTCAGGTCGCCGTCGCTGAGGCCGCCGTGGCGTTCGAAGACGACCACCACCGGCACGTCTTCGCTCCCGTTGGAGGCCCGCTGCAGCGCGTCGAGCGCCCGGGTCGATTCCGAGTCGGCGGGGAGGAAGCTCGACTGCCCGGCGGCGGTGACGTCGTCGATGCGGGCGTGGGCGAACAGCCCGGCGGCGCCGATCAGCAGCCAGACCGCGACCGCAAGCCATCGTCCTCGTGATCCGGTGACCACCGCAGCAGCGTATTCGGGGCCAATGACTGATTCGCCCCCGGGCGGGTAGGAGAAATTTCATGGAATTGAAGCCGCTGCTCATCGCTGCCCTGGTCGCACTCTCCCTCGGCCTTGCTGCTTGCGGGAGCGGCGGCTCCGATTCCACCTCCTCAGAAGCGGAAACCGCACCGCCGGCGAGCGAAGAAACGAGCGGCGAAGAAACCGAATCGACCGAGAGCGAACCCGCCCCCAGCGGCGAGGCCTCGAAGTCCGAAAAAGTCGACATCGTCGAATTCACCTACCAGCCCGACCCGGTCGTGGTCGGGGTCGGTGGCAAGGTGATCTGGCAGAACCAGGACACCGCGCCCCACACCGCGACCGCTGACGACGGCAGCTTCGACACCGGCACGATCGAGAAAGGCAAGATCGGCTCGGAGACCTTCAAGGAAGCGGGCACCTTCACCTACTTCTGCGAAATCCACCCGACGATGCACGGCACCGTCGAAGTCGTGGAATAGGGAAACTGCACCCATGCCCCTCTGGTTCGCACGCAAGGCAGCGCCCCACCTCTGGAAGCGGGTGCCGTGGGCGAAAGTCTGGGTCGTCACCCTCTGGCTGCTGAAGAAAGGCCGCGATCGGATCGAGGGCAACCTCAGCAATCGCGAGCAGACCGAGTTCTGGAACCTGCTGAAGAAGTCCAAGGGCCGCCCGGACAACCTCGCGCAACGCGACCGCACCCGCCTGAAGCACCTCGTCGGCAAAGCGATTCGCGGCTGAGCCCATAAAGTCCTCCTCGTGCCCGAGGGGGAGCGAGACGACCTGGCGGAGCTGCTGGCGCGGCGGGCGCTGACCGAGGACGCGGCGCGCGGCGATGCGGTCGACAAGCGCCGCGCCGCCGGCGGGCGCACCGCGCGCGAGAACCTCGCCGACCTCGTCGACGCCGGCTCCTTCGTCGAGTACGGCCGCTTCGCGATCGCCGCCCAGCGCGGCCGCCGCGAGCTCGACGACCTGATCGCGCGCACCCCCGCCGACGGGCTGATCGGCGGCACCGCCCGGGTCAACGGCGAGCTCTTCGCGCCCGAACAAGCGGCCTGCGCGGTCATCTCCTACGACTACACGGTGCTGGCCGGCACCCAGGGCGCGCTGGGGCACCGCAAGAAGGACCGGCTCTTCGAGCTGATCGAGCGGATGCGCCTGCCCGTCGTCTTCTACGCCGAGGGCGGGGGAGGGCGCCCCGGCGACACCGACTACCCCGTCGTCTCCGCCCTCGACACCCGCGCCTTCGCGCTCTGGGCGAAGCTCTCCGGCCTGGTGCCGCGGATCGCGATCGTCCACGGCCGCTGCTTCGCCGGCAACGCGGTGCTGGCCGGCTGCGCCGACCTGATCGTCGCCACCGACACCAGCTCGCTGGGGATGGGCGGGCCGGCGATGATCGCCGGTGGCGGCCTCGGCGAGGTCCACCCCGACGCGGTCGGGCCGATCGAGATGCAGGCGCCGAACGGGGTCGTCGACGTCGCCGTCGCCGACGAGGCCGAGGCGACCGCGGTGACGAAGAAGCTGCTGGCCTACTTCCAGGGAGCGATCGATCCCGGCCCCGAACCCGACCAGGCGCGCCTGCGCGACGCCATCCCCGAGCGCAAGCGCCGCGCCTACGACCCGCGGCCGATCGTCGAGACCCTCTGCGACGAGGGCAGCGTCACCTTCCTGCGCGAGCGCTTCGCGCCGGAGATGGTGACCGCGCTGGCGCGGATCGAGGGCCGGCCGCTGGGGATCGTCTGCAACGACACCCGCCACACCGCCGGCGCGCTGACCAGCGATGCCTCCGACAAGGCGGCCCGGCTGCTGCAGCTATGCGACGCCTTCGGACTGCCGGTGGTCTCCCTCGTCGACACCCCCGGCTACATGGTCGGGACCGAGGCCGAGGCGACCGGCCTCGTCCGCCACGCCTCGCGGCTGCTGGTCGCCGGCGCCGCGCTGCGGGTGCCGCTGATCGCGGTCGTGCTGCGGCGCGGCTACGGCCTCGGCGCCCAGGCGATGGTCGGCGGCAGCCTGCACGAGCCGCTGCTGACGCTCGCCTGGCCGAGCGCCCACCTCGGGCCGATGGGGCTGGAGGGGGCGGTGCGGCTGGCGCTGCGCAAGGAGCTCGAGGCGATCGCCGACGAGGCCGAGCGGGAGCAGCGGGTCCGCGACCTCACCGCCCAGGCCGAAGCGAACGCGAAGGCGCTGAACGCGGCGGCGCTGTTCGAGCTCGACGACGTCGTCGATCCGGCCGAGACCCGCGGCCTGATCGCCGCGACGCTGACCGCGGCCGGCGACGCCCGCCCGCCGGGCGCCCACCGCTTCGTCGACACCTGGTGACGATTCAAGTAGCGGAAGGGTCCTTGACTACAGCCTGTCGGCTCGACTAGGGTGCCCCGCCGTGAAGCGCGGCAGGAAACGCAAGAGCGGGCTCTACGGCGGCAAGCTGCTGGCGCTCGCGTTGTTCGTCGCCGTCGGGATCGCGTGGGGGATCTCTTTCGACGCGGTCGTCGGCGGCTCCGGGACCGAGACCGAGAAAGAAGTCTTCGGGGGGCTTACCGCCGTCTTCGTGCTCACCGCCTTCACCCTCGCGGTCAGCCTGATGGGCCGCGGCAGTGGGTTGGTGATCGGGGTGGACAACCGGATCTCCACCTCGAAGGTGCAGGTCGTCATCTGGACCTACGCGATCTCCGGGGCGATCATCTGCCTGATCGCCCAGACCTGGGTTGGTCTCGACAAGGGCTTTGACGCCCTCTTCTCCGGGGACTTCGACTTCGAGCCCTATCTGGTCCTGCTGGGAGGGCCGTTCCTGGCGGCGGTGGGTGCCCGCGCGCTCGTCGGAGCTCAGGTCGAAAACGGAGATTCCGCCAAGCCTCCCGGCAAACCGAGCGCTTCCCAGGTCGTCACCGGCGACAGCGGCAATGCCGACTTGGTCGACTGCCAGTACCTGCTCTTCAACCTGATCGCGGTGATGTACTTCCTCGGCGCCTTCATCGAAGATACGAGCGCGGGGCTGCCGTCGATCCCGACCCTGCTCTTCGTGCTCACCGGAGCCTCCGCGCTCGGCTACGTAACGAGCAAGGCGATTCCCTCCGGTCCGCCGACTCTGGCCAGCATCAGCCCATCCGTCGGACACGTCGGGAGTGAGGTGACGGTGTTCGGCTCGGGACTGCTCTTCCCCCGCGACGCCACGGCCACCAGCCACCCGACCCACCTCGCCCAGTTCCAGGAGGTGCAGGTGATGGTCGGAGGCCGGCGGGCGGAGATCGTCGACGGCACCCTTTCGTCCAACCAGGCGGGGGGCGATCGGTTCGGGCTGAAAATCCCCACCGCCCTCGAGGCGGGAAAGGACTACGACGTGGTGGCGCTGAACTTCCGCGGTACGGCAACCGAGCCGGTCAAGTTCAAGATCGAGCAGGCGAAACGCCGAGGGGCGATCAGGCGCAACGGCCGCAAAGCCGCTCGCGTGGGCTAGCTCGGCGAAACCCCGCGCAACTGGACGCGCCGCCTGCCGAAGTGAGAGGGTTGCGGACGTGACCGAGCTGACCCCGATGCAGGCCGAGCTGTGCGAGCGCAGTGAAGCCGACCACTCCGACCTCAAGGCGCTGTTCGTCAACTGCACCCTGAAGCGCAGCCCCGAGACCTCCAACACGCAGGGGCTGATCGACATCTCGATGGAGATCATGCGCAGGCAGGGCGTCGAGGTCGAGTGCGTCCGCGCGATCGACCACGAGATCGCGACCGGCGTCTGGCCCGACATGACCGAACATGGCTGGGAGCGCGACGAGTGGCCGGCGATCCACGAGCGGGTGATGGCCGCCGACATCCTCGTGCTGGGGATGCCGATTTGGCTGGGGGAGAAGTCCTCCGTCGCGACTCACGTGATCGAGCGGCTCTACGGCAACTCCAGCGAACTCAACGACCAGGGCCAGTGGTCCTACTACGGGCGGGTTGGCGGCTGCATCGTCACCGGCAACGAGGACGGGATCAAGCACTGCGCGATGAACGTCCTCTACTCGCTGCAGCACATCGGCTACACGATCCCGCCCCAGGCCGACGCGGGCTGGATCGGCGAGGCCGGCCCCGGCCCCTCCTACCTCGACGAAGGCTCCGGCGGCCCGCAGAACGACTTCACCAACCGCAACACCACCTTCGCCGCCTGGAACCTGATGCACATGGCGCGCATCCTCAAGGACGCCGGCGGCATCCCAGCCCACGGCAACCAGCCCAAGGAGTGGGACGCGGGCTGCAACTTCGACTTCCCGAACCCCGAGTACCGCGTCTGAATCGCGCATCCGATTTTCGACACAGCGGTTGGGTCGAAAGTCGGATGCGTCAGCTGCCGCCGCCGTTACCAGCGGGCATCGTGCTCCTCCATCACGCCCAGTCCCTGGACCAGCTCGACACCCCCGAGCGCGCCGCCGAAGCTGCCGAAGCGGTGGCGGTAGTCGGAGCGGATCAAGAGGTAGTTGTCGTCGTGGGTGTGTTCGGACTCGCCGCTGAAATGGAGGGACTCGCCATCGCCGAGGGCGATCTCGTCGGCGCCGAAGCGCACCGGCGCCGGCTCGGTCGGCTCACCGTCGATCCAGATCGCCCGCTCGCTGTCGCGCGGCGGATCGTTGATCCCTTCGACCAGGTTCCAGGCGACTGAACGTCCGTCGGCGGCGGCGCCGACCCCCGCCGACCAGCGCCAGCTCGTCTCGCGCTTGTGGTGGCCGGCGGACTCGTCGTCGACCCCGCGCCCCGCGACCTGCCAACGCCGTCCCGGCACCTCGACCGTCCCCTCGACCGGCATGCCGACCCGCTTCCGCGTCCAGGCCAGCGAGCGGCCGCTGGGACAGGTCGCCTCGATCGCCTCGCACTCGCCGATCCGCAGGCTGGCACGCAGCCCGGGCCCGTCGATCTCCAGCAGCGGCCCGTCCAGCGTCACCTCCTTGCTGCCGGGAACCAGGGCGGTGTGATTCCACTGTTGCCCGCTCTTGCGATCGAGCAGCACCCAGAACGACTGCGTCAGCGGCCCCACCTCGGCCCGCGCCGCGCAGAGCATCACCTCCTCGGCGAACAGCCCGACATAGCGCCACCGCTTGCGCAGCTGCCCATGGTCAAAAAGAGATAGCGAAGCGGGATCCACGGCCCGAAGGTACCCGGCCATGTCGATTTTGTCCTCTACGTGGGGGACAAAATCGACACTCCCACTAGGCTCAGCCGCATGGACCAGCTGATCCAAATCGTCGGCGCCCTGCTGATCCTCGCCGCCTTCGGCGCGGTCCAGTTCAACCGCATGAGCCCAGACTCGCGCATGTATCTGACCCTCAACCTGCTCGGCTCGATCATCCTCGCCGCGCTGGCCCTAGCCGCCTCCCAATGGGGCTTCGTCCTCCTCGAGACCGTCTGGGCGATAGTCAGCGCCTGGGGCCTGATGTCAGCGCTTCGGGAGAGCCAGGACCAGTAGGGGGTGAACGGCTTGTACTTTTTCGCGGCCACCCATCTCGGACGGCTCGGGGCGATCTCGAAAAAGTTGAGAGAACCCCCTACTGGACCTGGCTCTCCAACCGCTCAGCGAGTCTCTTCATCCCTCGCTCCCGAGCCGCCTCGGCCGCTCCGGCCCAATCGGTCGCCCGATCCTTCGGCCGTTTGACCTTGGCATCGCGCAAGGTCGCGATGTCTTTGAACTTGATCAAGTCCTCGCGCCCCTCGATCAGCGCAGCCCGCAGCGCCGGCCGCCGCTCGCGGATCGCGCCGTCGAGGATCGCCTCCAGCGAACCGTGCGCCTTCAGCAGCTCGGCCGCGGTCTTCGGCCCGACGCCCTTGGCACCCGGCAGCCCGTCGGAGGGGTCGCCGCGTAGGGCGATGAAGTCCGGCACCAGCTCTGGGCCGATCCCGTAGCGCTCGCGCACCTCCGCCGGCCCGACCTCTTCGGCGCCTTTGCCGCCGCCGGTTTTGACGTAGAGGACGGTCACGTCGTCGCTTGCGCACTGGTACATGTCGCGGTCCCCGGTCAGCAGCAGCGCCCGCCCGCCCGCCTCGGCCTCGAGCTTCGCGTAGGTGCCGAGCAGGTCGTCGGCCTCGAGGTCTCCGGCAACCGCGACCGTCCAGCCGAACGCCTCGAAGAACGGGCGCGCGTCGGCGAACTGGTGCGGCAGCTCGTCGGGCATCGCCTCCTCCCGCTCGGCGTGGTAGGCGGGGTAGAGCTCGGTCCGGTAGGCGGCGGCGTCGGGTCCGAAGCAGAGGACGACGGCGCGCGGCCGGTGGACTTCGACCTCGCGCAGGATCAGGTTCGCCGTCCCCAGCAGCGCGTTGACCGGCCGCCCGTCCGGCCCGACGATCTTGCTCGGCAGCGCGTAGAAGGCGCGGAACAGCATCGAGGGGGTGTCTACGGCGAGCAGCGGCGCTGGCATGTGGCACTTATATGACACCCGGTGGTCGGCGTTCGTCCTTGGTACCCCTGTGGGCCCACCAAGGACGAACGCCGCGGGTGGCTAGAGTCAGCGCCGCATGAAGGCACTCGACATCACCGACTTGGAGAAGCGCTACCCGACCGGGGTGGAGGCGCTGCGCGGCGTCTCGCTCGAGGTGGGGGAGGGGGAGCTGTTCGGCCTGCTCGGCCCCAACGGCGCCGGCAAGTCGACCTTGATCCACTGCGCTACCGGCCTCGCGCAGCCGACGGGCGGCTCGATCGCGATCTTCGGCAACGACGCGATCGACAACTACGCCGAGGCGCGCCAGGCGGTCGGCCTCGCCCCGCAGGAGGCGAACATCGACTGGTTCCTCACCGCCGAGGAGACGCTCGACTACCACGCCGGCTACTTCGGGATGCCGCGCCGCGAACGCCGCGAGCGGACCAAGGAGCTGCTCGAGACCTTCTCCCTGACCGAGAAGCGCCACGAACGCACCCGCACCCTCTCGGGCGGGATGAAACGGCGGCTGATCCTGGCCCGGGCGATGATGCACCGGCCGCGCCTGCTGATCCTCGACGAGCCGACCGCCGGCGTCGACGTCGAGCTGCGCCTCGAGCTCTGGCACTACGTCCAGAAAATCAACCAGGAGGGGACGACGATCCTCCTCACCACGCACTACCTCGAGGAGGCCGAGCAGCTCTGCGACCGGATCGCCTTCATCGCCGAAGGCCAGATCGTCGCCGAGGGGACCAGCGACACCCTCGCCGAGCGCTTCGACGTGCCGAACCTCGAGGACGCCTACCTGGCGCTGGTCGGCCGCAAAGAGCTATCCCGCTCGCACATCGAGCTCGACCCCGAGGTCGCCTCGTGAGCGCTGCCCAGATCCGCTTCGCGACCCTCTGGCGCCGCGAGGTCAACCGCTTCATGAAGATCAAGAAGCAGACGCTCGGCGCGCCGCTGCTGGAAACCTTCCTCTACATCTCGGTCTTCGGTGCGGCGCTGGGCTCGCGGATCGACAAGCTGCACGGGATCGACTACGTCGTCTTCGTCATCCCCGGCCTGATCATGATGGCCTTCTCGACCAACGCCTTCTCCAACAACTCCTCCTCGATCCTCCAGCAGAAGTTCCAGGGGGCGATCCAGGACCAGCTCTCCTCGCCCGCCTCGCCGGCCGAGCTGCTGCTCGCCTTCTCGCTCGGCGGCTTCATGCGCGGCCTGATCGTCGCCGTGCTGACCTTCGTCGTCTCGGTCATTCTGGTCGCTCTTCCCGTCGACCACGTCCTGGTCCTGATCCCGTCGCTCTTCCTGGTCGGCTTCTTCTTCAGCCAGCTCGGCGTCCTGATCGGCGTCCGCGCCGAGCAGTTCGACGACGTCGCCTTCGCCCAGACCTTTGTGCTGACGCCACTGATCTTCCTCGGCGGCGTCTTCTACTCGGCCGCGTTGCTGCCCCAGCCATACGAGACGCTGACCCACTTCAACCCGATCTACTACATGATCAACCTCGTCCGCTACGGCTTCGTCGGCTACACCGAAGTGAGCATTCCTCTCTCGCTCTTAGCTCTAACCGCAGCCACCGCCGCGATTTTCCTTGTCAACCTCCGTCTCTTCAGCAAGGGATATCGGCTTAGGGCGTAAGGGGGCCGGGGGTACCTCCTCCAGACACATCTCGCCAATGGCTCGATGTTGAGTGTCTGGAGGAGGTACCCCCGGCCCCCCAAGCTGCCTCAGCTGGGGTCGGCGACTGGGACCGTGACCTTCTCGTGGTCATCGGGAAGGAGCAGGATTGCTCCCTCGCCGGTTACGTAGGCCTCCTCGCCGTGTTGGACCACGTCCATTCCCATGGCCTCCTCACGGTCCGTTGCCCGCAGCGGCATTACGGCTCCGATCGCCTTCAGCAGGATGAAGGTGGCTACGAAGGCGTAGATCGGTGCTGCAAGAGCTGCTAGCGCCTGGTCGCCCAGCTGCGCTGCGTTGCCGTAGAACAGGCCGTCCGATACCCCGTTCCAGCTCGCCTGGGCGAAGAAGCCGATGAAGAGGATTCCGAAGAAGCCCGCGGTGCCGTGGGCGGCGAGCACGTCGAGGGTCTCGTCGACCCGGGTCCGCGTCCGCCAGACGATGATCGCGTAGCTGGGGATCGCCCCCAGGGCGCCGAGCAGCATCGCCCAGCCGGGGCTGACGTAGCCGCCCGCCGGGGTGATCAGGACGCAGCCGACGATGATCGCGGTAGCGGCGCCGATCGCCGTCACTTTGCGACCGCGCATCAGGTCGAGGCCGAACCAGACGACCAGAGTCGTCGCCGGGCAGAGCAGCGTGTTGGTGAAGGCGAGGACGCTGCCCTGGCCGGTCGAGAAGCCGCTGCCGCCGTTGAACCCGAACCAGCCGAACCACAGCAGCCCGGCCCCGAGCAGCACGTACATCGCGTTGTGGGGGAGGAGCGCCTGGCGGCCGTAGTCCTTGCGCGCGCCGACGACCAGCGCCGCCGCCAGGGCCGAGAAGCCCGAGGCCATCTCGACCGGCACGCCGCCGGCGAAGTCCAGCGTGCCGCCGGAGATCAGCCAGCCGCCGCCGAAGGCCCAGTGGGCGAGCACGGCGTAGACCAGCACCGACCACAGCGCCGAGAAGACGAGGAAGGGGCCGAAGCGCATCCGCTCGACCACCGCGCCGGAGATCAGCGCCGTGGTGATGATGCAGAAGGTCGCCTGGAAGGCGAAGAAGACCAGCTCGGGGATCGCCGTCCCTTCCCGCGGGGCGAAGTCGACGCCCTGCATGAAGGCGTTGCCGAAGCCGCCGACGATCGCACCGTCGCCGTCGAAGGCCAGCGAGTAGCCGACCGCCGCCCAGGTGACCGTCGCGATCGCGATCGCCGCGACGCTCATCATGAAGGTGTTGAGGGTGTTCTTCGAGCGCACCAGCCCGGCGTAGAAGAGCCCCAGCGCCGGCGTCATCAGCAGCACCAGCGCGGTGGCGATCAGCATCCAGGCGGTATCCCCGGTGTCGATCCCGCCGCTCATTTGTCCACCGGCGTCACGGCGCCCTCGTCGCTGTCCCCGGTCCGAATCCGCACCGCGTGGTCGAGCGGCACGACGAAGATCTTGCCGTCGCCGACTTCGCCGGTGCGGCCGCCCTCGCAGAGCGCTTCCACGGTCTTTTCGACGAAGTCGTCGGAGACGGCGACCTCGAAGCGCATCTTCTCCGAGAGCCCCATCTGCACGGTCGTGCCACGGTAGGTCTCGACCCGGTCCATCTCGCCGCCGTGCCCTTGCACGCGGCTCATCGAGAAGCCCCGGACCTCGGCCCGGTAGAGCGCCTCGAGGACCTGGTTCGCCTGCTCGGGGCGAACGATCCCGATTACGAGTTTCACTTTTCCTCCCTCTCCCCAATCAACAAGAGCCTGCAAGAGCCTGCGGGTGCGACCCTATCGGGACGGCAAGCGGGATTGCGCGGACCCCGAACCGGCGCGGCCGGCGTGCCCGCCTCCCTACAATCGAGGTCGAATGGCCACGCGGGTCCGCAGGCGGCGTCGCAAGCCGCACCATCCCATCTGGCACAAGGTCGCGATCCCGCTGGGAATCCTCGCCGCACTTGTGATGATCGCTGGTGGAATCGCAGCGGCCTGGGCGATCAACATCTACAACTCGGCGCCGCCGCTCTCCAGCCTGAAGCCGGTGCAGAAGGGCCGCTCCTCGGCGATCTACGCCGCCGACGGCAGCCTGATCGGGTTCATCCGCTCCGAAAACGTGCGCCAGCCGCTGCCGGAAAAGTCGCAGCCTCAGGTCCTGCGCGACGCGACGATCGCGATCGAGGACAAGAACTTCTTCGAGCACGGCGCCCTCGACTACGAAGGCATCGCCCGGGCCGCCTGGAAGGACCTCGAGGCCGGCGCTGCGGTGCAGGGCGCCTCGACGATCACCCAGCAGCTGGTCCGCAACCTCTACATCCACAACCCGGAAAACACGATCAAGCGAAAGCTGATCGAAGCCTCGCTCGCGGTCGAGCTCGAGGAAGCCCACGACAAGAACTGGATCCTCACCCAGTACCTCAACAGCGCGCCGTACGGGACGGTCGAAGGCCAGACCGCGGTCGGAGCCGAGGCGGCCTCGCAGACCTACTTCTCCAAGCCGGCCAAGGACCTCAACCTGACCGAGGCGGCGCTGCTCGCCGGCCTGCCGCAGGCGCCCTCTGAATACAACCCCTTCCTCGACCCGAAAGCGGCGCTGAAGCGGCGCAACGAGGTGCTGCTGGTGATGAACGAACAGGGCTACATCACCGGCGACGAATACCGCGAGGCGAAAACCCGCGGGCTCGGGCTCAACCCGGGCGACAAGTACCAGGTGATCAAGGACCCGTTCCTCTTCGACCTGGTCCAGAACGAACTGATCGAGGAGTACGGGATCAACACCGTCCGCAAAGGCGGGCTGAAGGCCTACACGACGATCGACCCGGACCTGCAGGCGAAGGCCGAATACGCGGTGGAAAACTACTGCTCCGTCTGTTACCCCGAAGGCGGCCCGGTCGCCGGCCTCGCCTCGGTCAACCCGAAGAACGGCGCGATCGTCGCCCTCGCCAACACCGAAGGCTTCGCCGACGAAAACCAGTTCAACTACGCCTGGCAGGCGCGCCGCCAGCCGGGGTCCTCGTTCAAGACCTTCGTCCTCACCACCGCGGTGAAGGAGGGGATCGATCCGGGCAGCACCTACTACGACGGCACCTCGCCGAAGACGCTGGAAATCCCCGGCGGCGGCACCTGGACGGTCAACAACTCCGAGGGCGAGGGTGGCGGCACCTACAACCTCGAAAGCGCCACCTGGGACTCGGTCAACGTCGTCTACGCTCAGCTCGACCTCGACGTCGGGCCGGAATCGGTGACGGAAACGGCGAAGGAAATGGGGATCGAATCGCCGCTGCAGTCGGTCCCGGCGGAGGGCATCGGCGGTCTCGGGAGCGGCGTCACGCCGCTGGAAATGGCCGACGCCTACGCGACCCTGGCCAGCGGCGGCATCCACCACGATCCGACCGCGGTGAGCAAGGTCGAGTTCCCCGACGGCAAGGTCGACGACTTCGAGAAAGACTCCGGCGAACGCGTCCTCACCGAGGGCCAGGCCTACGAAGTCACCCGCATCCTCGAGGGCGTGATCACCCAGGGCACCGGCGCCGGCTACACCACGATGGGCTGCACCGACGCGGCCGGCAAGACCGGCACCTCGGAGGAACTCTCCGACGCCTGGTTCGTCGGATTCACGCCGCTCTTCTCGACCGCGGTCTGGGTCGGCCACCCGACCACGCGCGAATACACCGGCTTCGGCGGTCCCACCGCGGGCCCGATCTGGGCCAACTACATGTCGGAAGCGGTCGAAGGAGACTGCCCCGAATTCGGCACTCCGAGTTCGCTCCCCGAACTCGACGGCCTCGACAGCGAACACACCTCTTCGGGCGGCTACAACGGCTACGAAGAAGAAGAAGCCTACGAAGGCGAAGAAGAAACCGAAGACGAAGGCAAGGGCAAAGACAAGGGCGGCGAAGAAGGCGGCGAAGAAAACACGGCCGAACCGGAGCCCGAACCGACCCCTGAACCCACCCCGACGCCCGAACCCGCACCAGCACCCCCAGCCGGCGGCGGCATCAGCCCCGGCTGATCACCGACTCCGAACTTTGGGCCCCTTTGGGGGACCAAATTTCGGAGCGGTGATGGTGGGGAGGGAGTCGGTGACCCCCTTCACTCGCAACTCGTCGATGGGGAGGGGACAGCTGGCGCCTCGATGCGCAACTCTCCTCCCGCGCAAAACGTTCAGGGGGTCACCGACTCCCTCTGCGATCCGGCTTCCAATCTG
>DATAMR010000009.1:0-93868 GCA_036260485.1 Solirubrobacterales bacterium | reverse complement strand
CACTCAACATCGAGCCATTGGCGAGATGTGTCCGGAGAGGGTCACCCGCCCCTCCCCAAGCGGCTGCGCGTGGCAACCCCTTTCCGCGCTTAGTCCGTCTCGCTAATGGCCCCCCGACCTTCAGCGCCACACGAGAGATTTTCTCGACCGCGCCCCACCGTTTCGCGGCAGCCAGCGCGGCCTTTTCCGCCCGCCCCCCATGCTGCGCCACCCGCAGCTCCTTGACCATCTTCCCCGTATCGATCCCCAACGGACAAGCGATCTGGCAGGAGCCGTCAGTAGCGCACGTCTCCAGCGCGTCGTAGTCGTACTCCTCGAGCAAAGCCCGCTGCACCGGCGAGCCCTCGGGCTGCCGCGCCATCTCCCGCCGCAGGACGATCCGCTGGCGCGGCGTCGTCGTCAGGTTGCGGCTCGGGCAGACCGGCTCGCAGAAGCCGCACTCGACGCAGGTCGTGGCCCCGCCCCAGTCCTCGATCGCCGGCGTCGTCTTCAGGTCGCGCAGGTGGACGCCGGCGTCGCGGCTGAGGATGACGTCGGGCGAGAGCACGCCGTCGGGATCGGCGAGCCGCTTCAGCCGCCACATCAGCTCGGTCGCCTTCTCGCCCCACTCGCGCTCGACGTAGGGGGCCATGTTCACGCCGGTCCCGTGCTCGGCCTTCAGCGAGCCGTCGTACTTGCCGACGATCAGCTCGACCAGGCCGCCCATGAAGGCCTCGTAGCGCTCGAGGTCCTCCTGCTTGGCGAAGTCCGGGGTCAGCATGAAATGGAGGTTTCCGGCGCTAGCGTGGCCGGCGACGCCGGGCAGGAAGCCGTGTTCGCCGAGCAGCGCCTGCAGGTCTTTCGCCCCCTCGGCGATCCGCTCGGGCGGCACGCAGACGTCCTCGACGATCAGCGCCGTGCCCTCCGGGCGCACCCGGCCGATCAGCCCGTGCAGGCCCTCGCGCACCCGCCAGGCGAGCTCGACCTCCTCCGGCTCGCGGGTGAACTCGATCGGCCGGATCGTCTCGTGCGAGCCGAGGATCGCTTCGGCCCGCAGCACCTGGGCGGCGAGGTCGCCCTCGTCGGCGCCGCCGAACTCGACCAGCAGGACGGCCGACTCCGGCGGCAGCTCTTTCCACTCCTGCGGCGCGCCGACCATGTTCCAGGCGGCGGTGATCAGCGCCGGCGCGACCATCAGCTCGACCGCCCTGGCGCCGGAGGCGACCAGGTCCCCGACCGGGGCGATCGCCTCGTCGATGCCGGGGAAGTGGACCCAGGCGGTGGTCGTCGTCGCCGGCACCGGCACGGTCTCGAAGACGACCTCGGCGATGAAGGCGAGCGTGCCCTCGGAGCCGACCAGCAGGCGGCGGAAGATCTCCAGCGGCTCGTCGGCGTCGAGGAAGGCGCAGAGGCGGTAGCCGGTGGTGTTCTTGATCTCGAACTTGCGGCGGACGCGCTCGGCGAGCTCGGCGTCGGCGCGGATCTCGTCGCGGATCGCCTCGAGGCCGGCGACCAGCTCCGGCTCGGCGGCGGCGAAGCGTTCGCCGGCGTCGGGCGCGCCGGTATCGATCACCGTCCCCGAGGGCAGGACGAAGGTCAGCTCACGCACGGTCGAGTAGGAGTCCTTGGTGACGCCGCAGCGCATCCCGCCCGAGTTGTTGGCGACGACGCCGCCGACGGTGCAGACGTCGGTGCTGGCCGGGTCGGGGCCGAGCTTGCGCCCGTGCGGGGCGAGGACGCGGTTGGCGTGGCCGAGGATCGTCCCCGGCTTGACCCGGGCGCGGGCGCCGTTGTCCTCTACCCGGACCCCGCCCCAGTGCTTGCGGACGTCGACGAGGATGCCGTCGGTCTGTCCCTGGCCGTTGAGGCTGGTGCCGCCGGCGCGGAAGGTGACGGGGATGTCTCGCTCGCGGCCGAAGCGGAGCACCGCGGCGACGTCCCCGGCGTCGCGCGCCTCGATCACAGCCCGCGGGAAGCGCCGGTAGGGGCTGGCGTCGGAGGCGTAGGCGACTAGGTCGCTGACCCGGTGCAGCACGCGATCCGCACCCAGCAGCTGCTCTAGGTCCTGACGCAGCGGCTGCGCAACTCCCCCGGCCAGCGAGTCGGGAGCCCGATCCTCAACCGCCTGACTGGGCGGCGGCGGGACCGACCTCGCTCTCGTGCGAACGGGCATCGGCTACGTCACGAGGGCCGGGGGATGCCCGCCGGGCCCTCCCCGCTGTTGTCCGGCGGGCATCCCCCGGCCCTCGCCCAACTATCCGAAGTACCAACCATCACCTAGAACAGCGACATCCCGGGCGAGACCGGGACTTCGACCAGCTCCGGCTGCGAGGAGGCGAGGGCCGAGGCGAGCGCGCTGGCGACCTCGTCGCGTCCCTTCGCCCGCTGGGCCTTGACGCCGTAGCCCTCGGCGACCGCGGCGACGTCGAGCTTCGGCAGGTCGAGGCCGGGAGAGCCGTTGACCTGCTCGACTTCGGCGAACCACTTGAGGATCGCGTACTCCTGGTTCTGGAGGACGAGGAAGGTGACCGGCGCCTGGTAGGCGACGGCGCTCCAGAAGGCGGTGATCGCGTACTGGGCCGAGCCCTCGCCGAGGACGCAGACGACCGGGCGGCCGGGCTGGGCGAGCTGGACGCCGACCGAGGCGGCGAGGCCGAAGCCGAGGCCGCCGCCGGCGCTGAAGTAGTAGCTGCCCGGGCGCGAGATGCGCAGCTGGTTGCGCAGGGCCAGGGTGCTGGAGGGGGACTCGAGGACGACGATCGCGTCCTCGGGCAGGATCTCGGCGAGGGCGGTGTGGACGGTCGAGGGGTTGAGGGGCTCGGTGGCCGGGATTTCCTGCGGGCCGGGGTTCGGCTCCGGTGCCGGGCGCGAGGACTCCGGCACCGCCTCCAGCAGCGCGCCGAGGGTGAGGCCGACGTCGGCGACGATCGCGTCGCCCATCGGCGCCCGCACCGCCTCGTCGGGGTCGCTGGTGATCGCGACCAGCTGGGCGCCCTGCGGCAGCAGCGGCCCGGGGATGTGCGGGTCGTAGGGGAAGACCGAGCTGCCGACGACGACGATCAGGTCGTGGCCCTCGAGCGTCTGCCCGACCGGGCTGATCGCCGGCGGCAGGACGCCGCGGAAGTTGGGGTGGTTCTCGGGGAAGCCGAGGCGGACGCCGCCGGTCGCGGGCGAAGCCCAGACCGGGAGGCGCTGGCGCTCGGCGAGGGCGACGGCGGTGTCCCAGGCGCCGGCGGTGTCGATGTCTGGACCGGCGACGAGGACCGGGTTGGCGGCGGCGTCGAGGCGCTCGGCGAGGGCGCGGACCGCCTCAGGGTCGGCGAGGGCGCGGCCGTCGACCTTGCGCTCGATCGCCGCCTTGGCGTCGGCCTCGTCGACCTCGGCGTACCAGTCGTCCATCGGCAGCGAGACGAAGACCGGGCCGCGCGGCGCCAGCCCGGCGAGGTGGGCGCCGTGGCCGAGGGCGAGCGGCACGTCCTCGGCCCGCGGCGGCTCGAAGGACCACTTGACCAGCGGGTGCGGCATCCGGGTCGCGTCGCGGTTGGTGAGATTCGCCTGCAGGGTGATCTGGGCGCGGGCCTGCTGGCCGGCGGTGATCAGCAGCGGCGAGTGGTTGGCCTGGGCGTTGAAGATCGCCCCCATCGCGTTGCCGACCCCCGGCGCGGTGTGGAGGTTGACGACGGTCGTCTTGCCCGAGGCCTGGGCGTAGCCGTCGGCCATCCCGACCACGACCGCCTCCTGCAGGCCGAGCACGTAGCTGAAGTCACTCGGGAAGTCGGCGAGCATCGGCAGCTCGGTCGAGCCCGGGTTGCCGAACATCGTCGTCATCCCGTGGGCGCGGAAGAGGTCGAAGGCGGCTTCGCGAACGTTGGGCACGAATCGAACCCTATCCGGCCGGGTTGCAAGGCCCAATGCTCCTGAGTGTTCTTAAGCAGGATTCAAGGATCGAGCGTCGAGGGGCCGATAACGGGGAGGTGAGCCACCGCCTCCTCGCCACCGCCTGGGCCCGCACCCTCGCCGTCTTCGCCCTCTCCCTCGCGCCGCTGCTGGCGATCTGCGCCTACGCCGAGGCGGCGCCGCCGGTGACCAAGGTCGCCTACGGGCCGGGCAAGATCGTCCCGATCCCGGCCTCGATCCCGCACGAAGAAGGCGACATGGTCGATCAGCGGATCATCCCCAACCTGCGCTGGATCGCCGCCCGCTACCCGATCTACGTCACCGACGGCTACTCCGGCCCGCTGCCGAACGGCGAACACGCCGGCTGCAACAACTGCCACGTCAGGAACTCCGACCACTACAACGGCCTCGCGGTCGACATCGTCCCGGCCGAACCGAGCTCCAAATGCGACGCCAACTGGGAAGCGATCACCCGCCTCGCCCTCTGGGCCGAGCCCGAACAGAACAAACCGCGGCCGCCCTTCCGCTGGGTCGGCTACGACGGCGACGCCGGCCACGGCTGCGGCAACCATCTGCACCTCTCCTGGAACCACGCGGTCGCGCCGATGTTCACGCTCGCCGAATGGGTCGAAGTGATGGCGGTCAACTTCACCGGGGTGAAACCGATCCCGGGCAAGAAGCCCCAGTCACGCCCGAAGGCCCCGACCGGTCCCCCCGGCGGCATCTCCCAGGTCTCCACCGGCGGCATCTCCGCCCGCCCGGGCGACTGACGATCCATAGGATGCGGCGGTGCGCTTCGCCGCCGCCCTTCTCGCTCTGATCGTTCTCGCGCTTGCGGGCTGCGGCAGCGCCGATGAATCGACTCCGGTCGCCTGCCTCGAAGGGGCCGAGACCTACGAACGGGCGCTGAAGGCGGCGCCCGACGAAGTGCTGCTCGAAGACGAGACGCCGATCAGCGAATGCCTGACCCGTAACCAAAGCGGCGGCGACCTGACCCGGGTTGGCGAAGCGCTGCTGGAAACCGCGACCGCGCTCAACGGGGAGGCCCGCGAAGTCCCGGGCAGCGATGCCGCCGTCGGCCTCGGCTACCTGCTCGGCGCCGTCAAGCGCGGCAGCGAGGAGAGCGAAGGGATCCACTCCGACCTCGTCCGCCGCCTGACGGTCGCCGCCCGCTACGCGCCCGGCAGCCAGCCGCTGACGCAGGAGTTCCTCGCCGGCTACCGCAAGGGCTTCGAGGCGGGCCGAGAATCCGGCTAGCTCCTATCTATACGCTGCCGGGACCGAGAAATTCTTCGATGGAGGCAGCTTTGACTGAGCAGCTCTGGGGTGGCGAGACCACCAAGGCGGTTGACAACTTCCCGGTCTCCGGCGAGCGCGTGCCGGTGCCGGTGGTGCGCTGGCTGGGCCGAATCAAGGGCGCGGCGGCGGAGGCCAACGGCGCCCTCGGCGGGCTCGACGCCGAGCTCGCGGAGCGGATCGCCGCCGCTGGCAAGGCGATCGCCGAGGGCGAGCACGACGACCAGTTCCCGGTCGACGTCTTCCAGACCGGCTCCGGCACCTCCTCGAACATGAACGCCAACGAGGTGATCGCCAACCTCGCCGGCGAGGGCGCCCACGCCAACGACCACGTCAACATGGGCCAGTCCTCCAACGACGTCTTCCCCTCCGCCGTCCACCTGGCGGCGCTCGACGAGGTGACCCACGACCTGCTGCCGGCGATGGGCGGGCTCGAGGGCGCGCTGGCAGAGAAGGCGAAGAAGTTCGCGGACGTGGTCAAGGCCGGGCGCACCCACCTGATGGACGCGGTCCCTGTCACGCTCGGCCAGGAGTTCGGCGGCTACGCGGCGCAGGTCCGGCTCGGCGTCCAGCGGGTCGAGGGGACGCTGCGGCGGGTCGGCCAGATCCCGCTCGGCGGCACCGCCACCGGCACCGGCCTCAACACCCACCCGGAGTTCGCCGCCAAGGTGCGCGAGACGCTCGCCGCCGACACCGGCCTCGAGATCTCCGGCCCGCTCGACGCCTTCGAGGCGCAGGGCAACCGCGACGCGCTGGTCGAGCTCTCGGGCGCGCTCAAGGTCTACGCCGTTTCGCTCAACAAGATCGCCAACGACCTGGCGCTGATGGGCTCCGGCCCGCGGGCCGGCCTCGCCGAGCTGCGCCTGCCCGAGCTGCAGAAGGGCTCCTCGATCATGCCCGGCAAGGTCAACCCGGTGATTCCGGAGGTCGTGATCCAGGTCGCCGCCCAGGTGATCGGCAACGACGCCGCGATCACCGTCGCCGGCAGCCAGGGCCAGTTCGAGCTCAACGTCCGGGTGCCGCTGATCGCCCGCAACCTGCTCGACTCGATCAAGCTGCTGGCAAGCGCCTCGCGCCTGCTGAATGAGAAATGCGTCTCCGGCCTGGAGGCCAACGAGGAGATGACCGAGCGCCACGCCGAGGCGACCTTGGCGACTGCGACCGCGCTCAATCCGCACATCGGCTACGACCGCGCCGCGGACATCGTCAAGGCGGCGGCGGAGTCGGGCCGATCCCTCCGAGAGGTCGCCTTGGAGCAAGGCGTCGAGACCTCAGTCCTCGAGGAGGCTCTCGACCACCGCCGCATGGCCCGACCTCACGGGTAATTGGTTGCGGGGGGACGGGAGCCCCTCTCCAGACACATCTCGCTATGGCTCGATGTTGAGTGTCTGGAGAGGGTCTCCCTTCCCCCCTGCCACACGAGTTAGCGGACTGGCTTAGCGCGGGTCGGGGAGCAGGAGCTCTACGTTGCGGTCTTGAGGGGTGCCTTCGCCTAGGGGGGCGCCTGATTGGAGGTCGTTGAAGCTCATGGTGCGCGCGGCCGAGGTGAGGTCGTTGAAGTCCATGGCTGAGGCGGGGGTGCCGGGGGCTGGGGCTGACGCTTGGCCGGTGTGGTCGAGGATCGTGCCGAAGATCGAGAGGGTGCCGTCGTGGTTGTCGAAGACCTCGAGCAGGCGGGACTGCTGGGGCCAGTCGGCCTCGGCCGCGACGCGGATGCTCCAGAAGCCGCCGGGGCCGCTCGGGTCGGGGAAGGCATCGACGACGTTGTCGTGCGAGTGGCCGGCCACCCAGGCGATCGCGTTGGGGTATTCGTGCAGGAGGTTGACCGCGTCGGCCTCGAGTTGGATCGGGAAGGAGAGGCGCGGGTCGAGGTCGCAGCCGGGGTTGAGGTCGTGCCCGTGGGAGTCGTTGACCGTGCAGGGCGGCGCCAGCTCGTCGGGGATGTCGGCGACGAGGCTCTCGGGGGCGTGGTGGCTGAAGATCACGACCAGTTGGTCGGCTTCGGTCGCCGCCTGCAGCTGTCCGCGCAGCCACTGAAACTGCGGGTTGTCGATGTTGCCGTCGGAGGTCGATTTGCCGGTCGGGGTGAGGATCGTGCCGGCCTCGGCGACGGTGTCGAGGGCGATGAAGCGCATCCCCGGCGTCGGACTCCACGAGTAGTAGCCGGCGGCGCCTTTGGAGGCGGTTTCCTGGGCCGGGTCGATCAGGCCGAAGCCGTGGCCGTCTTTCTGTTTGCCGGCCTTGAAGACGTCCTTGTACTGCTTCTTGGAGACGAAGCGGCGGTTCGGGTCGCCGGGGACGAGGATCGTGTTCTGCGGCGCGGTCAGGAACGAGGAGAGGAGGCGCACCGGGTCGAACAGCGATTCCAGCAGCGCGGTCGCGTTTTCCGGGTTGGAGACCGGGCCGATCGGCTTCAGGCAGCCGGTCGCGACCTGCTCGAAGGCGGCGTTGGCGGCGGCGTTGCCCTGGACCAGCGCGTCGTGGTTGCCGAAGGCGACGTAGGAGGGGACTTTCAGCCCGCTGGCGGTGAACGCCTGCTGGGCGCGGTCCATCAGGCCGGGGTATTTGGGCCAGGCCGAGTGCGGGCCGGCGGGCGAGTTGGGGTCGTAGAACTCGGGATACGGACCCTCGAGGTAGTCGTTGTAGTCCTGGACGCCGGTGTAGCGCGCGGCCTCGGCGGCGCCGGGAACGAAGAGATTGGGGCAGAGCGGGTTGGAGTATTTGGCCTTGTCGACGCCGCTGTTCGGATTGAGGGTCCCTCCCTCCAGCAGGGTCCGCACCCATTGAGTCTCGTTCAGCTGCTGGCTGTCGGCCGAGTCGCCCGTGTCGATCGTCAGGTCCATTGCCCGGTGGGCGCCGGAGCCGTCGGCGACGGGGCTGGCGCCGGCGAACTGATTGACCTGGCGGATCATCCCCTCGTCGATCTGGGGCTCGAGCGCCTCCCAGGGCCGCCAGGCGGCGCCGAAGGGGAGGTTCAGCGGGGTCGAGAGCGGGTCGATCACCTCTAGCCGGGCCGGCGACTCCTCGTCGGCGAGCTGGAAGTCGGAGAGCTGGCCGAAGTAGACGAGCGAGGTGCGTTTGGCGGCCCGTTCGGCTCCCGCCGCAGCCAGGTCCTGCCGCACCGAGTAAGGCTCCCCCGCGCCGAGCCCAAGAAAGCGATAGGCACCAGAGCCAGCAGGAACGATCCGCTGTTCAACGGTGCTCTTCCCCACGGTGTCGGACACCGCAGCGAACGCATTAGGAGCAACGGCAATCGCGGCCAGAGCCGCGATCACCACCACGAACCTCACAACCTCCCGAATCCCCATGCGGGCAGCATACCCACTTTTAAGCGAGAAACATTTTGCGGTGGTAGGGAGACGGGGGAGGCCCTCTCAGGACACTCAACATCGAGCCATTGGCGAGTTGTGTCCGGAGAGGGCCTCCCCCGTCTCCCTCACCTAACCCTGCAACGTGACGAAGCGCTCCTCAGTCAACTCATAGACCGCGTACGCCGGCCCCTCCCGCGTATTCCCAGAATCCTTGACGCCCCCATAAGGCTGCTGGTCGGTTCGGAAGGTCGGCACCTCGTTGATCAGCACGCCGCCGAACTCGAGCGTGCGGCCCGCCTGCAGGCCGCGGCCGATGTCGCGGGTGAAGACGCCGGCCTGGAGGCCGAACTTGGAGTCGTTGGCCAGGCGCAGCGCCTCGTCGAAGTCGGTGAAGGTGTCGATCGTCGCCACCGGGCCGAAGATCTCCTCGCACCAGACCTTGGCCTCTTTCGGCGGCGCCTTCAGCAGGGTCGGCGCCAGGCAGCGGCCCTCGTTGGCCAGCTCGCCGCCGGTCAGCAGCTCGGCCCCGCCGGCGACCGCCTCGTCGACCCACTGCTTGACCCGGTCGCGGTCGTCGGGGGTGATCAGCGGCCCCACGTCGGTGTTCTCGTCGGCGGGATCGCCGACGGTCAGCTTCTCGACGTTGGCGACGAGGCGGGCGATGAAATCGTCGGCGAGGGCCTCGTGGACGAGGATCCGCTGGATCGAGATGCAGCTCTGGCCGGCATGGGAGAAGGCGTGGATCTGGGCTTTGTCTGCCGCCACCTCCCAGTCGCCGTCGTCATTGACGATCAGCGGCGCGTTGGAGCCGAGCTCGAGGTTGACCTTCTTGTGCGGGACCTTGGAGCGGATGTCCCAGCCGACCGGGGCCGAGCCGGTGAAGGTGATCGCCTTGGTCAGCGGGTGCTCGACGATCGTGTTGCCGACCTTGGAGCCCGGTCCCGGCACGACCGAGAGCCAGCCCTCCGGCAGACCTGCCTCGACAAGGATCGCGGCCAGCTTCAGGGCCGAGATCGGCGTCTGCCCGGCGGGCTTGAGGACGACAGCGTTGCCGGCGGCGATCGCCGGCCCGAGCTTGTGGGCGACGAGGTTGAGGGGGAAGTTGAAGGGGCTGATTGCGCCGACCACGCCGTAGGGGACGCGCAGCATCACTCCGAGCTTGCCGGCCCCGGCAGCGGCGGCGTCCATCGGCACGGTGCCGCCGGTCAGCTTGCGCGCCTCGACGGCGGAGAACTCGAGCGTGGAGACGCAACGTTCGGCCTCGACCGTGGCCGTCTTGATCGGCTTGCCGGCCTCGGCGGCGATCGTCGCCGCCAGGTCGTCGCGGCGCTCGGCGACCAGCTCGGCGGCGCGCTCCAGCACCGCGGCGCGCTTGTGCTGTGGGAAGTCGGCTGACTCGAAGGCCGCGTGGGCGGCCTCGATCGCCCGCTCGGTCAGCGCTTCGTCGGCCAGCGCGACCCTCCCGACGATGCTGCCGTCGTAGGGGCTCTTCACCTCCGCCCACTCGCCCGTCTCGGTCCACTCACCGGCGGCGAGGAGCTTGTGGTCGGTTGCAGTCATGTATCCAGGTTACGTCCCCGGATAGGCAGGCCGCTACTCCTGATTGTTGAATCTGTTGGCTCAGAGATGTCCAAGCTCGTCACCAAGCTCTCGATCGCCCTGATTCTCATCTCCGCCTACCCGGCGGCGGCCAATGCCAGCGTCAGCTGGGTCGTCCACGGGCGCGGCTTCGGCCACGGGGTCGGGATGAGCGCCTACGGCGCCTACGGCTATGCCGAGCACGGCAAGAGCTATCAATTCATCCTCGGCCACTACTACACGGGGACCAGCCTGGGGACGATCGAAAAAGCGCGGGTCGTCCGCGTCCTGCTCGACATCTCCCCCGGCGACGTCGAATTCAGCGGCGCGACCAGCGCCTGCGGCCAAGTGCTCGACCCGCGGCGGAGCTACGAGGCGCACCGCAACGGCAACTCGGTGCTGCTGCGCAGCTCGGGCGGCAAACGGCTCGCCGGCTGCGGGCGCAAACTGCGGGCCGCCGGGCGCGGCAAGATCGCGATCGGCGGGCAGGGCACCTTCCGCGGCGCTCTGGAGACGGTGCCGACCGAAAGCGACGCCGGCTCGCTCAACGTCGTCAACGCGCTGGCGCTCGAGCAGTACGTAAAAGGGGTGATGCCGAACGAGGTGCCGCCCTCCTGGCCAACCGAGGAGCTGAAGGCCCAGGCGGTCGCGGTGCGCTCGATCGCCCTCACCGGCGCCGTCGGCGGCAACGGCTTCGACCTGTACTCCGACACCCGCAGCCAGGTCTACGAGGGGCTGGAAAGCGAGTACGCCAGCACCAACGACGCGGTCGCCGCGACCCGCGGCCAGGTCGTCATGTACGGGGGCGAGATCGCCCAGACGCTCTACTCGGCCTGCTCCGGCGGCCACACCGAGAGCGCCGTCAACGTCTTCGGCTCCCCCGTCCCCTACCTGGTCGGCGTCCCCGACCCCTACGACTACTACTGCCCGCTGCACAAATGGACGCTGAACTTCACCGGCCCGGAAATAAGCTCCCGCCTCGGCGCCTACCTGCAGGGGAAGCTGAAGCAGGTGGTGATCGTCAAGACCGGCGTCTCGCCGCGGATCATCTCGGCGAAGCTGATCGGGACCGCCGGCACCTCGACCGTCACCGGCTCCGAGCTCTCGGTTGCGCTCGGCGGCCACGACACCTGGATGACGTTCGAAAAGGTCGTCAGCGGCCCTTAGCCGCTCGTCCCGGCAGCGTCAACTCGGCGTGGATCGCGCGGTGGTCGGAGCCGGGCAGCTCCTCGACGCCGTAGTCGACGATGCCGAGGCGGCCGTCGGCGAGGACGTGGTCGATGGTGACCGGCGGGATCAGGTGCCCCTCGCGGGGGAAGGTCGGCTCCAGCCCCCTGCCGGCGACGTCGCCGGCGTCGCGGTAGCCGCGGTCGAGGACGTCGCGCAGCTGCGACTGGTCCAGCGTGGCGTTGAAGTCGCCGGCCAGCAGCCAGGGGGCGCCGGCGCCCGCGGACGGCAGGCTCTCCAGAGCTTCTTCCCATTCGCTCGTCCGGTTCAGCTGGGGCGGGTAGGGATGGATTCCGACGACGCGGAGACGGCTCCCGCCGGGGAGGGTCAGCTCGACGCGTGGCATGCGGAAGACGAAGCGTCCGGGGCTGGGCAGCTTCCTCATCGAGAACCGCGAGTAGAGGCCCGCGCCCGAGGTGTTGCGGTGGGTTTCGAGGACCGAGTGCGGCAGGTGCGCGCCGAGGCCGGCGGCGCTCAGCTCGCGCGCGAAGCTCGGGGTCAGCTCCTGGACGCTGAGCAAGTCCGGGTCGTAGCGTTCGACGAGGGCGAGGACGGCGCCGGGGTCCGCGGTCCCGTGGTGGATGTTGGTCGAGAGGACGGTGAAGGTCTCGCGGCCCTCAGGGTCTACGGTGCCGTCGCCGATCGCCCGCGGCAGCACCGCCGTGGCGAGGAGCAGCGTCACCAGAGCGGCGACGCCTGCCGCCGCCCAGTTGCGCAGCGCCAGCGCGATGCCGGCGACGAGGAATGCGGCGACGGCGACGTACGGCGTGAACGCCATCAGCGGCGCCAGCGGGAAACCGTGGCCGAGGCCGAAGACGCGCACCAGCGCCCACACCACAAGCGGCGCGACGAAGAGCCAAACCCACCAGTACCGTCGCGCCCCCGCTGCGCCGGGGCGCTTTTGTCTCCCCCTAGTTGACAAAGGCGCCCCGTCAGCCGTCGGGGTACGGCTGGATCGGGATGCCGTGACCCTGTTGCTGATCTGGGGTCTCTCTCATCCCCAGCTCGTAGGCGCCGCCACCGTGGAGGGTGAGCTGGCGCGGTGGCAGGCCGGGACGTTCGACGGTCAGCTCGAGGTCGGCGACCGAGCAGTTGACGGTGTTGTGCTCGGGGCCCTTTGGGTCGGCGTAGACCCAGCCGACGAAGTCCTTCTCCGGCGCCGCGACCCGCCCGTGGACGACGATGTCCTTGCCCGGCAGCGAGAAGCTGCAGACGGTCGGCTGCTCCTCGATCCGCGCCGAGCGGATCGCGCCGAGGCCGCCGAGCCGGTGCACCTCGCCGTCCAGGACCAGCATCCCGGAGGGGATCCAGGGGCTGGTGCGGGAGCCGAGGCGGACGCGGGCGGCGCCGGCGTCGAAGTAGGTGTCGGGCGCGTCGGGAAAGCCGGTGCCCTCGATCCAGACCCAGCGCTCGGCGTGCTCGGTCCCCCAGTTGTGGCCGATCATCCCTGGCCAGCCGCTCAGCTCGAAGGGCTCGTCGTCAACCACGAGGCGGCCCTCGAAGCGGGCGTCGGGGAAGGGCGCGAGGAACTTCGTCTTCGGCAGCGGCGCCCTGTAGAGCCAGTCGGCCGGCAGGTACTTGCAGGGCTCGGCGTCGCCGGCGAAGGTGAAGGACCAAGCGGCGCTGAGCGCCTCGGTCTCGACCGAGCCCTCGGCGCGGCCGGGGCCGATCGTCGCGTCGGCGACGCGGAGCCAGTCGCCCGCCGGCGCCTCGAGCTGCGCCGCTGGCACCGTCACCTTGGTCGCCCGCGGCCCCTCGGCCTCGCGGTCGAAGAGGCAGAACCAGATCGAGCCGTTGGGCTCGGCGCCGGGACGCTTGTGGACGGTGTGGCGGATCCACACCCCCTGCCCCCCATCCGGCCGGCAAGCCTTGACATAGAAGCTCTCGTAATGGCCCGCCTTCAGGGCCACCTCAGGAAAACGAGCCCGTTCCTCCATGCTGGGACTCTAGCTACGCGGGGAGGGACACCCTCTCCGCGTTATGCCTACTCCCTAGTCACCACGCAATGGCGGCGGGGGAGGCGACTCGAAGCCGAGCATCGCCACGGTCGCCGGGATCACCTCGACGCCGGAGGCGGCGATCCGGTCCCTGGCGTCCTCGCGGATCCGGGTCAGCTCGCCGAAGGTCGAGCCGAGGGCGGCGATCGCTTCCTTCCAGCCGCGCTCGTCGAGCTGCATCGGCACCCAGGTCAGGTGGCGGTCGGCCCGCGCGTCGAAGGTGTCTTCGGCGATCGCCCGGTCGGCGCGGGCGATCATCGCCTGCAGCGAGATCCGCGAGAGCTGGCGCCGGGTCGGCTGGTCCATCTGCTCGAATTCGGCGTCGTCGACGAAGATGCTGGCCAGGCCCCGGTAGACGTGCTCGATCGCGCCGCGGCGGGGGATCGATTCGATCACCTCGAGGCAGCCTTCTTTCTCGAGCTCGCGGAAGTGGTAGGAGGCGAGCGAGAGCGCCTGCTGGTAGCTGTTGAAGCTCCCTTTCGGGATCAGCCCTTCCTCGACGAACTGGCTCGGGCTGCGCGGGCCTTCGTTGAGGACTTCGAGGATCCGAACCCGCAGCGGGTGCTTCAGCGCGTTGAAGATCGTCTTGCCGCGTTTCTTCCCCTCGCCCTCCTGCTCCATCCCCTGACCCCCTTGACCCTTTCGATTGCTCGACTCCACAGGAGCGATGACATTAGGGCATAAATCCCCGGACGATGCAGGAAAATGGCAGGGTAGAGCCCTTTACTGGGGCCGGTCAAAGTAATAGGAACCGTCATGTCGCCGTGAAGGACGCTTCCGGCGCGGGAAGGAGGTGATGCGTATGCGGTTCAGCGGATGCAGCAGCGCCTACCCGGCGACCTCCATTCACAAGGGAGGCTGAGGCCTGACGGTTACCGCCCCGATGCAGCACCGATCGGCGGGGCGGTCAGGTCTCAGCCCGCCGAGGCGACGGCGCTCAGACCTTGATCGTGATCACGTCGCCGTCCTGGACGACGTAGTCGCGGCCCTCGATCCGCAGCTGCCCCTTGTCACGGGCCGGCGCGTAGCCGCCGCAGGCGACCAGCTGCTCCCAGCCGATCGCCTCGGCTTTGACGAACGCTTCCATGATCTCGGTATGAATGGTTCCTGCCGCCTCCAGGGCGGTGGCGCCGCGGTGCAGCGGCCGGGCGACGGCCTCCTTGCCCTCGCCGGCGGTGAAGAAGGTGATCAGCTCCAGCAGGTCGTAGGCGGCGCGGACCAGGCGGGCGAGGCCGGAGCCCTCGACCCCGTAGGACTCGCGCATCTCCTCGGCTTCGGCGGGGTCGAGCTCGGCCAGCTCGCCCTCTATCCGGGCGCTGACCGCGACCACGCCGGCACCGACCGCGTTGGCGTGGGAGACGACCGCTTCGGGCGGCTCGGCATCGCCCTCGTCGACGTTCGCGACGTAGAGGATCGGCTTGGTCGTCAGCCCCTGCAGGTTCTGGGCGGCGTGCGGCGCGGCATCGGGGACGGGGATCGAGCGCGCCGGGCGGCCAGCGGCGAGCGCCTCGTGGACCGCCTGCAGCCAGCCGTGCTCGGCGATCGCCTCGGCGTCGCCGGTCTTCGCCTGCTTGCCGACGCGGCCGAGGCGGCGCTCGACCTGGTCGTAGTCGGCGAGGACGAGCTCGGTCTCGATCGTCTCGATGTCGGCGAGCGGGTCGACGCGGCCGTCGGGGTGCGGCACGTCGGATTCGGTGTGGCAGCGGACGACGTGGCAGATCGCGTCGGTCTCGCGGATCGAGGCGAGGAACTGGTTGCCGAGCCCCTCCCCTTCGGAGGCGCCTTTGACCAGGCCGGCGATGTCGTGGAAGTCGATTTTCGCCGGCACGAGTTCGGAGGCGCCGACGGTCTCGGCAACCTTCTCGAGGCGCTCGTCGGGGACCTGGGCGACGGCGACGTTCGGCTCGATCGTCGTGAACGGGTAGTCGCCGGTCTGGGCGCCGCCCTTGGTCAGGGCGTTGAAGAGGGTCGACTTGCCGGCGTTCGGCAGCCCGACGATCCCGACCTTCATCGCGCGGCTCCCATCAGAAGGTGAGCGGGACGATCAGGCCCAGGGCGACGCCGATGAAGGCGCCGGCGAGGACGTCGGACGGGTAGTGCATGCCGAGGTAGGGACGACCGAGCGAGAGGGCGATGGCGACGACGAAGGCGCCGGCCATCGCCGGGTCGACGCGGACCATCGCGGTGGCGACGGCGAAGGAGGAGGTGGCGTGGGCGGAGGGGAAGCTGAGGCTGCTGGGGGCGCCGCCGAGCGGCGGCAGGCCCTCGAGCACCGGCCGCGGGCGCTTGACCAGGAGCTTGATGCCGTAGTTGAGGCCGATCGCGAGCGGGCCGAGCAGGGCGCAGATCAGCCACGATTCCCAGCGCGAGCTGTCGAGGATGGCGAGCGCGCCGCCGAGCAGGAACCAGACGAGGCCGTTGTTGCCGGCCTTGCCGAGGGCGACGGCGGCGCCCTCGAGGCCGGGCGAATGGCCGTGGGTGCGCATCCAGCGCAGGAGGCTGAGGTCGAGGTCGTGCATCGGCGCGAGAGACTATTGGGCGATGCCCTCCGTCCCCGGCTTCACCCACACCCCCGGCAACCACTGCGGCTCGACCGCGCTGCGCAACCTGCTCGCCTTCCACGGGGTGCAGATCAGCGAGGAGATGGCCTTCGGGCTCGGCGCGGGGGCGGGCTTCTACTACCTGGCGCTCGACGACGCCTCGCCAAGCCGCTGGTTCAACGGCCGCACCGCGCGCCTGGAGGAGACCTTCCGCGAGCTGACCGGGGCGGCGCTGGAGCTGAGCACCTTCGCCGAGGAGGACGGCGAGGCAGCCTGGGAGGCGGCGCGGGCGACGGTCGACGCCGGCCGGCCGGCGCTGCTCCTCACCGACATCTACCACCTGGATCACTACGGCAACTCGGCCCACTTCCCGGGCCACGCGGTGGTCCTCGCCGGCTACGACGACGAGGTCGCCCAGCTCTCCGACACCGCCTTCGAGGAGCTGCAGACGACGCGGCTGGAGAACCTGGCGAGGGCGCGCCACAGCGGCCATCCCGCCTATCCGCTGGAAGGCCACATGTTCACCGTCGGCGGCGAGGTCGACCGGGCGGCGCTGGAGGCGGCGGTGCCGCGGGCGATCAAGCGGGCGGTGGACGAGATGCTCGAGCCGCCCTTCGGCGAGTTCGCCGGCGTCCCGGCCCTGGAGCGCCTGGCGGCGGAGGCGGGCTCGTGGCCGGAGACGGTCGAGGACTGGCAATGGTGCGCCCGCTTCGCGTACCAGGTGATCGAGCGCCGGGGCACCGGCGGCGGCTGCTTCCGCCTGATGTATTCGAGGTTCCTGGCCGAGGCCGGCCGCGACGAGGCGCCGCTGGCCGCGGAGGCGGCGGCGAGGTGGACCGAGCTGGCCGAGGCCTTCAAAGCGGCAAGCGAGAGTGACGAGCCGCGGCCGGAGCTGTGGCGCGCGGTGGGCGAGGGCGCCGAGCAGGTGCTGGAGGCGGAGCGCAACCTCTGGACGTCCCTCCAAGCCTGAACCCTTCCGAACTTCTCCCCCCTATAGCGAGGACAACCTCGGAAGCGACAACCCGTCCGAATCGGTTTGTCGATCCAAACCAGGGGTATCCAGTCCGCCATGACCATCGGAGCAGGCATCTTCCTCATAGCCGTAGGCGCGATCCTCAAGTTCGCGACCAACATCCACGTCAAGGGCCTCAGCATCGACACCATTGGCGTGATCCTCATGGTCGCCGGCGCCGCCGGCCTCCTAATAGGCCTCTTCCAAGAAATAGTCTGGTCCCGCCGCACCCGCCCCGTGGCCCCCGGCGAGGTGCCGCCGGTCGAAGAACGGCGCGAAGTTCGGGACCCGGCCTACCGGGATCAGCCGCCTCGGTACTAGACGTCTCGCGAGGCTCGCCCCGAACGAACTAGCCGCGGACTAAGGGAGGTCCTCGGCTCTTTTTAGGATTGGGCGGGTGACCATTCAGATACCCACTCGTCTTCGCGATCTGCTCGTCGGATCTCCGCACGAGGGTCCGACGCTGGGGCTCGCCGAGTCCGTGGGGACCATCCTGACGGACAACCAAACCCCGTTTTTCCCCGCCTATACCGACCATGGCAAGCAGCATGTTGAAAAGGTGCTGCACGCCGCGGTGCGGCTGATCCCATCCGACGTCTTAGCACAAGGCGATTTGTTGACCGCCGAGGATGCGTGCGTGCTGATCAACGCCACGCTCCTGCATGACCTGGCGATGCACCTCCGGGAGTTTGGGTTTACGGAGTTGGTTGCCGCCGACAGCCCGCACCAGCCCCGGCTTTGGTTCTCCGAGGACCAGCCATCGCGTCCTGCCGACAAACCGTGGCACGAGCTGTGGAGCGATTTTCAACGGGAGGCTCGGCATTTTGGGACGAGCGAAATCGAGATGTTGCTGGGTGAGCACGGATCCTCGGTACCGATGGTCGCGCATTCCCCAAAACTCGATGCCGCGCAGTGGACCATCGCGGATCGGTTGCTGATCGGCGAGTTCCTTCGTCGCCATCACGCCCGCCTCGCGCATGAGATCGCGATCTTCGGCTTCCCGGGGGTAAGCGATGAGAACTTTCCCCTGGCCTCCTTCCCGATCCTCACCAATTGCCTGCCAGAGCTGGCGGAGCTGATCGGAGTCGTTGCTCGTTCCCACAACGAGCCGCTGCGCCGAATGTGCGACTACCTGGAGTTTCTCGCTCCTGGGAACAGGAGACCGTTCGGGGCGCTGGCGCACCTCCATATGGGTCTCCTGCGAGTCGCCGACTATGTGCAGATCGAGGCGAACAGAGCGCCACCGCTTCTCATGCTCCTCAAGAACATTCAAAGTCCGCGCAGCGTCGAAGAGTGGAACAAACATGGCGCGGTCTCGGCCTTCGCTTGGGACCACGAGGATCCACTGGCCGTGTACGTCACCGTCTCCCCCCGGCATGGGCTTCGAACGCATCTTGCTCTCGGCGAACTGCTCGCGGACCTCCAAACCGAGATGGATGTCAGCGTTGCCGTGCTACGCGAGATTTACAGCGGCCATACGAATCTCTCGGAGCTTTCCCTCTCCCGTCAGCGGGTGCTCTCGAACATCGACCTCGAGAGCCTGCACGCGCAACTTCCTTACATCCCGCGGCGCGCCGCCCTCCGCAGTGACAAAGACCTCTTCCGGCTCGTGATCCGTGACCTTTATGGCAACAGACCGGCGGTAGCGGGACGCGAGCTTGTTCAGAACTCGGTCGACGCCGTCAGAGCGCGAGCAAGCTGGCAGCAAAAGATCGGCCGAGTTGCGGCAGACGAGGATGCGCATGACATTGAGGGGGACGTTGAGGTCACCGTCCACGTGGAGAACGATGGCCGCTCCCACCTCTCGGTAGTCGACAAGGGAATCGGAATGACGCCCGACATGGTCGTGGACTACTTCCTCACTGCCGGGGCCTCGTTCGGCCCAACCCCGGCCGAACTCGAGGGCATGGACGTGGAGGAGTTGCTCAAGACCATGAAGGCAGGACGATTCGGGGTGGGAGCCTTCGCCGGCTTTCTCTTAGGCCGGGAGATGCGGGTCAGAACCCGCCACATCACCGCAGCCAAGGGCGTGGAGTTCACGGCTCGAATTAACGAGGACCTCGTGCAGCTCGATTGGTGCGATGCACCGATCGGAACCTCAATCACAGTAGGAATTGATGAAGACGCGCTGCGGTTTCTTGATCCTGAGGGGCAGGAGAGACTTCTAGAGCCCGAAGGGCTGCTCACCCAGATCGCGGAGTTCTATCGGCTGGTTAAGCCCAAGGTGAAATTCTTCCTATCCAGCGAAAGCGGCAGAACTCTGATTGCACCGATGGCTGACGTGCCTCAGCCCTCTAACCGGCTTCCTGATCGATGGCGGCGGGTGAAGACTTCGGGGATGGATGCCGTTCTCTGGCGCATTCCCCTTCGAACTCGATATTCGCGGGATTCGCTTTCGACCCTGTTCGGCGGCCTCGTCGTCCACAACGGGATATTGCTCCGAGATCCGGGCGAGATGTTGTTCCTCCAAAAGGCCGCATATAGATGGTCGGATCCCTCTATGCGCGCGATGCTACGCACCCCGACTCTTGCCATCTTCGATGCGAGGCAAGCTCTTGGAATCGCCCTACACCGGTATGGGCTAATCGATCAAGCTCTTCCCTTCGAGCGGCAGCTGTTGACCGGAATTGGCAGCGACATCGTCGCCCACGGGATGATCGAGGGTTCCCGCAACCACCCTCTGCAGGATGCCGAGCTGTATATCCCGGTTCATTCGCGAACCGGCTGGTTTCCGCTCCTTCCCGCACTTCTACCCCTCTATAGCGATGACACGCTCCTGGTGATGTGGAAACCAGAAGAGCGAAGGAACGGTCCTCGGTTCGACATGCCGGACACCAACGTCTTCTCCTCGTCCCGGGGTCCGGTGAGCTGGCGCGCGTTTCCGCGTCGATCCGCAATCACCATGGAGCTGCTGTCGACCGACGAATATGACCTCGATGAACTCCAAGAATGGGGACACCCGCTTGACGTCATCTCCAACGAGGCTCTGGTGTGGAGTAGACGTTTAAAGGCCTCCTCTCACACTACCGTCGTCCTGCGGGAGATCCCGATTCCAGAATCTTCCTCTTATGTCACGAACGAGTATGCAATTCCGTGGCGTCATACCGGACCCAAGCATCGATCTCCGGGACTGTTTGTCTCTGGGGCGGCGGCTAAGGATCAGAAACTGGAGAAAAGGCTCGTTGAAGCTGCGCGTAAGCTCCATGAAGTAGATCTTTCAACCACTATCGCCCTAACTGCTTACGAAGGTTTCGCATCACCCGGTGATCTGCAAGCGGTCCTGGCTGAGCCGTGGATTCGTCATATCGGCGGCCAGCTACCTAGGGGCCGACAACAACTCGATTCCAAGGCGGCCGAGCTGGAGACGAACCGATCGGTAGGGCCTTTACTGCGAAGCTGGCGGCGCCTGAGCGAGGAGGAGGAGCTGGATTAGAAACTCGTGTTCCCGCCGAGACGGGAGCGACGGGACTCGAACCCGCGACCTCCGGCGTGACAGGCCGGCGCTCTAACCAACTGAGCTACGCCCCCGAGGGGTGCTTCGGGATGGGCCGCTGGGGGCGGCCCGGGGGGCAAATCTAGCGGTTGGCGGGGGGCGGCGGGCTTTGGGAGGGGCGGCTGGGCTGGCGCTGCTGGATTTCCAGGGCGGTGCGGGCGACGAGGCCGGCGGCGCCGAGGAGGAGGAAGAGGAAGCCCCAGCCGGGGGAGCCCATCAGGGTCGCCAGCAGGGCCAGGCCGATGGCGACGTAGAAGAGGACGACGAGGCCCTCGAGGAGCTTGTCGGTGGATCGCAGGTCGAACGGCATCGGAAGGGGATTCGGCGGGTTGGGGCCGTTCCCTGCCGGGTCAAGCGGCGGCTGGCTCGGCGTGGGCCAGCTCCGGCGCCGCGAAGGGCGCCTCGGCCGCGCCGATCTCCTCCAGCAGCTCGCGCAGCGCGGCGATCCGCTCCACCCCGTAGCGCTGGGCCCAGCGCTTCTCGACCTTGGCGAAGAGCTTGCGGCCGTGGGCCTGGGCGGCTTCGCCGCGCTCGGTCAGGCAGATCAGCTTCGCCCGCCGGTCGTCGGGGTCCGGGATGCGCTTCGCGTAGCCGCGCTGGACCAGATCGTCGACGATCTCCCCCACCGACTGCTTGGTCAGCTTCGCCCGCTCGGCGATCTCGGTCAGGCGCAGCCCTTCGCCCTGGACGAAGCGGAAGACGCAGCCGTGGGTGGGACGGATGTCGCTGTATTCCGAGCGTTCGAGCTCGGCCCGGAACTCGGCGAACAGCGCCTCGGAGGCGATGTCGAGCAGCCCCGGGAGGGGGATCCAGTTGGCGGGGTCCTTGGGTACGTAGGTCATTTCGTCAGGAAGCCTGATAAGGTCGGCTTGTTGTAAGGAAGCCTGACCAGGTTACCTTACGAATTGTACTCGATGACCAGGAGACCTCAAATGGATTCGACCCTCGCGACCAACGACCCCAGCGCCGCCAATCGCAAGTGGTGGACGCTCGGCGCGGTCTGCGTCGCCACCTTCATGCTGCTGCTCGACATCACCGTGGTCAACACGGCGCTGCCCGCGATCCAGAAGGACCTCGGCGGCAGCTTCACCGACCTGCAGTGGGTGATCGACGCCTACGCCCTCTCGCTCGCGGCGCTGGTGCTGACCGCCGGCTCGCTCGCCGACCGGCTCGGCCGCCGCCGCGTCTTCGCGATCGGCCTCGGCATCTTCTCCATCGCCTCGCTGCTCTGCGCGCTGGCGCCGGACCCGACCTTCCTCAACCTCGCCCGCGGCCTGCAGGGCGTCGGCGGCGCCATCATGTTCGCCGTCTCCCTGGCGCTGGTCGCCCAGGAGTTCCCCAGCGGGCCCGAACGCGGGATGGCGATGGGGATCTACGGCGGCACGATCGGGATCGCGGTCGCGGTCGGGCCGCTGGTCGGCGGCGTCCTCACCGACGGCCTCGGCTGGGAGTCGGTCTTCCTGATCAACGTGCCGATCGGGATCGCGGCGATCGCGGTCACCTACTGGAAGGTCGCCGAGTCCCGCGACCCGAACGCGACGCGGATCGACTGGGGCGGGCTCGTCACCTTCTCGAGCGCGCTCTTCCTCCTAGTCCTGGCGCTGGTCCGCGGCAACGACGAGGGCTGGGGCAGCGCCCTGATCGTCTCCCTCTTCGCCGCCGCAGCGGTGCTGCTGGGCGCGTTCTTTGCAATCGAGCGCCGCGTCGAGCAACCCATGCTCCCGCTTGGCTTCTTCCGCCGCCGCGCCTTCACCGGCGTCCAGCTGGCGGCCTTCGCGGTCTCTGGCTCGATGTTCGCGCTGTTCCTCTACCTGACCCTCTACCTGCAGAGCTTCCTCGGCCTCTCGCCGATCGAAGCGGGTCTGCGCTACCTGCCGATCACCGTCGCCTCGTTCGTCGTCGCCCCGCTCTCGGGGATGGCGCTGGCGAAAGTCCAGGCTCGGTACCTGATGGCGGCCGGCCTGGCGCTGACGGGACTCGGCCTGCTGCTGATGTCCGGGCTGCAGCTGGACTCGGAGTGGACCGCGCTGCTGCTCGGCTTCCTGATCAGCGGCATCGGCGTCGGGCTGCTGAACCCGGTGATCGCCGACGTCGCTCTGAGCGTCGTGCCGAAAGAGCAGAGCGGGATGGCCGCCGGGATCAACGACACCTTCCGCCAGGTCGGGATCGCGGTCGGGATCGCCACCTGGGGCGCGATCTTCCTCGGGGCCGGCGCCTCGAAGACGCAGGAGGTTGCCGGCGGTTCGCTTGACGGCGAGCAGGCGCGGAACCTGGTCGAGGCGACCTCGTCCGGGGCGCTTCCGCAGGCGGTTTCGGGGCTGCCGGCCGGTGCCCAGGACGCAGCGCGTAATGCGGCCGAACAGGGGTTCATCCATGGGCTCAACGAGATCCTCGTGCTCGGGGCGCTGCTCTCGTTCGCTGGGGCGGTGCTGGCGCTTTGGCTCGTACGGGAGAGTGACATCGAGCGGGAGACGCTGGTCGATACCGCTTTCGAGGCTGAGGCGGAGCCAGTTCAGGCGTAGTGATGTGGGAGTGGGGTCCCCTCTCCAGACACATCTCGCCAATGGCTCGATGTTGAGTGTCTGGAGAGGGACCCCACTCCCACCACCCGGTCGGATGCGATGATCTTGCGAATGCGGCGACTTCTATTCCTGCTGGTCGTGGCTGTGGCACTGGCGGCACCTGCTGCTGCCGGCGCGGTCGAACGGACGGTGAGCGTCACTGCGACGATTGAACGGCAGGTTCCTAACGATGCCGCCGAAGTCCACTTTGTGGTGAGCAAGGAGCGGACGGGGCGGGCTGCTGCTTTGCGGGTTGTTGCTCTCAGGGTGAAGGCGGTGATCGGGGCTTCGCAGGGGATTGCTGGGGTTGGGGCTGGTGATGTAACTACCGGCTCGATTTCGGTGCGGCGGGTCGAGCGTGGGAAGAAGCCTGTCTATCGGGCTAGCGAGGGGGTCACGGTCGTCACTCACCAGCCGGAGGCTGCGGGGGATCTTGTTGCCGCTGGCGTTGCTGCCGGCGCTACGAGCACTCGGGGGCCCAGGTTCTTCGTTGGCGATCGGGAAGCTGCTTATGACGCTGCCCTGGTGGAAGCTCTGACCCAGGCGAAGGCGAAGGCTGGGTTGCTGGCGGCTGCCGCCGGGGCCACGCTCGGACCGGCGATCACGATCGTCGAGGGCGGCGGGGTGACGCCCGTCTCCGGCACGCGGGGCGCTTCATCGCCCAAGGCCGAGGACGTTGCCGCGCCACCTGTGAAGCCCGGCAAGTCGACCGTCGAAGCGACGGTCGCTGCGACCTTCGCGCTGGAATAACGCCGCAAATGAGACTGCTTACTTTCGATGCGGGCGATGGGGCGCGGGCCGGGGTGCTCGAGGACGGCAAGGCCGTCGACGCCTGGGCGTTGCTGGGGGAGCCGCACCGGGGAAGCTTGCGGGAGCTGATCGCGCACGGGAAGGTCGATGAGCTGCGTGCCCGGCTGGGTGACAGCGGCGCTCCCTCCCACCCGCTCTCGGCTGTTGAGCTGCTGGCGCCGATTCCGGACCCGGAGAAGATCGTCTGCATCGGCTTGAACTACCGCAAGCACGCGGCCGAGGTCGGGGTCAACGTCGACGCTCTCCCTGAGGTGCCGACGATCTTCGCCAAGTACGCGAATGCGCTGGTGGCGGACGGGGCGACGGTGAAGGCGCCGACCGCGAAGACCGACTTCGAGGCCGAGGTGGCGTTCGTGGTCGGGAAGCGGGCGAAGGACGTCGCCGAGGCCGACGCGCTCGACCACGTCGCCGGCTACACGCTGCTCAACGACCTCTCGGCCCGCGACCTGCAGGGGGCGACGCCGCAGTGGATGCCCGGCAAGGTCTTCGACGGCTCGGCGCCGTGCGGTCCCTACCTGGTGACGCCCGACGAGGCGGGGCCACACGACGAGATCGCGATCGGCCTCACCCTCAACGGCGAGGAGATGCAGAGCGGCGCCACCGACGACCTGATCTTCAGCGTCCCGCAGCTGGTCTCCCAACTCTCCGGCCTGATGACGCTCGAGCCCGGCGACGTCGTCTCCACCGGCACCCCGGAGGGGGTCGGCATGGGACGCAAGCCGCGCGTCTGGCTCGCCGACGGCGATGAGGTAGTGATCACCTCGCCGACCCTCGGCCGGCTGACGACGCGGATTAGCGCCTGACCCCTTATTCGTCTGTTCCTTATCCGTGAATAGGACGGATAAGGAACAGACGAACTAGCGGGACCCTTGGTCGGGTGGGATCTCGTAGGCCTTTGCCGGCAGGCTCGCCGAGAGCGGGCGGGTCGCCGGCTTGGCGCGGGCCATGTCCGTCGTGCTCGCCCCGGCGGCGGTCCAGCGCGGGCGGTAGGGCGTGAAGGGCAGCAGCGCGTTCCAGGTTTCGGTGTCGATGATGCCGTTGACCGGCAGGCCGTGGGCTTCCTTGAAGAGGCGGACGGCGCGGGCGGTCTGGCGGCCGAAGATCCCCGTCACCGGCAGTTCCGCCCCGGTGGCGATCAGGTGCTCCTGCGCCCAGACGACCATGTCGCCGCTGCTTTTGCGCTTCAGCAACGGGTGGACGACTTCCAGCCGGTAGCCGGTGACCGGCTGCAGGGCGCTGTCGGCGCCGACCGCTCCCCACTCCTGGCCGTTGGTCTCCTGCCAGGACCACCAGCTGGGCGACAGCCCGCCGTAGCTGGCGGCGAAGCGGCGGAAGAGCTTGATCGAGGCGCTGCCGGGCGCTTCGTAGGTCTGGCCGATCGGATAGATCGGGTGGCCGTAGATGCGGTTGTAGAGGTAGGTGTGCTCGTAGACGGTGCGGACCGAGGTGCCGATCGTCTTCCAGTACATCTGCGGCTGGTTGTAGGTGGCGCCGCCCGGGCCGAAGAAGACCGAGTAGGGGAAGGACGGGTGGTAGTCGACGTAGGGGAAGCCGGCGAGCGCGACCGGGAAGGTGTCGCCGATGCGGGCGCGCAGCCCGCGGACGTAGCGGTCGGCGGCGGCGTACTTGCCCTCGTAGTCGCCCTCGGCGTCGATCACGAAGCAGTCGGCCCCCTTCTTCACCGCCGCGGCGGCGGCGCGGGCCTCGGCGACCGGCGCGTCGCCGTAGACGAACTGCCAGGCGCAAACGTCGAGGCCGCCGCGATGCAGGGCTCCGACGAGGCCTTTGCTGAACTGGCTCCAGGCGCCACCGCCGTCGGCCGCCTTTATATAGACCGTGCCGACGTCGTTTGCCTTGGCGCGGGCGATGATCGCGCCGATGCTGCCGCCCTCGGAGCGGGAGACGTGCCAGACCCACATCCCCTGGCGGTCGAAGGCGGTGTTGCTGACGTTGCCGCCCGGTTCGACCTGCCCGGCGCCGCCGGTTTCGGCCGGGGCCGAGGTCGCCAGGGCGGCCACGGCGAGCGCGGCAAGGACGGCCACCACGCACACGGCGAGCGCGTTTCGCCGCGCCGGCGCGCCGCGTCTGCTGCGGGATGAAGGACTCACGTCTGCCTTGAACACGGTCGAGGTCGAGCCGCTGCGCGCCGTTCGGATTGGCGCCCCGGCTTAACATCGACAGACTCCCGCACCCCGCCACCGGAGACCCGCCGATCGCCACCCCCCGCAAGATCCTGTGCGCCACCGCCCTCGCCGCTGCGATCTCGCTGAGCGCCGCCCCAACCAGCGCCCCAGCCGAACTGCATCAGATTCTCCACCCAGCAGAGGGAAAATCTGATGCAGTTCGGGGGAGGGGGCAGCGGCTCGAGCATGCGGACCTGTTCCAGGCCGGACGCGAGCTGGTGTTCACGGTGCGGACGCGGAAGCCGGTGGCGCTGGCGAAGCTGCAGGCGCGGCCGGACGTGCGCCGGCCCTATGTCCCGTACCTCTGCCTCAGCTTCAGTGCCGACAGACCGCAGAGCCTGGGCCTGCTCTGCCTCGACGGCCGCGAGCCCCACCGGCGGGTCGGGTTCGTCGTCCTCGACAAAAACGGGAAGCCAGTGGAGAAAGGCAGCGCCCGGGCCACTGTCAAGCGCCCGCGGCCCGACAAGCTCGTGGTCGCGGTGGAGCCGGGAGCGGCCGGTGTCTCCCCCGGCGACTACGAGTGGATCGGGCTGCAGAGCAACGGCTGCAAAGTCCCCCGGCGCTGCATCCATTCCTACCCGGTCGGCAGCACCAAGAGCATTCGCGTCCGTCCCGTCCGCGCCGTCGGCTGCACCGGCGGCAGCGCCGGGCTCGTCACCAACGGGCCGCGCGAGCGCAAGGTCGTCGCCCTCACCTTCGACGACGGACCCAGCGACTACACCGACGACTTCCTCGCCGTCCTGCGCGAGAAGGACGTGGACGCGACCTTCTTCGAGATCGGCCAGGAGATGTCGGGCCGGGCAGACGCGATGCGGGCGATCCTCGCCCAGGGCAGCGAGATCGGCGACCACACGATGGACCACGTCGAACTCCCCGACTACGCGCAGATCGCCGGCGCCGCCGGACGGATCGCCGCCTACACCCACTTCCGTCCCTGCCTCTTCCGCCCGCCCGGTGGCGCGGTGAACGAGGGCGTCATCGCCACCGCCGGCAGCCTCGGGATGCGGACCGTCAACTGGGACGTCGACCCGCGCGACTGGTCCAACCCCGGCAGCGGCGCGATCTACGCCAACGTCGTCGGCCACGTCCGGCCCGGCTCGATCGTGGTCATGCACGACGGCGGCGGCCCTCGCGGCGAGACCCTCGCCGCCCTGCCGCGGATCATCGACACCCTGCGCGGCCGCGGCTACCGCTTCGCCACCGTCACCGAACTGCTCGGCGGCCGCATCCTCTATCGGCCCTACGGGTAGACGCCTACTGGTTTGAAAATCCGATGCAACCGATCGGCCCCCTCCCTCGTAGGGAAAGGCCGATGAGGATCGCAATAGTCGGAACGGGCATCTCGGGCCTGGTGGCCGCCCACGAGCTTGCCCCCGAGCACGAGATCGTCGTCTACGAGGCGGGCGAGCGGATCGGCGGCCACACCCACACGGTCCCGGTCGAGGCCGAGGACGGGACCCACTGGATCGACACCGGGTTCATCGTCTTCAACGACCGCAACTACCCCAACTTCGAAGCGCTGCTCGACGAGCTGGGGGTGGCGCACCAGCCGTCCCACATGGGCTTCTCGGTAGCGGACGGCCGCGGCCGCTTCGAGTACTCCGGCACGCCGTGGGGCCTCTTCGCCCGCCCCGCCCACCTCCTCAGCCCCAGCTTCCTCGGGATGCTGCGCGACTGGCGCCGCTTCAACCGCGAGGCGCGGGCGCTGATCGGGATGAACGGAACCGCGCCCTCGCTCGGGCACTGGCTCGAGCAGCAGGGCTTCTCCAGCCACTTCGTCGAGCGGCTGATCGTCCCCCAGGCGAGCGCCGTCTGGTCGGCGGACCCGGAGCAGATGTGGAGCTTCCCGGCCAGCTTCATGGCCGAGTTCTTCGAGAACCACGGCATGTACAGCCTGCGAGACCGGCCGAAGTGGCGGACCGTGAGCGGCGGCTCGCGCAGCTACGTCGAGGCGATCGTCGCGCCGTGGCGCGACCGGGTGCGGCTGCGGGCGCCGGTGCGGCGGATCGAGCGGCTGGGCGACCGGGTGCGGATCGAGGCCGAGGGCTGCGAGAGCGAGGAGTTCGACCAGGTCGTGATCGCCACCCACTCCGACCAGGCGCTGGCGCTGCTCGGCGACCCGAGCGAGGCCGAGCGCGAGATCCTCGGCGCCATCCCCTACCAAACGAACGAAGCGGTCCTCCACACCGACGCCTCGCTGATGCCGCGCCGCCGCGCCGCCTGGTCGAGCTGGAACTTCCACCTCAGCGATACGCCAGCCCGGGGGACCACCGTCACCTACTGGATGAACAAGCTGCAGCGCCTGCAAGCGCGCCATCAGTACTTCGTCACCCTCAACCGCGGCGACGAAATCGACCCGGAGAAGGTGATCCGCCGCATCTCCTACGACCACCCCGTCTACACCAAGGAGGGAGTCACCGCCCAGTCCCGCCACGCCGAGATCTCCGGCCCCGAGCACCGCACCCACTACGCCGGCGCCTACTGGGGCTGGGGCTTCCACGAGGACGGCGTAGTCAGCGCGCTACGCGCTTGCAACGCGATTCGCAGCAGCACCTCTCCCGAACTGCATCAGATTCTCCCTCTGCTGGGTGGAGAATCTGATGCAGTTCGGGTGGGAAGGGACGAGCACGAGGAGGAGGTGGCGGCATGAGCGGCGCGGCGCCCGCGCTCGAGGGACAAGGGGTGGGGGTCGCCGGACCCTCCCCGCAGTTGTCCGCCGACCCCCACCCCTTGTCCCTCTCACCCCCAACCAAATACAGACCCGCATCAGCCGTCTACGAGGGCACCATCCGCCACCGCCGCTTCGAGCCAATCGACCACGCCTTCACCTACCGGCTCTTCCTCATGTACCTCGACCTCGGCGAGCTGCCCGAGGTGCTGGATCCCTTCCCGCTCTTCTCCGCCCGGCGCGCCGCCCCGGCCCGCTTCCGCCGCGGTGACTTCATGGGCGACCCGGCGCGGCCGCTGGACGAGTGCGCGCGCGATGCCGTCGCCGCGGCCACCGGCGCCCGCCCCGCCGGCCCGGTCCGGCTGCTCACCGGCCTGCGCTACTTTGGCCACTCCTTCAACCCGGTCTCCCTCTACTACTGCTTCGCCGCCGACGGCACCCAGGTCGAGGCGGTCGTCGCCGACGTAAAGAACATCCCCTGGGGGGAGCGCCATCCCTACGTCTTGGCACGCGGCGAGCAGCGAGGTACGGTCATCAGCGAAGAGCTCGAGAAGAGCTTCCACGTCTCCCCGCTGATGGGCATGGACCAGACCTACTCCTTCCGCGCCTCGGAGCCCGGCGAGAGCCTCGCCGTCCACATCGAGTCCCGACCGCGGCACCGCGCCAATCGCGAGACCGCAAAAAAGCACCCTGAGAGTGCCTTTTTGCGGTCTCGGCAAACGGGGGCGCCGAAGACCTTCGACGCGACCCTCAACCTGCGCCGCCGCGAGCTCTCCCGCGGAACCCTCGCCGGCCTGCTCGCCCGCTACCCCGCGATGTCGCTGCAGACGGTGGCGAAGATCTACGCCCAGTCGCTGCGGCTGAAGCTGAAGGGCGCGAAGTACCACCCGCACCCGGACGGCCGCCGCCCGAAGGGGTTCGTCTCGCCATGAGGCACGCGCTCGCCCGGGCCGGCGTCGGCACCGTCCTCGGCCGCCTGCGCAACGGGCGGATCGACGTCGTCGAAGGCGGCCGCGAACGCAGCTTCGGCCCGCCCGACGCGGAGTTGACCGCGACGGTGACGATCAACGACCCGGCCGCCTGGCGCGACCCGCTGCACGGCAGCGTCGGCCTCGGCGAGGGCTACGTCGAGGGCCGCTGGGAGACCGACGACCTCGTCGCCCTGATCCGCATCGCCGCCCGTGAACTGCGCGAGATGGACGGCATTCGCCGCGCCGTCGCCAAGCCCCGCGGCGCCTGGCACCGCCTCCGCGGCCTCGTCCCCGAGAACACCCGCACCGGCGCCCGCCGCAACATCTCCGCCCACTACGACCTCGGCAACGATCTCTTCGCCGCCTTCCTCGACGAGCGGATGATGTACTCCTGCGCCTACTTCGCCGAGGACACGATGAGCCTCGAGGGGGCGCAGCTGGCCAAGCTCGACCGCATCTGCGACCACCTCCGCCTCGGACCCGGGAACCACCTGCTGGAGATCGGCACCGGCTGGGGCGGGATGGCAATCCACGCCGCGCGGCGCAGCGGCTGCCGGGTAACGACGACGACGATCTCCCGCGAGCAGCACGAGCTGGCGGCGCGGCGGGTGCGCGAGGCCGGGCTCGAGGACCAGGTCACGGTCCTGCTCGAGGACTACCGCGACCTCGGGGGCCGCTACGACCGCCTGGTCAGCGTCGAGATGATCGAGGCGGTCGGCTGGCAGTACTTCGACGACTACTTCCGCCGCTGCGACGAACTGCTGACCGACGACGGGCTGATGCTGCTGCAGGCGATCACGATCGACGACCGCATCTACGATCTGGAGAAGGCGTCGAAGAGCTTCGCCAACACCCACGTCTTCCCCGGCGGCTGCCTGCCCTCGGAGGGGATGATCACCAACTGCCTGGAGCGGGTGACCTCGATGAAGCAGGTCTGGCGCGACGACATCACCGCCCACTATCCGCCAACCCTGGCGGAGTGGCGCGAGCGCTTCTTCGCCGCCTGGGAGCGGCTGCGCGAGCGCGGCTACGACGAGCGCTTCCGCCGGCTCTGGGACTTCTACCTGAGCTCCTCTGAGGCGGGCTTCCGCGAGCGGCGGATCGGCGACGTGCAGGCGCTCTTCGCCAAGCCGGGCGCGCGGTGAGCGCGGCCGCGGGCGGGCGCGAGCCGCTGCTGCTGCTCCACGGTCTGGGCGGCACCCGCAGCGTCTGGGAGCCGGTGATCCCGCTGCTCGAAGGCGAACGCGAGGTGCACGCGATCGACATGCCCGGGTTCGGCGACGCGCCGCCGCTGCCGCCCGAGGTCGAGCCGACCGCCGCCAACCTGGCGCGGGCGGTGCACGAGGAGTGCGCCCGCAACGGAGTCGAGCGACCGCACGTCGCCGGCAACTCGCTCGGCGGCTGGGTGGCGCTGGAAATGGGCCGCTTCGGCTGGGCGGCCTCGGTCACGACCCTCTCCCCCGCCGGTCTCTGGTCGCGCCCGCTCGGCGAGCCGGCCACGGGCGGCGCCCGCATGCTGCTGCGCGGCTCGCCCTGGGCGAAGGCGGCGCGCCCGCTTCTCTCGCTCGCCCTCCAGTTCCCGCAGACGCGCCGGGCGGCCTTCCAGTCGATCGCCGCCCACCCCGAGCGGATCCCGCCCGACGCGGCGCGGGCGCTCGCCCTCGGCTGGCTCGGCGGCGAGGGATACGACGGCGCCAACCGGGCGATGCGCAGCCACGTCTTCGACCCCGCCGCCTACCCGGAGGACGTGCCGGTGACGATCGCCTGGTGCGAGAAAGACCGCCTGCTCGGCCCGCCGAAGGCGCACCGGCGCCCTGCCGGCGCCCGCTTCCTCGTCCTCCCCGGCGTCGGCCACACCCCCACCTGGGACGACCCCGAGCTGGTCGCGCAGACGCTCCTCGACGGCAGCGCCGTAACCTCCACGGCCGTGACCGCAAACGAGGAGGAGCATTGATCGTCGAGAGGACCGAGAACCCGCAGTGGCTGTCGAACGCCTACCTGGTCGCCGACCCCGAGCAGAAGACCGGCGTGCTGATCGACGGCAACGACGACTTGGGGCCGCTGCTGGAGCGGGCCGAGCGCGACGGGATCGAGATCACCCACGTCCTCGTCACCCATCCCCACGGCGATCACGTCGCCGGCCTCGCCGAGGCGCGGGCGCAGCTCGGCAACCCGCCGCTGGTCGCCCACGAGGCCTGCGCCGCCGAGCTCGACGAAGAGGTTGCGATCGTCCTCGGCGACGGCGACGCGCTCGAGGCCGGCGGCCTGCACGTCGAAGCGATCTTCACCCCCGGCCACGCCGCCGGCCACCTCGCCTTCCTCGTCGACGGCACCGACGTCTTCACCGCCGACGTCCTCTTCAAGGGAACGGTGGGCGGGACGATGGCCCCCGGCGCCAGCGGCTTCGCCGACCTCAAATCCTCGGTGATGCGGCTGATGGAGCTGCACCCGGAGACGGTCGTCCATCCCGGCCACAAAGAGCCGACGACGATCGGCGCGGAGTGGGAAGAGAACCCCTTCGTGCGGATCTGGCGCGGCCTCGACTCGACCGGCGAGGAGGCAGTGACCGTCTGGGGCCGTCCCGCCACCCTGAAGCTCTGGGCCCCCGACTACGACGGCGGCAATAAGGCCTGGGTCGTCTTCGGCGACTCGGGCGAGGACGCCATAGTCGGCGGCTCCCAAGTAGAGAAATAGCTCCAGCCCAGCACGAGACCGCAAAAATCCTCCTTCCAGGAGGAATTTTGCGGTCTCGGCGTTTTGGGGCTAGCGGATGATGGCTTCCATCAGGATCCAGCAGCCGTCGGTGTTGGTTGCGGGGCGGAAGGCGCTGCCCAGCGTCGGGGTGTAGATCAGAGTGTTGTCGCCGCCCGAGGAGCAGCGGACCATCGAGGTGACATTGCCCTTCAGCGCCAGCTGCTGGCCCCTCTTCACCGGGACGTTGACGTCGAAGGTCTCGACCCGGTAGCTGCCGGCTTCGTCGTTGGCTTCGGTCTGGCCCAGGTAGCTGATCCGGGGACCGTTGGCGACGACCTTCGCTTCGTTGGTGCCGAACAGGGTCGAGCGCTTCACCTTGGCGATCTGCAGCTTGAAGCTGCCGGGACCGCCGGCGATCAGCCGGATCTTCTTGATCGTGCCGGTCTTCGGCGCGAGCTCGCCACCGTCGGGGCGACCGTAGGCTTCTTGCTGGACGAAGGTGCAGGGACCGGCGACTTCGCCGCAGCCGAGGCCGGGCAGCGAGTTCGAGGGCTGCACGGTCGGGTTGAGCTTGGAGCCGAACTTGACCGGGGCGCCAAGGGCGGTGGCCGGGACGATCATCATCGCGAGGGCTGCGATCGCGGTGAGAATGAGCTTCTTCATTTGGGTTCCTCCTGGGTCTGAGTTGGTCGACTTGATGTCGTGGACCCAGATTCGCCCGGCTCGGCGTTTGCTCCCAGGGACCCCAGGGGTGAACCTCCTCACCCCTTTGTGTGGAGGGCCGGGGGAGGGAGTCCCCCTCCAGACACATCTCGCCAATGGCTCGATGTTGAGTGTCTGGAGGAGGACTCCCTCCCCCGGCTACAACTCGCGTCGGTTGACGATTCCCGTCTGCAAAGCGCGCTCAGCTAGCGCGACGCGCTTCTGGTTCTGCGGGATGTCGCCGACGCCAAGCTTTTCGAATAGGGCTCGCATGTGGGTCTTTACCGCGTCGACGCTTAGGTGGAGCTCTTCGGCTATTTGCTGGTTGGTTGCCGGGGTCGCGAAAGCGTCGTTGTCTTTGTAAGGGCGGCAGAGGGCGAGGAGGACCTTGCGCTGCGCCGGTGAAACCTTTGCCGCGGCCGGGACTTCGCCGGCGACTACGGTGGCCTCGGGCGCGTCCTCGCCGGGACGGCGGTAGACGAGGACCGTCTGGCCGAAGCGCAGGGCGTCGCCGTCGCGCAGGTGGCGGCGGCCGTGGACCCGGGTCTCGTTGACGAAGGAACCGTTGCGGGAGAGGCCGTCGTCGACCAGCGTGCACTCGTCGCGCACGACCTCGATCTGCGCGTGCAGAGTCGAGACCTCGACGTCCCATCCGAGTTGCACGTCGGCCGAGGCGCTGCGCCCGACCCAGAGCTCGGCGTCGGCATCGAGCTGTTGGATCGCCTGCTCCCCGGCCCCGTTGCGGAAGACGAGGAACGGCCGCCCCTCGCGTTCGGCCTCTATCTGCGCCTTCAACTCGGGCGCGGTGACGGTGCGTCGCTCCATCGCGCCGATCCTACGGGTGACGGAAGTCACAGCTCAGGCACAAGCTTTAGCCAATCGCGCACATCTGGACGGATGTGCGATGGGGGAATCGGATTTATGTCTCCACACTGCAGAGATGGCCACCCGCGTGCAGGAATTCTTTTTCAACTGGTACCCCGTCTTCGGGGTCATCTTCATGTCGATCCTCTGCTTCGTCTTCCTCAAAATGGCGCGGGGGATGATGGGGACGACGAAGCCGGAGACGGTGAAGGCGTCCCACACCGAGCCGGTCCTCTGGGAGCAGGTACAGGGGGTCGACGCCGCCAAGGAAGAGCTGATGGACGTCGCCGCCTGGCTGCGCGAACCGGAACGGTTCGCCGCCCTCGGCGCCAAGGCGCCGCGCGGCGTCCTCCTCCACGGCCCGCCCGGGACCGGCAAGACGATGCTCGCCCGCGCCGTCGCCGCCCAGGCCGGGGTCGACTTCTTCGCCGCCTCGGGCTCGAGCTTCGTCGAGATGTTCGTCGGCCGCGGCGCCGCCCGCATCCGCCGCCTCTTCAAGGAGGCGCGCAAGTCGGGTCGCGCGGTGATCTTCATCGACGAGCTCGACGCGATCGGCGGCTCCCGCTCCAGCGGCGGCGGCGACGGCGGCAGCAGCGAGCGCGAGCAGGCGCTGAACCAGCTGCTGGTCGAGCTCGACGGCTTCGAGAAAGACCCGGGAATGGTGATCGTGATCGCCGCCTCCAACTACGTCGAAAAGCTCGACAAGGCGCTGCTGCGCCCGGGCCGCTTCGACCGCCTGGTGCTGGTCTCGCCGCCCGACCGCGCCGGCCGCGAGCGGATCCTCCGCAGCCACGCCAAGGACAAGCCACTCGCCCCCGACCTCGACCTCGGCGACGTCGCCCGCAAGACGACCGGCATGACCGGCGCCCAGCTCGCCAACTCACTCAACGAGGGCGCGATCATCGCCGGCCGCGCCGGCCGCTTCCACATGACCCGCGAGGATCTCGACGAGGCGCTCCTGCGCCAGGCCGTCGGCTCCCAGCAGGCGCGCCGGCTGAACGCGAAGGAGCGGCGGATCGTCGCCTATCACGAGGCCGGCCACGCACTCTGCCGCCGGCTGCTCGGCCTCGACCCGCCGGAGATCCTCAGCATCGTCCCGCGCGGCCCCGCGCTCGGCTTCGTCGCCCACTCGCCGCAGGAGGACAGCTACCTGAAGTCCCGCGACGAACTGCTCGACGAGATCGTCACCCTGCTGGGCGGCCGCGCGGCCGAGGAGGTCGTCCTCGGCGAGTCCTACTCGGGGGCCTCGGACGACCTCAACCGTGTCCACCTGGTCTGCAAGCAGATGGTCTCCGAATTCGGGATGGGCGTCGCCCTCGACCACGACGGGCCGGTGCCGATCGCGTTGCCGACCGGCGACTACGCCGTCTCCGACCAGACCCGCCGCGAGGTCGACCAGGCGGCGATGACGCTGGCGCGGGAGGCCTACCGCCGCGCCCGCGCCCTGCTCTCGGCCAACCTCGAGGTGCTCGACCACCTGGCGGTGTTGGCGCTCGAGCGGGAGACGCTGACCCGCGAGGAGCTCGACGAGATCTTCGCCGCCCACGAGCTGCGCGGCCTGGCTGCGACCCCGGGCTCAGGCGCGGCCCTGGTAGCGATGAGCCGTGAGGAGCCCTGACCGGCGAATTCGGCGTCCTCAGTCGCTTGCGTGCAGAGCACGCGGCGCTCCCTGCGTCCTTGACCTGCTTGGTCAGGACTCCTCAATCGGCGATAGGGTTTGGCCAGACAGCCAGTGACCGACTCCTACTACTTCCCCCCGGGCAAGTCGATGGCCCGCCGCGTCCACGGCGAGCGATCGGTCGGTCTCCTCTACGGCCAGCGGGCGCTGCTGATCGGGGCGCTCGAACCGCTCACCTACACCGGCACGATGCTCTCGACCAACGCCGGCGACCACCCCTTCACCCGCCTCGCCCGCACCGCCAAGATCCAGGAGACGGTCTTCCTCGGCACCAGGGCCGAGGCCGACAAGGCGCTGGGAGCGGTCCACCGCCTGCACGAGCGGATCAAGGGCGAGCTGCCCGAGGCGGCCGGCGCCCATCCCGCCGGCGCCGCCTACTCGGCCTTCGACCCGGAGCTGATGCTGTGGACGCTGGCGGTGATCGCCGACTCCGGCCGCGAGATGTACGAGACGATGGCGCGGCCGCTGAGCGGCGCAGAGCGCGAGGCGCTCTGGCAGGACTACGTCCGCTTCGGCGAGCTATTCGGCCTGCCCCGCAGCGCGGTCCCCGCCACCTACCCCGAGTTCCGCTCCTGGTTCGACGGCAAACTCGCCTCCCCCGACCTGCACGCGACCGCGCACGCCCTGGAGATGGCGCCGCTCGTCGCCTTCCGCCAGCCGGTGCCGCTGCCGGCGCGGCTCAACCTCGAGACGCAGAACCTGATCGTCAAGGGGACGCTGCCGCCGCGCGTCCGCGAGATCTTCGGCATCCGCTGGAGCGCCGCCCACGAGCGCGCCTTCCGCTCGGTCACCGCCGCCCACCGCAGCGCCCGCCACGCGCTGCCGCGCCCCCTGCGCCGCGGCCGCAACGACTACTTCTTCAACGTCGTCACCCAGCGCGAGAAGCGCCGGGGCGGCACCCCCTCGCCGCTGGCCCACAGCGACGCCGCCTGAGAGCGCCTACTCTGGTCGCGTGCTCGAGCTGCTCGCCGTCGCGGCAGCCGGGGCCGCGGCAGGAGCGTCGAACTCCATTGCCGGCGCCGGCTCGCTGATCACCTTCCCGACGATGGTCGCCCTCGGGCTGCCGCCGCTCTCGGCCAACGTCACCAACACCGTCGGGATCGTCCCCGGCTACGTCGGCGGCATCCTCGGCTACAGCGACCTGCTGCGCCAGCAACGCGAGCGCTTCGTCCGCTTCCTGGCGCCGATGCTGATCGGCGCCGTCGCCGGGACGGTGGCGCTGCTGCTCACCTCCGACGCGGCCTTCGAAGCGATCGTCCCGGTCCTGATCGCCGCCTCCTGCCTGCTGCTGCTCTTTCAGCCGCGGCTCAACGCGCGGCTCGCGCACGCCGGCAACGAGCACTCCCCCTACCTCACCGCCGGCCTCCTCTTCTGCGGGGCCTACGGCGCCTACTTCGGCTCGGCGGTCAGCATCCTGCTGTTCGCGATCCTCGCACTCTTCGTCGCCGACACCCTGCAGCACCTGAACGCGATGAAGATCATCCTCATCGGCTGCGCCAACCTGCTCGCCGCGGTCGTCTACGCCTTTCTCGCCCCAGTCGAGTGGAGCTACGTCGCGGTCCTGATGGTCTCCTCGCTGGTGGGCGGGCGCGTCGGCGCCCACTACGCGCGGCGCATCCCCAGCGACCCGCTGCGGATCGGGATCGCCGTCGCCGGGCTCCTCGTCGCGGCGGTGCTCGCCGTGCGGGCGTTCTGACCGGCGGGACCGGCGAGCCTCAGCCGAGGTCCCCGCGCGTCTCCCGCCCCTCCTCGCGAGCGTCGCGGGTCTCATCGCGAACGCCCGCCTCCTCCTCGCGGCCCTCGGACGCCATCTCGCGTTTGAGGCGGACGGTCTTCTCCTCCTCCCGCTCCTCGCCGGTCCCGCGCGCATCGTGTTCGCGCTGGCCCTCGTCGAGCTCGCGCTGCTCTGCATCGGTGAGGTCCTGCACCCGGTCGCGGTCGCGCTGCTGGGCGTCGTGGGCGAGCTGGCGGCGTCCGTGCGCCGAGCGCTCGGCGTCGAACTCCTCGCCGACCCCGGCCTTGACACCCCGCTCCTCCCGCTCCGTTCGGGTGCGGTCGGAGTCGCCGTGGGCCTGCTGGTAGTCGAGCACGCGCTGCTCGCGATCCCCGCCGGCCTGGTCCCTGTCGAGCAGGGACTGGTCCCGATCGAGCTCTTCCTGCTCTTTGCTGCGGTCGCGGGACTCATCCATCGCTTCGCTCTCTCCTCCGGTTCGAGCAGCTATGGCCACTTCCGAGAGTAGACCTATGACGAGCTGGGCGCGAATCCAGCTGCGCGCCTGGCTTCCTCCCAGCTGCCGTGGGCGCGGCCGCGGCGCAGGAGGCCGTCCTCCAGTTCGAAGCTCCAGGAGACCTCGACGGCGAATGTCTGGGCGCCGCGGGTGTCGAAGACGATGCCGCGGACGGCGCCACGATTCCCCTGCAGCTCGGTCTCCCGCACCTGGATGTCGAGGTATTCGAGCTCCTCGCCGAACTGGGAGAGCCATAGGTGCACCCCTTCCTCGCCGCGATACATCGGATCGCCGCTCCAGACCGTCGGCGACCATTCGGCCCTCGGGTGGAGCAGCTCGAGGACGCGCTCCGGGTCGTTGCGCCCCAGGGCCTCGAAGAGGCGCTCGATCACTGTGGTGTCTGCGCGCGCCGGACGATTCACATGGGCGGTACTGGGCTCGAACCAGTGACCCCTTCCTTGTAAGGGAAGTGCTCTCCCAACTGAGCTAACCGCCCGCGGGTATCCCATTATTGCCGGCCGGGCAAGCCCAGTGAACCCCTCAGCGGTCGCGACCGTATCCCCGGCCATGACGACTTCACTGAATCGACAGCGTTGGGGGGCACTCGCCCTGGTGATCGGACTCGCCCTGCTCGGCGTCTTCGCGGTGCGGAGCGGCAGCGCCGCGGGGCAGGCCACGGCCACCGCGAGCGCGACGAAGAGGGTCGACATCAACGACTTCGCCTTCCACCCGCCGACGATCCACGTCAAGCGCGGCGGCAAGGTCTCCTTCACCAACTCCAGCAACGTCACCCACACCGCGACCAGGGCCGGCAGCTTCGACACCGGGCCGATCAAGCCGGGGACGACGAAGACCGCGACCTTCGCCAAACGCGGCACCTTCGCCTACCACTGCTCGATCCACCCCTTCATGAAGGGCAAGGTCGTCGTCGAATAGCCTCGGCGGGGATGGACGTCCCCACCCTCTGGCGGGCGGCACTGCTGCAGCTGGTTGCGGTGGCGCTGCTCTCGATCGCCCTCGGCCTGGCGCTGCCCCACTCCTTCTTCGAGGACTGGGGCTGGATCGCCGGCCCGGCCTCGTGGATGCTCTGCGCCGCCTTCACCGCCCGGTTCGTGCGGCTGCCGCTGCGGCTCGTCCTGGTCGGCGCCGCCCTCGCCGGACTCCCCAGCCTGCTCGCCGTCCTGATCGGCCAGCACTGGGCGGGAGCGCTGCTCGCGGTCGTCCTGTTCGGACTCTGGTGCGGCTGGGTCCGGGGTCAGCTGACCCGCGAATACTGACCCGGCCTTCTCCCGGGCCGGTGCAACCCGCGGGTGCCAAAACAGCGCCCGACGGCACCACCGTCGAGCCGTCAGCCGGCAAGCTCGCGGACGAGCTCCGCGGCGGGCCTCACCGTGTCGATCCGGGCGACGGTCTCGCCGGCGTAGAGAGCGCCGGCCTCGATGAGGTTCGGCGGCCCGTCGTCGGTCGGCCCCGCCGGGGTGAGGATGCGGCCGCCGGGGCGCTGAGCCCGAATCATCCACAGCTGCAGGGACGGCGGCGCGTAGCGGATCCCCGGAGCGAAGAGATGATTCAAGAGGCGATTTACGCGCGGAGCGGGAAATGCGGTGCGGCGTTCGTCCTTTATCGGCGTATCCCCGACAAAGGACGAACGCCGACCGAGGAAGTGGTCCGTCGCCGCGTTCGGGACGACCCGGTGCGGGGCCGGCCAGCCGGTGCCGAAGAGCTCGGTGAGGAGCGTCTCTCGGGTCGCGAGCAGGCGCTCCCTATAGAGAGGGTGGGCGCGGCTCTCCGCGGAGAGGAGGAAGCGGGTGCCGGCGACCGCCGCCTGCGCCCCGGCCTCCAGCGCCGTGGCGACGTCGGCCCGCTCGGCGATCCCCCCGGCCAGCAGCAGCGGGTAGCCCTCCGGGAGCGCGGTGCGCGCTTCCTCCAGCAACTGATGAGCCGGGGTCGTGCCGCGCACGTGCCCGCCCGCCTCGACTCCCTGCACGATCACCCCGTCGGCACCGGCGGCCTGCGCCTGCCGTGCCTCGGCAACCGAGCCGCACTGGTGCAGCCAGATGCCCGGGGTGCGGCGCCGCGGCCGGCCCCAGAAGGTAACGACGACGTCTGCCGCAGCCGCCGCCTCGAACCAGTCGCGACGGGCGAACGGCAGCAGCACGTTGACCGCCAGCGGGCGGGTGGTGAGCGCCCGCGCCGCCGCCAGCTCGCGGCGGATCGCCTCCGCCCCGCTGACCGCGATCGTCCCCAGGCCCCCCGCCTCGGATACCGCCGCGGCCAGCTCGTGCCGGCTGAGGCCGCCGCCCATCCCGGCCTGGACGACGGGCAGCTCCACCCCGAGGCGCTCGAGCAGCGACGGCATCCCGCCAGTCTAGGTTCGGCCGCCCTCGCTCAGCGCGGCAGGTCGGCCTGCCCGCAGACCTCGATCACCAGCCGCAGCCACTCTTCCTCGACGCCCAGCGCCCAGCCGTAATGAGCCACATGGGGTTCTTTCCCATCCCGACCCGGGACCGGCCGCAGGATGTCGGTCCTCGCCAGCGTCTTCAGGTGGTAGGCGACCTGACCCACCCGCTGGTCGAGAGCCTCCGCCAGCTCCCGCGCCGAGGCCCCCTCGAGCGATCCGTCGAGGTAGGCGCTGAGGATCCGCCGCCGCAAGGGGTGGCCGACGGCGCTGATCAGCTCTGAAGAAGAGGGCGGCATGAGCGGGCCGGGGGAGTCGACTGCTCGACCCATTTCCGGCGCTCTGGATCTTATGGCATAAATACCCTAACACTGGAGTCTTTTAATAGGGAGGCTCCTTGGCGCGATGCCGCCCCCGCGCCGCAGCAAACCCCGCTCGCCCGAGCACGCTGCGCTGGGGGAGGCTGTCCGCCGCCTCCGCCTCGAGGCAGAGATGAGCCAGGAGGAATTGGCCGAAGCCGCCGGCACCGACCTGACCCAGGTGGGCGGCATCGAGCGCGGCGTGCGCAACCCCAGCTACACGACGCTGCTGCGCCTGGCGACGGCGCTGGGGACGAGCGTCGGCGAGCTGACGACGCTGGCCGACCGCATACGCAGCTGAGCCCGAGCGCTTCCGCCCGGGCTCAGCATTGGGGAAAAGAGGGACTCAGCCCTTCGGGATGCAGGGGAAGAGGTGGTTGATCGCGAGCGTGGTCCCGTCGGTGAAGGTAGCCTCGCCCCTGGCGACCCAGATGCCGGTCGGGCAGCTCGCCGAGAGGAAGCTCTTCTTCTTGCCCTTGTAGGTGTAGCGGCGGCCGACCCTGAGGTCGAACATCGTCACCGAGCCCGCGCCGCCGGCGATCTTTGGGACCTCCGCCTGGACGCGCATCCCGAACCGGCCCTCGTGGATCTTCGTGATCTTCGCCTTGACGACGATTGCGGTCGGCGCCGGCACGTTGACGTAGGCGTGGAGGAGCAGGGTGGTGACCGGCCCCTTGACGCCGCCGTTGAAGAGGACCAGCGGCCCGGTCGAGCGGAACGGCGCCTGTTCGGGGAAGGCGACCTCGACTTCGGCCTCACCCGAGCCGACGATCGCATCGCCGCAGACCCTTTTCACGGTCGCGGTCGTGCTCGCCGTGATCTGGCTGGCCCGGCAGACCGGGAGACCCTCCGCGTCGAGGCTGATCGTCCTGTCGACTTTCAAGTCCATGCTCTTGAACGGCGTCGGGTGGGAGCCGTCGCGGGTGCTGATTTCGCCGTTGAGTCGGGCGGTGACCGGAGCCTTCCCATGCCTGGGCAGCGCTTCGGGCGCGATGCCGCCGTCGTCGGCGATGCAGATGTTCCCCGCACACCAGATCTTGCGGTTGGGACTGGCGGAGGCGGAGGCGGCGATCAAGGCCAGCGTGGCGACCAGGGCGATGAGGGAGATCGGTTTCCGGTTCATGCCCCGATCCTCCGCCCCAGAGGACCACATTCGCCTCCCCGATTTGTAGCCCCGCGCGCGGCCGATGCGCCAATGTGGGAAGCGCCGCCGAGCGCGGGCGGACGCTACTCCTCGAGCCGCAGGGCGATCTCGAGGTCGGCCATCGAGCCGCGCAGCGGGCGGCCGAGCAGGCCTTCGATCGAGCGCAGACGGTTGCGCACGGTGCGGCGGTCGACGCCGAGTGCGGCGGCCGTCGAGGAGATGTTGCGCTCGGCCTCGAAGTAGGCGCGCAGCGTCTCCCGGGCGACCTTGCCGTTGTCCCGCGACTGCGCCAGCGGTTCGAGATAAAGCTGGCGCAGCGAGGTGGCGACCAGGTCGTCGCGGAGGATCGAGGCGACGACAGCGACGTCGGCGTAGCGGAGGACCGGCTCGCGCCGGCGTTCAGCAATCGCCAGGGCGGCCTTCGCCTGCAGGTGGCTGAACCGCCAGCCGGCGAGGCCCTCGGCCGGCTCGCCGACGGTGACGAAGGTGCCCCTGGGGGCGATCTCGCCCAGCGCCCGCAGCGCCTCCGTGGCCCCGAGCTCGCGGCGGCCGCCGAGCCAACAGGCCCACTTCGTCTCTTCCTCGCGCTGCACCAGGAGCAGGCGACGGTCGAGGCGGCTCGCCAGGGCGCGCATCGGTTCCTCCACCCCGTCGCCCTTCGCCATCAGCGCGAGGTGGTGGTCGTCGAGGTCGTAGCCGAGCTCGGAGCTGTCGACGAGCTCGCCGGCGAGCAGGCTCTTGACCAGCTCCCGCCGCCGCTCGACCGAGGTGCTCGGCCGGCTCTTCGCCTCGCGCGCGTGTTCGGCGCTGACCGCCGCGAGCAGCCGGTCGCCAAGCGTCGCCTGCTCGCGCAGCAGCCCGCGCACGCTCGCGCTCGGCGCCTCGGCGCGTTCGGCCTCTTCGACCAGGAAGTCGCCGAACTGCGTGTTGCCGGCGAAGTAGCGCCGCAGGACCGTGTCGAGGGGGACGCCGTCGCGGGCGTCGAGCCGCGCCTGGGCGAGCAGGACCTCGGGCACGGCGGGCGCCCGCCGCTCCCCCAGCTCGAGCACCGCCAGCCGGTACTCGACGGCCGCAGCGAGGGCGGCTTTCAGGCCCTCGACGTAGGCGGGGTCGGCGACCTGGTGGGGATCGGAGATCGCGTAGACGCGGGTCCCCACCGCCTCCTGGATCTCGGGCAGCCGCTCCCGCAGCCGCGCCGCCACCTCCGCCCGCGCCGCCTCGCCGGAGCGCGAGCCATGACCGCGTCGCTGCACCCTCGCCTTGCCCATGTGCGGACCTTAGCGCCGAGGTGGAGCTATCTCAGGCGCGGCGATGCGCCTCGTTGGCCCGGCGGGTCAGCTGGGCGTGGTGTTCGGCAATGAGTTCCCGCATCCGCGCCGGCAGACTGGGCAGGTGCTCGAGGCGGTCGAACAGCTGCGGAAGGGCCTCGCGCGACGCCTCATCGAACATCTCCCTGGCGTCGGCCAGGTTCGGGTCGTCCGCCGCCTCGCCGAAGAGCGCGAGGCCGAAGCGGACGAAGTCCGCCGAGACGCCACGAGTCCCCATCGGTTTCGGCAACAGCTCGCCCACCGCTCGCCACTGAGCCAGGATCCGCGTATGCCCTTCGGTCGTCCGCAGTTCTTCGAGATCCATCTCCGGCTCGGTGCGAAGGCCGAAGAAGTAGAGCGTTTCGCAGTAGTGCCAGAGGATCAGGAAGAACCTCCCCTCGTCGGCGAGCGCAGGGAGCTTCTCCACGCTGTCGCGTTCCTGCCTCGCAATCTCCCACTTCTCCAGGGAAATGAGGTGCTGCTCCCGGTCGCCGATCGACCCGTTGAGCAATAGCCCCAGGATCCCGATGTTGACCTCGATCGTCAGTTCGTGCTCGACCGCAGGCTGGAACCGGTCCATGTACGTGCACGCCAAGCCACGACTGGCCTCCAGGTTCTCCACTTCACCTTCGACAGGGGTCCTGACCAGGTCATAGGCGAGGAGGATCGGTGACGAACCCTGCGGCCCGCTCTGATTAGCCTCCAGGAAGGCAACGCCCGCATCGACGACCTCGGGCGTCAGGGTCGGCCGCCGGGCCAAGGTGTAGAGCATCCAGCAGTAATGACGACTGTCTTGACGGTCCTGCCACCGTGCGAGGAGCTCGGCTGCGCCGATCGGCCGGCCCTCATCCTCCCTTTGGTCCAGTTCGAAGAGTTCGAGGACCTGATCTACCTCGTCCCTGATGTCGGCGTCGGCGGTATGGTCGCGCAGAGCCTTCGCCTCGCCAAAGAGAGTTCGGGACAGGTCCGGCGACATGTACCGGGCTGCATTCAGCAGCCAGAGGGCGATGTTGGCGTGATACCGGTCTCCAAACTCGAGCAGGCGCGCCCAGGCCGCCGACCGCTCAGCCGCCATGGCGCTCGGCGCGACGAGCCGCTTCGCGACCTCGGTCTTGGGGACCGACCCGAACGCGTGCCCAACGCTCAGGGCCACCAGGCAGACCTCGATTTCGAGCGCGGGGCCGAAGTCCGATCTCAGGGAGAGGGCAGCAGCGCGCGCCCACAGGTGCCCGCTGATCTCCTCGCTCGGGGTTCTCCGCATTACGAGCGTATGGGCGACCAGACCGACCTGCCCTGGCACGTCCAGTAGCCCCTCGATCCCCCGGAGCGCCTTGTCAACCGTCTCGCCGTTCGTGCCCGCAAGGATCGTGAGGTGCGCCCGGCGAAGCGTCACCAGGCTCGCGAGCTGCTCGAATCCGAGAGGTCTGCGCCTCGTCGATCCCAGCGTCCGCCAGGTCAGTTCCTGCAGCGTCATGCTGCGCGCGATCACGTCCACCGGGTCGCTGCCGGAGGCGCCATCGGGGATGTGGTCATTCAGGTCGGCCCTGTCCCGCGCGGACGGGGCGACGTCGAACCGTCCGCGTCGGACAACCAGCGCCGCTGCGCCGACCATCAGCTCGATCTCGCTGGCAAGCGAACGCAGGACATAGTCTTCGCTTTCGCCGCGGAGCCGCCGGTCGTCCAGAAACTCCTGGAGGGCGACCGCCCTGTCGCGGACCCGATCCAGCAGGTCGATCGCCTCCCGCATCGAGGAAAAGCCGCGGTGCGTCCCCAGGGCGAAGGACCAGATTCCCAGCGACACGGCCAAGCCGACGAGCGCAGCGCGGGGTCGGGTCGGGTCGTCGAGCAGCTCGAGCGCTTCCTCGACCATCGCCTGCGCCTTGTATCCCGGTTCGGACGCGACCCGATCGAAGCGCGACCACGTGTCTCTGGTCACGGGGTTGACGGTCAACGCAAGCCAAAGGCCGCGCACCTGACCGTAGATCGAGATCTCACGGTCGAGGGCGAGGAGGCGGCCGGCAAGCTCACTCCGCGAGCCAACCTCCGGCGCCGGGAGCCGCAACGATTCGACGAACAGGTACTCGGGGTCGGAGGTGCTCGGCGCGGCCCCCGACGACCCGGGATGGAGTCGCAGGATGAGCCCGAGCAGATCCTCGTCGCCGAGCACTGCGTAGGCCTGCCAGCAGACCGCGCGCAGCCGCGCGCGCTCGTCGGGCGCCTCCGTCTCGCGCTCGGCGCGCTCGAGCAGAGTGCCGACGTCTTCGGGCTGGGAGGCGGCGAGCAGCGCCCCCGCGGTCCAGATCAGCGCCTCGCGGAAGCGTTTCTCGACCTCATCGCTGACCTCCACCTCCAGCGCTCCCGGCGTGACCGCGAGAACGAGATGCCGGGCCAGCTTGCGAAGCCGGTAGCCGTCGACGTTCGGCGCTCCGACCAGCTTCGAGTACCAGTGGAGCGCCCAGTAGAGATGAACCACGTCTTTGGCCGGCAGCTCGTACTGAGCTCGGCGCTCGATCAGGATGTCGGCGGCCTCGGTGACCAGTTCGATTTCCCGGTTGGCGAGGCGATCGGGGTCCAGCATGCGTCCGAGATCCGCCTTCAGCCGCTCGACCGCATCGAACACCTCGCTGCGGTTCAGGCTTGCCTCTGGAAGGAGCATCTGCAGGACGTCCGGATGCGCCGACGATCTCGTGGAGCTGAGGTCGCTGACGAGGTCGTGCTCGCGGTATGCCCAAGCGCCGGTTCTGTGCTGTATCGCGAGCAGGTACGCCAGCTCCAACGGGCCGTAGGGCCGAACGTCGAAGTCCTGCGCGCCGAATGCTCCGTCGAGAAGCCTGGCGTACTCCTCGGCCGCGCCGGAGTCCTCGCCTGCGATCGACTTGACGAGCCGAAAATCGGATCGGTCCGGCCTGCCGACTTCGGCGGCGAGGCGCCTGATCGCCTCTTCGTCGAGAAGGGTCTGGCGGAGGAGCTCGAGGCGTACCCGGCGCGTTCGTCGAGCCCAGGTGCGCCTGATGCTTATCTCCTTGCTGAGCGACGCCAGGCCGGCGTCCTCGAACACGACCCAGACCTCGTGCGCGCTGGTCGGCTCCAGGCGATGGGTGAGGAAATGGCGGATGGTCTCGCGGGTCAGGGGGTCGATTCGATCGAAGTCATCGACGATCACGGCTCGATCTCGGGTCGATTCGGCAAGCTCCTCGCTGAGCCGCTCGATCAGCGCGGTCCACTTCTGTGGACGTTCGACCTCGGCCGTCGCGAGCGCGTCCAGGAGTCGCCTCTCGTCGGCGGCCCTCTCGGAACGTTTGAGCGGGAACGAGGCCTCCTGGCTCACAAGCGCCAGTACCACCAACAGCGCACCGAAGCCTGGCACCAGGACCCCGAAGCCGTCGAGGCTCTGGGTCATGAACTGAACCAGCGCAGTCAGGGCCCCCACCGCAAGCAGGGCCACGAAGGCGAGAAATACCGACCGTGGCCGCCAGGTGCTCAGTGAATCCACGGCTTCCACCTCTTGAGCGAGAGCGAACAGCCGTCGCTTGGGCAGCAACTCGACGATCCTCGGGAGCCCGTCGGCTCGGGGCTCGGGCACGATGTGGTGACGGGGGATATCCGAGTGGTCCTTGACCATCTCGTCGGCCGCGGCCGCGGACCAGGTCATACCGTCATCCCCCTCGACGGTCACGATGAATCCACACCAGCCGGGAACGCGGGATCTCGTCAATCGCGCGATCGGCTTCCGCAGCGCATCGGTCAGCAACCTAGGGTTGGAACGCTGGCCGGAGGCCACGGCCTTCCAGTCGACGACCCTGCGGGGGAACTGCCCATAGCGCCGTGTGAAAAGCGCACGCTCCTCGGCCGACCTGATGATCCGCTCGCTTGACACCGCGTAGCGCTGACGACCAGAGAACCGATCGGTCACGAACCCGTTTGAAAGCCCACCCCGCGACGCCGTCCGCCTACCCATAAGCGGAGCTTATTAAAGAGAAAATGCCAAAGCAGTGCAGTCAAGACCTGACTGTTTCGGGTGGGTAGACGCCCATTTCAAAGCTGCTCAGGTTGTCGGCGGAGGGGGAGTCGACCCGCGACCTTCGGCTTGAAAGGAGGAGGGCGTTGGCTTGGGGAGCGGCCTTGAGTTGGCGATGCGACCGGGATGTGACTAAGAATCTGAGCGAAGCTGAGTGTCAGCCCACTCGATGGCGAGCGCAGCCCAACGCAGAGCATCAGCGGGAGCAACTGCGCCCGGGTCCCCAAGGCCGTAGCGAACAGCTGCAGCGTACGGAGTGAGACGATCAGCGTCGGTGAGACCAGCAGGCAGCTCAAGCCCGGCGTCTTGGCAGAGCTGCATGAGAAGGCCGAGATCGTGGGTGAAAGGAAATTCCTTATCGCGACTTGCGATCGCCGCCTTCAGCGCCTTCTCGACGGCCTGCTGGGCATGGAACCCGACCGGCGCATCTGACACCCGCTCCGCTCTGTCGAGCGCCTCGGCAGCAGCAAGGTCCTCACGGGCAAGAGCAAGAAAATCGCCGGGAAGATCCGGCGCAGCGTTCATCCGGCCAGAACCCGGCCCTGCGTAAGAGCCGCATGGACAAGGCCCCCACGCACCCCCCGCCAGCGCTCCGCGTAATCGCGGCTGACAACGATGACATCAGCCGGCACGCGCAGATCTCGGAGGGTGCGATGGAGGCGCACCGACTCCTCGGCCTCGTTAGCAACCTCCGGCTCGACAATAAGAAAATCGACATCGCTGTGGGGACTGGCCTCTCCGCGAGCATGAGAGCCAAACAAGATGACCTGCGCGTCCGGTGCAGCCGCAGCCAGGCGGCGCCCGGCCTCGGCAATCAGGGTCTCGTCGATTACCTGCATGGCTAGAAATCGTAGTCGCCACCCCAGATCACCATCGTTCTAGACTGAAAACGCGTCCGTGGTTAACTGGTAAACGCCGGCCTTCAGTCGTCCTACGGGACCCCTTAAAGCCGGAGATGCGCGTTCAAGTCGTGCCGGGCGCATCGATGCACCTTTCACTGGAGACTTCGCCGCCTCGACGAGCGTTCAAGGAATCGCTGGGTCAAGCCAACCACTTTCTGATCACGATCTTGGTCGGGCTCGACGCCATCGAAGACGGCATCGCAAAACAACGCCCAGGCATGCCTGCTAGCTGGAATCCTCAGAGCACAGCGAAGTCAGCGGCGAGAAGCCGCGGTTTCGCCGCCCGCGCCGCATTCGCGCTGCTCTTCGACTGCATCGACGCTTACACGCAGGACCTCTTGGCCGAACCCACGATTGTCCAATCCGAGGCGAGTCGCAATGCCATCGAAGGAGCGGCAGATTCCAGGGCACGCTTCGAGGAGCTTGCTCAGCTTGCCGGTCAGAAGGGCAGTTCTGCATGGGCACTTCTGAATGTTGGTCGGGTCTGGCGCCATCGCCTAATTCACACCCGTTCCAACACCACTCCGGACGGCGCCGTGGTCGCCGCGCTGCGCCAGAACAGGGGCGCCATCAAGGACGAGTACGCGGGGCTCGACATCGACAAACTCCAAATGAGCCTCGTCAGTGGCGAGCCGCATATGAAGGAGACGACGGCAATGATCCGAGCCGGCCACCAGTTCGTCGAGGCCGTAGATCGTAGTCTCCTCACCGACCTCGACCTAGGCGTCTACGCAAAGGCGGCGCTGTCCTCTCACCTTAGGCCGCTCGATCCCACTGAACGAAAGGTTCGGGCCTCGAACCTGTGGGGACAAGACCGCAAACGCCGGCTGCGCGCAGTGCTCAACGTGCTTCGCAGCCAGGGGATGATGGTCAACATCGAGAAATCAGACGACAGCGCCGAGCGAACCATCAATCAGTTGGTCGACTTGAAGCCACGCGAAGTCCTTCAAGCTCTTAGGTGCACGTAGAGGGAGCATTGGGTCCGTGAAACCCGGACGGCGCTTGGTAGCCAGGGGAGACGATCCAACGGCCCGCTCCCGCCCCCCAATAAGCGAAATTCCTCCGAATTGAAAGGACGACGGGCGGTGGCTCGGGAAGCGGGATCGCGGCAGTGATGCCACCAATGCGACCTACAGAACATCTGGCGACTACCCTCGCCTGGATGCTCGAAGCTCAGATCAACTTCGGTCCTGAGCATGTGGTCGACCAGGGCAAGGGTGTGGCGTCGGCGCAACTCGCACAGTGGCCAGTCCTTCAGCGGGATGCCCCTCGATCTCCACGTCGGCAACTCGGCTGATGCGGTGGTCGTTCGTTGCGTTGGTGCGTTCGGATCGTGGGTGGCGCTCGGTCCAGGTCGCCGCGTAGTCGCCCAGGGTGTCCGGCCGATCCGAGAGGCCGTAGGCCTCGTCGACTGCTTTCTGCGCGTCTGCCCCGCCTGAAGGTACCTTTGCCGCGGTTCCAGGTCGGCTTGGCGATGTGGCGGCGACCGTCACGGCCGGTGTGCCTGGCGACCCACACAACCCGCCCGGATGGTCGCGCCTCATGCCGCCTCCTCCCTCCGCTGCTCAAGGAATGTCGCAACGTCGGCCGGGTCGCTCCTTCTGGATGCGCCGAGCTTGTAGCTGGGCAGCTCGCCGCGCCTGATCCAGTTGCGGACGGTCCTGTCGCTGACGGCGAGGTAGGCGGCGAGACTGCACTCGGTGGAGAAGGTTGGCCCGCCGAGCTTTCCCTGCATGCCTCCTTGCCACCGGAGAGGGCCGTCTGCGCCGGTGGCTCCAAAGCCTTGCGATCTCCTTCAAGTCCCTCCTTGAACCCGGATAGGTTCCTGGCAATGGCGGAAGCGATAGACCGAACTGAAGTTCCTTTGGTGGTGATCTTGGGCGCTGGAGCATCACGAGGCGCTGGAGGTGCATGGGGAAAGCTACGCCCACCGCTAACCGTCGACTTGTTCGATGAATACGACTATGGCGATCTCCTTCAGGAACACGACCTCGCGCATCAAGCAGGCCGCTACATAGCTGAGGAATGCGCGGGGGACGATGCTCTCAGCATCGAGCAGGTGCTCCATTCCCTGCGTCACTCCGAGCACGTTCACCACCGCCGGATGGCCTATTCAGTACCTCCCTACCTCCAGCATCTGCTGCACTCGGTCAGCGAGGAGCATTACCGGCAGGTCTTTCGTTATGACCGCCTAATCGAGCGCCTTCTACGTTTGCCCCACGTCTGCTTCATGACGCTCAACTACGACGTTCTTCTCGATCGTCGTCTAGCGGCTCACCATCCACTGAACGATTTTGAGGACTACATCTCCGAAGCCAAGAACTGGTCGCTGATCAAGCTGCATGGCTCGGTGAATTGGGTCTACGAGATGTCCTATCCATTAGACCCGTACCCCCCAACCGAGGAGTTGCGGACCCAAGACCACGAACTACGTTGCTATGCGCCGGAAGCCGACTTAGAGAAGATTCGCGGTCCCGGTGATGGTCGCGACCGCTATCCCGCCTTGGCTATTCCTGAGGGTCCGAAAGACCGGCTAGTGCTGCCATCCCGCCATGAATGGTGGATCACCAACAGACTTCGAGCGGCTCCAAATATCGATCTGCTGGTGATCGGCTACAGCGGCTTGGACATCGAGATCCTGAAGATGCTGAAGGCGGTCGACATTCCGATTCGACTGAGGACCTTCGTGAACCAGTCTCTGATGACCGCTGAAGAAGTCCGCGATCGCTTCGATGAGGCTGGGCTTACGGCTGTCTGGACGGAAACCGCCAACGGCAACTTCGCTGAATGGGAAGAAGCCGGCGGGCTCGACCAACTTGTGCGGCAATTCGGCGGCCCCTATCCGGATGCCCACTGATCAAAGAGCCGGTTGCGGCAGCTCAACGACCGAGGAATGCGCCCGACCGGATTCGAACCGGCGACCTTCGGCTTGAAAGACCGACGCTCTTTGGCCCCCCGTAAGGAACCGTTGACCACTGAGCTACGGGCGCTCGGGGAGAACGATACCCGCGCAGGGGGTTCTGAGCATCCTCGGCGCAGCTAGGGTTGGGGCGTGGAGCTTGGGATAGAGGGGAAAGTCGCTCTGGTGATGGGCGCCAGCAAGGGGATCGGGCGGGGCGTTGCCTTGGCCCTGGCGCGGGAAGGGGCTCGGGTCGCCCTGGCCAGCCGCTCGCAGGAGCGCTTGGACGAGGCCGTCGCCGCGATCGGCGAGGGGGCCTCTGCGTTCGTCGCCGACGCGACCGACCTCGATCGCCTCGCGGGGCTGCCGCTCGAGGTCGCCGAGGCGCTCGGCTCCGTCGACATCCTCGTCACGAACACCGGCGGGCCTCCCCCGGGCGGCGCGCTCGACCATGGCTTCGAGGAATGGGAGGCGGCCTACCGCTCGCTGGTGCTCGCCCCTCGCGTCCTCGCAGGCGCCGCCGTCCCCGGCATGCGCGACGCCGGCTGGGGGCGGATCGTCAACGTCGGCTCCACCACGACGATCGAGATCAACCCCGCGCTCGGCCTCTCCAACGCCCACCGCATGGCCACCGTCGGCTTCCTGAAGACGCTCGCGCGCGAGGTCGCCGGCGACGGGATCACCGTCAACACCGTCGCCACCGGCCGCTTCGCCACCGACCGCATGGCCGAGCTCGGCGGCTCGCTGGAGAATGTCGAAGCGGCTGCGCGGCAGGAAGTCCCAGCCGGCCGGCTCGGCACCGTCGAGGAGTACGGCGACCTCGTCGCCTTCCTCTGCTCCCGGCGCGCCGCCTACATCACCGGCACGGTGATCCCGATCGACGGCGGCCTGCTGCGCTCCACCGTCTGACCGCGATGCAGGAGTGGTCCGACCCAAAGCGCGTCGCCGAGTACCTCTCGCGCGAGATCCCCCACCGCCAGACGGCGGAGGCGATGCTCCTCCAAGCGCTCCCCGAACGGGTCGATCGTTTTCTCGACCTGGGGACCGGCGACGGCCGCCTCGTCTCCCTCCTGCGCTCGGCGCATCCCGACGCCAAGGCGATCGGCCTCGACTCCTCCGAGCCGATGCTCGCCCGCGCCCGGGAGCGCTTCGACGGCGAGGCAGGTGTCGAGTTCCGCCTCCACGACCTGCGCAAGCCCCTCCCCGCGGACGGCCCGTTCGACGCGATCGTCTCCGGCCTCGCGATCCACCACCTCGAGGACGACCGCAAGCGAACGCTCTTCGCCGAGATCCGCTCGCTCCTCGTATCCGGGGGCGTCTTCGCCAACCTCGACCTCGTCAAGGCCCCCACCCCCGACCTGCACGAGCGCTTCCGCCACGAGATCGGCCGCCCCGAGGACGACCCGGCCGACCGCCTGGCCGACCTCCACGATCAGCTCGACTGGCTACGCGCGGCCGGGTTCGCCGACGCCGATTGCCAATTCAAGTGGCTGCAGCTGACCCTCGTGGTCGCCGCTTAGGAGAAAAGCTCGCCGGCGCGGATCCGCTTGGCCATGTCGCTCGACTCGTCGCGGTACACCTTGCCGTCCTCGAACTCGATCACCGGGTATTTGTTCTGCTTGGAGAGCTGCTCGAGCTCGGTGCGCTTGCCGGGACGCAGCGGTCCCTTGACCACCTCGTAATCGATCCCCTGCTCGTCAAGCGCCTTCTGCACTTTCCAGCAGGGATGCGCGTCGATCTTCACGAACATCAACGAGCAGCGGTGAAGTTTCACGGCCATGCCACCCACCCTAACTGAGTGCGTAGGACCAAGCTAGGGCGTGCCGGCGGCGGAGGGGCAGTGCTCTGCACGACCCGCAGCCGACGGTGCGGCATAGCGCCGCGTCCTACGCGCTCAGCTCACGCATGGCGGGATAGATGATCACGTCCCGCAAGGTCTTCGCCCCCGTCATCAGCATCAGCAGCCGGTCGATCCCCAGGCCGCAGCCGCTCGCCGGCGGCATCCCGTATTCGAGCGCGCGCACGAACTCTTCGTCGTGGGGATGCGGGTCGGCCTCCGCCCCGGTCTCCTGCCGTTCGCGCTGTTTGATGAACCGCTCGCGCTGCTCGATCGGGTCGTTCAGGTCCGTCCCGCCACCGACGATCTCCATCCCGGCGACGATGCCGTCGAAGGCCTCGCAGATCCGCGGGCTCTCCGGGTGGACCTTGACCAGCGGCCAGATGTCGATCGGCAGGTCGATGATGTAGGTCGGCTGGATCAGCTTCGGCTCGACGAACTTGCCCTGCAGGGTGTCGACGACCCCGGCCCAGTCGTCGTCGGGACCGACGGCGTCGCCGGCCGCCTCGGCCAGCTCGTCGCGGCTCGCCTCGTAGATGTCGAGCCCGATCTCGCGCTGCAGCTCGTCGCGCAGCCGCACCCGCGGCCACGGCGCGGCGAAGTCGATCTCGACGCCGTCGCGCTCCACCTTCGTCGTCCCCATCACCTTCTCGACGACGGTCGAGACCAGCACCTCGATGAATTCCATGACGCCGTTGTAGTCGGCCGCGCCGACGAACATCTCCAGCATCGTGAACTCGGGGTTGTGCTGGGGCGACATCCCCTCGTTGCGGAAGAACTTGCCGAACTCGTAGACGTCCTCGAAACCGCCGACGATCGCCCGCTTCAGATACAGCTCGGTCGCCGTCCGCAGGAAGAGCTCGCGGTCGAGCGCGTTGTGGTGGGTGACGAACGGCCGCGCCGCGGCGCCGCCGGTCAGCCGCTGCAGGACCGGCGTTTCCAGCTCGACCCAGCCGCGCTCGTGCATGTGGGTGCGGACCGCGAACAGCAGGTCGTCGCGCTTCTTGAAGATCTCCCGTGACTCTTCGTTGGCCATCAGGTCGAGTTCGCGCTGGCGGTAGCGCGTGTCCGGGTCGGAGATGCCATGGAAGAGGTCGGGCGGGTCTTTCAGCGCCTTCGCGAGCAGCACGCACTCGCGCACGCCGATCGCCAGCTGCCCGCGTTTGGTCACGTGCAGCGGCCCCTCGATCCCGACCAGGTCGCCGATGTCGAGGTCCTCGACCCGCTCGAAGGCCTCCTCGCCGAGCACATCGCGCCGCGCGTAGGCCTGGATCGTGCCGGTGATGTCGCGGACGTCGAGGAAGGCGGTCTTGCCGTGGCCGCGCTTGCCGGTCACCCGGCCCATCACCCGGTAGGAGAAGTCCTCGTGCTCGCCCTCCCCCAGCGCGACCGGGTCGTGGGCGGCCTCGATCTCCTCGACGTGGGTGCGGCCGGGGAACGAGTGCGGATAGGGATCGACGCCCTCCGCGCGCAGCCGCTCGACCTTGGCCCGGCGCTGCTCCTCGGTCGAGACGGCGACCGAGCGGTCGCCCGGCTGCGGGGGCGTCTCCGCCCCCGTCGGCGCCTCACTCATCGTCGGCTCTCAGCTCAGGGGGCGAGGCCGACGGTGACCCGGTCGTCACCTTCATAGTCCTGAAGCGTAGTCGCCTCGCGCAGCAGATCGCGCATCGCCGGGCCGTGGTGCGTGTCGTGCTCCATCGCCAGTTTCCAGCCGGAAGGCGTTTCGGCGATCACGCCGCGGATCACGCCGAGGCCGTCCTCGCCGCAGTCGCCGGTCACCGCGACCCGCGGCTCCTTCTGGATCTCGGGCGAGCGATCGAAGATCGTCTCGTCGGTGACGTAGGGCATGTTGGCGATCACCAGATCGACGTCTTCGGCTTCGACCGACTCGGGCATGCCCTTGCCGACGGTCACCTCGAGCGGCAGGCCGAGCCGCTCGGCGTTCTCACGCGCGGCTTCGACGGCGTCGGGCGAGAGGTCCGAAGCGGTCACCTTCAGGTCGGGGCGCTCGGAGAGCAGCGCCAGCGCGATCGCGCCGGAGCCGGTGCCGATCTCGTGGACGCGGGCGCCCTCGGGCAGCTTGGTGCCGACCTCGACCAGCAGCTCGGTCTCGCGGCGCGGCCAGAGCACGCGCTCGTCGACGTAGACCTCGAGGTTGCGGAAGGGGGCGCGGCCGAGGACGTAGGCCATCGGCTCGCGTTCGACCCGGCGCCCGACGTTGCGCTCGATCTTCGCGGCGACCTCGCCGTTGACCTCGCCGGCGCTCTCCACCGTCAGCTCGCTCGGAGCGACGCCGATCGCGTCGGCGACGATGATTTCCGCCTCGGTCCGCGCGTCCTCGATCCCGGCGGCGGCGATGCGCTCGGCCGCGTCGTCGAGGATCGCTCCCACGGTACGAGCCGAAGGCCCCTCGCTCTGAACGTCAATAGCCGCCATTACCGCCAATCCTCCCTAAGTTGAACCGCTCCAAAGATTTTGCGCAAGATACCAGTGTTACGAGGCGCTGTGGCTATGCGCTGGTGACAGCACCAGCGGGTTTCGCTGCCGGGCGCCAGATGCCTCCGTGGCGACGGCTCACGATAGCGATCCAGACCGCTCCGGCGGCGATCATCGCCAGGCTCTCCAGCTGCGCCGTGGTCAGCCCCAGGGCATCGGTCGAGTTGCGGCGCAGGAACTCGACGAGAAAACGCTCGGCCCCCGCGTAGACGAGGTAGATCGCGAAGAGGATCCCGGCCCGCACCCGGTCGCGCAGCTGCCAGAGGAACCAGGCGCCGAGCCCCATCGTCAGCGTCTCGTAGATCGGCGTCGGGTGGACGGTCTGGTCGGTCGGCACGGTGCCGTCGGGGTAGGACATCGCCCAGGGCCCGTCCCAGGCCTTGCCGTAGTCGCCGTCGCCGGAGAGCTGGCAGCCGCAGCGGCCGATCGCGTAGCCGAGCGCCAGCGCCGGCGCGGCGACGTCGAGCAGCGCCAGGCCGAGGAAGCCGCGGTACCAGGCCCAGAGCAGGACGGCGACGGTGCCGCCGATCGCGCCGCCGTACCAGACCAGACCCGAGCCGCTGAAGAGGTTGCCGAGCAGGTCGTCCTTGACCTCGCTGTAGTTCTGGACGATGAAGTAGATGCGGGAGCCGACGACGCCGCCGATCAGCGCCGCGAAGCCCATCTCATACGCCCAGTCCGGCGGCTTGCCGATCTCCTCGAAGCGCTTCCAGATCAGGGCCCCGGCGGCGAGGAAGGCGAGGGCGAAGCAGAGCCCGAAGGTCTGCAGCGTCAGCGGGCCGATGTGGATCTCGGGATACACGGCTAAAGGGGACGCCAGGACGAGCCTTGGTCACCCTCGGTGAGCAGCAGCTCCAGCAGCGCCTTCTGCGCGTGCAGACGGTTCTCGGCCTGGTCCCAGACGGCGGAGTGCTCTCCATATAGGACCTCGGCGGTGATCTCCTCGCCGGGGTGGGCGGGCAGGCAGTGGAGGACGATCGCCCGCTCCTTGGCGGCGGCGAGCAGGTCGCCGTCGAGCCGGAAGGGAGCGAGGTCGGCGCGCCGGCGGGCGGCTTCCTCCTCGTCGCCCATGCTGACCCAGACGTCGGTGTAGAGGGCGTCGGCTTCGTCGGCTGCGGCACGCGGGTCGCCGGTCAGCTTCACCCCGTGGCCCTCCTCCAGCTGGTAGCCCTCGGGCGCCGCGACGACGACCTCGACCCCGGCCAGCTCGCCGAGGATCGCCAGCGAGCGGGCGACGTTGTTGCCGTCGCCGACGTAGGCGAGCCGCAGGCCCTGCAGGTCGCCGAAGCGCTCGCGCATCGTCAGCAGGTCGGCGATCGCCTGGCAGGGGTGGTGCAGCGGGGTGAGGCCGTTGACGACCGGCACCCCGGCCGCCTCGGCCAGCGCCGCGACGGTTTCGTGGGAGCCGGAGCGGATCACGATCGCGTCGACGTAGCGGGAGAGGACGCGGGCGGTGTCGGCGGGCGACTCGCCGCGGGAGAGCTGCATTTCGTCGCCGCGCAGCATCACCCCGTGGGCGCCGAGCTCGGCGACGCCGACGTCGAAGCTGATCCGCGTCCGCGTCGAGGGCTTCTCGAAGACCAGCGCGATGCTGCGGCCGGCGAGCGCGTCGCCGCCGACGCCCTCGCGGCGCCCGACTTTCAGCTCGACCGCGCGGTCGAGCAGCTTGCCGAGCTCGAAGGCGCCGAGCTCTTCGCCGGTGAGGAAATCGCGCTTCAAGCTGCTGATACTAAGGGACGAACTGCATCAGATTTTCTCCCTGCTGGAGGGAAAATCTGATGCAGTTCGCTCTCGATGAAGCTCACCGTCCTCAGCTGGAACCTCTTCCACGGGCGCGACTTCCCGCCCGACCCGGCGCTGCGCACCTGGCGCTCGCGGCTGCTGCGGACCGAGACGCGGAACGCGACGCACGTCCAGGTCAACCGCGACCTGACCGAGGAGTTCGCGACGGTCCTCTCGCGGGCCGAGTGGGACGTGGCGATGCTGCAGGAGTGCCCGCCGCGCTTCGCCGCGCCGCTGGCGGCGGCCTGCGGGGCCGAGGCGCACCGGACGCTGACCTCGCGCAACGCGCTCGGCGGCCTGCGCGGGCTGCTGGGACGGCAGAACCCGGACCTGATGGCCTCCGGCGAGGGCGGCTCGAACCTGATCCTCGTCCGCGTCCCCGGCAAGCTCGGCGGGATCGCCGAGCGGCGGGAGATGGCGATCCACGAAGGCGAGCCCGAGCGCCGGGCGATGGGCTTCGTCCGCACCGCCTCCGGGATCTGCGTCGCCAACCTGCACGCGACCAACGACTGGCCGAAGCTGGCGGCCGAGGACGTGATCAAGGCCGCCCACGCGGCGCGCGAGTGGGCGGCCGGCGCGCCGCTCGTCTTCGGCGGCGACCTCAACCTGCGCCCGGGGAAGCAGCCGCGCGTCTTCGAGCGGCTGCGCGACGAGTTCGGCCTGGCGCCGACGACCGCGCCGGACGCGATCGACCACATCCTCTGCCGCGGCCTCGAGGTGCTCGAGCCGCCGACAAAGTGGCCGGCCGAGCAGCGCGAGCTGCCGCTCGACGGACGTGCGCTGCGCCTCTCCGACCACGCCCCGGTGCAGGCACGATTCCGTGCGGAAGAGCCAGACCTCCTGCGGAATTGAGATAGTCGGGTCCCACCCAGCGGTCAACCAACCGGAGGCAGAACTGATGGCGGAGAAAAAAGCCAAATCGTCGAAAGCGAAAAAAGCGACGAAAGCGAAATCGAAAGCCAAAGCAAAAGCTAAAAAAGCGGCGCCGAAAAAAGCCGTGAAAAAAGCGGCCGCGAAACCGGCTTCGAAGAAACGCTCCGCCAAAAAAGCCTCGACGAAATCGCGTTCGAAAGCCGCCAAAAAAGGCGCCGCAAAATCAAGGGCCAAAACCCGCGCCAAAAACACTTCCAGCAAAGCGACGACCGGACTCGACAAGAGCGTCGCGCAGTTCCGCGAGAGCCTCGAGCAGAGCGTGACCCTGAGCCGTGACCGCATCCAGGACGTCGTCGACGACGCTGTCAAGCGCGGCCGGATGACCCGCTCAGACGCCGAGAAGATGCTCGCCGAGCTGGTCAAAAAAGGCCGTAAACAGCGCGACACCCTGCTGAAAGAACTCGAACGGCTGGCCAAACAGGCCCGCAAAGCCCTCCCATAAAAAGGGGAGAGCAGCTCGAGCTGGAGATCGACTCGCTCGCCTTCGGCGGGCGGGGGGTCGCCCGCACCGACGGCTTCGTCGTCTTCGTCGCCGGGGCGCTGCCGGGGGACCGGGTCCGCGCCGAGGTGACGAAGCCGAAGAAGCGCTTCGCCGAGGCGCGGACCGTCGAGGTGCTCCGCGCCTCGGCCGACCGCCTGCCGGACACCTGCGTCCACGGCGGCGAGCCCTGCCCGGGCGCGCCGCTGCAGGGCCTCCCCTATGAGCGCCAGCTCGCCTACAAGCAGGAGCAGGTCGACGACGCGCTGCGCAGGATCGGCGGCCTCGACGGCTTCGAGACCGAGGAGATCGTCCCGGCCGTCGAACAGTGGCGCTACCGCAACAAGCTCGAATACAGCTTCGGCGAGGCCGACGAGGAGCTGGCGCTCGGCTTCCACGCCCGCGGCCGCTGGGACCTGATCGTCGACGTCGAGGACTGCCACCTCGGCTCCGCCGCCGGCAACGAGGCGCGGAACGCGGTCCGCGAGTGGGCGCGGCTGGATGCCGTCCCGGCCTTCGACTCGCGGGCGGGCCGCGGCGTCCTGCGCAACCTCGCGGTCCGCGAGGGGCGGCGCACCGGCCAGGTCCAGACCCGCTTAGTCACCGTCAAAGCCCGCTTCCCGCGACCACCGGTCGACCTGCACACGATCGTCGAGGACGACGCCGGCGGCAGCGACGGGCCGACCGGGGTGCTCGGAGAGGAGCGCCTGCGGGAGGAGCTCAGCGGCCTGAAGCTGGAGATGTCCCACGGCGCCTTCTTCCAGACCAACACCGAGATGGCCGAGCGCCTCTACGCGGTCGCGGCGGAGTTCGCCGGGCTGAGCGGGCGCGAGCGGGTCTTCGACCTCTTCTGCGGGATCGGCACGATCGGGCTGACGATGGCCTCGCAGGCGGGTGAGGTCTGGGGGCTGGAGATCGTCCCCGAGGCGATCGAAGACGCCGAGCGAAACGCGCGACGCAACAAGATCGGCAACGCCCACTTCATGGCGGGCAACGCGCGCACCGGGGTCCGGCCGCTGGCGGAGAAAGCCGGCAAGCCCGACGTCGTCGTCGTCGACCCGCCGCGGGCCGGGCTCTCGCAGAAGATCGTCCGCCGGGTGATCGAGTGCGAGGCGGAGAAGATCGTCTACGTCTCCTGCAACCCGACCACGCTGGCGCCCAACGCCAACCAGCTGGCAGAGGCCGGTTATAAGCTCGCCCGCGTGAGGCCGGTCGACATGTTCCCCCAGACCCCGCACATCGAGTGCGTCGCGCTCTTCGAGCGCCAGGCCGCCCGCCGTGGCGCCGCCCCCGGACGCGCCAGCGGAGGAGGCGGCGCTTGATGGGGAACCGCGCTTTCGGAGTCGCAGCGGGACTGGACCCGGAGGTGGCGCGGCCGCTCGCTGCCCGCTGCGCGGAGCTCGGCTACGGCTCGATGTGGTCGAACGACCACCCGGGAGCGAAAGGCCTGGCGACGCTGGCCGAGTTCGCCGCGGCGGCTCCGGGGGTCGAGCTCGGCGTCGCCGTGATCGCCCTCGACCGCACCCCGCCCGAGCAGATCGCCAAAGACATCGAGGAGTTCGCCATCGACCCGGCCAAGCTCTGGCTCGGCGTCGGGGCGGGTTTCACCAAGAAGCCGCTGACGACGATGCGCGAGTCCCTCCCCCAGCTGCGCGAGCTGCTGCCGGGAGTGAAACTCGTCCTCGCCGCGATGGGGCCGAAGATGTGCGAACTCGCCGGCAGCTCCTACGACGGCGTCTTCTTCAACTGGATGACCCCGGGCTTCGCCGCCGGCGCCCGCGCCAAGGTCGAGGCGGGAGCCGCCGAGGCAGGCCGCGATACCCCGCCGGTCTTCGGCTACGTCCGCACCGCAGTCGGCCCCGACGCGCCAGAGCGCCTGGCGAAGGAGGAGTCCTTCTACCGCGACCTCCACAAGGGCTACCGCGACCACTTCGACCGCCTCGCCGAGCCCGAGGGCACCGTAGGCGTCGCCGCCGCCGACAGCGACGACGCCCAACAGCAGCTATCCGCCTACACCGCCCTGGACACCATCGTCGTCCGCGGCCTCGCCTCAGCCAAGGTCGACCCGATGACCGCCCTAGCCGAGGCCGCAGCCACCGGCAACTGAGCGCGACTCCGAACTTTCGGGCCCCTATAGGGCACCAAATCTCGGAGTCGCTGAGGGAGCATTCACAACAGCTAGGCTCCGCACCCCATGGAGGCTTCAGGCGTACCTGACGAAGATCAGCGCGGCCCTTTGGCGCGGGCGGATGAGCACGTTACCCCCGAGTTTGGATCGGAGTCCTTCCACTGCATGCACTGCGGAGTTCTGGCTGCGCAGGAGTGGGAGCACCTGCTGATGCGCCCTGGCATGGGGATTGGCTATGTCGACTGCTGGCGATGTGAGTGCCATAACTGCAGTGACATCTCCTACTGGCGAGAAGAAGCCATCGGAGGACGCCTAGTAGATCCGCAAGTCGGAGGTGGTCCCCGGCCTCACCCGGATATGCCCGAAGAGGTGCAGAAGGATTTTGAAGAGGCGCGAACCATCGTCATGCAGTCCCCGCGAGGAGCCTGTGCGCTTCTCCGCCTAGCGGTCCAGAAGCTGTGTTCCGAGCTGGGTGAGTCGGGCACGAACATCAATGACGACATCGCTGCCCTGGTTCAGAAAGGGCTGTCCGTAGAGGTGCAACAGGCACTGGATTCACTTCGCGTGATCGGCAACAACGCCGTGCACCCCGGGGAGATGGACCTCACCGACGACACGGAAACCGCGTCCGCTCTCTTCGAGCTACTGAACTTCATCGTCGAAGACCGGATCTCGCAACCGAAAAAGCGGGAAGAAATCTTCGCCAAGCTTCCGGCAAAAGCAGTCGCTGCCATCCAGAGGCGCGACGGCTCCTGAGCCCGGCGCTCAGTACGGAGGCAAATCGTCGTACCAGGTGCCGAGCGTCTTGAAGGCTCGCCAGAAGCGCTGCTTGGCGCCCTCTTCGTCGAGGGAGGCGTCGATGTCCGGGACGTAGAGGGCGTCGATGGTGGGGGTGAAGGCCTGGATCTCTCCCTCGCGCTGCTCGATCGGGCGGGAGAGGGGGACGCTGAGGCCGTTGAGGACGCGGAGGGCGGGTTCTCCCATGACGACGACGATCTTCGGCTGCACGATCGCCAGCTCCTCGACCAGCCGGCCGACGCACTCGCCCGCGGCGAGGTCCGGCTCGGGGATCGGGCATTTGACGCAGAGGGTGCCGTAGACGACGAGCGGATCGATGCCGAGGCGCTTGAAGCTTTTCATCAGCGCGTTGCCGGAACGGCCGTAGAAGGCGACCCCCTCCTCGATCTCCGAGGCCAGCGGCGCGTGCTTGAGCATGAAGACGTCGGCCTGGGGGTGGCCGGAGCCGAGCACCGGCATCAGCTTGCCCCGCGGGCAGTGCTGGCACTCCTGGACTTCACGGCTCATCTGGTTGAGCTCGCGGATCGCCCGCTCCAGGTACTTCTCGCGTATCTCGTCGTCGATGCTGCGCATCCCGGCCTTCTTTGACGAGGCCGGCGCGGCTCCTTTGCGACGGTCCGCCTGCATCAGGACTTGCTCGCCCGTCGCCCTTCTTTGCGCCGACGCGGCTTCCCGCCGCGGACCGGCTTGGCGTCCGGCACCCGCCGTTTCGGCGCCTTCGGCCGCCCCGTCGTCTGCAGGAACTTCAGGGTCTGGACGTAGACCAGATTCTTGTGCTTGCGGGTGATGTCGGCGCCCCGCATCGCCTCGAGGAACTCGGCCGGGCCGTCGAAGTCGTGGATCCGCTGCCGCACGCTGCCGAGCCCCTGGGCGACGTGGCTGTCGGAGCCGGCCGCCGGCACGATCCGGTACTTGGTCGCGAACCGCACCGCCTCTTCGTTGAACGAGGTCAGCGCCACCCGCGGGTTGAAGACCTCGAGCAGGTCGATCTCCTCGACCATGTCCAGCAGGTGCTCGTAGTCGGGGACCGAATGGAAGCGGTCGAACGGGTGCGGCACGTAGACCAGCCCGCCCTGGGCGCGGATCTCGGCGAGCGTCTCCGCCATCGTCAGGCCCTTGGGGATCTTCTCCTCGAGGAAGAGACCGATCACCTCGCCCTGCTCGGCGGTCTTCACCTCCTCGGCGACGATCACCTTGAGGTCGCCCATCTGCTCGGCGATCTTCCGCGCCTCCAGCGCCCCGGAGACCTCGTTGTGATCGGTGATCGCTATCGCCCCCAGCCCACGGTCGCGCGCCGTCTGCAGCAGCACGTCGACCGGCGTCGCGCAGTCGCCGGAGTGGTCGGTGTGCATGTGCAGGTCGACCTCGATCAGCGGCCGCGAGGAGATCCGCTCGCGGATCTCCGGGTCGCCGGTCGGGTCGTGGCGGCGGGCGAGCAGACGGCGGTAGATCGCTTCCAGCTCGTCGGCGACTCGTCCCCAGTCGGGCGCCTCGGCGCGGGCTCCCTCGAGCTGCTCGTATCCGGCCGGGAAGAAGCGGTCGAGCAGCTCCGCGGTCTCCGGCCGGGTCACCGTGCGGGCGTCGATCCGGCCGAAGAAGATCTCGACGAATGGCCGTGCCACCTGGGTTGCGAGCACCCGCTCCCGCGGATCGTGGAAGGTGGCGACGTTGAGCGAGAAGGAGTGCCGCAGGGCCGCCGAGGGAGCGCTCGGCGCGAACGGGTCGTGGACGTGGACGATGTCCAGCGGCCGCGATTTCAGCATCCGTTTGACCGGGTCCCCGGTCGAGATCCGCAGCACCTCATGCCCGCGCCGCTCGAGCTCCTCGGAGACGGCGGTCGCGAACTGCGCCGCCGGGTTCGCCCCCGCCCGGCGGACCGGGAAGACCTGGGCGATCGAGAGCGGCTCGGTGGTCACGGCTGCAGGATAAGAGCCCGGACGCACCGAGACCGCGAGAAGTCGCCTATACGACGATCTCTCGCGGTCTCGGCGCTAAGTCCGGTGCGTCAGTTCTGGGCCGAAGCGGTGCTCGGCGTCTCGGACGCCGGCTGGCCCGGGAGCGACTTACCGCGCTGGTTGGCGGCGATGAACTCCTCCGTCTGTTCCCGCGCCTCGTCGTCGGGCCGCTGGCTGTGCGGGCTCTTCATCAGGTAGCTGGAGGGCCCGTCGAGCTGGCCGGCGACGCCGTTGTTCAGCGCCAGCTTGATCAGCCGCACCGCGTCGATGACGACCCCGGCGGAGTTCGGCGAGTCCCAGACCTCGAGCTTCAGCTCGGCGGTCAGCGGCACGTCGCCGAAGGCTTTGCCCTCGAGCCGGATGTGGGCCCACTTGCGGTCGGTCAGCCACGGCACGTAGTCGGAGGGGCCGACGTGGACGTTCTCGGGCGGCAGCTCGTGCCCCATGATCGAGGTGACGGCGTTGGTCTTCGAGATCTTCTTCGAGTCCAGCCGCTCGCGCTCGAGCATGTTGTAGAAGTCCATGTTGCCGCCGACGTTGAGCTGGCTGGTCCGCTCCAGCCGCACGCCGCGGTCGTGGAACAGGCGGGCCAGGGAGCGGTGGACGATCGTCGCCCCGACCTGGCTCTTGATGTCGTCGCCGATGATCGGCAGCCCGGCATCCTGGAAGCGCTTGTCCCAGTAGTCCTCGCGGGCGATGAAGACCGGCAGGCAGTTGACGAAGCCGACGCCGGCGGCCAGCGCCTGCTCGACGTACCACTTGGTCGCCTCCTCGGAGCCGACCGGCAGGTAACAGACGAGGACGTCGGCCTTGGTCTCCTTGAGGATGCCGACGACGTCCGCGGTTTCGCCCGGAGCTTTGGTGATCTTCTCTTTCAGGTACTTGCCGAGGCCGTCGTGGGTCATCCCGCGCTGGACGGTGATCCCCATGTTGGGGACGTCGGCGAACTTGATCGTGTCGTTCTGCCCAGACCAGATCGCCTCGCCGAGGTCTTTGCCGACCTTCTCCGCGTCGATGTCGAAGGCGGCGACGAACTCGACGTCGGAGACGTGGAAGCCGCCGAGGTCGACGTGCATCAGGCCGGGCACTTCGTCGCTCGGGTCCGCGTCCTTGTAGTACTGGACGCCCTGGATGAAGCTGTTGGCGCAGTTGCCGACGCCGACGATCGCGACCCGGACCTTGTCGTCCGTGCGGCCGGCGCCGTTCGCGTGGCCGTTTGCTCCGTTCTCACTCATGAATTTCGAAGTCCTCCTGGATTGCGCTGGGTGGCTGATGACACCGGGCGGCTTCGCTGGTTACACGTCCCCAGCCGCGTCGCCGTCGTCCTTGACGGCAGCGACCTCGCCGGAAAGCTCGTTCCTCACATGCCATACCCGCTGGAAAGTGGTGAATATCGTCAAGGCGGCGATCGCGTAGACCGCCGGCGCCAGCAGTTCGAAATCGCCGATTCCGGCGCCCTTGGCGAAGATCAGGCCGATCGAAAGTATCACCACGCGGACCGGCCTGGTGGCCAAGCCGACCTTGCATTCGACCCCCAGCGCCTCGGCCCGGGCGCGGGTGTAGGAGACCATCAGCGAGAAGAGAACGGCGACCACGCACATCGCCGCGGCGACGTCGTCGCCCTGGACGGCGAAGTAGCCGGCGACCGCGGCGAGCACGATCCCCTCCTCGATCCGGTCGAGGGTCGAGTCGAGGAAGGCGCCGAACAGCGTCCCCTTGCCCGACATCCGCGAGTAGCGGCCGTCGAGCGTGTCCATCACCGAGCCGAGCACGAAGGCGACGCCAGCGAGGAAGAAGAGGCGCTGGGTGACGAGCGCGGCGGCGACGAGGTTGCCGAGCAGGCCGACCATCGAGATCGCGTTCGGGGTCAGCCGCGACTCGATCAGCCGATCGCGGGCGATCGCACGCAGCTCTTGCCCGTTGCGGGCACCGGCCCGGTTGCTGCGCCGCGGGGGCGCGGAAGGTCCCATCCGTCGTCAGGCTATAGAACCCGCCTCGGGACCGAGGCGGGTTCTCACGCCTCGGCCTCTTGCGTGGCCGGGGTGCGGCCGACAGCCCGGAAGGCCCAGGCTTCGGGCCGGGCCTGGGCGAGGCGCTGGGCGGCGAGGGCGGCGGCGAGGGCGACCATCCAGCCGAGCGCGGCGTCCACCCAGTAGTGGTTGGCAGTGACGATCGTGACCCAGGAGACGAGCAGCGGCCAGAACGCCCACCAGCCTTTCGCCCACCAGCTGCGGCAGACCCTGACGCCGCTGACGCCGATCATCATCGCGAATGCGCAGTGCATGCTCGGCACCGCCGCATAGGGGTTGATGAAGCTCTTCGCCAGCGCCGAGTCGTGGTTCACCCCGGCGAAGGCGTTGAGCGTGTCGACGAAGCCGTACTGGGGGTACATCCGCGGCGGCGCAGTCGGGTAGAGCGAGTAGCCGACCAGCGCCAGCCCCATCGAGACGACGAACATGTTGCGCACGAAGTAATAGGACTCGTTGCGGAAGAGGTAGAGCCAGACGAGGAAGCCGAGCGCGATCGAGAACTGGGCGTTGAGGTAGATCTGGTTGGCGACGTCGATCACGCCCTGGGCGGGCAGGAAAAACGCCTGCAGGCTGGGCTCGAAGAAGGTGTGGGTCGAGCGCTCGAGGTCGATCACCTGCTGGCCGTGGAGCATCGCGATCGATTTCTCGCCGTCGGCGATCCCGCGCACGGCCGTGTAGGCGAGGTCGACGCTGACCAGGATCGCGATCTGGCGGGCGAGGTCGCCCCAGCCCTTGGGCAGGCGAGCGGTTATGGAAGCAAAGGAACGGGACACGAACGATCAATTGTAGCCCCGGCGTTAACGCCCCAATAGGGTGGCGCGAGTGAGCTGGAAGCGGCCGGACAGGCGACGCGTGCGGGCGATCCGGGACCGGCTGCGGGAGACCTACGGGGTGCCGGCCGCCGAACCGCACGGCGACCCGGTCGGCGAGCTGGTCAAGACGGTCCTCTCCCAGCACACCAACGACCGCAACCGCGACGTCGCCTACGCGGCGCTGCTGGAGCGCTTCCCGCGCTGGGAGGAAGTCCGCGACGCGCCGGTCGCCGAGCTCGAGGACGCGATCCGGCCCGGCGGCCTCGCCAGGCAGAAGGCGCCGCGGATCCAGGCGATCCTCGAGCGGCTCGGCGACCCGCCCGACCTCGGCTGGACCGAGGACGCGCCGCGCGAGGAGTCGCTCGAGTTCCTCCTCGACCTGCCCGGCGTCGGCCGCAAAACGGCCGCCTGCGTGCTGATCTTCACCTGGGGGATCCCCGAGATCCCGGTCGACGTCCACGTCCACCGGGTCGGCGGCCGGCTCGGCCTCTTCCCGGCCAAGGCCTCCTTCGAGAAGGCCCACGACGAGATGCTGGCGGTCGTCCCGCCGGAGGACGCCCACGAGCTCCACGTCAACCTGATCCGCCACGGCCGCGCGGTCTGCCGCCCCAAACCCCGATGCGGGGAGTGCGGCCTACGCCGAATGTGCCCGTGGTACCGCGAGAACCGCGGGACCTCGTCTGGGCAGCCACCCAGCGGCAAGCGCCAGTAGTATGCGCGCCGCCCAATGAGCAAGCGCACCTTCATCTGGTTCGGCGTCCTGATGGTCGTCCTCGCCTTCGTCATCCCCTTCGCGATCTTCCGCGCCAAGGGCGACGGCGAGACCGGCGACACGAAGGTCCCCGCCAGCCTCGAGGACGGCCAGTCGCTGTTCGTCACCAACTGCGGCACCTGCCACACGCTCTACAGCGCCGGCACCGACGGCAACTACGCCCCCAACCTCGACGTGCTGCTGGCGCCCAACGGGCCGCCGGAAGGCGACGAGAAGGAAATCGAAGAAGCGGCCAAGCCGATCGAAGGCCGGGTCCTCAACGCGATCGAAAACGGCGTCGACAGCTCGACGACGACGGGACGGATGCCGGGCGGCATCCTCAACGAAGAGCAGGCGAAGGAAGTCTCCGAATTCGTCGCCCGCACCGCCGGCGAGGGCTGAGCGGAATTCCTCCCCGGCAGCGATTCGAACTCGCTTAAGCTGGGTTATCTAGGTGTAAGGCGTCGGGTCCTAAGCCCGTGGGAGCGCCGGCACATCCAGACCGCTCGCGAGGGGAGCGGCCAACGAGGAGGAGCTCCAACTTGACTCACCGAACCGCAACGACCCGGATGACGGCGGTCGCGCTGCTGGCGATCGCTCTCGCCTGCACCGCCTTCGCCGGCATCGCCCAGGCCAAGGCCCGAGGCTCGCTCGTCAACGTGATGACGCGCAACCTCTACCTCGGCGCCGACCTGACGCCGGCGATCCAGTCCACCTCGACTTCCGAATTCATCGAAGCCAACGGCGGCATCTACCGCCAGGTCGAAGCGACCAACTTCCCGGTCCGCGCCAAAGGGCTGGCCAAGGAGATCCTGCAGAACGAACCCGACCTGGTCGGCCTGCAGGAGGTGGCGCTCTGGCGGACCGCTCCGCCCTCGCTCGGCCCGGTCTTCTCCGGCAAACCGGAAGCGACCACGGTCAAGTACGACTTCCTGCAGCTACTGCTGGCGCAGCTGAACGAGAAAAAGGCCCTCTACAAGCCGGTCGTCGTCCAGGACGAGTTCGACTTCGAGGCGCCGGCCAACGCCAACGGCGTACCCGGCGACGGCCCGGGCGGCACCGGCCTGCTCGCCAACGCCGAGACCAACGCGCGGCTGACGATGCGCGACGTGATCCTCAAGCGGCTGCACTCGGGCGTCGTCACCTCCAGCGCGAAGAGCGGCAACTTCAGCCACCTGCTGGTCGTCAAAGTCGCCGGCAGCAAAGAAATCAGCGTCACCCGCGGCTGGACCAGCGTCGACGCCAAGGTCCGCGGCAGCAAGAAGTTCCACTTCGTCAACACCCATTTCGAGGCCTTCGACAACGAGGCCGAATACCCGAGCATCCGCGCCCAGCAGGCCTCCGAGCTGGTCGCACCGGGCGGTCCCGCAACCAGCGGCCTGCCGGTGATCCTCGTCGGCGACCTCAACTCCGACGTCAAGACCGAAGTCAAGCCGGGCGACGGGCAGGCATACCGGGTGATGACCCAGGCCGGCTTCCGCGAGCGGGCGGCCGACAAACCGACGGGATGCTGCATCGACAGCTCCTACGACCTCAAAACCGGCAGCAACGCCGAGATGAACCACAAGGTCGACCACATCATGACCAGCTCCCCCAAGCAGGTGAAGCTGCTCGACTCGAAGGTCACCGGCCGTAGCAAGACCAACGGCTACTGGGACTCAGACCACGCCGGGCTGTTCAGCGCCCTGGACCTGCTCCGCTAGTTCTCCGCAGTTGCGGATGGAAGTGGGCGCCTCCCCGGCGCCCACTTTCGCCTGCTTGCAATCCCCAACATGATCTGCCATGCTGCCACTTAGATTTTTAGAGTTTGAGCAATCTAACCCTGGAGGTAGGCGTAAAAGTGGCAAAGACGATCGGTATCGACCTCGGCACGACGAATTCGTGCGTGGCGGTGATGGAGGGTGGCGAGCCCACCGTTCTGGAGAACTCCGAGGGCGGGCGCACGACGCCGTCCGTCGTCGCGTTCAGCGAGAGCGGCGAGCGCCTGGTCGGCACCGTCGCCAAACGCCAGGCGGTGATGAACCCCGAGAACACGATCTTCTCGATCAAGCGCTTCATGGGCCGCAAGGAGTCCGAAGTCAAAGAGGAGGAGACGATCGTCCCCTACACGGTCGAGGCCGGCCCCAACGGCGACGTCCGGGTGGACGCGCGCGGCAAGCAGTACAGCCCGCCGGAGATCAGCGCGATGATCCTCCAGAAGCTGAAGGCCGATGCCGAAGCGAAGCTCGGCGAAACGGTCGACAGCGCCGTGATCACCGTCCCCGCCTACTTCAACGACGACCAGCGGCAAGCAACCAAGGACGCCGGCAAGATCGCCGGCCTCGACGTCAAGCGGATCATCAACGAGCCGACCGCTGCCTCGCTCGCCTACGGCCTCGACAAAGAGGAGGCCGATCACTCGATCCTCGTCTTCGACCTCGGCGGCGGCACCTTCGACGTCTCGGTGCTGGAAATCGGCGACGGCGTCTTCGAGGTGAAGTCGACCGCCGGCGACAACCACCTCGGCGGCGACAACTGGGACAAAGCGATCGTCGAGTGGCTGGTGGCGGAGTTCAAGCGCGACCAGGGGGTCGACCTCTCCCAGGACAAGAACTCGCTGCAGCGCCTCTACGAGGCGGCGGAGAAGGCAAAGATCGAGCTCTCCTCGACCCAGGAGACGCAGATCAACCTGCCCTTCATCACCGCCGTCGAGGGGCAGCCGAAGCACCTCGACCTGAAGCTCAGCCGCTCGAAGCTGAACGAGCTGACCGGCGACCTGCTCGACCGCGTGGTCGGGCCGGTCAAGCAGGCGCTGAAAGACGCCGACACCGCGGTCGACCACGTCGTCCTCGTCGGCGGCATGACCCGGATGCCGGCGGTGCGCGAGAAGGTCAAGGAGCTGACCGGCAAGGAGCCCCACCAGGGCGTCAACCCGGACGAGGTCGTCGCCGTCGGCGCCGCGATCCAGGCCGGCGTGCTGGCCGGCGACGTCAAGGACGTGCTGCTGCTCGACGTCACCCCGCTGACCCTGGGGATCGAGACCAAAGGCGGCGTGATGACGAAGCTGATCGAGCGCAACACGACGATCCCGACGAAGAAGTCGGAGGTCTTCTCGACCGCCGACGACAACCAGCCCTCGGTCGAGATCCACGTCCTGCAGGGCGAGCGCGAGATGGCCAGCGGCAACAAGAGCCTGGGCAAATTCCAGCTCACCGGAATCCCCCCGGCGCCGCGCGGCATGCCCCAGATCGAGGTCACCTTCGACATCGACGCCAACGGCATCATCAACGTCGCCGCCCAGGACAAAGGCACCGGCAAAGAGCAGAAGATCGAGATCAAATCCGGCTCCGGGCTCTCCGACGAGGAAATCCAGAGCATGGTCTCCGACGCCGAGGCCCACGCCGACGAGGACGCGAAACAGCGTGAGCTGGCCGAGACCAGGAACCTCGCCGAGAACGCGGCCTACCAGGCGGAGAAAGCCGTCGAGGAGGCCGGCGACAAAGTCGACGACGCCTCCAAGGAGGACGTGCGGGCCGCGGTCAAAGAGGTGCGGGAGTCGCTCGAGTCGGGCTCCAAAGAGGAGCTCGATTCGAAGCTCGAGGGGCTGAACTCGGCGATGACGAAAGTGTCGGAGCAGATCTATGCGGCGGCTTCGGCTGAGTCGGCTGAGGGCGGCGACTCCGAGAACGGCTCTGCTGCCGACGAGGAGGAGGTCGTCGATGCTGAGGTGGTTGACGAGGACGGCAAATGACGCATCACCAGGACGGTTCAGGGACTGACGAGCCCCGGCCCGCGGGTCCTGTCGCGGCAGGGGACCCACCCCCTCCTGCAACTGCGCAGGAGGGGGTCCCCCCTACCACGCCACCCACGGGAGAGGCGGAGGAGTCCGGAGCTCGTGAGGTTGAAGAGGACTTCGATGCGCTTCTGGCTGACGCGAAGCGGGAGCGGGATGAGTACCTCGAACTGGCCAAGCGGACCAAGGCTGACTTTGAGAACTATCGGAAGCGTGTCGCTGCGGACGTCCAGGCCGCACAGGCTCGCGGGAAGGCTGAAGTTGCTCGTGGGCTGATCGACGCCGTCGACAATCTGGAGCGGGCGCTGGAGTCGGCTGAGAGCGATGAGGGTTTGGTCGCCGGCGTCGAGATGGTGCTCAACGGGCTTCGCGAGGCGCTGTCGCGCAATGGGATCGAGGTCGTCGATCCCAAGGGGGAGAAGTTCGATCCCACCCAGCATGAGGCGCTTTCGACGATGCCGGTCGAGGGGGCCGAGAGCGGGATCGTGGTCGAGGTGATGCAGAAGGGCTACGCGCTTGACGGCCAGCTGATTCGACCCGCCCGAGTCGTGGTGAGCAGCTAGGAGACGGGTGGCTGACGAGCTCTACAAGACGCTGGGCGTCTCGAAGAAGGCGACCGAGGACGAGATCAAGAAGGCCTACCGGAAGCTTGCCCGGCAGTACCACCCTGATCGCAATCCGGGTGACGATGCGGCGGAGGAGAAGTTCAAGGAGATCTCCGCCGCCTACGACGTCCTCGGCGATCCCGAGAAGCGCAAGGAGTACGACGAGGGCGGCGTCTTCGCCGGCTTCGGCCAGGGCGGCCAGGCGCCGTTCGGGACCGGGCCGGGTGGGTTTGGCGGCTTCGACTTCGGCGACATCCTCGGCGGGGTGTTCAACCGCGGCGGCGGTGGTGGCCGGGCGCGGTCGCAGCAGGTCCGCGGCCGCGACCTCGAGACCGAGGTCTCACTCGGCTTCGACCAGGCGATCGAGGGGACCCAGATCAGCGTCACCGTCCCCAAGTCGAGCCGCTGCACCACCTGCCATGGCAGCGGCGCCAAGCCCGGCACTTCCCCCGTCACCTGCCCCCGCTGCGAAGGCCGCGGGGTCGAGGCGCAGGGCCAGGGCTTCTTCTCGATCAGCCAGCCCTGCTCGCAGTGCGGCGGCGCCGGCCAGATCGTCGAGGACCCCTGCCCCACCTGCGGCGGCTCCGGCCTGACCCAGCAGAACAAGCGCTACAAAGTCAACATCCCCGCCGGGGTCAAGGACGGCACCCGGATCCGGCTCGCCGGCAAGGGCGAGGACGGACCGCGCGGCGGCCCGCCCGGGGACCTCTACGTCACCACTCGCGTCGCCTCCTCCCCGGTCTTCAAGCGCCTCGACGGCGGCAACCTCGAGGTGACGGTGCCGATCTCGATTCCCGAGGCGCTGCGCGGGGGCACGATCGAGGTGCCGACGCTGAACGGGACGAAGAAGATCAAGGTCGCCCCCGGAACCAAGCACGGAACGATCCAAAGACTGCGCGGCGAGGGCCCGCCGAAGCCGAAGGGCTCGGGCCGCGGAGACATCCGCTACCGGCTCGAGATCGCGATCCCCGCCGATCTGAGCGAGGAGCAGAGCGAGGCGGTAGAGAAGCTCGCCGAGGCCCTCAACGGGTCCGACCCGCGCGCCGAGCTGCTGCGGAAGGCGGGTGCGTGATGGCCACCTACCGCCGCACGATCAAGGCGACCTTCGACGAGGAGCAGGGCGTGTTCATGATCTCGGTCGCCGCCGAACTGGCGGAGATGCACCCGCAGACGCTGCGGACCTACGAGCAGCGCGGCCTGATCGAGCCGAAGCGCTCGCCGAAGAACACGCGGCTCTACTCGCAGCGAGACGTCGAACGGCTGCGGCGGATCCAGCAGATGACCGCCGAAGGGCTGAACCTCGCCGGGGTGGAAACGGTGCTGACGCTGGAAGCCCAGGTGCAGAAGCTGCGCGCCGAAGGCGAGCGGCTGCGGAAACGGATCGCCGAACTGGAGAACGGGAAGAACGGAGAGACGGGCTGATGCAGGCGGACAGGTTCACGGAGAAATCGCGCGAAGCGGTGGCCGCCGCGCAGGAGCTGGCGCGCGCCGGGCGCAACCCCGAGATCGCCTCGGCCCACCTCCTGCTGGCGCTGCTCGACCAGGCCGAAGGGATGGCGGTCCCGGTCCTGCAGAAGCTCGGCGCCGACCCGGCGGCGACGCGGGCGCAGGCCGCCGAGGCGGTCGCCGCGCTGCCGACGCTTGGCGACGGGGCCGAGCCGCAGATGTCTTCGAACCTGGGACGGGTGATCCGCGGCGCCGAGCAGGCGATGGCGAAGTTCGGCGACAGCTACATCACCGTCGGCCACCTGCTCCTGGCGCTGGCCGAGGACGGCTCCGGCGTCTCCGACCTGCTTCCCAACTCCGACGAGCTGGAGCGGGCGGTCAAGGCCGTGCAGGGCCCGGCGAAGGTCACCTCCCCCAACGCCGAGGACAACGCCCAGGCGCTGGAGAAGTTCGGCCGCGACCTGACCGCCGAGGCCGAAGCGGGGAAGCTCGACCCGGTGATCGGGCGCGACGAGGAGATCCGCCGCGTGATCCAGGTCCTCTCCCGCCGGACCAAGAACAACCCGGTGCTGATCGGCGACCCCGGCGTCGGCAAGACCGCGATCGTCGAGGGGCTGGCGCAGCGGATCGTCAAGGGCGACGTGCCCGAGAGCCTGCGCGATCGCCGCGTGATCGCGCTCGACATCGGCTCGCTGCTCGCCGGCTCCAAATACCGCGGCGAGTTCGAGGAGCGGCTGAAAGCGGTGCTGAACGAGGTGCAGCAGGCCGAGGGGCAGATCGTCCTCTTCCTCGATGAGCTCCACACGATCGTCGGCGCCGGCGCGGCCGAAGGCGCGGTCGACGCCGCCAACCTGCTGAAGCCGATGCTGGCCCGCGGCGAGCTGCGCGCGGTCGGCGCCACCACCCTGGACGAGTACCGCAAGCACATCGAGAAGGACGCGGCGCTGGAGCGGCGCTTCCAGCCGGTGCTGGTCGGCGAGCCCGACATGAACGACACGATCGCGATCCTCCGCGGGCTGAAGGAGCGCTACGAAAACCACCACGGGGTCCGCATCTCCGACTCGGCGATCGTCGCCGCCGCGACCCTCTCCGAGCGCTACATCGCCGATCGCTTCCTGCCCGACAAGGCGATCGACCTGATCGACGAGGCGGCCTCGCGGCTGAAGATCGAGATCGACTCGGTGCCGACCGAGATCGACGAGGTCGAGCGGCGGATCCAGCAGCTGGAGATCGAGCGCGAGGCGATGAAGAAGGAGACCGACGAGGCCTCCAAGGCGCGGCTGGCGGCGCTCGAAGAGGAGCTCGCCAACCTGCGCGAAGAGGCCTCGGAGCTGCGCACCCGCTGGCAGAACGAGAAAGAGCCGATCGAGCAGATCAACCAGGCGCGGGCGCGATTGGAGGAGCTGAACCGCGAGGTCGAGCAGGCCGAACGGGAGACCGACCTCGAACGCGCCGCCGAACTCAAGTTCGGCGAGATCCCCGAGCTGGAGAAAGAGATCGCCGCCGGCCAGGCGCGGCTCGAGGAGGTGCACGCCGGCGGCGGCACGATGCTGGCCGACGAAGTCACCGAGGAGGACGTCGCCGAGGTCGTCGCCAAATGGACCGGCATCCCGGTCAGCCGGCTGATGGAGGGCGAGGTCGAGAAGCTGATCCAGATGGAGGACCGCCTGCACGACCGGGTGATCGGCCAGGAGGAGGCGATCGCCGCGGTCTCCAACGCGCTGCGCCGCTCGCGCGCCGGTCTCTCGGACCCGAACCGGCCGATCGGCAGCTTTCTCTTCCTCGGCCCGACGGGAGTCGGCAAGACCGAGCTGGCGAAGGCGCTGGCCGAGTTCATGTTCGACTCCGAGCAGGCGATCGTCCGGCTCGACATGTCCGAGTACATGGAGAAGCACACGGTCGCGCGGCTGATCGGCGCGCCCCCCGGCTACGTCGGCTACGAGGAGGGCGGGCAGCTGACCGAGGCGGTTCGGCGCCGGCCCTACGCGGTGGTGCTGCTCGACGAGATCGAGAAGGCCCACCCCGATGTCTTCAACACGCTGCTGCAGATCATGGACGACGGCCGCCTGACCGACGGCCAGGGCCGCACCGTCAGCTTCACCAACACGGTCCTGATCATGACCTCCAACGTCGGCTCGGACCGGATCCTCGGCGAGCAGGTGGACGAGCAGATCCGGGAGCAGATCGAAGAGGTGCTGGCGGCGACCTTCAAGCCGGAGTTCCTCAACCGGATAGACGACACGGTGATCTTCCACCGCCTCTCGAAGGCCGACATCGGCCGCATCGTCGAGCTGCAGGTGAACCAGCTGGTCGGCCGGGTGCACGAGCGCGGGATCGAGATCGAGCTCACCGACGACGCCCGCACCCTGCTCGGCAACCTCGGCTACGACCCCACCTACGGGGCGCGGCCGCTGAAGCGGGTGATCCAAAAGCAGCTGGTCGACAAGCTGGCGCTGAAGCTGCTCGAGGGCGAGTTCGGCGAGGGCGACAGGGTTCGGGTCGACGCCGCCGAAGGAGAGATCGTCTTCGAGCGTGTCGGTTCGCCCGCTGCAAGCGCCGCCTAGGCTCATCTTTGCGGCGGTTTCTGCCGAAACAAGAACCTCATATAGGTGCTCTTTAATTAGGCCAGCCACCGTAGGCTTAGGGAGAGCAGCGGCAAGACCCGATGGACAACGACCAGACCCCGATCAACGCACGCGAGAAGCGACGCCAGCCAGAGGCCGTCGAGGACCTCAAGCTCGCCGTGCGCGACGACGTTCTCTGGCCCGTCCAGGACACCTTCCTCGCCCTGCGAGATGCCGGGCGCTCCACTATTCTCGGTGCCGCCGTCCTGGTGCTGATGGTCGCGGTCGGCGGCTATGCGCTGGTCAGCTTCGATTCGAGCCAACCTGCGGCTCCAACCGCGCCCGTGGCAGCGGCAAGCGAGCCAGCGCCCGCGGCCAAGCCGGCTGTCGTCAAGGCGGCGCCGAAGCCCGCGCCGGAACCGACCCTGCAGGGAGCCGCCCCGGTCTTCGAGGCGCCGAAGAAGGCGAAGCAGTCGAAGCAGGACACCGGCTCGAACGCCGACCCCGCGGCAAGCGCGGCTCCGGTCGCTGCCGGCAACTCCGGTAACGCCGCCACCGACACGATCTCCTCGACGCCGGCGGTCCCCACCGCCGACGCCTCGGCGGCCAGCACCAACGTCAAGGGACCGCCGGCTGGCCCCGCCGCGATCGCCGTGGCGCGGAAGTTCGCCGGTGCCTTCGTCGTCTACGAGACCGGGGGAACCACCTCCACCATCCGCAAGGCCTTCAAGGCGACGGCGACTCCGGGAGTGACCAAGGCCTTGCTGCAGCGTCCGCCGCACCAGCCCGCCGGGGTCGAGGTCCCGAAGGCCAAGGTTCTCAACGTCGTCCCCGCCCCCTCGCACGACCGCATCTATCCCGTCAGCGTCTCGCTGCTGCGGGTCGGCGCCACCAGCGAGCTGCGGCTGGAGCTGGAACAGCTGAAGAACAAACAGTGGCGAGTCGCCAACGTCCTCGGCTGATGAAGAAGGGGCAGAAGATCCGAGCCGCGCTGGCGGTAGCGGCGGCCACCACGGCGCTGGCGGCGCCGGTCGCGATCGCGCGGGCCGACGCGGTCACCGCGACGGCGCCGGTCGCGGGCTGGACCCTCAAAGACCCCGCCGCTTCGCAGGAAGAACAGCCGCCCCTGAAGGAAAACGAAACCCTGGTGCCGCCTCCCGCGCCCGCGACCGAAGCGCCGCCCCCGAGCGGCGGCGCCGACGCGGGCGACGGCGGCGTCGAAGCCGAAGCTCCCGAAGCGGAAGCCGAAACCGAAGACACCCCCGCGGCCGGGGCGACTACCGCCCCCGGCGCCGGGATCTTCTCGATCCCCTCGCTGCCCAGCTCCTCCTGCGCGATCAACGGCGTGCCGCCGGTCCTGATCCCGATCTACCAGGCCGCCTCCGAGCGCTACGCGCTGGGGCCGCAGGGGCCGGCGATCCTGGCCGGGATCAACGCGATCGAGACCGCCTTCGGCACCAACCTCGGCCCCTCCTCCGCCGGCGCCGTCGGCTGGATGCAGTTCATGCCGGAAACCTGGTCGATGTACGGGGTCGACGCCAACGGCGACGGCGTCGCCGACCCGAACAACCCCGAAGACGCGATCTACGCCGCCGCCCGCTACCTCAGCGCCGCCGGCATGCCGGCAGACGTCTGGGGCGCGATCTTCGCCTACAACCACGCCGACTGGTACGTCGAAGAGGTACTCGCCAATGCCGGCTGTTACGCCAACGAAGTCGGCAGCAGCTACTCGACCCTGACCCTGACGCCGCAGATCCAGGTCTTCGAATGCACCCCGGCGGCGGACTGGAAAGAGCAGATCCCGGCCGAGTACATGAGCGCCTTCGAGGCCGCCGCGGGCCGCTACGAACTCGGCCAGCGCGGGGTCTGGACGCTGGCGGCGATCGCCCGGCTGGAGTCGAACTTCGGGCGCGGGATGAGCAAGAAGCAGCTACGGACCGAAGGCCCGCTCGGGCTCGACCCGATGGAGTGGAACAAATACGCGGTCGACGGCGACAAGGACGGCCGCCTGCGCCATGCCGACATCGACGACTCGGCGGCGACGCTGGCGCGGATGATGTGGTCGCGCGGCGGGATCGACCCCGGCGTCTTCACCCACAACCAGGCTGCCTGGTACGTCGACGCCGTCGCCGCCGAGGCCGACCAGCTGGCGGGCAAGTGCGACGTCACCAGCAAAGCCTGGACCGTCGTCCTCCCCGGCGACGTCGCCTCGCAGATCGACTGGCAGAACCTCACCCTCTCCAACAGCCTCGAGCTGCGCGACATCCAGGCGGGCCTGCTCGACCAGCGCGTCACCGGCCTGCTGGCGCTGATGACCAAAGACCACCAGATCACGATCACCTCCCTGCGCTCCGACCACTCGCAGATGACCGCCTCGGGCAACGTCTCCAACCACTTCTACGGCCGGGCGATGGACATCGCCTCGGTCGACGGGGTCTCCTGCACCGACACCTCGACCACCGCCCCCTGCGCCCAGCTCGGCTACGCCCTCGCCCAGCTGTCGCCTCCGCTCCACCCCACTGAGCTCATCTACTGCTTCGACCTCGACGGCCCGGGCCCAGCATTCGCCCTCCCGGACCACTGCGATCACATCCACGCCGGCTACTACGCGTACTGAGTCGCCCAAAGCAGTACGGTTGGGACGAAGGCTCGATCTCGACCTGAAGGGGGCGCAGATGCCGACGTATTTGATGCTGACCAACTTGACCGCCGAGGGTGTTCGGACGCTGAAGAACAATCCGGGGCGGGTTGCCGAGGTGAACCGGGAGGTCGAACAGATCGGGGCGAAGGTGGTGGCCCAGTACGCGACGCTGGGGCAGTACGACTTCGTCACCGTGGTCGAAGCTCCCGACGAGAAGACGATGGCCAAGGTCTCGGTCGAGCTCGGCTCGCGCGGGACGATGACCAGCCAGACCCTGGCGGCGATGCCCGCCGAGGATCTGTCGAGCGCGCTCTAGCGCTGGCGCAATTGAGGGCCCTGGTCGTAGGTGGGGGCGGTCGCGAGCACGCGATCGTGCGGGCGCTGCGGCGCTCGGCGCAGGTGGAGGAAGTGCTCTGCGCGCCCGGAAACGCCGGGATCGCCGCCGATGCGGAGTGCCTGCCCGAGGTTGCCGCTGACGATGTGGCGGCGATCGTCGCTGCGGCCCAGCTGCACGGGGTCGACCTGGTCGCGGTCGGTCCCGAGGCGGGGCTGGTCGCCGGCGCCGTCGACGCGCTCGAGGCCGCCGGGATCGCCGCTTTCGGGCCGACCAAAGCAGCGGCGGAGCTGGAGGGGTCGAAGGCTTTCGCCAAGGAATTGATGGAGGAGGCGGGGGTCCCGACCGCCGACTACGCCCTGCTGCGCAGCCGCGAGGAAGCCCTGGAGCGGCTTGCCTCGACCAGCTACCCGACGGTGCTGAAGGCCGACGGGCTCGCGGCGGGCAAGGGCGTGATCATCTGCCAGAGCGAAGCCGAGGCGCGCGAGGCCGTCGACGTCTTCTTCACCGAGCGGCGCTTCGGCTCCACCACTGTCGTGCTCGAGGAGTTCCTCGAGGGCGAGGAGCTCTCGCTGCTGGCGCTCTGCGACGGCGAGAACGTCGTCCCGCTCGCCCCGGCCCAGGACTACAAGCGGATCTTCGACGGCGACCGGGGGCCCAACACCGGCGGCATGGGCAGCTACTCGCCGGTTCCCGGCTTTGGCGACCCCGAAATCGAGGAGATCGTCGCCCGGGTCCACCGCCCGGTCGTCGCGACGATGGCCGCCCGCGGCGTCCCCTTCCACGGCGTCCTCTACGCCGGGCTGATGATCGGCGCCGACGGCCCGAAGGTGCTCGAGTTCAACGCCCGCTTCGGCGACCCCGAGACGCAGGCCGTGCTGCCGCGGCTGCGCTCCGACATCGCCGATCTCTTCCTCGCCGCCCGCGAGCCCGGCGGCCTGGCCAGCGTCTCGGCGGAGTTCGACGACAACTGGGCGGTGACCGTCGTCCTCGCTTCGGCCGGCTACCCCGAGTCCTCCTCCAAGGGCGACGTCATCCACGGCCTCGCCGAGGCGGCGGCGCTCGCCGAGGTGACCCACGCCGGCACCGCAGAGCGCGACGGCGAGATAGTCACCGCCGGCGGCCGGGTAATGAACGTGACGGGCCTCGGGGCGAGCCCAGCCGAGGCACGCGATCGCGCATACGATGCCGCCGGCCGGATCGCCTTCGAGGGAATGCAGGTCCGCACCGACATCGCCGCCCGCGCCGTTGAGCGCGTCCCCAACTAACCGAGAGGAAGAGATGAGCGAGATCTCAGAGGAGCCCCAGCCGACCGGGACGTCCGCGCCCAGCGGCCCGCCCGATCCCACCCAGACGGCGACGATGCCGGCCGTGGAGGAAGCGTTCGAGGAAATCGACGTCGACGAGCCGCACGTCGGGATCATCATGGGCTCGAAGAACGACAAGCCGAAGATGCAGCCGGCCGGCAAAGCCCTGGAGGAAGCGGGCATCCGCTACGAGGTGCGGGTGATGAGCGCCCACCGCGACCCCGAGCTGGTCCGCGAGTACTGCCAGAACGCGCGCATGCGCGGCCTCAAGGTGATCATCGCCGGCGCCGGGATGTCGGCGGCGCTGCCCGGCGTCGCGGCGGCACATACCGACCTGCCGGTGATCGGCGTGCCGATCCTCGGCAAGAGCCTGGGCGGTCTCGACGCCCTGCTCTCGGCGGTGCAGATGCCCCCCGGCATCCCGGTCGCCTGCGTCGCGATCGACGGGGCGAAAAACGCCGGCGTGCTCGCGGCGCGGATAATCAACGCGTGATCCCCCGCTACACCCGTCCCGAGATCGGGGCGGTCTGGACCCCGCAGGCGAAGCTGGATAGCTGGCTCGAGGTCGAGCTGGCGGCGACCGAGGCCTGGGCGGCGGAGGGGGTCGTCCCCGAGGACGCCGCGCGCGAGGCGCGCGAGCGGGCCGCCTTCACGGTCGAGGCGGTCGACGAGCGCGAGAAGGTCACCGACCACGACGTCGCCGCCTTCGTCGACGTCGTGGCCAAATCTGTAGGCGAGGGCGGGCGCTGGATCCACTACGGGCTCACCTCCTCCGACGTGCTCGACACGGCGCTGGCGCTGCAGCTGGGTCGCGCCGGCGAGATCGTCGTCGCCAGCGCCCGCGAGTACCGCGACGCGCTGGTCGAGCGGGCGTTCGAGCACCGCGACACCCTCTGCGTCGGGCGCACCCACGGCGTCCACGCCGAGCCGACCAGCTTCGGACTGCGGCTCGCCGGCTTCGCCTTCGAGGCCGACCGCAACCTGAAGCGGCTGGAGGAGGCGTTCGCCCAGCTCCGCTTCGGCAAGCTCTCGGGCGCGGTCGGCACCTACGCCTCGATCCCGCCCGCGGTCGAGGCGCGGGTGATGGAGAGGCTCGGCCTCGAGCGCGAGGACGTCGCCACCCAGGTCATCCCGCGCGACCGCCACGCGGTGCTGCTGGCGGCGATCGCGATCGCCGGCGCCGGCTTGGAGCGCTTCGCGACCGAGGTGCGGAACCTGCAGAAAACCGAGGTGCGCGAGGTCGAAGAGCCGTTCGCCGCCGGCCAGAAGGGCTCCTCGGCGATGCCCCACAAGCGCAACCCGATCCGCACCGAGCGGATCACCGGCCTCGCCCGGGTGCTGCGCGGCTACGCGCAGGCGGGGACCGAGAACGTCGCCCTCTGGCACGAGCGCGACATCTCCCACTCCGGCGCCGAGCGGGTGATCCTGCCCGACGCGACGATCGGCCTCGACTACATGCAGGCCCTCGCGACCGGCGTCGCCTCCGGGATGCGGATCGACGAGGAGCGGATGCGCGAGAACCTCGGCCTCACCTACGGGGCGCTGTTCAGCCAGCGGGCGCTGACCGCCCTGGTCGAGTCGGGGATGACCCGCGACGACGCCTACCGCGTAGTCCAGGAGAACGCCCAGCGCGCCTGGGACACCCGCACCGAGTTCCGCGACCTCCTCGGCGAGGCGGCCCCGGACCTAGACCTCGACGCGGTCTTCGACTACAGCGCTTACCTAACCCACGTCCCCGAGATCTTCGAGCGGCTGGAAGCGCTGAGGTAAGGTCGAACGATGATCCTCTACACGTGTGGACAGAAGACGCATGGGCCGGGCTTTGCCCATCCCTGCGCCAAAGCCGGCAAGGCGCTCGACGCTGCTGGGTACGAGTACGAGCTGAAGACCGTCGGCGGCTACCGGCTGATGCCCTGGACCTGGGGCAGCCGGGAAAAGGACCGCGCCGAGGTCAAGAAGCTCAGTGGCCAGGAGGGAGTCCCGATCCTCGTGCTCGACGACGGCGAGGTGGTCTCCGGCTCCGGCACGATCGCCAGGTGGGCGAAGGAGCACCCGCACTCCCCCGCCAAGTCCGGCGGCTGAGCCTCAGCTCCAGGTCAGACGGCGACCGGCTCGCGGGCCGGTTGGCGGTCGGTTACGACCACGGGGGTGCCGTCGCGCGGCGAGAGGGTGATGTTGCGGCGACCGGTGCGCTCGGGGAGCGGGCTGGCCTTGTGGAGCTCGCACCGGGTCAGCACCTCGCGGAGGACGACGCGCATCTCGAACTCGGCGAAGGTGGCGCCGATGCAGCGGCGGACGCTGCCGCCGAAGGGGATCCAGGCGTAGGTGTCGGGGCCGTCCTCGAGGAAGCGCTCGGGCTTGAAGGCGAAGGGCTCGGGATAGACGTCGGGCCGGGTGTGGGTGAGCCAGATCGCCGGGGTGACGTCCGTGCCCTCGGGCAGCACCATGCCGTCGGCGACGAGCTCCTTCGAGAGCCGGCGCCCGGCCAGCGGGATCACCGGCCGCAGTCGCAGCGACTCGGAGATCGTCGCCCGCAGGTAGTCCTCCTCGCCCGCGGCGAGCGAGTCGCGCAGCCGGCCCAGCACCGCCGGGTGGCGCAGCAGCAGGTCGAAGGTCCAGGCCAGCGCGGTGGCGGTCGTCTCGTGGCCCGCCAGCAGCAGCGTCATCAGCTGGTCTCGCAGCTCCCGGTCCTCCATCCGCGTGCCGTCCTCGAACTCGGCCTGCATCAGCATCGAGAGGATGTCCTCGCGCTCGGCCAGGTCGGGCCGTTCGCGGTGCTCGGCGATCTCGGCGAGGAGCAGGTCGTCGACTTCGCGCAGCTGGGTCTCGAAGCGGGCGAACATGCCGCCGCCGATGCCGAAGCGCTGCAGCGCCAGCCCCAGCACTTGCCGCCCCGGCGTCGCCGTTTCGGTGAGAACGGTCGAGAGCATCTCCCGCAGGCGGTCGAGGCGCGGCCCGCTGGAGACGCCGAAGACGACCCGCAGGATGATCTCCAACGTCACCGCCTGCATCCGCGTGTGGATCGGGAACTCGGTGTCGAGCGGCCAGGAGTCGATCTCCGCCTCGACGATCTCGTTCATCGTCTCCTCGTAGGAGCGCATCCGCTCGCCGTGGAAGGGCGGCAGCATCAGCCGGCGGCGGCTGAGGTGTTCGGCGCCCTCCTGGATCAGCAGCGATTTGGAGCCGACGATCGGCTCGAGGATCAGGTTGCGCCCGGGCGGCAGGCCGTGGCTCGGCTCGCGGTAGAGCGCTTTGATCGCCTCCGGGTCGGAGATCAGCACCATCGGCCGCTCGAAGCCGAGGAAGCGGACGCCGAAGGAGTCGCCGTAGCGGCGGCGGCACTCCTCCATGAAGGGGATCGGCCGGAAGGCCCAGCGCAGGGTCTGCACCAGGGGCTTGCGGTCGACTTCGGGGGGGAACGCCACGAAGGGAGCATCCCAGAGGCTCCTAAATGCGGGGTGTGAGGTCCGTCGCACACCGCTCGGGGATCTTTGCGGCCAGCGAGATGGTTAGCATCGCGCCGATGCCGAACCTAGCCGACCTGAAGCTCCTTTCCTCGGGGAAGGTGCGCGAGATCTACGAGCTCGAGGACGACCTGCTGATGGTCGCCTCCGACCGCATCTCCACCTACGACGTGGTGATGCCGACGCCGATCCCCGACAAGGGCAAGGTGCTGAACCGGATGTCGGTCTTCTGGTTCGGGCTGACCGAGGACATCGTCCCCAACCACTTCATCTCCGAGGACGTGCCCGAGGAGGTCGCCGAACGGGCGATGCGGGTGCGCAAGCTGGAGATGTACCCGGTCGAGTGCGTCGTCCGCGGCTACCTCTCCGGCTCGGGCTGGAAGGAATACAGGGAAGGCGGCGCGGTCTGCGGGATCGAGCTGCCCTCCGGCCTGGTCGAGTCCGACCAGCTGCCGGAGCCGATCTTCACCCCCTCGACCAAGGCCGAGATCGGCGACCACGACGAGAACGTCGACTTCGACCGCGCCGCCGAGATCGTCGGCGACCGGGCGCTGCTGGAAGAGCTGCGGCGGGTCTCGATCGAGGTCTACAAGCGCGGCTCCCAGCACGCGGCGCAGCGGGGGATCATCCTCGCCGACACGAAGTTCGAGTTCGGCAGCCATGTCGGCGCCGAGATCGTTCTCGGCGACGAGGTCCTGACCCCGGACTCCTCCCGCTTCTGGCCCGCCGCCAGCTACCAGCCGGGCGCCACGCCCCCCTCCTTCGACAAGCAGTTCGTCCGCGACTGGGCCTCCGATACCGGCTGGGACAAGAAGCCGCCGGCGCCCGAGCTGCCGGCCGACGTGGTCGAGCAGACCCGAGCCAAATACGTCGAGGCCTACGAGCGCGTCACCGGCGAGTCGTTCTGAGCAGCGACCGCGTTTCCCGGCCGCGCCCCAACCGGCGCGACCGTTAGATTGGCCTCGTGAAGGCGCGCGTGCTGATCCGCCCCAAGGAGGGCATCCTCGACCCCCAGGGCAAGGCCGTCGAGCGGGCGCTGCCGGCGCTCGGCTTCGAGGGCATCGAGCACGTCCACGTCGGGCGGATGGTCGAGCTCGAGGCCGAGAGCCCGGAGCAGCTCGGCGAGCTCTGCGAGAAGCTCCTCGCCAACACCCTGATCGAGGACTACGAGATCCAGACTCTGTGATCTGGGGAGTCCTCCAGTTCCCCGGTTCCTGTGATGAGCGGGACGCATTGCGCGCCTGTGAGATCCACGGCGACGGGGCGCGGCTCGTCTGGCACGAAAGCCGCGACCTCGACGGCGTCGACGGCGTCGTCGTCCCCGGCGGCTTCTCCTACGGCGACTACCTGCGCGCCGGCGCGATCGCCCGCTTCAGCCCGGCGATGGAGGCGGTCGCCGAGGCGGCCGCGGCCGGGGCGCCGGTGATCGGCATCTGCAACGGCTTCCAGGTCCTCTGCGAGGCGGGCCTGCTGCCCGGGGCGCTGCTGCGAAACGTCGAGCTGCGCTTCCGCTGCCACCAGGTCGAGCTGGTCGAGGAGGGCACGGGCGCCCGCCTCTCGATTCCGGCCAAGCACGGCGAAGGCCGCTACTACGCGCCGGAAGAGATGCTCGACCAGCTGGAGGCAGGCGGCCAGATCGCCTACCGCTACGCCGACGGTCACAACTCCAACGGCTCGGTGCGGGACATCGCCGGGGTGACCAACGAGCGCGGCAACGTCTTGGGCTTGATGCCCCACCCCGAGCACGCAGTTGATCCTCTGACGGGCTCGACCGACGGGCTGCGGGTGTTCGACCGAGTGGGACGGGGCGCTTTTGCATCCCAGGAGGACGGAAAGGCGCCCCGTCCGTGACGGTCGAGACGCCCAAATACCGCGAGCTCGGCCTCACCGACTCCGAGTACGAGCTGATCGTCGAGAAGCTCGGGCGCGAGCCGAACGACGTCGAGCTGGCGATGTTCAGCCTGCTCTGGTCCGAGCACTGCGCCTACAAGCACTCGCGCAAGCTGCTGTCGAAGCTGCCGACCGAAGGCGAGCGGGTGGTGATGGGGCCGGGCGAGAACGCCGGCGCCGTCGACGTCGGCAACGGCTACGCGGTCGCCTTCAAGGTCGAGTCCCACAACCACCCGAGCGCGGTCGAACCGTTCCAGGGTGCGGCCACCGGGGTCGGCGGCATCATGCGCGACGTCTTCGCGATCGGGGCGCGGCCGATCGCGCTGCTCGACAGCCTCCGCTTCGGCGAGCTCGACTCGGTCCGCTCGCGCCACCTGCTCGACGGCGCCGTGCGCGGGATCGGCCACTACGGCAACTCGATCGGGGTGGCGACGGTCGGCGGCGAGATCTACTTCGAGGAGCCCTACGAGCACAACTGCCTGGTCAACGCGATGTGCATCGGCTTCGCCAAGACCAAGGACATGGTGCGGGCGGCGGCCGCCGGGCCGGGCAACTCGATCTTCCTGATGGGCGCCTCGACCGGCCGCGACGGGATCGGCGGCGCCTCGGTGCTGTCCTCGGCAGAGCTCGGCGAGGGCGACGAGGCGAAGCGGCCGACGGTGCAGATCGGCGACCCGTTCGAGGAGTCGAAGCTGCTCGAGTGCTGCCTCGAGCTTTTGGAGAAGGGGCTGCTGGTCTCGCTGCAGGACCTCGGCGCGGCGGGGCTGACCTCCTCGGCCGGGGAGATGGCGAGCGCCGGCGGGGTCGGGATCGACATCGACGTCGCCGCGGTGCCGCTGCGCGAGGCCGACATGGAGCCCTTCGAGATCATGGTCTCCGAGTCCCAGGAGCGGATGCTGGCGGTGGTCGAGCCGAGCCGGGTCGAGGAGGTGCGGGCGATCTGCGAGAAGTGGCAGACCGGCTCGGCGGTGATCGGCACCGTCACCGACGGCGGCCAGATTCGAATCCTTCGCGGCGGCGACGTCGTCGGCGAGATGCCGGTCGAGGCGCTGGTCGACGGCTGCCCCCTCTACGACCTCGAGCCGGCGGCGCCGGAGGGCTGGATCTACGGCAACCGCGAGACGCTGGCGGCCGGGGCGAGCGCCAAGGACGAGCTGCTGGCGCTGCTGGGGGCGCCGAGCATCGCCTCCAAGCGCTGGGCCTTCGAGCAGTACGACTCGATCGTCGGCTCGCGCACCGTGCGCCGGCCCGAGCAGGCCGACGCCGCCGTCCTGCAGCTGCCCGAGGCGGGCAACGCGATCGCCGTCTCGATCGACGGCAACGGCCGCCGCGTCGCCTGCGACCCCTACGAGGGGACGATCGAGGCGGTGCTCGAGTGCGCCCAGAACCTCGCTTGCGTCGGCGCCGAGCCGCTCGGGCTGACCAACTGCCTCAACTTCGGCAATCCAGAGAAGCCGACCGGCGCCTGGCAGCTCGACCGCGCGGTCAGCGGCCTCGCCGACGCCTGCACGGCGCTCGGCGTCCCGGTCGTCGGCGGCAACGTCTCCCTCTACAACGAGGGTCCCGACGGGCCGATCTACCCGACCCCGGTGGTCTCGATGGTCGGCGAGCTGCCCGAGGCGGCCCAGGTGGCCGGCAACGCCTTCGCCGCCGAGGGCGAGGCGATCGGCCTGATCGGCCCCTTCGAACCGAACCTCGCCGGCTCCGAGCTGGCGAAGCAGCGCGGCGAGCTGGCGATGGGCCTGCCGGCCCCGGACGTCGCCGCGGTCGCCGCCGCCTGCGAGACCGTCCGCGACGCGATCCGCGCCGGCCGCCTCTCCTCCGCCCACGACGTCTCCGACGGCGGCCTCGCCGTCGCCCTGGCCGAGTCGGCGATCGCCGGCGGTCTCGGCTGCCAGGTCGACCTCCAGCACCTGCGCGAGCGCGGCTGCAGCCCCGAGGAGGCCCTCTTCGGCGAGGGCGCCGGCGGCTTCCTCGTCAGCGGCGAGCGCGCGACGCTCGAGCGGCTAGGCGCGACCCCGCTCGGCCAGGTCGGGGGCGAGGAGATCGAGATCGCCGCCGGCGACCGCAGCCTCACCCTCGGCCTCGCCGACGCCGAGGCTGCCTGGAGTTCGCTGCCCAGTCTGCTCGACTGACTAGCTGGGAGTCCTTCCCTACAGGGCTTTGCAAATCCACATCTCGGTGCTATCTTTTTCCTGCGGGCCGCTCCGCCTGTATGGGCGGATCAACGGTCCATCTGATTTGCCAAGCCCCGCCAGCGCGGGGCTTGTTTTATTCAGGTCCCCAGATCGGCTCTCCTCCCCACTCAGCGGCGAAGACCGAGTCGGCGAGGAGGGCGGAGTACCAATCCCACATGAAGCGCTTTTGGGGGTCGGCAACAAGGTGCTGAAAAGCGGCATGGGCGACCAGATCGGCCATCTGGATCAACTGACTGTGGCGCGAGGACTGCATCAGTGGATCCTCGATGATCCGGCGAGTCTTTATGTCAAGTTGTCGATGGGCAGGCCGATAGCTTGAGTCATCGAGACCGTCGACGACGACGATTGCGTTTTCCCCAAGATCAGCCAGCAACTCGTCGAGTCTCGTAATGAACCAGGCGTACGCTTCGGCGAGAGTTTTTCCCTGCCAGGCGACTGCCAGCACCGAGACTCCTTCTTGACGATTGATCTGGGCAAGTGAGCGTCGGTATGCCTCTTTGCGGAGTCCCACCACGCTGTTAATTCGCGGCTTCTGCACGACTCCCCCGCTATCGCGGTAGGAGATCTCGCCGCGTCCAGAGACGAACTCCTGGGCATGAAGCTCGAAATCAGTCGGCAGGCGATACTGCTTCCACATCCAGCGTCGCCAGCCAAGCCACTCGATGAGGACGCGGTGCCACTCACTGAGCTCGAAACTGATCGCGGCCAATACGGCAATCGTCTGGTCGCCCGAGTCATCGACAAAGAAGATCCGCATCGACCGATCCTAGGCGTGAAGGAGGCGCCAGCCCGAGGAGGCGCACTTCGGCGAAGGCGCCCGCGGCTTCCCCGTCAGCGACCGCGCGACGCTGGAGGCCCGGCCGTCACCATGGTTGCCGGAGGCCTGAGCCAGTCGGTCTCAGCGCACATGGTCCTTACATTCTCTCGGCTACAAATCTGCCAATTCCTCGGTTGAATCATCCTGATCGGCTCGCTTCATCCCTGAGCGGGACGGGGACCAGGAGCGCGGCTTTCGGCTCATCGGAAGGTTGGTGCCGGCGCAGGCCGAGCGCGGCGGCGCCTGAGACGAGGGCGGCGATCGCCGCGAAGAGGTAGGCGCCATTGGAGACGTCGAGCGCGGCGGCGAGCGAGGCCGGTTCGCCAACGATCGCGATCAGGATCGCGGTGCCGAGGACGGCGCCTACCTGGCGGAAAGCCGCGTTGACGGCGCTGGCGGTGGCGAAGCGATCGTCGGCGACGTCGCGGACGGCGGCCGAGCCGAGAGTCGGGAAGGCGAGGCCGATGCCGATCCCGGTCAGGATCGAGCCGGGCAGCCAGAGGCCGAGGTAGTCGGGCTCGGCGCCGGCCGAGCGCAGGATCATCACGCCGGCGGCGAAGACGAGCGTCCCCGGCACGATCACCGCGCGGTGTCCGAAGCGGTCGGCGAGGCGGCCAGCGGGACCTGAGACGACGGTCGTCGCCGCCGGGCCCGGCAGGGTGGCGAGCCCGGCGCTGATGATGCTGTAGCCCCAGACCGTGGTGAGGAAGAGGACGTTGCCGAGGATCAGCGAGAAGAAGGCGGCGGCGAAGAGCAGGGTGCCGAGGTTGCCGAGCACGAAGGAGCGGTGGGCGAAGAGCGCCGGCTCGACGATCGGGCGCGGATGCCGCAGGCTGCGGGCGACGACGGCGCCGAGCAGGAGCGCGGCCGAGGCGAAGGCGGCGAGCGTGCCGGCGCTGGTCCAGCCCCAGTCGTTCCCCTCGACGATCCCCAGCGTCACCGCCGCGAGGCCGACGGCCAGCATCAGCGCCCCGGGCAGGTCGGGCAGGCGGGTGTCGCGAGCGGCCCGCTGGGTCAGCAGGCCGCGGCCGGCGAGCAGGAGCGCGGCGCCGAGCGGCAGGTTGACGAGGAAGACGAGCCGCCAGCTGTCGAGTTCGACCAGGGCGGCGCCGAGGGTCGGCCCGGTCGCCGCTGCCGCGGCGGCGGCGGCTCCCCAGAGGCCGACGCCGGTCGCCCGCTTCTCGGCCGGGAAGCTGTCGAGGACGATCGCCAGCGAGGTCGGCGCGATCGCCGCCGCCCCGGCCCCCTGCAGGACGCGGAAGGCGATCAGCGCCTCGAGCGAGGGCGCGACCGCGCAGAGCAGGCTGGCGAGGGTGAAGAGGCCGAGGCCCCAGAGGAAGACGCGCTTGTGGCCGAAGCGGTCGGCGAGGCCGCCGGCGGGGACAAGCAGCGCGGCGATGACGACGAAGTAGCCGTCGAGCACCCAGGAGAGCAGGCCCCGGCTCGCCTCCGGGAAGGAGGCCGAGATGTCCGGGAAGGCGATGTTGACGATCGTCGTGTCGAGGAAGACGAGGAAGGCGCCGGTGCAGGCGATCAGGACGCTCGCTCTATGTCCGCGGTCATACATCGTGGCGGCGACTATACTATGACCGTGGGCATAACGCGAATTGCCGATGCGAAAGCGGTCGAACCGACGCGCCGCGACGGTCGCGACCGGCTGCTGAACGGCGCCCGCCGGCTGCTCGCCGAGAAGGGCTACGCCGGGATGGAGCTGCGCGACGTCGCCGAGCGCGGCAAGGCCCCCCGCGGCTCGATCTACCACCACTTCCCCGGCGGCAAGAAGCAGCTGGCGATCGAGGCCGCCGAGCTCGAGGGGCGGGAGATACGCGCCGCGATCGAAAGCTCGCTCGCCGAGCTCGGCCTCGCCGAGACGCTCTCGACCTTCGGAGAGATGTTCCGCCGCCGGGTCAAGGACCAGCCCGAGCGCCTCGGCTGCCCGGTCGCCGCCGCCGCCCTCGCCCGGCCCGAAGACCCGGCCCTGGCCGCCGCCGCGACCGCCGCCTTCGAAAGCTGGGAAGCGCCGATCGCCGCCGCCCTGCGCGAGGAAGGGGTTGGCACCGAGGACGCCGCGGCCTTCGCCGGCCTCGTCGTCTCGACGATCGAGGGCGCCCTCGTCCGCGCTCGCGCCGCCGGCGACCAGGCCCCGCTGGACTCGGCCGTCGCCGGCCTGCACCGCGCCCTCGCAGCCCTGCTCGCCGACGTTTAGACAAGACGCCTCGCGGGCAATTCTTCATTGCACCCTTTGGGAAAGGGGCGCACGATGGAGGAGCGACCTTGACATCAGGCTGGACCGCGCGATCCCTGATCGGCCTCGCGGCCGTCGCGCTGGCCGCATTCGGCCTCGCCGGCTGCGGCGGCTCCTCCGACGAAAGCGGCCCCGCCGACCTCACCTTCTTCGTCGCGATCCAGCCCGGCGGGACGATCGAAGAAGTCTCCAAACGGTGCTCGGAAGAATCGGGCGGCAAGTACACGATCACGCCGGAATTCCTCCCCACCGACGCCAGCCAGCAGCGCGAACAGCTGGTGCGGCGGCTCGGCGCCGAGGACTCCTCGATCGACATCGTCGGCATGGACGTGATCTGGACCGGCGAGTTCGCCAACGCCGGCTGGGTCGAACCGTGGACCGGCCCGCTGAAGAAGCAGGTCACCGAAAAGGTCTTCCCCAACGTGATCGAGACCGCCTCGTTCGAGAAGAAGCTCTACGCGGCGCCGTTCAACACCAACACCCAGCTGCTCTGGTACCGCAAAGACCTGGTCAAACAGCCGCCGAAAACCTGGGACGAAATGATCGAAGTTGCCGAAGGGCTCAAAGAAGCGGGCACGATCCAGGTCCAGGCCAACCGCTACGAGGGCTACATGGTCTTCGTCAACGCGCTGATCGAGAGCGCCGGCACCGAGATCCTCTCCGGCCCCGAAGAAGTCGACCTCGAACAGGGCCCGACCGAAAAGGCGCTCGAGGTGATCGGTCGCCTCGCCAACGGCGGCGCTGCGCCGCCGAGCCTCTCTACCTCCGACGAGGACACCGCCCGGCTCGGCTTCGAGGCCGGCGAATCGGCCTTCATGACCAACTACACCTTCGCCTACGGGAGCGCCCAGGAAGAAGCGCCGGACATCGGCAAAGTGATGGGCTTCGCGCGCTTCCCTCGGGTCGACGCGAGCAAGCCGAGCAAGCCGCCGCTCGGCGGCTTCAACCTCGCGGTCAGCTCCTACTCCCAGAACAAGGACGTCGCCTTCGAAGCAGCCGCCTGCCTCGCCAACGACAAAAGCCAGAAGACGGCGGTCGAACTCGACGGCCTGCCGCCCTCGCGCTCCGATCTCTACACCGACAAAGCGGTGACCGATGCCTACCCCGGCTTCGCCGGGCTGGTGAAGGAATCGATCGAAGCCTCGGGCCCGCGGCCGACCACGCCCGCCTACCAGGACGTCACCCTCGCGGTCCAGCGGGCGCTGCACCCGCCCGACAAGATCGACCCCGAAGACACGGAATCGATCTACGACGAACTGAAGGCCAACGTCGAAGACGCGGTCAAGCGGGAAGGGCTGCTCTGATGGAGGCGAAGACCGGAGCCCCGGGCAAGAACTCCTCGCGCACCCGCTCGGAGCGCAAACTCGCCTGGATGCTCTGCGCGCCGGCGGTAGTGGCGATGCTGCTCGTCACCGCCTACCCGATCGCCTACGCCGTCGTCCTCTCGTTGCAGAACGTCGACCTCCGCTTCCCCGACGAAAACAGCTTCGCCGGGCTCAGCAACTACACCACCGTCCTCACCTCGAGCCTCTGGTGGACGGACATCTTCAACACCGTCTTCCTGATGGTGACCACGGTCGCTATCGAGCTGGTGCTGGGGATGGCGATCGCGCTGGTCATGCACCGGGCGATCTTCGGCCGCGGCGTCGTCCGCACCTCGGTCCTGATCCCCTACGGGATCATCACCGTGGTCGCAGCCTTCGCCTGGCAGTTCGCCTTCGCGCCGGAAACCGGGTTCGTCAACAACCTGCCGCTGATCTCCGACAACATGGACTGGTTCGGCGGCCGCTTCAGCTCCTTCGCGGTGATCATCATGGCCGAGGTCTGGAAGACGACGCCGTTCATGGCGCTGCTGCTGCTCGCCGGGCTGGTGACGATCGACGACCAGCTCTACGAGGCGGCGCGGGTCGACGGCGCCACCGCCTGGCAGCGGTTCACGCGGATCACGCTGCCACTGATGAAGCCGGCGATCCTCGTCGCGCTGCTGTTCCGCACCCTCGACGCCTTCCGCGTCTTCGACACGATCTTCATCATGACCCGCGGTGCGCTGGACACCGAATCGGTCTCGATCCTCGGCTACAACCAGCTGATCAGCCGCCTCAACCTCGGCCTCGGCTCGGCGGTCTCGGTGCTGATCTTCCTCTGCGTCTTCCTGATCGCGTTCGTCTTCGTGCGCGGCTTCGGGGCGAAACTCGACGAAGGCCGACCGGGAGGCTGAGATGGAACAGCGCACCAGCCGCGACTACGCCCTCTGGAGCATCGCCATCCTCCTGGTGGTCGTCTTCGCCCTGATCCCGGTGCTGTGGCTGATCTCGATCTCGCTGAAGCCGCCGGAGGCCCTGGCCGACCAGCGCTTCATCCCCTCCAGCGTCTCCTTCGACAACTACAAGAGCCTGTTCGAAGGCGGGGTCAGCGACAGCCCGTTCATCAAGCCGCTGATCAACTCGATCGGGATCGCCCTGATCACGACGACGATCTCGATCGTCCTCGCCTCCTTCTGCGCGTATGCGATCGCCCGGCTCGAATTCCCCGGCAAGCGGCTGATCCTCGCCGGAGCGCTGGCGATCGCGATGTTCCCGCCGATCTCCACCGTCGGGCCGCTGTTCGACATGTGGCGGGCGCTGCACCTCTACGACACCTGGCTGGGGCTGATCATCCCCTACCTCACCTTCTCGCTGCCGCTGGCGATCTACGTCCTCGTCGCCTTCTTTCGGGAGATCCCCTGGGACCTCGAGCAGGCGGCCCAGGTCGACGGGGCGACGCCGTTCCAGGCCTTCACCAAGGTGATCGTGCCGCTGGCCGCGCCGGGCGTCTTCACCGCCGCGATCCTCGTCTTCATCTTCTGCTGGAACGACTTCCTCTTCGCGATCTCGCTGACCAGCTCGGACGCCTCGCGAACCGTTCCCGCCGCCCTCGCCTTCTTCACCGGCGAATCGTCTTTCACCGCGCCGACCGGCTCGATCGCCGCCGCCGCGGTCGTCGTGACGGTGCCGATCATCGTCTTCGTCCTCATCTTCCAGCGCCGAATCGTCGCCGGGCTCACCGCCGGCGCCGTCAAGGGATAAAGGAGCAAACCGATGTCAGAGATAGTCCTCGATGGAGTCACCAAGACGTTTGCCGACGGCTACGAAGCCGTCAAAGACATGAATCTCGACATCAAGGACGGGGAGTTCATGATCCTCGTCGGCCCGTCGGGCTGCGGGAAGTCGACGGCGCTGCGGATGATCGCCGGGCTCGAGGACATCTCCGCGGGGGAGCTGAAGATCGACGGCGAGACCGTCAACGACCGCTCGCCGAAGGATCGCGACATCGCGATGGTCTTCCAGAACTACGCGCTCTACCCGCACATGACCGTGCGCCAGAACATGGGCTTCGCGCTGAAGCTGGCGGGGGCCGACAAGAGCGAGATCGACGAGAAGGTCGAGGAGGCAGCGCGGACGCTCGACCTCGAGCAGCACCTCGACCGCCGCCCCGCCAACCTCTCCGGCGGCCAGCGCCAGCGGGTGGCGATGGGGCGGGCGATCGTCCGCGACCCGAAGGCCTTCCTGATGGACGAGCCGCTCTCCAACCTCGACGCCAAGCTGCGGGTGCAGATGCGGACCGAGGTATCGCGGCTGCAGTCGAAGCTGGAGACGACGACCGTCTACGTCACCCACGACCAGACCGAGGCGATGACCCTCGGCGACCGGGTGGCGGTGATGCGGGCGGGCGTGCTGCAGCAGGTGGGGACGCCGGCCGAGCTATACGACACCCCGACGAACCTCTTCGTCGCCGGCTTCATCGGCTCGCCCAAGATGAACTTCATCGCCGCCGAGGTCGTGTCGGCGAGCGCCGACCACGCGCTCGTGCGCCTCGAGACCGGCGTCCAG